>MNRL01000019.1 GCA_001915925.1 Clostridium sp. CAG:354_28_25
AAAAATATAAAATTAAATAGGAATCTCGAAAATTAATCTACAAAATAGCTTCAAGATTTTACAAAAGAGAAATCCTACTAAAAATTTATGCTATCAATTAAGAAAACATTAATTGATTTTTTTACATAATATATATATAATTATAAAAAAAATTAGGAGGAAATATATGAGATGTCCAAGATGTGGAAGCGAAAATATATCGAGTATTGTAAATACTAATACACATACCAAAGGTTTTGATGGCGGAGACGCGTGTTGTGGCTATTTACTGTTTGGATGGCCAGGAATATTGTGTGGCTTATGTAATACTGGAGATACAACAACTACTACTAAAACAACAAATATATGTAATGATTGCGGGAATAGATTTTAATGAAAAAGAGTACACAAAGAAAAATATGGGCATGGTCTATGCGTCTAGGAAATAGGTGTGGTTGTCATCAAAGAGAAGATAGAAGTTTTAAAATAGGAGAATTTCAGTTTCCTATATGTAGTAGATGTACAGGAATATTATTGGGGCAAATTATTTCTGTAATATTTATTTTTGTAAAAGTTAATATTCCAATATATTTAGATTTTATATTTTTAGGAATAATGTTTTTAGATTGGTACGTTCAATTTAAGCAAATAAAGGAATCTACTAATTTTAGAAGGTTAATAACTGGAACATTAGCTGGTATTGCCCAAATAAATATCTTATATCAAATAATAATATATATAATAAAACTATTTTAAGTATTGAAAAAAATATAGAATAGGGATAAAATAACAAAAACAAACGAAAGAAAGGTGGATTACAATGGAATTTCATGCTAATGAAGGAAAAAATGTAGAAATAGAGGTTAATGGAGAAGTTTATTTAAGACATGCAATAAAAACAAGATTTGTAAAACAAGGAGATAGTTATATAGATTTATTTAAAGAATATGTTTCACCAATTTATCAAGAGGGAGATATAATATCAAGTAGTGAGAAAATAATAGCACTATGCCAAAATAGAGTTTTAAAAAGAGAAGATATTAAAGTAGGATTTTGGGCAAAATTCTTATCTAAATTTGCACATAAGACCACTGCAGGTGTAGGTGTTGGTGAACCAATAAAAATGCAATTTGCTATTAATCAAGTAGGTCTATTAAAAGTACTATGGGCAAGCTTAGCAAGTGCTGTTACAAAATTATTTGGTAAAAAAGGAGTATTTTACGAAATAGTTGGACAAGAAGTAAGTGGCTTAGATGGTTTTTATGATCACGTATGGAAAGAATATGGAGATATAGGAATATTATTACCAGAGAATCCATCAAAGGTATGCAATGAAATACATGATAAATTAGGAATTTCTTGTATGATAGTTGATGCTAATGATTTAGGCCAAGAAGTAATAGGTCATTCAGATGATATAAAACTAACAGAAGAAGAACTAAAAGGTTTAATAAGAGATAATCCAACAGGTCAAGGACATGAACAAACACCATTGATTTTAATAAGAAAAAAATCAGCAAATAAAGAATAAGTTAAACAGTAAAAGTCCATATGTAAATATGGGCTTTTTAAGGAGAAGTACATAATGAGAAAAAAGAATAAGAAAAATTCCTCAAAAGTAATTCTTATTATAATTTTTATTGGTATTTTAGTATTTTTGCATCAAGAAGGCTATATACAGTTTGAAACATATGCGATAAATACAAATACTATGGAAGTAGAGGATAATATGAATATTGTTTTGGTAAATGGAACTAATAAAATTCCAGACGATTACATAGCAAATTTAGTAGAATATAATGGAAAATTAGTAGATAGTAGTATTATTAATGATTTAGATAATATGTTTAAAGATGCTAAAAAAGATGGCGTTAATTTAAAAATAAATACTGCTTATAGGGATAAAGAAGAGCAACAGGATATATATGATAGAAGAATTAAAGCATACAAAAATGAAGGGATGACAGACAAAGCAGCAATAGAGAAAACAAATTCAGAAGTTCAAAAACCAGGTTATTCTGAACACGAAACTGGGCTTGCAATAGATTTTAGTAATCCTAGCAATCCAGAAGATAATGAACCTATGTGGGAATGGTTAAATGCTAATAGTTACAAATATGGTTTTATATTAAGATATCCTAAAGACAAAATTGATATAACAAAAGTTTCTAACGAGGAATGGCATTACAGATATGTAGGAAAAGATATTGCAAAAGAAATGAAAAACACAGGGGAATGTTTAGAAGAATATATAAATAGAGTATTGTAAAAAAATTGCAATATTGGTATAATGGCAAAAAATGAGGTGGAAAATATGGAAAATAAAAAAGTCAATATAGTTCTATTTATTGTTCTAATAGCTATAATCGTTGCAATTATAGTTTTAATAGGTAAATATAATGAACAGATTGCAGAAAAGGCACAAGATATTATTCAAAATACGATTGCACCAGTTTTTACAGCAGAAGATGATGGTGTGAAAATAGTTCCAACTTTATCCGATAAGGTTAAAGGAAATACTATGTGGTGTGGTACATTCCAAATAGTTTGGAACGATTTAAAAAATGAGATTGTTAAGCAAGATATAGAATTTTCTCCTCAATTAGATTGTGTAGATAACCTTAATAAATCTGCTTTTTCAGCAGATATGATTTCAGCAGAAGATTATTATAAAACTTATGGAATAATTTCTCCAGAGCTAAAAACACAAATAGAAACAGACTTAAATAATAAATTTGGAAGAACAAGCGATTTTATAAATAATTTTAATTGGAATACGGATTCAAATGCTAAAAAATATCTAATATATGCAATGCTTGTAAAAGATTTAAAATTTGCAACACCTTTTGATGATTTAGAAACCGGAGATTTTGCAGGAAAAGATACAAAAACAAGTTACTTTGGTTTAAAAGCAAACTCTAATTCAGAAGCAAGAAGCCAGGTTAGTGTATTATATTATAACAACGAAAAGGATAAAGCTATATCAATATCAACTACAACAAACGATGAAATAATTTTGTGTAGAACAAATACAATACAAAATTTTAATCAGATATGGGAAAAGATAACTAATGAAAGAACAAATTATACAGGAAATACTTCGTTAGAAGAAACTGAGCTTTTGCAAGTTCCAGAAATTAGTATTAATTCTGAGAAAGAATATACAGATTTAGAAAATAAAGAATTCGAAGATGTTAATGGCGAAAAATTAACAATAGAAAAAGCAATGCAAACTATTGATTTTGAATTGAACAAAGAAGGTGCAAAATTAACTAGCGAAGCTGGTATGGCTGTAACAACAAATGCGATAGAACCACAAGATATTAGAGATTTTTCTTTTAATGATTCATTTGTAATATTCTTAAAAGAAAAAGATAAAGAATTACCATATTTTGCGTTAAATGTGTCAGATATAGAAGATTTTCAAAAATAAGTATACTTAAAAAGACTATCTAAGTTTAGATGGTCTTTTTGATATTTAATTATTTTACAACTAAATAAAATATGATAAAATATAAGACATAAATTAGAGCAAGGCAAATAAGAAAGGAAGAAAAATGACAACAGCAAAATTATTTGTTATAGTGAAAATACTATTAGCTATAATATTAATTGGAACAATATGTGCAGTAGTGCTAATTATATATTTGTTTAAGGGAGATATAAAAGCAAGAGTACCAGGATACGTCAAAAAAGAATATAATTTAAGTAAATACGAAGTAGAAAATAGACCAGTATATGTAATGGAGCCAAAAGAGGGTGTAACAAATGATTTAGTAATAATGTATGTTCATGGTGGCTCATATGTTGCAGATTTAGAAAAAGAGCATTGGAAAACGTGTGGAGATATTATAAATCAATTAGGATGTACAATCATACTTCCAGATTATCCACTTACTCCAAAATATACTTATAAAGATACTATTAACATGATGGAAGCTCTGTATAAAAAAGTTATACAGCAAGTAGAACCATCTAATTTAGTAGTAATGGGAGATTCGGCTGGTGGAGGGTTAGCGTTAGCTTTAGTAGAAAAAATGGGAGAAGAAAATATAGCTATGCCAAATCAAACAATCCTAATATCACCATGGTTAGATGTAAGGATGAATAATCCTAAAATTGCAGAAATAGAAGAGAATGATCCTATGCTGAATAAAGCAGCACTAAAATTAGCTGGTGAAAATTATGCAGGAAAAGATGGAATAGATAGTTATTTAGTAAACCCTGCAGATGGGCCATTAGATAAATTACAAAATGTGTCTATTTTTACAGGAACATATGATATATTAAATGCAGATGTAGAAGTACTAAAAGAAAGAGCAGAAAAAGTCGGAACTAAAATTAATGTTTATGAAACAGAAAAAGCAACACATATTTGGCTTTTATATAAATACAAGGATAAAGAAAATGACCCACTGGTTCAAGAACCATACAAACAAATGATAGAATTATTAAAAAATAATTAAGGAGCTAAAAAATGAGAAGAAAAGAAAAAAAGGAATTAGTTTGGAGAAGACTTGACAATTCTGCTAAGATATTCCCATTATCTTCTAGCAGAAAATATAGTAGTGTTTTTAGGATATCTGCTGTAATGAAGGATAAAGTTAGTCCAAAACTATTAGAAAAAGCTGTAAATAATGCACTTAACAAATTTGAATTCTTTAAAGTAAGATTAAGAAAAGGATTCTTTTGGTATTATTTTGAGTATAATGATAAAAAAATAGTAATAGAAGAGGAAAAAGATTATCCATGCAAATATATTGATCCAAACACTAATAATGATTATTTATTTAAAGTTACTTATTTTGATAGAAAAATCAATATAGATATTTTTCATTCATTAACAGATGGAAATAGTGCAGTACAATTTTTTAAAGAAATAGTTTATCAATATATAGAAATAGAATATGCAAAAGACTTTAAAAATGTAGTAAGAACAGACAGAAAATTTGATTTTAACATAGAAGATAGCTATTTAAAAAATTATAATAAAAAGGCTAAGAATAATTCTGTAAGCAAGAAGGCATATATATTAAAAGGAAGAAAGATTCCATTTGAAGCTATAAGAGCGACGCATGAGATTATAGATTTAACTAAGTTAAAAGAAATTAGCAAGCAAAAGGGAGTTACGATTACTCAATTTTTGACAGCAGTATTAATAAAGGCTATTTATTTGGGTAACATGAAAAATACTACTAGTAATAAGCCTATAAAGATCTGTGTTCCTGTAAATCTAAAAAAGTATTTTAAATCTAAGACATTAAGTAATTTCTTTTCATATATAACAGTTACAGCAGATGGTAAAAAGGTTGATTTTAACAATTTAGATGATGTTTTAAAATTGGTAAAATCAGATTTTGAAAATTTACTAAAACCAGAAGAAGTAATGAAAACAATGTCATTAAATGTTAAACTAGGAAATAACTTTTTTATAAGGATAATTCCATTATTTATGAAGCAAATATTTGTAAGATTAAGTTATTTAGAAATTAGAAAATATACAACAACTACTTTTTCAAATATCGGAAGAATTGGTATTATTGCAGATTATCAAAAATACATAGAAGATTTTTTCTTTTTAATTGCTCCAGAAAGGGTAGAAAAAATAAAATGTTCAACATGTTCATACGAAGATAAAATGTTTTTTACATTTACATCAATATTAATGAAAACAAATATAGAAGATGAATTTAAAAAGATTTTAGAAGAATTAGGAATTCATGTTGAAATAGAAAGTAATGGTGTTTAATATGTTATATCCAAAATTATCTAATATAAAAAGAAATAATATTATTTTAATTGCATCAATAGCAATATCTATAATAGTTATTAATATTTTGCTAATTATAAATGTTTTAGTAGATAAAACAAATCATTGGTCGATGCTTTGTATAGCAGGGATAATATATGTATATGGAACAGTAATTTATACTAAGAAAAGGAATATAAATATTGCTTCAAATGTATTTGTACAATGCTTATTGGTGTCATTATTAATTTTGGCAATAGACTATTTTATAGGTTATAGCGGGTGGTCAATAAATATAGCAATACCAATAGTAATTATGGTAGCAAATTCAACACTTATGGTTTTAACAATTGTAAGTAGAAAAAGATATATGAGATATGCAATGTATCATATGTTAACATTCTTATTTAGTATGATTCAATTAATATTATTATTTTGTGGGGTACTAGAAAATAAAGTTTTAACAATTGTTGCAAGTGGAATAGCAGGACTTTCATTATTGCTAACAGTAATTTTATGTGGCAAGGCAATGTGGGAAGAAACAAAGAAAAGATTACATATGTAAATCGGGAATTGGGGACGGTGTTTATATCCCGAAAAGGGAAAAAAGGAACGTCCCTAAATCCCGAAAGGAACGTCTCCCAAATCAGAAGAACCTTAACAATGAGAAACGCATAAACTACAATAAGTAGGTGAGTTTATGAAAAGAATTGTTAAGGTTATTTTTTGTGTTTATATAATTACTAATTTTTTGATTATATTTCAGCCTAATATTTATGCAATTGAACCTGCAGGGAGTGTATATGAAGGAATAGATGTTAGTGGCTGGCAAGGAGAAATAGATTTTTCACAAGTGAAAAATTCTGGTATAGACTTTGTATACATAAAATCTAGTGAAGGTCAAAATACAGTTGATAGCTATTTTCGTAGAAATTATGAAGGAGCTAGAAGTAATGGGCTTAATATAGGATTTTATCATTATGTACGAGCACGAACTACAGAAGAGGCTATATTAGAAGCTGAACATTTTGCAAATACAATTGCAGGAACAGTTCCAACCTGTAAATTAGCTATGGATTTTGAAAATTTCGGAAATTTATCTATAGGTGAAATAAATGAGATTTCTAAAGTATTTTTAGAAAGAGTACAAGAATTAACAAACAAAGAAATGATAATTTATAGTAACACATCATCAGCCAGAACTATATTTAGTCAGGAACTTGCAAACGAATATCCTTTATGGGTAGCACAGTATTATGTAAGTAATCCGTCAGATAATGGCAAATGGAACGTATGGGAAGGTTTTCAATATACAGATAGAGGAAGTGTACCAGGAATAAACGGATATGTTGATAGGGATAAATTTACAAGCGAGATATTATTAGATAGTCAAGAAGAAATACCAAGTAATGAGGGAAACAACGAAAATAGTGGAAATACAGGTAATGCTAATGGATATATAACATATACGATAAAAAGAGGAGATACGCTATCAGAAATTGCACAAAGATATAATACAACTGTTAATGAACTTGTAAGATTAAATAATATACAAAATCCTAATATGATTTATGCTAATGAGACATTATTAATACCAACCAAAAATAATTCTATAAGTACTGGTAGTGATGATAAAAATAATACAATTTATATTGTACAAAAGGGAGATACCTTATATAGTATTGCAAAAAGGTTTAATACAACTGTGCAAAAGATTGTAAATAATAATGGTATTTCTAATCCAAATCTTATATATCCAGGGCAAAGATTGATAATTGCTAAAAGTACAGCTACTATACAAACAAAATATATGAGCTATAGAATTAAAAGAGGGGATACTTTATGGGGAATTGCTAATAAATATAATACTACTGTAAATGAACTTGCATATATAAATGGAATTAGAAATGTTAATAGAATATATATAAATCAGGTAATACGAATACCAGTAAATATAAGCATAGGAGAATATGACTGTGGGCATTGTATATATACTGTAAGAAGAGGAGATACGCTTAGTACAATAGCAAACCGATTTGGAAAAACTGTAAAAGAGATAGCAGAACTAAATGGCATAAAAAATGTAAATTATATTTATATAGGTCAAAAATTAAGAATATAAACAGGTTTTATTGACGAAAAAATTAGTTTATTATATACTAAAAGCAGAAAATTTTTCTATAAATTAGGAGGATGCTTATGCAAAAGATAAATAGAAAAATAGGTTTAGTTATAATAATGGTATTAATGATTTTAGTGGTTAATACTTCTTGCTTTGCAGCAAATACTGTAAGTACTAGAGCACGTAATACAGCTAGTAATAATTCGACAGAAAACGAAGTAACAAATACTACAAATCAAGTTACAAATAAAGCCGTAGAAAATACAGTAACAGAGAATGATGATATAGAACTTGCTTATCCATCTATAGAAAAAGAAGATACAAAATTTGGTCCATTAACAATGGAGCAAGTAATTGGCGGAGCAGCAGTATTATTGTGTTTTGTTGGCATTATTCTTGCTATATCATTATATTCAAGGAGCAGAGCTGACGAAGATGATTGGGATGAAAATGATTATATAAATGAAGAGCCAGAAGCAGAAAGACAAGAACCAAAAGCTATGAAGGAGCTTAAAGATGAGGCGGCTGCTAAAGAACCAAAGGCTATACAGGAAATGGAAGATGAAAGAAAATTAGAGGAAATACGCAAAGCAAAGGAAGAAGAAAAAGAAGATATCCCTAATAAAAAAGAAGAGCTAGAAGAAAAAATAGAAAATAAAGAAGATACAACATCTTTAAATTATAGACATCAAAAAGCATTAGATGATTTTTACAATTATGCAGAAGAGATAAAACAAGAGAAAAAGACGAAAAGAGGAAAAGGTAAACATTCAATGTAAGATTTATTACTATAAAAGCTACCATATGGTAGCTTTTTGTATATAAGAATAAGTATTTAAAGAGGGAAAAAATGAAGTCTAAAGAAAAATTAATCATTGTATTATTATCAATAGCTATTGCAGGAATTAGCTATTGGTTTTTCTGGGATGGATATTATTCTATAGATACATATAGAATAATTTCGCAAGGATATACAGATTATGCATTAAAAGATGCATATATAAGAGACGGAAGATTATTTCTTGCAGGAATTGTAAGTTTAGTTGGAATAATAAATCCAAGCTATAAGGTATGGTATATTATAAATTTAGCAATTTCAATTTTTATATCTGCAATTACAGTTTTACAGTTGTATATGATTATAAATCATTATAAAAAAGCGAAGAATACAAAAAATAAATGCATATACTTTTTAGTAAGTTTTTTATTTATTTTCAATTTTGTTCAGATAGATACAATGCAATTTATTGAGGCTTTTGCAATTGCAACAAGTGTTTTATTATATATATTATCTTTAAAAAATACGATAATAAATAAAAACAAAAAGAGAGGCTTTATATATGCTGTTTTAGGAATGTTATGGTATCAAGGAACAGTTACTCTATATATAGCGACTGCATTTTTAATGTGCTTATTAGAAACCAAAAAAATTAACAAAGAGTTTTTTAAGAAAATATTAAATCCAGCAATTATTATCATAATTTCTGTAATATTAAGCTCTTTAATAGTAAGTATAGTTCCATATATTACTAAGTTAGAATTTACAGAGAGATTTCCAAGTGTAGAAAAATATATTAGCATATTAAAAAGAAATATTATGCAGATGGATAATTTGCTTATAGATTGCTGTGGATATTTTCCAAAATATATTTTTATTAGTGCTAGCTTATTGATATTAATAGTAATATTCGTATATGGAATAAAGCATAAAAACGTTACACAGCCTATAAATGCATTAATAGTGTTTTATATATACATAGTTTCTATATTTATATTTTTCCCAATACAATTAATAGAATTATGTTTTAGATGTGCATTATCATTAGGAGCAGCTATACCAGCGTTATTTATTTATATTATATGTAATATGGAAATGCTAGAAGGCAAAAAAATATATTTAAATATATTAATAGCTATGGTAATACTGTATTTTATATTAAGTGTATGTAATACTGTAAAAGTAACAAGGGAATTTAAATTCGCAAATGAGCTGGATGAAAGATTTGTAAAAAGAATAGAAACAGAAGCTAAAAATTTACAAGACCAAGGAATAAATGTCCAAAGATATGCGGTATATTATACTACAAATGGCGATAGGTTAAATGAATTATATAATTCAGAAATTACATTTTATAATTCATATTATCTATTATCAAGAGATTTTAGTAATATATTTGGAATATATGGAGAAAAAAATATTAAACTAGAGAAACAATTTGCAGATAAAGAAATTGTAGATAAGTATTTTGAGAATCCAAGTGAAGAGGAAATACAAATTAAATATATAAATAATATTCTATATGTAGTAGTAGATTTATAATATACAAGGTTTACAATATTAGGAATTTGTTATATAATAGGGCAAGATTTTAAGAAGAAAGGGAGATTTTAATGGACAATAATGTTAACGAAGAAGTAGATATAAATCAATTAATGAAGGTTAGAAGAGAAAAATTAGAAGAGTTAAGAAATGAGGGAAAAGACCCATTTGCAGTAACAAAATATGATAGAACAGAAACTGCAGGACAAATTAAAGCAAACTATGATGAATACGAAGAAAAAGATGTATCAGTTGCAGGTAGAATAATTGCAAAAAGAATAATGGGTAAAGCATCATTCTGTACAATACAAGATAGTGACGAAAAAATACAAAGTTATGTAAGTATAAATGATTTAGGAGAAGAAAGCTATAAAGCATTTAAAACTTATGATATTGGTGACTTTATAGGAATAAAAGGTTTTGTATTTAAAACTAGAACTGGAGAAATATCTGTTCATGCAAAAGAAGTAACATTATTATCTAAATCTTTAAGACCATTACCAGAAAAATTCCATGGTTTAAAAGACCCAGATTTAAGATATAGACAAAGATATGTAGATTTAATTGTAAATCCAGAAGTTAAGAAAACTTTCGAAATTAGAAGCAAAATAGTAAAAGAAATTAGAAATATTTTAGATGAAAAGGGATATTTAGAAGTAGATACACCAATGCTTAATACTATTTCTGGTGGTGCAACAGCAAAACCATTTATAACACACCATAATGCATTAAATATAGATATGTATTTAAGAATTGCTACAGAATTAAACCTAAAAAGATTAATCGTTGGCGGGTATGATAAAGTATATGAAATGGGCAGAATATTTAGAAATGAAGGTATGGATATAAGACATAATCCAGAATTTACTACTATAGAGTTATATGCAGCTTACCAAGACTATAATGACATGATGGATATAACAGAAGAATTATTCTCTGAGGTTGCAAAAAGAGTATTAGGTACAACTAAAATAACATATCAAGGACAAGATATAGATTTAACACCTAAATTTAAGAGAATTACAATGATTGATTCTATTAAAGAGGTAACAGGAATAGACTTTAATAACATAAATACAGACGAAGAAGCAGTTGCTTTAGCAAAAGAAAAAGGAATAGAAATTCCAGATAAAACTAAAGAAACTAGAGGAGACGTTATTAGTTTATTCTTTGATGAATATGTAGAAAAGACTTTAATACAACCAACATTTATATATGATTATCCAGTAGAAATTTCACCACTTGCTAAAAGAAAACAAGCAGATCCAAGACTTACAGAAAGATTTGAAATATTTATTGGTGGAAGAGAATATGGTAATGCTTTCTCAGAATTAAATGATCCAATTGACCAATATGAAAGATTTAAGAAACAAGTGGAAGCAAGAGATGCTGGTGATGATGAAGCAGGAATGATGGACGAAGATTATATTAATGCATTAGAGATTGGTTTACCACCTACAGGAGGATTAGGAATAGGGGTAGATAGATTTGTTATGTTATTAACAGATGCTGCATCAATAAGAGATGTATTATTATTCCCAACAATGAAGCCATTAAATTAACAAAGGAGGAAAAGCATGTTTTATTTTCCAGGAGGAAGTAGTTACTTATATATAATATTATTAATAATGGTAATTAGTAATATTATGACAGGTGGAGTAAGTTTATTAGGTTTATTACTAAGTTTACCAGGAGTTTTGATAGCGATAACATTTCATGAGTTTGCACATGCTTTTGCAGCAGTAAAACTTGGAGATGAAACACCAAAAATGCAAGGTAGATTAAGCTTAAATCCATTATCACATTTAGACCCAATAGGTATTATAATGCTAATATTTGCTCATATTGGTTGGGGTAAACCAGTAGAAATAAACCCAAGAAATTTTAAAGGAAGAATTTCTACAAGTGCAGCAGAAGCAATAGTATCAGCAGCAGGACCAATTATGAACTTTATACTAGCACTAGTGTTTTCGTTAATATTTGCGGCTCTTGCAAAATTTGTCCCTAGCATATGGACAATGGCTGGAGGCGTTGTAGCAACAATAATCTTAGATATTATTATTGTTAATATTGGTTTGGGTGTATTTAACTTAATACCATTACCACCATTAGATGGTTCAAAGATATTAGCACATTTTTTACCTATAAATGCAAGAAGATGGTTTATAGAACATGAAAATATATTTTATATAGCCTTTATAATAATTTGGTTAACACCAATAGCATCAAGAATTACATCACCAATAATAAATGCTATATTAAGCTTTTTACTAAACATAGGATTTGCAATATTTTAGCAATAGGGATTAGAGGGACGTTCTTAAAATCCCGGTTTTACCGGGATTTTAAGAATAGTCCTTTTTTAGTGCAAACATGCAAAAGACTGGAGAAGACTTAGCAATTACTTTACTTATAAGCAAATAAATGGTATACTTTTAAGCGATAAAAGGAGAAAAAAATGAAAGATATAATAATATTAGGAATAGAATCAAGTTGTGATGAAACATCTGTAGCAGTTGTAAAAAATGGTAGAGAAGTTTTATCAAATGTAATAAATACACAAATAAGTATTCACGAATTATATGGAGGAGTTGTGCCAGAAATTGCATCCAGAAATCATGTAGAGAATATTTCACCTGTAATGAAAGAAGCACTAAAAGAAGCAAACGTAAAAATCGATGATGTAGATGGAATCGCATGTACATATGGACCAGGCTTAGTAGGAGCACTACTAGTAGGAGTGTCTTATGCAAAAGCATTAAGTTATGCAGCTAATAAACCACTTATTGGTGTAAATCATATCCAAGGGCATATTGCAGCAAACTATATAACATATAAAGACTTAGAACCACCATTTTTAACATTACTAATATCAGGAGGAAATACACAACTTGTTTTAGTAAAAGATTATACAAAATTTGAAATATTAGGAAAAACTAGAGATGATGCAGTAGGAGAAGCTTTTGATAAAATAGCAAGGGTTATAGGCTTAGGATATCCTGGTGGACCTAAAATGGATAAACTAGCACAAGAAGGAACTCCAAATATAGTTTTACCTAAAGTTCATATAGATGGTTTAGATTTTAGCTTTAGTGGATTGAAAACAGCAATCATTAATTTACATCATAAAACACCTGATATAAACAAAGCAGACTTAGCAGCAAGCTTCGAAAAAGATGTTGCTGAAATCTTGTTAGAAAATACAAAAAAAGCTGTAAAGGAGACAAATATAAATAAAATAGCATTAGCAGGAGGTGTTTCTGCCAATAGCTATATTAGAAAAGCATTTAAAGAATTAGAAGAGAAAGAAGATATAAAAGTATATTATCCAGAACTTAAATTGTGTACAGACAATGCAGCAATGATAGCATCAGCTGGATATTATAATTTCTTAAAAGGTAACTTCTCAGATTTAAAATTAAATGCTGTACCAAATTTAAAATTATAATAATTAGAAAGAGGATGAAAAATGTCAATCTATGCAATTTCGGACTTGCATTTATCATTTAATGCAGATAAACCAATGGATATATTTGGGTGGCAAGATTATGAAAATAAGATAAAAGAAGATTGGGAAAGTAAAGTAAAAGAAGATGATTTAGTAATTTTAGGTGGAGATTTTTCTTGGTCAATGCAACTTCAGGATACATTCAAAGATTTTGAATTTATTCATAATTTGCCTGGAAAAAAACTATTACTAAAAGGTAACCACGATTATTGGTGGGGAACTTTAACAAGTATGAGAAAATATATAAATAGTATTGGTTTTACAGATATAGATTTTATATATAATAATAGCTATGAATTTGAAGATAAAATAATTTGTGGAACTAGAGGATGGAATTTTAGTGGTATTCAAGAAGAAGACGAAAAGATATACAATAGGGAAAAACAAAGGCTAAAATTATCTTTAGAAGATGGTGTAAACAGATTTGGAAAAGATAAAGATATTATAGCGTGCTTACATTATCCACCATTAAAGATAGACGAAATCTCAGATTTTGTAAGAATAATGGAAGAATATAATGTAAAGAAATGTATTTATGGACATTTACATGGTCCTGCGCATAAATTTGTAGTAGAAAAAAATCTTGATGGAATAGAATATATTATGACAAGTTGTGATTATACAAATTTTAAATTGCTAAAAATTTATTAATTGTAGGAGGAAGAGGAATGAAAACATTAAAAGCTGGAACAGTATTAATAAATTTACAAAATCAAGAAATATGTTTGGTATATAATAAAAATGACAAGAGTTATGCATTCCCAAAAGGACATTTGGAAAATGGTGAAACGTTAAAAGAGTGTGCAATAAGAGAAACAGAAGAAGAAACTGGCCACACATGTTCAATAATTAACGAAAAAGAAATTGGAATTTTAAAATATATAACTCCTGCTGGGGAAAATGTGGAGCTTCACTTATATCTAGCAAAAGATACAGGACTAGTTACTAGAAAAATTAATCCTAAAGATAAGGAAGAAGCGCTATGGGTGGATATAGAAAAAGTCGAAGAAAAAATATTATATCAAGATTTAAATAGATTATGGTTAGACATGAAAAATAAAATAACTAAGTAATATTTGTAAAATTATTGTAATATTTCTGCTCAAATGACTTGCAATATGCATAATTTGTGATATAATATGAAAGCACGAAAAAAACTATAAGTATTAAAAATGCGAAAGGGTTGAAAATAAATGAGTATAAAAGTAGAAAAAACAGATAACAAAAATGAATTAAAATTAGAATTTACAGTAGCAGCTGAAAAATTTGAAGATGCAATGAAGAAAGTGTATTTCCAAACAGCTAAATATTTTAATATACCAGGATTCAGAAAAGGTAAAGCACCAATGAAGATAGTAGAAAAATATTATGGAGAAAGTATTTTCTACGAAGATGCTTTTAACGAAATATTAAAAGAAGAATATGATAAAGAATTAAAAGAAAATGATATAACAGCTGTAAGTTATCCAGAATTCGATATAAAACAAATGGAAAAAGGAAAAGACTTAATATTTACAGCTACAGTTCAAGTAAAACCAGAAGTTAAATTAGGAAAATATAAAGGTATAGAACTTAAAAAAGTAGAGTATACTGTAAAAGATGAAGATATAGACCACGAATTAGGACATATGCAAGAAAGAAATTCTAGAATTGTTACAGTAGAAGATAAACCAGTAGAAAAAGGAAATATTGCTGTAATAGATTTTGAAGGATTTGTAGACGAAAAAGCATTCGAAGGTGGAAAAGCAGAAGGTTATGAACTAGAAATAGGAAGTAATACATTTATTCCAGGATTTGAAGATCAAATAGTAGGAATGAAAGCTGGAGAAGAAAAAGACGTTAAAGTTAAATTCCCAGATGAATATTTCTCTAAAGATTTAGCTGGAAAAGATGCTACATTTAAAGTAAAAGTAAATGAAATAAAGAAAAAAGAATTACCAGAATTAGATGATGAATTTGCTAAAGATGTTAGCGAATTTGATACATTAAAAGAATTAAAGGCAAGTATAAAAGAAAAATTAGAAAAAGAAAATGAAGAAAAAGTAAAATACGAAACACAAGATGCTGCAGTAAAAGCTGTTTGTGATAATACAGAAATTGATATTCCATCAGGAATGATAGATTCTGAAATAGATAACATGGTAAATGATATGAAATCTAGATTACAATATCAAGGTTTAACATTAGAAAATTACTTAAAAATGGTAGGAAAAACAGAACAAGAATTCAGAAAAGATTATGAAGAACAAGCTAAAGAAGCTGTTAAATCAAGATTAGTAATCGAAGCAATAGTAAAAGCAGAAAAAATCGAAGCAGACGAAAAAGATGTAAATGCAAAAATTGAAGAAATGGCTAAAAACTATGGTAGAGAAGCAAAAGACTTAGAAGAAAACGAAGCATTAAAGAATTACATAAAAGGAAGTCTAGAAACAGAAAAAGCAATAGAATTTGTAGTAAAAAATGCGAAAATAAAATAAAGTAATAAAAGGAGTTTAATATTTTAAGTATTAAACTCCTAAATTATTCAGTGTGAAATTAGCTACAGCTGTAAGGAAATAAGATTTGAATTATAATTTAATAAAAAAATTTGCATTTATAATAAATATGATATAAAATAATGTAAGTTTTCAAAGGAGGAGTTTTAATATGGATAAAAAAGAATTAAATAGTTTAGTACCATATGTAATAGAACAAACAAGTAGAGGAGAAAGATCATATGATATTTTCTCTAGACTATTAAAAGATAGAATTATATTTTTAGGAGAACAAGTAGATAGTTCATCTGCAAGTGTTGTAATAGCACAATTGCTATTCTTAGAATCAGAAGATCCAGAAAAAGAAATACATTTATACATAAATAGCCCAGGAGGTTCTATAACTGACGGAATGGCTATTGTAGATACAATGAATTATATTTCTTGTCCTGTTTCTACTATTTGTGTTGGATTAGCTGCAAGTTTTGGTGCAGTATTATTAGCAAATGGTGAAAAAGGAAAAAGATTTGCAACACCAAATTCAGAAATATTAATTCACCAACCATTAATAGGTGGTCAAGGTGGAGGTATTTCTGGTCAAGCAACAGAAATAAAAATATACTCAGATCATATGATGAAAACAAGAGAAAAATTAAATAAATTATTAAGTGAAAAAACAGGTCAACCAATAGAAGTTATTAATAGAGATACAGAAAGAGACAATTATATGACAGCTGAGGAAGCATTAAAATATGGTCTTATAGATGGAATTATGGACAAAAGAAGATAAAGGAAGTTGCTAAAGATAACATAAAAAGAAGGAGCGCTTTATTATGCAAAAAAATGATAATAATAAAAATATTAGATGCTCATTTTGTGGTAAAACACAAGATAGTGTAGATAAAATAGTAGCAGGACCAGGAGTATATATTTGTAATGAATGTATACAAGTATGCTCAAATATTATAGAAAATGAATATTATGAAGATGATGAAGATTTATATACAACTGTAGAAGAAGATGTTGTACCTACACCAGAAGAAATAAAAAAAGTTTTAGATGAATATGTAATAGGTCAAGAAGACGCTAAAAAAACGTTATCTGTAGCTGTATATAATCATTATAAAAGAATAAACAATGAAGACGAAAAAAATAATAAAGATGATGTAGAAATAAAGAAAAGCAATATTCTATTATTGGGGCCAACTGGTTCTGGAAAAACATTACTTGCACAAACTTTAGCTAAAATATTAAATGTTCCTTTTGCAATAGCCGATGCAACAACTTTAACTGAGGCTGGTTATGTAGGAGAAGATGTCGAGAATATTTTACTAAAATTAATTCAAGCAGCAGATTATGATATAGAAAAAGCCGAAAGAGGAATTATCTATATAGACGAAATAGATAAAATCTCAAGAAAGTCAGAAAACCCATCTATAACAAGGGATGTAAGTGGAGAAGGAGTTCAACAAGCCCTATTAAAAATAGTTGAAGGTACAACAGCATCTGTTCCACCACAAGGTGGTAGAAAGCATCCACATCAAGAACTAATACAAATAAATACAGAAAATATTTTATTTATCTGTGGTGGTGCGTTCGAAGGGTTAGAAAAAATTATAGACCAAAGAACTGGTAAAAAAGCCATAGGATTTGGTGCAGAAAAGAAAGAAATTGTTAAAAAGAATAGAACAGAGGTATTTAAAGAACTATTACCACAAGATTTATTAAAATTTGGATTAATCCCAGAATTTGTAGGAAGATTACCAATTGTAAGTACACTAGAAGAATTAGATAAAGATGCATTAGTTAATATATTAACTAAACCAAAAAATTCTTTAGTAAAACAATACAAAAAACTATTAGCTATGGATGGAGTAGAACTAGAATTTGAACCAGAAGCAGTAGAGGCAATAGTAGATAAAGCAATAGAAAGAAAAACTGGGGCTAGAGGTTTACGTTCTATTATAGAAGAGATTATGAGAGATATTATGTTTGATATTCCATCTAATCCAAAGATAGAAAAATGTATTGTAACAAAAGAGACCGTAATAGGTTTAGCAAAGCCAGAAATAATAATAAATGAAAATAAAGAACCTAAAAGACAAGTCGTTAAAAGAAGAAAAATTCAGCCAAATGAAATAGAAACTGCTTAAAAATAAAAAATAAAAATAGAAGGAGTAGTATTAATAGATTATATGCTAAAAATCCTTCTATTTTTTTCGTGTATAAGTTGAAAAAAAGATTAAGTTGTGATATATATAGTTTTACAAATAATAGGTGAAAAAGAGAAAAGAAAATGAAGAATATAAAAGATTATAATTTAGACGAACTAAAAAAAGAATTTCAAGAATTAGGAGAAAAACCATATAGAGCAGAACAAGTTTTTATGTGGCTATATAAAGAAAAAGTAAAAGAATTTGATGATATGACGAATATATCAAAAGAGCTAAGACAAAAATTACAAGAAAATTATACAATGTGTAATTATAAGATAGCAAAAAAATTAGTTTCAAAAGATGGAACTAAAAAATATTTATTTGATATATTAGACGGGAATATGATAGAAACAGTTTTAATGGAATACCACCATGGTAAAACATTATGTGTTTCATCACAAATTGGTTGCAAAATGGGGTGTAAATTCTGTGCATCAACAGGAATTCCATTTGTTAGAAGTTTAAGTAGTGGAGAGATTGTAGAACAAATCTTAGCAGTAGAGCAAGAAGAAAATACAAAGATATCAAATATTGTTTTTATGGGAATTGGTGAACCATTCGATAATTTTGATAATGTAATAAATGCTATTGGAATTTTAAATAATCCAAAGGGATTAAATATAGGTGCAAGACATATAAGTATTTCTACTAGTGGAATTGTACCTAAAATTTATGAGTTGGCAGACAAAAAAATACAATGTACATTATCAATATCATTACATGCAACAAATGACGATAAAAGATCTGCTATGATGCCAGTTAACAATGCATATCCAATTAAAGAATTAATGAAGGCATGTAAATATTATATAGAAAAAACAAATAAAAGAATTTCTTTTGAATATGCTTTAGCAAAGGATAATAACGATAATTTGGAAGATGCTAAAGAATTAGTAAAATTATTACATGGAATGCTTGCACATGTAAATTTAATACCAATTAATAAAATAGAAAATGGGAAATTTGTAAAATCTACAGATAATAATATAATTAGATTTAGAGATTATTTAAATGCACATGGAATTGTAGCAACAATAAGAAGAGAGTTAGGTTCAGACATAGAAGCTGCATGTGGACAATTAAGAAGGAAGACGATAGAAGAAAAACGTTAGAGGTGATAAAATGAAATGTTTTGCTAAAACCGATTTAGGTAAAGCAAGAGAATTAAATGAAGATTCATATTATATTCCAGCAGAAGAAAATGAATTAAGAATATATATGTTGGCAGATGGAATGGGAGGATATAATGGAGGAGAAATTGCAAGTAAACTTGCAATAGATTCTGCGAGGAAATATCTAACCAATAATTTTAATACGATACCACATGATAGAATAAATATTGAAGAACTAGTAAGAAGTAGTATGGAATATGCGAATATGGTAGTATTCGAAAAATCAAAAGAAGTACAAGAATTAGAAGGAATGGGTACAACTTTGGAATTAGTTTTAGGCTATGGGAATAAAATATATATAGGTCATGTTGGAGACAGCAGAATATACAGAGTAAGAAAAAACATTATAAGAAAATTAACAACAGACCATAGTTATGTTGAAAAATTAGTAAAAGAAGGAACAATAACAAGGGAAGAAGCAGAAAATCATCCTAAAAAGAATATGCTTATGAAAGCTTTAGGATGTACTCCTTATGTAGAGCCAGATGTAACAACTAAAGGTTTTCTTAAAGGAGATAAACTTGTCTTAACATCAGATGGGTTAACAAATATGGTATCAAACCAAGAAATATACGATATAGTAACAAATGATGTAGAAAATGCTACTACGAAGTTGGTCGAATTAGCAAACAATAGAGGAGGATATGATAACATAACGGTTGTTATTGTATATAATGATTAAGGAGAGATGGAAGAATGGACCTAGAGGGGAAAATATTAGGTAACAGATACGAGATAATAGAGAAAATAGGCAATGGTGGAATGGCAACGGTTTATAAAAGTAAGGACCGTGTTTTGAATAGATATGTAGCAGTAAAAATATTAAGGGATGAATTTACTACAGATGAAGAGTTTATAAAGAGATTTAGAATAGAAGCACAATCAGCGGCGAGCCTTACACATCCAAACATTGTATCTATATTTGATGTAGGTAATGAGGGAAGTTTATATTATATCGTAATGGAATTAATTAAGGGTAAAACATTAAAAGAGATAATTACAGAGGAAAACGGACCTTTACCTTGGAAATGGTCTTTAAATGTAGTAACTCAAATTGCATCAGCATTAGAGACCGCCCATAAAAATAATATTGTTCATAGAGATATAAAGCCACATAATATTATAATAACAGAGGATGGAATAGCAAAAGTTACAGATTTTGGAATAGCAAAAGCAGTCTCAAATTCTACAATTACAGCTTTTGGAACAACAATAGGTTCTGTACATTATTTTTCACCAGAGCATGCAAGAGGAGGATATACAGATGCAAAATCTGACCTATATTCTTTAGGTGTTGTAATGTATGAAATGTTAACTGGTAGAGTTCCTTTTGATGCAGATACACCTGTATCTGTAGCATTAAAACATATGCAAGAAGACCCGATTGAGCCAAAAGAGTTAAATGATAATATTCCTCAAGTCGTAAATGATATTATAATGAAAGCAATGCAAAAGGATGTAAATTTAAGATATCAATCTGCAACAGAAATGCTAAAAGATTTGAATGCGGCCTTAAAAAATCCAGATGATAATTTTGTACATATTGGAAGTAACATAGGAGCTGCGACACAAAGAATTTCTACTCAAGAAATAGCAGAAGCAGAAAGAAAAGCAAAAGAAGCTAATAATCCTAATAATGGGAAGAAACCAAATAAGTTTATAGAATTTGTAAAAAAACATAAAGCATTATCTTTTGTAATAGGAGCAATTATATTATTCTTCGTTGCATTTGGTGCTACAATGGGAATAGTAGAATTAGTAAATCCAAATGATGTTCAGATTCCTGATTTAGTAAATAAAACTCAAGATGAGGCAGAACAAATTGTAAAAGACTTAAAACTAAAGCTAGTTGTAAAATCAGAAGAATATAATGAGAATGTTGAAGAAGGGAAGATAATATCTCAAGACCCTACGTACCAAGAGAATTATACAATAAAGGAACATAGTGAAATTTCTGTAGTTATAAGTAAAGGTACAGAAACAGTAGAAGTTCCAGATGTTGTTGGTAAAACAAGAGAAGAAGCAGAAAAACTATTAAAAGACGCTGGACTAGTAGCAGAGATAACCGAAGAAAATGACGAAAAGGTAGAAGCTGGAATCGTATTAAGTCAAGATATAGAAGATGGCGAAACTGTTAATAAAGGAAGTACTGTAAAATTAGTTGTAAGTAAAGGTAGTGCAATCGTAAATGTAGAAGTTCCAAGTCTTGTAGGAAAAACTGAACAAGAAGCAAGAAATTTATTAACAGAAGCTGGGTTAAAAGTTAACGTAGTTAATGATGAAGATGAATCTAAAAATGATGGAGTTGTATTAAGACAGAGTAAAGATGCTGGTACAGAAGTACAAGAAGGAACTACAATTACAATTACAGTTAATAAGGTTTCAGAAGCCAAAGAAGCAACATTTACAATTGATGTAGAAGCAATTACAGGTGGATATGAAGAAGAAACAGGAAATAGTACAAGTGGAAACACAGCAAAAACAGTTGATATAACAATTACAGTAGGTGGAAGCGAAGCTTTCCAACAATCTAATGTAGATAAAAAGACTACTATAACAGCAAGAGTTAGTGGAAAAGGTTCAAAAGAAGTTGTTGTAACATTAACAAACTCAAGAGGAGAAAGCTATAGAAGATCTACAACATTTAATTTTAATAATGCAACGACATATACATTTAATTAAAAAAGATAAAGCAATTAGCTTTATCTTTTTTATATATAGTAAATGCAATAAAATTTGAAATTAACATAAAAATATGATAGAATAGATAAGAAAAATTTGGTATTAACCACTTGCAAACAAACCAATAAATAATTTTAGGAGGTAGAAGTATGTATATTGCAGAGGCTCGGGCGTATAATGATGGGATAGAGTTTTATCCTAATAATGGAAAAGTAATTTTTGCTAAACGATGTAATGGAAAAGTTGTAGTAGAAAGCAGAACCAGTTCTTATATAGAAAAACAAGAAGACATTTTCAAATTTAAAATACTTTTACTACTTTTTTTTGCAGTAAATGTTGTGATTTTTAGTATAATTGGAAAATTAAAAATTCCGAATATAGAAGTCATATTAGTAGCTTTTTTTGTTTGGGAGGTAGTTCTGTTCTTTTATATAGAAAAAAACAAAAATAAGAACAATACCCAGTCATTTAAATATCATGCAGCGGAACATAAAGTTTTAAACTATGTAGATAAATATGGGAAGAATGCTGTATTAGATGTAGAAAAAGTTATGAATATGAGTTCAATTTCATTTCGGTGTGGTTCAACTGTTCTTACGGTAGGACTTATATTTGCTACATTATTTCTTGTAGGTAAAGCATTTATTCCTTGGCTGATTTTAAAAATAGTATGGCTTGTGATTTCGGGATATATTGCTTTAAAATTATGGGCAAATGGAAAATGTGATTTTTTGCAAAAATTAGTGGTGCTACAACCAACATATGAAGAGGTTGAAGTAGCAGTGGAAGGAATGAAAGAATATTTAAGATTACAGCAAAGCGAAGATTAACCGACAATTTGTGATTACAAGACAAAGGAGCAGTGTGAATCTGCTCCTTTGTCGTATATAATATTGATAAATTATTTTATTTTTGATAATATAAAACAGATTAATTAGAAGGTGATAAATATGGAAAATGAATATAAAAGGAAATTTTTTATAGGCTATTCAAATTGTGACAGAAAAGTAAATTTAAGTGTGTTAAATTCGTTATACCTAATACAAGATATGATGACAGAGTATTTTGGATTTCTAAAAAGTGATAATATAATTTTAAAGAGCGAAAATAATGCAATATGGGTACTAGCCAAAACAAAAGTGCACTTTAATAAATATCCAAAATGGAGAGATTTAATTGAAGGAACTGTTTTTACCACAGGAATAAAGCCAATTCGTGTAGAAACCGAAGCACAATTTAAAGATAAAGATAATAATGTATTGTTTTATGCAAATCAAGAAACTTGTGTTATAGATTTAACAGATAGAAAAATAAGAAAAATTAATACAGTTAATTATCCAACAGGTGTTCAAATAAAAGAAGGTATAAACAAAGAAAAATATTTAAGATTAAACACAGAATTTACTGAAGCTGATAAAGTATATGAACAGAAAATACATTCAACAGATATAGATTTTAGTTACCATACAAATAATGTATCATATGTTAAATATATTCTGAATTCATTAAATTCAGATTTTATAGATAGTCATAAGATAACAGACTTTGAGATACATTATATAAATGAAAGCAAAGAGGGACAAAAGTTATCTATTTATAAAAAAATAAAAGATAATGAAATAGAGTTTCTTATAAAAGAAGAAAACAGAGAAATAGCAAGAGCTAATTTAAAATATATAAAAGAATAGGAGAATATTATGGAAAAAATAAGTAATATAGAAAGAAGAAATAATTCAAATAAAAAAATAAAACAATTAGGAATAGCTTGTCTTGAAACTTTACCAGTAATAGAAGATAGTACACAAGTAAGCCTAAAAGATATAGATACAATCTGTAAAAGAGCTATAGCTTGTTTAATATCCACTCAATTAGCTATAGATATATCTGAAAACAATGATTATGATAGTTCTAAGACTTTTTTTCTAAATATGTTAAAACAATATGGCGTTCAAGATAATTTAATAGAAAAAGAAAAAAGAATATTTAATGGAAAATATAGTAAACAAGACGTAATTGATGTTGTATGGTCTTACGAGGCTTATTGGTCATTAGTTTGGACATTAGGGTTAGTAGAGAATATCGATTATCCAAACCAGATTTGCGATTGTGAAAAAGCAATTATGCTAGTTAGCACTTGTAAAACATATGACGATTTTAAATGTAAATGTAAAATAAGAGATATAGAAGAAATTTTAGATATGTTAGATTTATATTATCGTTATGATTGGGCTGTAACTGAAAAAAGAATTAATCCAGATACACTTATAGCAGATTTAAATCCAGATGTAGTTGTTGAACGCAGAAAAGGACTTGAATGGTTAATAGCAAACGAAGAAGATTGGGACGAAATTTCTTTAGATACATAGTATTGAATTAACAGATACATATGATATAATCAATCTATCAAAAAATGGGAGGTTGAAGGAATGAACGAATACAAATTTATTCCAACACCAGTATTCCGGGATCCAATTTTAAGATATCTTATTTTCTTTAAAGGTAAGATTTTACCTATTGGATATTTGGTGGAAGATATTGGTGGAGTTGAAGTGATAGTTTTCAAAAAAGAAAACTTGGCTTTAACAGATGATATTTTTAAGAAATATCTCGAAAGAAGTAGCACAGTTTAGGCTGTGCTACAGCCATTTATAAAAATATTTAAAAAATAAAATAAATATGGTATAATGTACAAAAAATAAGAAAAGGAGAATTATGCAAGGAAAAATAATAAGTAATATATCAAATTTATATTATATCGAAGCAAATGAAAAAATGTATACTTGTAATGCAAGAGGTAAATTAAAAGATGAAGGAATAGTTGTTGGAGATATAGTAGATTTTGATGAGAATGAGAATATAATAGAAAAAATAGAAGAAAGGGATAATTATATTAAAAGACCTAAAATTTCAAATATAACCCAAATAGTGTGTGTGTTATCCGCGAAAAATCCAAAACCAGATTTATTAATGCTAGATAAACAACTAGCATATGCCGAATATGTTGGTATAAAGGCTGCAATTGTAATTAATAAAATAGACTTAGACAAGGAAAAGGTAGAAGAGATAAAAGAAATTTATAAAAATATAGGTTATCCAATGGTAGAGACAAATGCAAAAGAAAAAGAGGGAATAGCTAGCCTAAATAAGATTTTAGAAAACAATATAAGTGTATTTGCTGGAAATTCAGGAGTCGGAAAATCTACTTTATTAAATAGCATTTTTGGAAAAGAATTAACCAAAGCTGGACTAATAAGTGATAAAAATAAAAAAGGTAAAAATACTACAACAAATATTGCATTATATAAAATTAAAGAAAATGAATATATTGCAGATACACCAGGTTTTTCAACCTTTGATATTTCTGAAATCGAATCCGATAAATTAGCAGAATATTTTAAAGAATTTAAGCAATATATAAAAGATTGTGAGTATATAGGGTGTAGACATATTAAAGAAGAAAACTGTGGAATAAAAAATGCATTGCAAAAAGGAGAAATAACAGAAAGTAGATATCAAAATTTCATAAAAATATATGAGAATTTAAAAGATAAGGAGGAACACAAATGGTAGAGATTTCAGCATCAATATTAGATGCAAAGGAAGATGAAGCAGCAAAAATATTTTATAATTTAGAGGTAGCAAAGATAGATTATTTCCATATAGATGTTATGGATGGAAAATTTGTAGAAAAAAATACTGTAGATAAAATGAATCAGTATTCAAATATATTAAAGCAAATTACTACATTACCATTGGATGTTCATTTAATGGTAGAAGATGTAGAAACATATATAAAATTATACAGTGCAATTGAGCCAAATATGATAACTTTTCATTTAGAGGCAATTAAAGATAAAGAAAAAATCTACGAAATGATTAAATTAGTAAAAGACAACAATTGTAAAGTTGGTATTGCCATTAAACCTAATACAGAAGTAAAGGAAATATATGAATTTTTACCATATATAAATACAGTATTAGTGATGACAGTAGAACCAGGTAAAGGTGGACAAGCTTTAATTCCAGAGACTTTAAGAAAAATTAGAATATTAAAAGAATACTTAAATCAACATAATTTAGATACATATATTGAAGCTGATGGTGGTATAAATCTTGATACAATAGATGAAGTAAAAGAGTCTGGAGTAGATATAGCCGTTGTCGGAAATGGAATATTAAAGACCGAAAATTATAGAACAACTGTAAGTAAATTAAAAAACTAAGCTTATATAAATAGAGAAACGTAGCAATTAATTTGCTACGTTTTCTTCACCTTTTACTTCTTTATGTTTATGTCCATTAAAAAATAAATTATAAATAATAATTCCAAATCCTAAAATAGAAATAAATATTGTTACTACAATTCCTACAAAAGGTATCATTTTTAAAGCACCGATTACAACTGCAATTAATATTGCTAGTAAATATTCTAATGGCATTTTAGAGAATTTTTTGTTATTATAAATTCTTCTAGCTAAAATTGATGCAAATATGTATGGAGAAATTCCAATCATAAATACATATAACATTAGCAATAATAATCCAGCACTAAATCCTATTTGTGCGGTAATAAGTATAATAGATAAAATAGGAATAGCAATTAAAGCAATTAGGCCAGCTAAAAATACTTTTCCAAATTTGTGTGATAAACAAGAAGAAGCTTTTTCTAAACTGCTCTCTAAGAAGAATCTATAAAGTAGATATACTAAACTTGCTGCAAATATACTATTTACAATATTTATAACTATGCTCCAAATTGTAGTTCTTGCATTTGATGAGGTTGATGTAGTTAAATGAGTAATTTCTCCACCAACTGCTCCGCTAGGAAATTCTACTTCATTTTCAGAAACATATGTTAGTTTACCAGTAATAGAACCTTGTACAGAATCTGTAGAGATAATAAATTCTGGTGCATATACATATGCATTTCTTCCTACAGCACCTTGAAGAGACAATTTTGAACTCATTACATATAAATCTCTAAAAGGACCATAGCCTTCAGGTATGTTAAGTTCATTACAAACAGCATATAGTGAAGTTGCTGAAGTATTAAAGTCTATTTTATCCGCTACTATATAAGCGTTTGAATTTATGTAAGAGTGTTCACCAAAAGTAACATTACTTGCGCAAACAAATAGATCTCCATCAACTTCTCCATTTATTGTAACATTCTTTCCAAAGATATAAACATTTCCATCAACGATTTGATTCATATTAATATCATTTCCATATAAATATAAATCATCATCGACTACTGTAGTTGTATTTTCAGAAGAATCTACTGCATATGGTGTTGCTGTTACATCTTCTTGTGTTTCATTTGTATCTGCAAAACATGTAGTGCTAATTGATAATATAATAACTAGAAACAAAGTTATTATAAAGTTTTTTAATTTTTTCATTGGTATACCTCCTAAAATTACTTTAATCAAAATATATATTATGAGTTTTGGTTTGTCAATACAAATTAAATTTTGTGTTCTGATTTATATTTTTTACAGAACTGTTTAATTGTACAAGTGTCACAATTTGGTTTTCTTGCCATACAAGTATTCCTACCATGCCATACAAAAAGATGGTTAATATCTTTTAAATATTCTTTAGGAAATATTTTTAATAAATCTTGTTCGATTTTTGTCGGTTCCTTTTCATTTGAAAGTCCTATCCTATTAGAGATTCTTTTGGCATGTGTATCTACAGCAATACCATTTGCAATACCAAAAGCTTCTAATAATATTACATTAGCACTTTTTCTACCAACACCTGGAAGAGTTATAAGTTCTTCCATAGTATTAGGAACAATTCCATTAAAATCATTCAGAATTTTATTAGCACATGCACGTGCATTTTTAGCTTTATTTTTGTAAAATCCACAAGGATGAATTATCTCTTCTAATTCGTGTATATCACAATTGGCAAAAGCTTCAATTGTTGGATATTTTTTAAACAATGCTGGTGTAGTTAAATTAACTCTTTCATCTGTACATTGTGCTGATAACATTACAGCAATTACTATTTGAAAAGGTGTTTTAAAATCCAAACTACAAGTTGCATCAGGATATGTATTTTTTAAAATTTGTACTAATTCTATAGCATCTTTTTTTCTCATAATTACCCTCCTTTACGACAAATTATATCATAATTATTTATCAACATAAAGTAATCACATGAATAATTATTTTTTCATATTATATATAAAAAAAGGAGGTAATACTTTATGTGTAAAATATTGAAAAAGACTTTGGCTGTAATATTAATAGGTTTAGGAATTGGAATATTATTAGTATTATTACTTCCTTTTGCGGGATGGCTTTTTGTAATAGGTGTTGCAATTATTATAGTTGGAATTATATGGCTTTCTAATTAACAACTATAAATATAGAAAACAATTGAAAAGGAGGAGATAGGAATGACGATTGTTGTAAAGAAAGTTCCAAAATTTTTAAGAGGATTTGTAAAATTGATATTTAGGATTAAGGATTAATACATAAAAATATCGCCAGATTGCTCTGACGATATTTTTAATATTGGTAATATATATCATGAAAAAAGGGTTATTTTATAATAACCCACAAATAGTATATAAACTAAGCTCTTTTAACTTTTCCAGAACGTAAACATTTTGCACATACTTTAATTTTCTTTGGTTGACCATCTACTATAGTTTTTACAGTTCTTAAATTGGGTTTCCAAGTTCTTGAAGCTCTATTACTAACGTGAGAACGTGTTATGCTAAGTTTGTTTCCATGAGATAATGTTTTTTCACAAATTGCACATTTTGCCATGATTTATTGCACCTCCTATTAAGATAATAAATTGACTGTTTATAATCTTACCATATAATAACAAAAAAAACAAGACTTTTTATAAAAAATAGTATATAATATACAAAATTATACTTCAATTAGGAGGTAAAAATGGCTGAGTTAAGCAAAGAAGTACAATATATAAAAGGTGTTGGTCCTAATAGGGTAAAGCTTCTAAATAATCTAAATATTTTTACTTTAAAAGATTTAATTACATACTATCCAAGAGATTATGAAGATAGAAGTAAACCTGTAAAGATAGAAGATTTAGTAGATGGTGAGGAAGCTCTAATTGCAGCGATACCAGTTGCTAGGATGAATGAAACAAGAATAAGAAATAGGAAAATGGTTATATATAAACTTATAGTAGAAGATGAAACAGGAAGATGTTTAATTACATGGTATAACCAAAGCTATTTAAAGAATAAATTTAAGGTTGGAGAAATTTATCACTTTTTTGGTAAAGTAAAAAGAATTCAAAATAGGATAGAAATGGTATCACCTGTTTTTGACGAAGAAACTAAAAATAAAAATACAGGAAAAATAATACCTATATATCCACTAACATACAATTTATCTCAAAATGTGTTAAGAGGAATAATAGAAAATGCAATTACATTAGTTAATAATTCATTACCAGAAACATTACCAAAATACATTTTAGATGAATATAAATTGTTAGGAATAAATGAGTCTATCCATAAAATACACTTTCCAGAGAATTTTGATGAATTTGAAAAGGCAAGAAAAAGGCTAGTATTTGAAGAGTTATTGGGCATGCAACTTGCTCTATTAAATTTGAAGAACAAATATGAAGCAGATACTAATGGTATTCAGTTTGATAAAAATGTAAAGATGTCAGACGTAATTAATGCTCTTCCATTTAAATTAACTAAAGCTCAATTAAGAGTTTTAGAGGAAATAGATAAAGATATGGAAAGCAATAAAAATATGAATAGATTATTGCAAGGCGATGTTGGTTCTGGAAAAACAGCAGTTTCAATTATCGCATCATATAAAGCTGTTAAATGTGGTTACCAAGTAGCAATTATGGCGCCAACAGCAATTCTCGCAAGTCAACATTTGGAGAGCTTTAAAGAGATACTAGACCAGTTTGGAATTAGATGTGAACTTTTGATATCGAGTATAACTAAAAAGAAAAAGGAAGAGATTTTAGAAAGATTAAGAAATGGTGAAATAGATATATTAATAGGTACACATGCATTATTAGAAGAAAATGTAGTATTTAAAAATTTGGGTTTTGTAGTAACAGACGAGCAACATAGATTTGGTGTAAAGCAACGTACTACAATAGTAGAAAAGGGTCAAAATCCAGATGTATTAGTTATGACAGCAACTCCTATTCCAAGAACATTAGCTTTAATTTTATATGGTGATTTGGATATATCTATAATTGATGAATTACCTCCAAACAGAAAGAAAATTGATACTTTTGCAGTTACAAAAGGAATGGAAGAAAGGGTAAACAACTTTATAAAAAAACAAGTTGATGAAGGTAGACAAGCATATATTGTATGTCCATTAGTAGAAGAAAATGAAGAAATGAATTTAAAATCTGTAACAGCTTTGGCAGAAAAATATAAAAATGAAGTGTTTAAAGATTACAGAGTAGAATATTTGCATGGAAAAATGAAAAATAAAGAAAAAGACGAAATTATGGAAAAATTTAAGAATGGAGATATTGATATACTTATTTCTACTACGGTAATCGAGGTTGGTGTAAATGTTCCTAATGCAAGTTTAATGGTTGTTGAAAATGCCGAAAGATTTGGCTTAGCACAATTACATCAGTTAAGAGGAAGAGTTGGAAGAGGCGAATACCAGTCTTATTGTATTTTAAAATACCAAGGAAATTCTGATGTTATTAGAAAAAGAATGAAAGTAATGACAGATACAAATGATGGATTTATAATTTCGGAAAAAGACTTAGAACTTCGTGGTAGTGGAGAATTTTTTGGAACAAGACAACATGGTCTTCCAGAATTTAAGATTGCAAATCTGTTTGAAGATATGCCTGTGCTAAAACAAGTTCAAGCATTAGCTATAAAAATAACAGAAGAAGATCCTAAATTAGAGTTAGAAAAAAATAAAGAATTACGATTATTAATAGAAGAGAAATTTAAAAACAGAGTAGAGATATAGTTAATTTGACTAGCCCGTATTAGTTTGATATAGGGCTAATTTAAGTATAGTAGTGTAGTATAGATACCGTGTAGCAATAAAAGAAGTACTACATTTACAATATTATGTAAATATGATATAATATAAAATGGAACCAAAAATTTATACATTCCCAATATATGGGAAATACAAAAGAAGGGAGCATATTTATTTATGACAGAAAACACAAATGAAAAGGAATTAAAAGAGAAACGGAGCCGCTATTCAGATGTGGCTGTAATCTTACGTCAGTTGTATGGCGTAAGAATGACAGGAATGCCGGGTTATATATTATTGCAGGATGTACTGTATAAGTATCTGGAAAATAAAAACCTGACAATCGATGAACTCGTTGAGTGGGCGTGTAAACACTTTGTGTTTACAATCTCAGTAGACGACGCATATGATGAAATTCTTCAGGTAGTGACACAGCAGCTACCGGAAGCCGAGAACGGCGAGGAAGATGTAATGATGCTTCTTCCAAAAGTTTTGAGCGAAGCGACTGACTTGTATGAAAAACGTATGCTTTTCGGAAAAATAACAGAAGCAGTGCATAAGCTGAAAATTTCTCCTATGATTAAACAGGATATAATTTCTATCCTGTTTGAAATCAAAAGAGGAAAAACAATCGATCAGGCATTGGAAAAGCTGGCAAATGAGGATGTGGCAGGAGTTACTGAAGCGGAAAGACTAAAGGAAAAAGCAAAAAGAAAAAAAGAATTGCACAATATAATTTTAGTAGCTTTTTCTTCAGAGGTAGAATTGCTGGAGTTTGCTGAAACAATTGAGTAGCGACTAAAACTGCTAGGAGCCTACAGGATATGCTAAATATCTTGTGGGCTCTTGGTAATTTATGCAAAATATGAAGAATTAGATATTAATTTATTGACTTTTATAAAGAAAATAAATAAAATAAAGATATAGTGAAAAATATAAAAAAGGATGTAAAAAATGGATGTAAAAATTATATTATCAATTGTAGGAGCATTAATATCATTAGCAGCTGTTGTTTTAATATATAATGCTCGAAAGATTGTAAGGGAAAGATTTAGTTTTGGGGACCAAAACAGTGGAACTTTAGCAGTAAAAACTATTGGAATGGTCTTATTTTGTGTAGGAATGTTAATAATATTTTTTAATTTAACATAAGAAACAAGGGGGAATTTACAAATGAAACAATTAAGTTCAATGCTATCATTGCTTTTTGCAGGGCTATTTTGGGTATTTAGAGTAGTGCTTGCATATACAACTGCAACAGGAAAGGATTTAGGATTTCCAGTACAAGATTTTACAACAGAAGTAGTTTTACTATTCGTGGTTTTAATATTACTTGTATTTGTTTATAAGAGAAATTTAATAGCTGGAATAATTTATTTACTAGTGTATGCTGGTTATTTTGGACCACAATTGTTTAATGCAATCATGACTATTGCAACAGCTGATGCAGGAGTTGATATTTATACTTATGATACAATATTAGCATCTACAATAGGTATTGCAGTTGCACTATTTGCATGTTTAAATATTTTAGTAGATAAGAATAGATCAGCACATCCAACAGATAAGAAAACAGATTGGTTTTACAAAAATGAACAGTATGATAGAAAATTAGATGATAGAGCAGATAAAAACAATTATAGAACTTTATAATATATATGACTATTTATAAAGCAAATTTTTAAGGACAGACTAGTAAAAATGGTCTGTCTTTATTTATAATAAAAGGGGAATAAGTTATGAAAAAGAAAAGAATAATAGAAATAATCTTAATAATATTACTATTTTGTGTGGTACTAATATTAGAAAGAATATTTTATCACATTCAAATTAATTCGATAAAGAGTAATCTGGATATTATAGAAGAATCATTAAGTGAAATTATAGATGAAGAAAATGATGGAGATGTTAGATATATAGATGAGGTTAAAACATATACATATGTAAATTTAAGAATAAATATGCCATTAAACTTAGTAGATTTAGAAAAATATTTTGAAGAGCCAATACAAAGTGACATGGATAAAAATGGTATAGGTGAAATAACTGGAGATGGAATGCCTTTAGATGACAATGGAATTCCATATGCAGCAGATATAGAAATTGAAGTAGAAAAATCGGAGATAGATGTATTAAAAAATATATTAAATTCGTATAAACTTCCAAGTGGTAGTTACTTAGAGATTGATGGGGAAGTTGTAGAAGAATATGGTGACTTAAATGTAGTAGAATTACAAGTAGATAATCTAAGTAAAGAAAGAGCAGAAAAAGTATTTAATGATCTAAAAGAAAAGATGAAGGATAAGTATGTATATACTTCTGTATATAATTATAATTTTGGGAAGATTGATAAAATATATTTTTGTGGAGAGAATATGGAAGAAATGCAAGGAATAATAGATCAATATATAGAAGAAAATAATATCGAAAATATTATTTAGTGTTAAAGCAGGCTATGTGTGAGATAGCTTGCTTTTTTATGTAAAATAGCATATAATATTGTCGCAAAAGAATGTCCAAACATTTAAATGATACTTTGCAATAAGACAGGTGAAAGATATGATTAATATAAAAGAAAATATAAATAATATTGATGAATTTAACTATTTATATGATGCTGTAGGTTGGGGACATTATGATAAAGAAATATCTAAAAAATCACTTGAAAATACAGTATATTCAATTTCTATCTACGATAATAAAAAAATAATAGGATATGGCAGAATTATTGGAGATGGAATTTGCTTTATATATGTCCATGATATAATGGTTGTACCAGAATATCAGGCTAAAAAGATAGGAACAACAATAATGAACAAGTTACTTGAAAAAGTAGAAAAAATTAAAAATGAAAATCCGAATGTAAGAGTATACTTAGGAGCATCCAAAGATAAAGAAGAATTCTATAAGAAGTTTGGTTTTATAACAAGAAAAGATGCTGGCTTAGGGGCTGGAATGATTTTAAAAAGAGATGAAGATATTAAATAAATATTAAGAGGAGAAGATATGGATTATAGGTATGAAACAAATGATAAAGCCAGGGAATTCCATAAAAAAAGAACAGCATTTATAGTAATCAAAGATAAATTATATTATATCAGAAATAGTGAACAGTCTCATTGGGAATTTTGCAAAAAGAAAGGTGTTTCTAAAGAACAGTTTAACAAAATGACAAGAGGTTATTATATAGATGGAAATATAGTTTTTTATAAAGGAAATTTTACATATGATGAAGATCTTATAAAAGATGGATTAAAATACATAATGAAAATAAAAGAAGATTGTAAGTTAGGTGAAATGCAAATATATTTTGGACTAAGAATTCCAAAAGAAAACGAACCTTGGGAATATGATTACTATTATGGAAAAATAACAGCTGATAATCAGATAATAAAAAACAATATAAAATAAAAAACAAGGAGAAGTAATATCTTATGAAAATAGAGCAATTGGTAAAAGAATTAATAGAGATATGCAAAAATAATGAATTAAATAAGATATACATATGCGGAAATGGGGCAAGTGGTAAAACCACACTTAGCAAAAAAATCCAAGAGGAAGCATTAAAATATGGTAATGTAAATTTAATTTCAACAGATGATTTTCTAGCAAATACAAAAATGAGAGTAAATGCGGTAAGTAATTGGATTGAAAACGAAACTGAATATACAGGAAGATATACATCATCTAATTATGAATCATATTTTTTAAAAAATGTTTATGAAATTATATACAATATTGACCATGGTGTAGATTGTTTTTATTTTCCTAAAAGATATAAAGAAAAAAATAATATAAGACAATTAAAATCAAATTACTTCTTAACAATTATAGAAGGTGTTGGTACTGTATTTTTAGAAAAGGAAAAAAATAAATCTTTAACAATATTTTTAAAATGTAATAAAGAAAATGAAATAAAAAGAAGAAAATCTAGAACAGAGCAACTAAATAGAGATCCAATAGAATTATATGATGAAGAAAGAAGTAGTCAATTCAGAGTAAATGTATTAAGTCATATAAATGAATTTGATTTAATTATAGAAAATGATGAAGATTTTAATTATACAATACTAAATAAAGGAAGTGATAAATTTGAATATTAACTGGTATCCAGGCCATATGGCAAAAACGAAAAGACAAATACAAGAAGACCTAAAACTAATAGATGTAGTAGTAGAACTATTAGATAGCAGAATACCAATATCTAGTAGAAATCCGGATATAAATACAATAGTAAAAGGAAAAAAGAAAATAATTGTGTTAAATAAAAGTGACTTAGCTGATGAAAAAGAAACAATAAAATGGGTAGAGTATTTTAAATCACAAAAAATTCCAGCAGTAATTACAGATGCCAATAGCGGAAAAGGAATAAAAGAAGTTATAAAACAAGCAGAATTAATAATGAAAGATGAACTAGATAAAAGAGAAGAAAAAGGAAGAAGTGGTAGAAAAATTAGAATAATGATACTAGGAATACCAAATGTAGGAAAATCATCTTTTATAAATAGACTAGCTAATAAAAATTCCCTAGAGGTAGGAAATAAACCAGGTGTTACAAGAAAAAAACAATGGATAAAAATTAGTAATAGCATAGAACTTTTAGATACGCCAGGAGTTCTATGGCCCAAATTTGAAAGTGATGAAGTAGCACTTAATTTAGCATATACAGGAACAATAAAAGATGATGTATTAGAAAAAACAGATGTTGCATTCTATTTTCTAAAATATATGTTAGAAAATGAAATAGATAAATTAGTAGCAAGATATAACTTAAGCAAACAAGAAATATTAAATTCATTAGAAAATCAAACTAGACCAGAAAATGAGATAATATATGATATAATGTTACAAATAGGAAAATCACGCGGAGCAGTTGTTTCTGGTGGGAATGTAGATGATGTAAAAACCGCCAATATAATATTAGAAGACTTTAGAAGTGGTAAATTAGGAAGACTAACATTAGAAAAGACTCCGGTCAAATAAGAAAGGTAGGGAAAAAATGGAGAATATAGCAGAGCCCAAAAGAACTCCAGAAGAAGTTAATTTTTTAAATCCATTGGTTTGGGCATATGTAGGTGATAGTGTTTATGAACTATTTATTAGAACAAATTTAGTAAATAATTCGAATGAAAAAGTACATAAATTACATGTTAGTGCAATCAAATTTGTTAAAGCGGCAGGACAGGCTAAAATTTTAAAAGCGATAGAAGAGGAATTAACAGATGATGAAAAAAACATAGTTCGAAGAGCAAGAAACACTCAAAACCATCATATAGCCAAAAATGCTACGCCAGCAGAATATGCATATGCAACAGCATTTGAAGGACTAATTGGATACTTATATTTAACGAAGCAAGACGAAAGATTAAAATATATATTAAATAGAGCTTTAGAGGAAGGAAATAAATAGTATGAATGAAGAAAAGAAGAAATATTATTCTAGAATATTATTTAAAACAGGAGTATTAATATTTACTTTAGTTTTATTATACTTGGCATATAAATTTGCAATGTTTTATGTACCATTTATAATCGCGTTCTTAATTGCAACAATGATAGAACCATTAATAAAATTTTTTATGAATAAATGTAAAATGAAAAGGAAGGCTTCAGCGACTATTTCTTTAATATTAGTTGTTGTAATAATTGGTTCTTTACTTGCAGTGTTAATTTCTGCAATAATATCAGAATCAAAAGTATTACTTAATAATCTAAATTCATCAATGGATGGCGTATATAATTGGGGAATGGAACTTATAAATAATTTTACTAGTGGAGAAATAGTTGTACCACAAGATTGGATTTCTACTGTACAAGATTCTTTAGGTAGTATTATAGATGTTGTAAAAAACATAGTGTATAGTTTCGCAACAGGAGTAATTAATTTTGCAGGACAAGTTCCAGGAGCAATTACATATACGATTATAACAATTCTTGCAATAATATTTATGTGTTTTGATAGAGATTATGTTAAAAATTTATTAAAACAACAAATACCAAAGAAATGGCTTGAAAAAGCAAATGAAATAGTAGTAAAATCATTAAAAATAATTTGGAATTACATAAAAGCAGAAGCAAGATTGTCATTATTATGCTTTATATTAATTACTATTGGATTAAATATTCTAAATTTATGTGGATTTAATATAGAGTATGTCGCAATAATGTCTATCTTAATAGGATTTGTAGATTTGCTACCACTATTTGGTGCAGGTTTTGTTATGGTTCCTTGGACGGTAGTATTATTAATACAAGGAAATGCACCTGCAGGAATTGCTGTGTTTGTTTTATGGCTTGTATGGTCTGTTATAAAACAATTCTTAGAGCCAAAATTTGTAAGCAAACAAATGGGAATGCATCCAATATTTACATTACTTGGAATGTATACAGGATTTAAATTGTTTGGTGTAATAGGTTTATTATTAGGACCAATTATATTCTTAGTTATACGAGAAGTATTTGCTAATAATGTTAATAAAGGTATATTAAAAGACTTTTTTGAATTAGAATAGGGATTTTTGGGACGGTCCTAGGGATTTGGGGACGGTCATAAAATCCCTGTAGAAGGGCGTATATATGAATAATGAAGAAATTAGAAAAAAATTAATAGAACTAAGTGATGCCAAATATAAAGAATTTCATTCTGGGCTATGCCCAGGAATGGATACAGAAATGCTTGGAGTTAGTATTCCAAAGGTAAGAAAACTGGCAAAAGAAATTATTAAAGATAATCCAGCAGAATATTTAAAACAACCAGCAGAGGAATATTATGAAGAACTTTTATTACAAGCATTGGTAATTGCAAATCTAAAAATAGAATTAGAAAAAAAGAAAGAATATATAATTAATTTTGTACCAAAAATAAATTGTTGGGCAGTTTGCGATAGTTTTTGTGCCGGTCTAAAAGATGCAGACAAAAATCAACAATTCTTTTGGAAAATTATAAGTAAATATTTTAAATCTAACAAAGAATATGAAATAAGGTTTGCTATTGTAATGTTATTAGACCATTATGTAAAAGAAGAATATATAGACAAAATTTTTGAAGTCATAGATAATATCAAAAGTGAAGAATATTATGTGGAAATGGGAATAGCATGGCTTGTGGCAGAAATGTACATAAAATTTCCAAAACAAACGATGAAATATTTAAAAAATTGTAATTTAAATAAATTTACATATAATAAAGCATTACAAAAAGCAAGAGAATCATATAGAGTAAGTAAAGAAGAAAAAGAAATTTTAAATAAGATGAAGAAAAAATAATAGGAGGAATATATAATGAAAAAGCCAGAATTATTAGCACCAGCAGGGTCATACGAAAAGGCAAAGACAGCATTTAGATATGGAGCAGATGCTGTATATTGTGGTACATCATCACTATCTTTAAGAACAAGAGCAGAAATGAATGATGAGGCATTAGCAAAAACAATTGAATATGCACATAGTATAGGAAAAAGAGTACATGTTGCACTTAATATATTTGCTTGGGATACTAACTATGAAGAGATAAGAAAACAAGCAAAAATGTTACAAGACATGAAGGCAGATGGAATAATCGTTGCAGATGGTGGAGTTGTGGAAACTGTAAAAGAATATGCACCAAATGTAGATATACATATAAGTACACAAGCAAATGTAGTAAGCTTAGAGTCAGCTAAGTTTTGGTATAAAAATGGGGCAAAAAGAGTAATTTTAGCCAGAGAATTAAACAAAGAACAAATAAGATATATGATGCAAAACAAACCAGAAGATTTGGAAGTAGAAATGTTTGCACATGGTGCAATATGCTTTGGTTATTCAGGAAGATGTTTCTTAAGTGATTTCTTGGCTTGTAGAAGTGCAAACTTAGGGGATTGTGCACAAAGTTGTAGATGGGCATATAATTTATATGTAGAAGAGGCAAATAATCCAGGAAATTTAATGCCTGTAGAAACAGATGAAAAAGGAACATATATCTTTTCATCAAAAGACTTATGCTTAATACACGAAATACCAGAAATTGTAGATATGGGACTTGATAGCTTAAAAATAGAAGGAAGATTAAAAACAGAATATTATTTAGCCACAATAGTAAATACATATAGAACAGCAATAGATGATTACGTAAAAGATCCTAAAAATTATAATGCAGATAAATACATGCAAGAACTTGAAAAAACTAAAACAAGAGGATTAACAACTTTCTATTTTAATGACAGAAACAATAAAGATTTCCAAGAATATGAAGGAAAACAATATAATCCAAATTTTGAATTTGGAGGAAAAGTAGTAGAAACAGTTAATGGAAAAACATCTGTAGAAATAAAGAATAAATTATCTGTTGGTGACGAAATGGAAATTATAATTCCGGGAAAAATAGAAGTAGTAAAATTTGCAATAGAAAAATTATGGGATTATGAAACAGACGAAGAAATAGAAACTATAAATCCAGGAGTAAAAGACCAAAAAGTAAAGATGCAATTACCAATAGAAGTAAAAGAAGGTTGGATATTAAGAAGAAAAAAATAGGGATTGGGGGACGTTCCTTAAATCCCTATATAAGAAAAGTGTTATAAGGGGGATACATATGATTAAATTAGATGAAGAAGCTATTTTAAAAAAGGTTGATGAAATTAGAGCTGAAAAAGCTGATTCAAAAGAGTTATTAGCATTAATTGGTGGAGATGAATTAGAAAAGATATTCGAGAAATATAGTATAGAAGCAATTATAGATACATTAATTCAGGAAAAGAAAACGCATTCTTTATATGAGGATGATGAAAATGGATTAACTGAGTTAGAAGGACTATTAAATAAAAAAATCACAGGAAAGTTAGGAAAATTCTATATGATGAAACCAGAATATATTATATCTTTACCACCAGAAGAGCAGGAACATATGGCAGAAAGTATTTCTGAAGGTAATATAGATTTAAAAAATGCTTTGATGACATTATGGAAAAATGGGATAGAAACAAAAGCATGTGGTGGAGTAAGAACAAAAGAAGAGGAAACACCTTATATATATGTAAATGTTTCATTAAAAAATAGTGATATTTTAGGAAGATTAAATAATATTACCCAAAAGGGAGAAAATTATCTGGATTTATGTTTTGATGCAGGAGATGATAGTTTAGACATTGTAATAAAAGGTGAAAATGTATATCAAGATGTAGTAGAAGAATTTCAAAAAGAACCACCTAAAAAAAACATTCTTGATTTTCTAGCAGAGGAACAATTATTAACAAGTACAGTTCTTGCTAAGCATATAGAAAATAATCAGCAATTAAAGTATACAGAAAAAGATGTTGAAGAGATTGTATTAGATACCGCAAAAGAGCACAAAGAACAAGCAGATAGAAATGAAGCTTTATTAAGAGAAAAATATGAAAATGAGATTAGAAGATTATCAAAGAAATTAGAAGAAGAGAAAAAAGAAAATGAAGAATTATCAGGTGCATTAGAAAAAAAACAAGAAGAAAAAGAAAATTTACAACAAAAATATGATAAATTATATGAAACACATGGAAGATTAAAAAATTTTATTGTACGCAAAATAGGTAAGATACCGTTTTTAGGTAGAAGAGTTTTAAAACTTATGGAGACAGAAGTAAGAGCTTTACCAGAAGGAAAAGATGATACAGAGAGAGAATAGGGGAAATTTAAAAATCCCTATTCTATCGAGCAGCAAACAAAAGGGGACACTCTTAAAAAGAAAGAATGTCCCTTTTGTGCATTATTTTTTAGAAAATGATGAAGAAATTATTAATCCAATTAAACAAGATAATATAGATAATATTCCAGTTGTATTAAAACTTATGTTAGGAAAAAGAATGAACACAGAACCCAAAACAAATCCTAATATAGAATAATATGTTTGTGAATGATATTTATTAAGTAAAAATTGTATTAATTTCATACATAAGAATCCACCAATAAGCAAACCAATTCCCATAGGAAGTAATATTCTCATATTCATTATAGATACTGCATAAAGATATGTTTCATAAACTCCAAGTAGCATTAAAATAACAGTGCTACTAACTCCAGGAACCACAACGCCAATACTCATTAAAAAGCCAGCTAGTATTAAAAATTCAAAACTATAGTTATCACCATAATATATTCCAACATTACTAGACATTTTATTTTCTAATAAAAGCAATAAAATAGCAATAATAAATGATACTATAAAAAATAAGATATATCGTAATTTGAATTTTTCTTTTGAATTACAAATTTTAAATATAGAAGGAATACAGCCTAAGATAAGACCAATAAAGGTAAATGATGTAATTTCTGGATATCTTTCGAATAAAAAGAGAATAATATTGCTAAAGATAATTATTCCAGTGAGACCACCTAATATAAAAGGAGTAAGAAATTTAATATTAGTCTTCCAATCTTTAAAAAAGTTTAATATACTATTTAAAAGAGTTTCGTAAATACCAAAAATAACACATAATACCCCACTGCTTATACCAGGTATTATTGCGCCAGCACCAATAAGGATACCTTTAATGTAATTAAAAAGAAATTTCATAATACACCTCTAATATATGTATATGGAAGGAAGTAAATAATATGACAAATAAAGAAGTTATTGAAGCATATACAAAAACTAAAGAAAGCCTAAATCCAATTCTAGATGAACTTCAAGAGATGAATGGATTTGTATCTAGGAATGATATTATAGAAATTGCTAACTATCTAGATATTTCTGAAAAAGAGATAATGGTGCTTTTAAAATATAAGAAAAATATTAAACTAGAAAAACAAGGTGAAAATATAGTAATTGTATGTAAAGGGCCAAACTGTTTAAAGAAAGGTTCATTAGATATAATAAAAGAAATTGAAAAAGAATTTAATGTAAAAGAAGGCCATACAAGTAAAGATGGAAAAATTACATTAGACACAAAAAATTGTTTTAAAAAGTGTGGTTTTGCTCCAAATGTACAAATAAATGGAAAATTATATAGTAATTGTTCAAAACAAAATATTGTTAAACTTTTAAAAGATATGATATATTAATAAAGAGAAAGGAAGGGAAGATTATGAAAAAAGTAGCTGTAATGATTGCTGATGGAACTGAAGAGATTGAAGCTCTTACCGTAGTAGATGTTATGAGAAGAGCAAATATCAAATGTGATATTGTAAGTGTTAATGGAAGAGAAATAAAAAGTTCGCACAATATAGAAATATTAGCAGATAAAGTAATAGATGAATCTATTAAAGATTATGATATGATTGTATTACCAGGTGGTTTGCCAGGAGCATATAATCTAGCTGAAGATAAATTGTTAATAGAAACTTTAAGAGAATTTAGTAAAGATAGTAACAAATATATTGGTGCAATATGTGCATCACCAGCTATTGTTTTATCTAAAGCAAATATAGAAGAAGGAAAAAATATAACATCATATCCAGGTAAAGGATTCGAAGATTTATTAAAGAAAGCAAATTACACCGAAAATTTAGTAGAAGTAGATGGAAATATTATAACAAGTAGAGGACCTGCAACAGCAATGCTATTCGCATATAAACTATTAGATGTTTTAGGTCATAATTCTAAAGAAGTAAGTGATGGAATGCTTTGGAATTTATTATAGTGAAAAAAGGAACGTCCCTAAATCCCGAAGGAGGAGAAATAATGGAATTTGAAAGAGGAATAAATTATTATGAATTAGACGGAATGAATGTTGTTCATCATTCAAATTATATAAGGTATATGGAAGAAGCAAGGATATATTTATTAGATAAAATGGGGTTACCATACAAAAAAATAGAAGATAATGGAATAATGATTCCAGTTTTAGAAGTTAATTACAAATATAAGTATCCTGCGAAGTTTGGAGATATAATAGTTGTAAAAGTAGATATATCTGAATTTGATGGTATAAAATTAGGTATGAAATATGAAATTAGAAATAAAGAAACAGGAAAAGTTTTAGGAATAGGTGAAACTAAACATTGTTTTACAAATTCTAATATGAGACCAATATCATTAAAGAAGGTAAACAAAGAGTTTTATGATATATTTGAAAAATATGCTAAATAAATTAAGAAAAGATACATAGAAAGTTGCTATGTATCTTTTCTTATATATAAATGATTTTCTTATTGAAATGTAAGTACTAATGTGCTATTATTGCAAAAGTATGTTTTACAAGTAAGTTATATCATAGAAATAATGGTATAAAAATGAATTCTAGAATTTAGGAGGATTAAGAAATGAAAGAAAATTTAAAGAATGTAGCTCGGTTAATACCTTATGCGGTGTATGCTTTTTTAATCTCAGCTGTAATACTAAAGCTATGGTACGAAAATAAAAATTGGTTAATCATATCTATTTTATGTAGTGTATCTAATATTACAGCTAATATAATTTTTAACTATAAAATATATTCCGATGAAACACAGCAGGGTCAGGCTAAGATTATTAATTTTAAGACAAAATTAACAGAAAAAAATAAAACTAGCATGAAGATGATTATAATAGATAGTATTATTACAATAGTCGGGGCCTATTTTATTTTTGCTTTTTTCATAGGAGTATTGTTTGAAGTGGAAAATTGGGCAGAAATGGTGAAATTTCCAGTAACATTTTTTGCTGTAACATATATTGAGTGTCACTATACATATTCTAAAAGCGAGTAACAATTCTAACGAACGGTGCAAGTTTAACTTGTACCGTTTTTCTTTATATATAAATATGTAGATGCTTTATGTATAAAAAGAAAAATTTAAAAATAATTTTGTAAAAATATATCACAAAAAAAATATTAATGGTATAATTATTAAAAATATACCAAGGAGAATCCTTATGCTAAACGAAGTATTAGAAAATTCAAAGAATGAATTAATGCAAATAATTCAAAAAAGCGAAGCCTTGCAAAAAAGAAAAGCAGAGTTAGAAGAGGAAATGCAACAAACTAAGGCAGATATCATAAGTTTAAATCAAGAAAATCGAAGTCTTTCTGTCTATAGAAAAAGAAATCCAATAATTGAATTTTTTATGAAAACTTTTTCTAAAAAATATAAGCAAGAACTAAAGGCTTCAGCTAGTAATAGTAAAGAATTAACAAAATTAAATGAAAAAATGACAAACCTTAGGTCAGAAAAGAGAAAATTAGATTTAGATGAGCAAACATTAAATCCAGAAAGAGCAAAGGGTCAACTTGAGAAAATGGAAAATACAGATTTAGCAATACATATGTTAGTTAATGCAAAACCAGAACTAACTAAAAATCCAGAATTTATGAAGGATTTGATTAATAGAAATATGCAATATATAGAGTATGATAATTCTAATGAACCAGAATTATATATGCAATATATAGAAAAAATGATTCAAAAATTAGAAGAAGCCAAAGAAAGAAATAATGCAAACGAATTTACAATAAATATAACTATTAATACTGCAAAAAAGATATTAGAAGAATTAAATTCACCCAAAGAAGTAGAAGAAGGAAAATATAAAATACCTAGAAGATTTTTGTTCGAAGGTTTAAGAAAATCTGGTAAAAAGGATTTAGAATTATTAGAAAAAGGCGAAATGATAGATATATTATCAGTAGGAAGAGATTATTTACGCGAAGATGGATGCTACAAACAAGAATATGGTAAAAAGCTAGAAGAATTATATGAAGATAAAGATAGATTTTTAGTTATACACTATATAAATGCGTCATATCACTTTAGAGCAAAAGATGAGACTATGGCAATTAGAGATAATATTTATAAAGAGGGATTACATTCTTCAATCCAAGGAATGGATTGTATTAATACTTTAGATAGAACAGCGCATGGTACTTTTGAAGAAGATAAATCTTTTATGGAGCTTATGTCACCAGACCATAAAATGATAATAATGCTACCTAAAAAAGCATTAAATAAAAATTCAGAAGAACCAATATGGGGTTCAGACTTCCCAGAGGCAGATATACAACATCCAGGATATATTTTCCCAGAGTATATATATGGCTATATTAATCCAGATACAGAGGAAATAGAAGAGAATCCAATTCCAGTAGAAAACAGAAAAAAATATAAGTATCAATTCTTAAATGGACAAACTAGTTGTGTAGATGATAGAGTTAAATATTAAAAAAAGGACTATGTTAGTCCTTTTTTAGTTTGGCTTCTAATTTTTTTATAGCTTTAGTTTCTATTCTTGAAACATATGACCTAGAAATGCCTAAATCTTTTGCGATTTCATTTTGAGTTTCTGGTTTATGACCATTAAGTCCGAATCTTCTTATAAGTATTTCTTTTTCTCTATCTTTTAATATTTTATCTATATTTGTATAAAGTTTTTCTTTTTTTAAACCTAAATCTACTTCATCTTCTATGCTCTTAATATCAGCCTCTAAGACTTCTTGCAATGTTACAACATTATCATCTTTATCTTTACCAATTGGATCACTTAGTTTTACTTCTGCTTGAAGTTTTTTAGAAGAACGTAAGAACATTAATATTTCGTTATCTATGCATTTGGCAATGTATGTAGAAAGTTTTACACCTTTATCGTGTTTAAAACTATTTATCCCTTTTATAAGACCAATAGTGCCTATAGAAATTAAATCATCTTGCTCTATGTTAGAGGTAGAATATTTTTTTGCTACATGAGCTACTAAACGCAGGTTTTTTTCTATTAAAATATTTCTGGCTTCAGTATCACCAGCTTTAAATTTATCTAAATAATATATTTCTTCTGATGGTGAAAGAGGTTCTGGAAACAAACTAGAACTTTGAATATATCCAACAACAAAAACGGCAGAACTTAAAAAAGAAATAAATCCAGCCAACGAAATAGTAGAGAACATACATATACCTCCATAAAAATCACTATATGAAAAGTATATGTTTAAAAACGATTTTTGTGCCTGGACCATTGAAATTTAAATATATACACATAATTACAATAATTTTATCATAAAATTTAAAAAAGTACAAATACTAGAATTATATAAACAAATTAAAATTAATAACTTTAACAAAGCATTCATAAGATAAAACAGAAAAAACACAAAAATTGCACAAAAAAGATATTGAAAACAAATTAAGAATGTGTTAAGATACTATTAAATTAAATAAACGACAAACAAAAACTTCCCTGCATAGTGCGTGTAGACTGGAATTTTAGAACCAACAAATTTTATAAGGGAGTCCGCCTTTAAATGTGGCGTGCAAGCTTACACTTCTATTTAGTAGTAAGAAGCCCACAAGCATTTAACAAGACACCCACCTACGCGAGTAGGCTCTTAAAATTTCTAAACTTCTTACGGCTAAGGCGGGGTAAGTTTTTTTATGTATATAACAACTATGGTAGTGCAAAGCGCGAAGAAATTGTGTAGATGTGGCAAAGCCACTTTTCTTATGTATATAAAAAATGGAAGGATTATTTATGACGATAAACGAAATAGTAAAAAAAGGAATAATTAATTTAAAAGAAAAAAATATAGAAGAACCGCTATTAAAAATGAGGATTTTGGTAGCCTCAGTTTTAAATAAACCGAAAGAATATGTTATGGCTCATTGTGAAGATGAATTAGACGAAATTCATAAAAAAAAGATATTAGATGGAATTGAACAGTTGAGAAATTATATTCCAATACAATATATAACCAATAATCAAGAATTTATGAAATTAAACTTTTTTGTTAATCAAAATGTACTAATTCCAAGAAGCGATACAGAAATTTTAGTAGAAGAAGTTATAAATACATATAAAAATGAACATGTAAAAATATTAGATATGTGTACAGGAAGTGGCTGTATTGCAATTTCTTTAAAAAAATATATGCAAAATTCAGAAGTTTATGGTATAGATATAAGTAAGGAAGCATTAAAAGTTGCACAAATAAATGCACAGAGTAATAATGTTGATGTGAAATTTAAATGTTCAGATATGTTTGCAGATATACAAGATAAAGATTTTGATGTAATTGTATCAAATCCACCATACATAAAAACACAAGTTATTAACACACTAGATAAAGAGGTAAAAAATGAACCAATTATAGCGTTAGACGGTGGAGAAGATGGCTTATATTTTTATAAAAAAATTATCAATGAAGCATTTAATTTTTTAGCTGATAATGGTATGATTTTTTTAGAGATTGGATATGACCAAAAAGAAGAGCTTACTAAATTAATAAAAGCAGATAAAAGATATGAACTTGTAAAAACTAAAAAAGATTTAGGAGATAATGATAGAATAGTAGTTGTAAAGAAGGTGTAAAAATGTCTTTCTCATCTGAAATAAAAGAAGAATTGAGTAAACTGAATAATTTAAAGGATAAGCAAGCTGTTTATTATGAATTAGTTGGTTATTTAATAACTAAAAATACAAAAGTAGAAAAAAAGGTAAAGTTTTCTACAGAAAACGAATTTAATATTAATAGATTTAATAAACTCCTAAATAATATGGGGATAAAATATAAAATAGAAATGCAAGGAAATTTCTATGTAATTACATTTAGTAAACCAGAAAATTTAATTAATTGTTCTTTTAAGTCAAATTATGTAGCTTTTAATAAAACAGATGAAATGGAAGACAAAGATATAAGAGCTTTACTTAGGGGAGCCTTTATGGGTTCTGGTTTGGTAAGTGAGCCAAGTAGTACATATCATTTAGAAATTAATTTTAGTAATTTAGAGAATCTTTTAATTATAAGAGATTTTATGAAGAAATATAATATAACAGCAAAAACACTTAATAGAAATGGGAGTATTGCACTGTATATAAAAGAGGGGGAAGATATATCCAATTTTTTAGCTTGTATTGGTGCAAGTGGTGCAATGCTTAAATTTGAAGAGATAAGAGTAATAAAAGAAGCTAGAAATAATGTAAACAGAATGGTAAATTGTGAAGTGGCTAATTTAAATAAGACAGTTAATGCGGCTACTAAACAGATAGAAGCAATCAAGAAATTAAAAGCTAGTAAAAAATTTACAAATTTATCTGATGAATTAAAGGAGATTGCAGAACTCAGGTTAAAAAATCCAGATGCTAGCTTAATAGAATTAGGGAATATGCTAAAAATGCCAGTAGGAAAATCTGGAGTAAATTATAGATTGAACAAATTAATAAAAATAGCAAAGGAAATATAAGATGGAAAATATAGGTATATATGTACATATACCTTTTTGTATGCGCAAATGTTATTATTGTGATTTTTGCTCATATCCAGGGAAATTGGAAAAACAAGAAGATTATGTACAAGCACTAAAAGAAGAAATAAAAGAAAGAAGCAAAAGAGTAAAAAATTATGTAGATACAATATATATCGGTGGTGGAACACCATCAATTATAGATGCGTCATATATAGCAGAAATTTTAAATTGTATAAGGGATAATTATAAGGTAAAAAAGAATGCAGAAATAACAATCGAGGTAAACCCAGGTACTGTAACAGAAAACAAGTTACTATTATATAGGGAAGCAGGAATAAATAGATTAAGTATAGGATTACAATCTACTAAAGATAAGTTATTAGAAGAAATAGGAAGAATACATAAATATGAAGATTTTTTAAATACATATAAACTAGCCAAAGAAATCGGATTTAAAAATATTAATGTGGATTTAATGATTGGACTTCCTGAGCAAACTTTGCAAGATGTTGAAGATAGCCTTATAGACATTATTACTTTAAATCCAAAACATATTTCTGTATATTCATTAATTTTAGAAGAAAATACGAAATTAGAGGTTTTAGTTAATTTGGGAAAAATTGATTTACCAACTGATGAAGTAGAAAGAGAAATGTATTGGAAAGTTAAAGATGTTTTGGAAGCTAATGGTTATGAACATTATGAAATCTCTAATTTTGCCAAAAAAGGATATAAATCTAAACATAATTATAATTGCTGGAAACAACATAATTACCTTGGTTTCGGTGTAGCAGCACATTCTTATTATAATAATATAAGATATTCTAATACAAATAGTTTAGAAGAATATTTGCAAAATCCAGAGAACAAAAAGATAGAAGAAACACAAGAAATAGAAGATGCTAAAAAAGAATATATGATGTTAGGCTTAAGAACTATAGAAGGTGTGAGTATATCAGAATTTAAACAAAAATATGTAGACAACCCATTGTATCTATTTAAAAATGAGCTTAATAAACTTACAGAAGAAGGCTTAGTAGAGATTGATTTAGATAATATAAAACTTACAAATAAAGGATTAGACTTAGCAAATTTAGTTTGGGAAGAATTCGTATAATTGGTATAAATGTAGCTTTACATAATTGAAAAAAGACAGAAAAAATGATAAAATAAACTAAATTAGTTTGTTTAGCTAGAACAATTAATCTGGCAGATAAATTAATTAGTCAAATGGTTATATAGGAGGAAAACATCAATGAAGAGGTATGAATTTTACTACCAATCAGCAGACAAAAAAACAAATATCCATGCTGTAAGGTGGATGCCTGAGGGGAAGCCTGTGGGAATTATACAAATTGCCCATGGTGTTACAGAGTACATCTTGCGATATGAAGATTTTGCAAGATATTTAACAGACAAAGGATTCATTGTAACAGGTAATGACCATTTAGGTCATGGAAAGTCCATTGCTGATGGGGCTAAACCGATGTATTTTGGACCAAAAGGATCATGGAAGTGGGTCGTTGAGGATATCAAGATGCTTAAAAACATTACTGTGGAAAGGTATCCGGACTTACCATATGTTATGCTAGGTTTCTCATTGGGTTCATTTGTAGTAAGAACCTATCTGATTAATCATCCAGGAGATTTGGATGTTGCTATACTAATGGGAACAGGTCAGATGCCTCCAGTGGCAATCAAGATTGCAAAACTTGTAGCAAATATGGAGGCAAAAAAGGCTGGAGAAGATAACTCAACTCCGACCATCCATAATTTGACCTTTGGAACATACAACAAAATCTTTGCTCCGAACAGAACGGAGTATGATTGGTTGTGTAGCAATGAAGAAGCCTTGGATGAGTACATAGCAGATCCTCAAAGAGGAGGAGATTTCTCTGCAGGCCTTTTTAGAGAATTACTTGACGGTATGCTTTATTCCTCACATGAGAAAAATGTGTGGAATATGGATAAAAGTTTGCCTATATTACTTATTTCCGGTGAAATGGACCCTGTAGGGGACTGCGGAAAAGGTGTACAGGCGACAGAAAAGGTGATGCGCAAAGCCGGAGTCAAGGATATTGAAGTGAAGATGTATCCTGGATTAAGACACGACATTTTGCATGAGGCGATAAAAGAGCAGGTGTATGCCGATGTGTACAACTGGGTAACCAAGAAACTGAACAAATAAAACCATTTGACAGTGTAAGGGGGCAATGCCCCCGTTTTTTTGTTTTCACAAAAAATTCACAAAGAAATTTTAGCAAAAGGTATTGACATTTGCTAAAATTGAATATAATATATTTAAAGAATTTAGCAATCAGACACAAAGAGTGCTAAAGAGGTGAAAATATTGAGAAAGAAAGATTTAGACGAAAGAAAAAAGAAAGTATTACAAGCAATAGTAGAAGAATATATTAATACAGCAGAACCTGTAAGCTCTGGAAGTATAACAAAAGGCCATGGACTAGATTATAGTAGTGCAACAATAAGAAATGATATGGCACAATTAGAAAGTATAGGTTTTTTAGATAAACCACATACTTCAGCAGGAAGAGTGCCATCTGCAGAGGGTTATAGGTATTACGTTAATGAACTATTAAAAGAAGATAATTTAACGTTGGAAGAAATTAAATATATTCAGAATAAATTAAAAATTAAAGTTAATGAAATAGAAGACCTAACTAAAGTTGCAACAACTACTTTATCAGAGATAACACATTATACAACAGTTGCAGTTGGTCCAAAAGCAGACAAACAAATTATAGAAGAAATTAAATTTGTTTCTTTAGGACAAAGAATGTTGATGGTTGTAATTGTAACAGATACTGGATTGGTAAAAGAAACTATTATCAAATTTGACGAAGATATAACAGAAAGCCAAGTAGATACTTTAAATAATTTATTTAATACAAGATTAAGAGGAAAACCTTTATCTAAAATAGACAAGCCAATGGCAGAATATATTTTCTCAGAAGTTCATTATAGTATAGGAATTATGAAGGCTATTATAGAGCAAATAAATAGGATAGTAGAAGAAGAAAATAACAATATATTTTTGGAAGGTGCGAAAAAATCTTTTGACTTACCAGAATTTAAAAGTATGAAGGTAGCAAAGAATTTTGTCAATTTACTAGATGCTAAAGATGAAATGGTAGAAATATTTAATTCTGGAGATGCAGAAGATATTAATGTATTTATTGGTGATGACGATGAAAATAGTAATCTAAAAGATTTTAGTATTATAACTTTTAAACATACTATTGGAGATAAAGACCTAGGAACAATAGGAATAATAGGACCAAAAAGAATGGATTATGCAAAGGTTATATCTGTAATGAAATATATAAGTAAAAAATTAAATGAAGATAATAATAAGAAAGAAGGTATGTAAATTGGCAGAAAAAAAAGAAAATAAAAAGGAACCAGAAGTAATAAAAGCAGATGAAATGGTAAAAAAAGAAGAGCTAGTAAAAAAAGAGCAAGAATATGATGAATTAATGGACAGATATAAAAGGGTACTAGCAGAATTTGAAAATTATAAAAAAAGAAGTGCAAAAGAAAGAGACCAATTATATAACTCTATTATGGGAGATATAATGACTGGAATTTTACCAGTATTAGATAATTTAGAAAAAGCAGTACAAGTAGAAACAAAAGATACTGGATATAAGCAAGGTGTTGAACTTGTATATAAACAATTACAAGATTTGCTAAAAGCAAACGGAGTAGAAGAAATAGAAGCAGTAGGAAAAACTTTTGATCCAGAATTACACGAAGCAGTAAGTTCTGTAATTGACGAAAACTTAGGTGAAAAAGAAATAAAAGAAGATTACAGAAAAGGATACAAAATCGGAGATAGAGTTATAAGACATTCTATGGTCGTAGTAGCAAACTAAGTTAGCTGTATGAACAAAGTGAGTTACAGATAACTTATGCAATCGAACAAAAGTGAGATTGTAATCATTAGAAAAAAAGTGAAACATAGAAATTTTATTTAACCGAACGAAGCAAGTTTGTAAACTAATAAAAAGGAAAATAAATATGAATAAAGAAATAGAAAGAAAATTTGCTGTAAAGTATTTACCAGAAAATTTAAATGTAGAAAGCATTGTGCATATAAAACAAGCTTTTATATATAGGGATAAGTTAACACTTATAAGAATAAGAGACATAAAGGAAAGTTATCCAAAAGATAAGCAAATATATATTTATACACTAAAAACAAAAGGTGATATTGAATATAATAATAATTATGATGTTGCTAAAAAATATGAAATAGAAAATGAAATTGATAAAGAATTATTTGATAAGTTAATCAAAAATAAAATTAGTAACATAATAGAAAAAACAAGAATTAAAATACCAATAGAAAACAACCTAAAAGTTGAAATAGATATATATTATGATTATTTAGAAGGATTACTTACAGCAGAAATAGAATTTCCAAACGAAGAATTAGCCAATAAATTCCAAAAACCAGCTTGGCTAGGTAAGGAATTAGGATATAAAAAATTATCAAATAGAAAATTAGCAGAAATGACAAAAGATGAATGGCAAAAAGAAGTTACAAAAGAAATGATAGAAAACAATAATATTATAATTAAACAATTAAAAGATAATTATAATATAAAGTAAGTTATTAAGTTTTAAAATTTATATATTTTTTAGGAGGAATTTAAAATGGGAAAAATTATAGGAATTGACTTAGGAACAACAAATTCATGTGTTGCAGTTATGGAAGGTGGAGAAGCAGTAGTTATACCAAACGCAGAAGGAAATAGAACTACACCATCAGTTGTAGCATTCTCTAAAAATGGAGAAAGATTAGTAGGACAAATAGCAAAACGTCAAGCTGTTACAAACCCAGAAAACACAGTTATTTCAATCAAAAGAAAAATGGGAACAGCAGAAAAAGTTAAAATAGATGGAGATGAATTCTCACCACAAGAAATATCAGCAATGATATTACAAAAATTAAAGGCAGATGCAGAAAATTATTTAGGACAAAAAGTTACACAAGCTGTTATAACAGTTCCAGCATACTTTAGCGATAGTCAAAGACAAGCAACAAAAGATGCAGGAAAAATAGCAGGACTAGAAGTTTTAAGAATTATAAATGAGCCAACAGCAGCATCACTTGCTTATGGAATGGATAAAGAAGATCAAGATCAAAAAATAATGATTTATGATTTAGGTGGAGGAACATTCGATGTTTCTATTCTAGATATTGGTGATGGAGTATTCGAAGTTTTATCTACAAATGGTAATACACATTTAGGTGGAGATGACTTTGACCAAAGAATTATAGATTACTTAGTATCAGAATTCAAAAAATCAAACGGAATAGATTTAAGTGCAGATAGAATGGCTATGCAAAGATTAAAAGAAGCAGCAGAAAAAGCTAAAATAGAATTATCTGGAATGCAACAAACCCAAATTAACTTACCATTTATTACAGCAGATAGCACAGGACCAAAACACTTAGATGTAACATTAACAAGAGCTAAATTTGAAGAATTAATTAGTGATTTAATAGAAGCTACAAAAGTTCCAGTAGAACAAGCTTTAAAAGATGCAGGAATTACAGCTAACGATTTACACAAAGTATTATTAGTTGGTGGTTCTACAAGAGTTCCAGCTGTACAAGAAGCTGTTAAGAAAATAACAGGAAAAGAACCAGATAAAGGAATTAACCCAGATGAATGTGTTGCTATTGGTGCAGCAATCCAAGGTGGAGTACTTTCTGGAGATGTTAAAGACCTAGTATTACTAGATGTAACACCATTATCATTAGGTATCGAAACATATGGTGGAGTATTTACAAAATTAATTGACAGAAATACAACAATACCAACAAAGAAATCACAAGTATTTTCTACAGCAGCAGATGGTCAAACAGCAGTTGAAATTCATGTTCTTCAAGGTGAAAGAGAAATGGCTTCTGGAAACAAAACATTAGGAAGATTCCAATTAACAGGAATTCCAGCAGCTCCAAGAGGAGTACCACAAATCGAAGTCACTTTTGATATTGATGCAAATGGTATAGTTCACGTATCTGCAAAAGATATGGCAACAGGAAATGAACAAAATGTTGTTATTACAGCATCAACAAACTTATCAGATGAAGATATCGAAAAAGCTGTAAAAGATGCAGAAGCACATGCTGCAGAAGATAAGAAGATGAAAGAAGATATCGAAGTTAGAAATAATGCAGAGAGCTTAATCTTTAATACAGAAAAAACATTGAAAGATATTGGAGATAAAATAAGCAATGAAGAAAAATCTAAAGTAGAAGCAGAACTTGAAAACTTAAAGAAAACACTAGAAGGAAAAGATACAGAAGCAATTAAGAATGCTACAGAAAAATTAACATCTGTATTCTACGAAATAACAGAAAAATTATATAAAAATGCAAATCCAAATGCAGGAGCAGCTGGAGCTAATACAGACGCTGGAGCAAACGGAACAGCAGAAGGGCCAAAGACAGATGAAAATGGAAATGTATATGATGCAGATTATAAAGTAGAAGATGATAATGATAAAAAATAATGTTTAATATTGGAGGTTTAAAAGCCTCCAATAATTAAGCTTGTTATAAATTGGAGGATATAATGGCAGAAAAAAGAGATTATTATGAAGTTTTAGGAGTTAATAAAAATGCAACAGATGATGAACTAAAAAGGGCTTTTAGAAAAATGGCTAAAAAATATCATCCAGATGCAAATCCAAATAATAGAAAAGAAGCAGAGGAAAAGTTTAAAGAAGTAAATGAAGCTTATGAAACACTTTCTGATCCTCAAAAAAGAAAGATGTATGACCAATTTGGCTTTAATGGTCCACAAGGATTTGGTGGTCAAGGAGCTGGCCAAGGTGGATATTATTCATATACTTCTAATGGGTTTGATGGATTTAGTGGCTTTGGAGATTTTGGCGATATATTTAGTTCATTCTTTTCTGGGTTTGGTGGTTCTTCTGGAAGAAGTAATAGAAATGGTCCAAAAAGAGGTAGAGATTTAAGACATGATTTAGAGATTACTTTTGAAGAAGCATATTCAGGAATAAAAAAGGAATTTGTTATAAATAGAAATGAAAAATGTACAACTTGTAACGGAAGTGGTGCAAAACCTGGAACAAATCCTGTAACATGTCCAAATTGTCATGGAACTGGTCAAGTAACACAAGTTCAAAACACAATATTAGGACAAATGCAAACAACTAGAACTTGTTCTGAATGCCATGGAACTGGTAAAATTATAAAAGAGCCATGTACAACTTGTAGAGGAAGAGGAACAGTAAGGAAACAAGCAAAAGTTACTATAAATATTCCAGCAGGAATTGATGATAATCAAACATTAATCTTGAAAAAAGAAGGAGAGCCAGGTGAAAGAGGCGGAGAAAATGGAGATATCTATGTAACAGTACATTTGAAGAGACACAGTATTTTTACTAGAAAAGATAATAATGTATTATGCGATATTCCAATTACGATAACTCAAGCTACACTTGGTGCAGAACTAGAGATACCAATGGTAAATGGCGAAAAGGTAAAATATAAAATACCAGAAGCAACTCAAACAGGAACAAGATTTACTATACGAAATAAAGGATTTAAAGCTATTAATGGAAATTGGCAGGGAGATTTTATATTTACTGTTAATGTACAAACTCCAAAAAAACTAACAAAAGAACAAAGAGATTTATTGTTACAACTTGCTAAAACTATGAATGAACAACCTCCAGTAAAGAAAAGAGGATTATTTGGATAGAAATTTCGGGATTTGGGGACGTTGTTTAAATCCCGATTAATATATATGAATCAAAAATGTCAAGATAGAATTTATATTTCTTTTCTTGACTTTTTTGATGCTAGTAAAAAAATTTAGCCAGACGAATGTATGATATTTCGTCTGGCTAAAAGATGGTCATTTAATCGGAACATACAAGCTTTTGTCGTGTTTGTAACCACTATCTTTTAAAGCTGCTACCATTGGATTAATATTGGTATCATCCTTTATTAGATAAGTGTCACCGTCACCTGCATAAACTAACAACAGGTGGTTCTCATTGTCTGTATTAAATTTTCCCACTTTACTTTTATCAATATGTGGAAATTTAATACTTGCCATCGGATAGAACATCCGGTGAGCTTTCTGGTCATAAATGCCAGTAAATGGGATTTTGGATGAAGGTGTTAAAAAGTCAAAAATTCCAAGGTCCCATCTCTCTAGTCTAAGGAGAGTATGAGCAGTGGATGCATTTAATTGCCCAATCACATTTATCATGTGATACCACTCGGTTTGATCCTTTGTATATAGTGGCATATGATTTGAAGTAAGTCTTACCGGCAAGATATCGTCAGACACCTTTTTAAAATTAAAACTTTTTAAGAGGGCATCAAGCCCAAAGAGTGCCGGAATAATAAATGTTCCGAATCCAGCAGCAAAGATATAGAAATCTTTATTTTTGGAATGATTAAAGATTCTGCCCTTTGTTTCTGCCGGAAAAATGTTGAAACGTTCTCCTTTAAGATTTTTGAAGGTTATTCCCTCCTTAGGAATTTTAAAAGCCCGTCCAACAAGTTCTACACCATCTACTTTAGTAATCATTTTTCCATCCTCCATTGTTGTTGATTGGAATCTAAACAGCTTGTTATCGCAAAAATTATATCATAATTTACATAAAAAAGCAACATCTTGCAAAAACACAAAAATTATGTTAAGCTAGTGAAGATAACAATATAACAATTTCCTAATCAATAAAGGAGGAAAAAATATGAAACTTTTAAACGAACTAGTACAAAAAGATTTTACCGAGAAGATTTCCGATGGAATTGGAAAAGCAATCTTGTTTCCAAAAGAAGCAAGCTGTATCCGGATAGAACCGGGAAAAGAAATTGAACTGCATCACCATGATAAGGACCATGAGATATATATGGTTTTACATGGAGAGGTTGTAATTTTAGGAAATCTATATAAGAAAGGAGAGTTTCATGTTTGCAATTGTGGCGAATCACACAATTGTAGAAATTCGGGAGCCACCGAAACCATATTGTTAACAATGAAGATAGACGCGGAGTAATCCGCGTCATTTTCATACTTATATATTACCTCAACTTAAACCGAAAATTACTTAGTTAATCTTACGCATAGTTATAATTTGAATCAAAAGAGGGATTTTAAGAACGTCCCCAAAATCCCTAAAGTACATATTGGCAAAAAGAAAATGTAGTGATATAATTTAGAAAAAATATGCGAAGAGGTAAAAATGAAATACGAAGGACAATACGAAAAGCTAAATTTGCCAGCTTATATGAAATTTGGAATAGAAATAGAAGCTAATAATGTTCAAACGAAAAATGGGTTATATGCTGGCGAAAGTGCGAAGTTTATAACCGATAGAAACTGGCATATGGCAACAAAATGGGAAGAAAGTTTAGTTGGAGAAAATGGAGCAGAACTTGTTTCACCAATTTTAACAGATACGGAAACTACATGGAGGAATATAGCAGAAATCTGTAGTAAGATTAAAGAATTTCCAAAAGATAAAAGTAAAGAAGTTAAGGCAGACGAGAAATGTGGATTACATGTGCATTTTGATGCAGAATATTTATCAAGTGATCCTAAAAAAATGAAAAATTTTCTTAATATATATGCTGAAGCCGAAGAACTTATATATAAAATGTGTAATGATAAAAATGATCCAATACGACCTAAAGCTATAAACAAAAATTTTCATGGATTATCAAATGTTATTTCTGCTATTTGGAGAAATGGTATGGCAACACCTACTAGCAAAAAAATATTGAAAAAGCTTAATAATGGAACGTTAAAGGTATCACATAAAAAATTTGGAAAATTAAGAATGGTTGCTAGTAAATTTAAGCTAGACGAAAGAAGATATGCAGGGCTTAATCTAACTAATATTGGAAATAGCAAGAAAAATACCATAGAATTTAGGATGGCTAATGGAACACTTAATCCAGAAGTAATAAAACAAAATGTATTTTTATATGCATCAATTATAGATACAGCTGTGAAGATGACAGAGAAACCAGAAAAATATGAACAAAAAATGCAAAAGTTTTTAAATCACGATGTTACAGAACAAGAAAAAGCACAAAGTTTTTTAAATTTGATTATAGATTCTGACGAGGATAAAAAGATATATTTAGATAGATGGGAATCTGTAAAAGATGCTAAAGTTTTTTCTAAAAATGCTAGAAAGGGATTTGCAACAACTTTTAAAAGAGAAGAATTTAAAGATATAGCAACAAGAACTAAGGGAAGCAAGATAAGAGCAACATTTAATAAAATAAAAGATTTTGTATATGCCAAAGAAGAAAGAGGAGATAAAGAAGATAATGTTAGAACTTAGATATAGAAATGCTTTTAAAGAAGTAGATGAAATATTAAGGTATACAGATATAGATTTAGTAAATAAGATTCCTAAAAAGTTTATTGATTTTTTGAGAGCGAATATGAATAATGACTACGAATTTAATGTACAAGAAGGACTCCGTTTAAATAAACAAAAACTATCTGAAGAAGCTAATAATATCTTGGCTTTAATATATAGAGATTATTGGTCAACAGAAGAAGAAAAAGAAGAATTTAGAAAAAAGGATGAAGAAGAAAGAAAATTAAATGAAGAAAAATTGAAGCATATATTTGACAGAAAGGATAATGATCCAATAGAAGAAAAAAAGAATAATAAACTTATAAAAATAGAACATGAAAGCTTTATAAAAAGATTATTTTCAAGGTTAAAAAGATTTTTTTGGAAGAATTAAAAAAGGCGTAATTATTTTTGCGTCTTTTTAATTATGTCAAATAAAATTGTTGTAATTAGTAAAAGCATAATTTTCTACTAAAAAATATTGCAAAGTTATGTCAAATTATTTTACAGAATTATGAGTTATATGATATAATGCAAACTATGAAAGCATAAAATAAAATAGGAGATATTATATGGAAATAATATTAGGTAAAACAGCCGGTTTTTGCAATGGAATTACACGAGCAGTAGAGACTGCTAAAGAGGAATTAAAAAATACAGAGAACTTAGATTGTTTAGGAGATTTATTACATAATAATCAAGTGCTAAATAAACTAAAAGCAAATGGACTTAGAATAATAACTGATATAAAAGAAGCCAAAGAAAGAGTACTAATAAGAGCTCATGGTGTAAAAAAAGAAGTTTATGAATATGCAAGTAAAAATAATATAGAATTAATAGATTGTACATGTCCAAAAGTACTAAAAATTCATGATTTGGCAGAAGAATTGTCAAATAAAGATTATTATATTTTAGTAATTGGCGAGAAATCTCATGCAGAAGTCGTGGGAACATTTAGTTTTTGCAAAAATGGCGAAGTAATAGAGAATATAGAACAATTGCAAGCACGAATTGATGATTTGAATAAAAAAGAAAAATTGGCAGTATTAACACAAACAACATATAATTTACAAAAATTTTTACAAATAGAGCAATATTTAAAAGAAAATATAAAAACAAGGCTGGAAATATATAATGGTATTTGTAATGCTACAGAAAGTAGACAAAAAGAGACAGAAAAAATATCTAAAGATGTAGAATATATGGTCATAATTGGAGGCAAAAAAAGCTCTAATACAAATAAATTATATGAAATTGCACAAAGAAATTGCAAAAATGCTATTAAAATAGAAGAAGTATCAGAGTTATATAATGAGAATTTTGCAAATATAAATAAAATAGGTGTGATGGCAGGTGCTTCAACACCACAGGAAAGTATAGAAGAAGTTATAAACTATTTAAAGGAGAGGAATTAACTTGAATATAGAAAAAACTTCAAGCGAATTAGAAAAATGTATATCAAAAGAATCAAAAATATATAAAAATGAATTAATGTCAAAACATACTTCATTTAAAGTTGGTGGAAAAGCTGATATATTTGTAAATACTAAAAATGAGCAAGATATAAAAAGCATATTAGAATATGCAAATAAAAATGAAACTCCTATAACAGTTATTGGAAATGGTAGTAATCTATTAGTAAAAGACGGTGGTATAAGAGGAATTGTCTTAAGAATAGATATACAAGATTTTAATATAGAAAAAATTAGCGATGAATATATAATAACAGTTGGTGCTGGTGTAAAAAATGGTTTTGTAGCACAAAAATTATTAATAGAGGAAATAGAAGGGTTCGAATTTGCAGCTGGAATCCCAGGTTCTATTGGTGGTGCAATCAGAATGAATGCAGGTGCACATGGTGGAGAAATGAAAGATATCGTTTTAGAAACTAAGTGTATGGATATGAATGGTAATATAAAAATATTATCTAATGAGGAGCAAAAATTCCAATACCGAAATAGCATTTTTAGTTGTAACAAATATATAATTTTAAGCACCAAATTAAAATTAAAAAAAGGAAGATATAAAGAAATAAAATCGAAGATGGACGAATATACTATATGGCGTAAAGAACATCAGCCATTAGAATATCCATCAGCAGGAAGTACATTTAAAAGAGGAACAGATTTTATTACCGCAAAGTTAATAGATGAATGTGGATTAAAAGGATACAATATAGGTGGTGCAGAAGTATCAACAAAACATGCTGGTTTTGTTGTAAATAAAGGAGATGCAAAAGCAAAAGATATATTAAATTTAGTAAAATACATTAGTGAAAAAGTCTATGAAAAATTTGGCAAAAAGATTGAGCTGGAGGTACAAGTAATAGGAGAAGATTAAGAAAACTGAACTTGAAAGGATGTATTAATAAAAAATGAAAGGTTTTATAGAGTGGTTTAGACCAAATGCAAGAATTAAAAGATGGATATTTCTTATTCTTGTAGGAATAATACTGGCATGTTATGGAATATCTACAATTATTGTAAGTGAAGAACTTGAAATAGCGCAGTTATTATTAATTATTTTATCATTTATTGTAGGTTTTACTTGTATAGTTCTAGGAATTGTATTTATGCAAAAAAGGACTATGGAGATGTTAATAGAATCTACAGATTCAAGAGTAAAAAATAATAGAAAACATATAAATATAAATTCATTAATATTTAACAAAAAAATTTATTCAGAAGGACCAAAAATTGTAGTAATAGGTTCTGGCAATGGGCTTGAAACAGTTGTAAGAGGATTAAAGCAATATACAGATAATATAACAGCAGTTGTTACGGTATCTTCATATGGTAATATGAAGAAAGAAAGCATAAATTCTATGCCTATAGAAGATATAAAAAATACAGTAATTGCATTAGCTAGGGATGAAGAATTAGCAAGTAAATTAATGTCTTATAAATATAAAAGTGGAGATTTAAAAGATATTAGTTTTAGTGATTTATATTTTACTACGATGCAAGATTTATCTAAAGATTTTACAGAAGCTATAGCAAATTCTAATGAGATTTTTAATATTATAGGAAGAGTTTTACCAATTACAAATGATGAAATGAGAATATGTGCAGAACTTGAAAATGGAATGATAATAGAAGAAAAAGATGAAATAAAAAAAGTAGTTTATGATAAAATTACAAGAATTAATAGAGTATTTATATCACCACCAAATTGTAGGGCAACTCCAGAAGTTGTACAAGCAATAAAAGAAGCGGATTGCATTGTAATTGGTCCAGGAAGTTTATATACAAATGTAATACCAAATTTGTTAGTAAATGGTGTATATAAAGCAATGAAAGATAGTAAAGCAATAAAAATATATGTAAGTAATATTATGACAGAACCAGGTCAAACAGATAATTACTCATTAGCTGACCATATAAAAGCAATAATAGAGCATACTGGTAAAAATGTTATAGATTATTGTATTTACGATACAGGAGAAATAATTCCAGAGTATATTAAAAGATATAATTTAAAGGGTTCAGAATTAGTAGCACAAGATGTTGCAAAGGCAAGAACTTTAGGAGTACGTTTATTACAAAGGGATTTAGCTTGTGTAGAAAATGGATATATAAGACATAATTCAGATTTAGTTGCTAAAGCAATTTCAGAATTGATTTGTGATGACTTAAAATATAGGGACAAACAATCAGATCCACAATATATGCTATTAAAATCTAAATTAGAATATGAAAAACAATTTAATAAAATAAAAAATAGACCTAAGAGAAAAAGAAAAATGAATGAAAATAAAAAGGAAAGAAAAAGTAAATTTCTATCTAAATATGGTAAACGTATAGAAGCTATGCGTAATACTGAGGAGGTCAAACTAAAAAACAGAGAAATTTTACTAAATGAAAATAAAGATAAGGAAGAGGAATTTATAGAGAAATTTATAGAAAAAGTTGAACAAAACAAGAAAAAATAATAATTGGAGGCATACAAATGAAAATAATGGTAAATAAAGGAGAATTTAAAGATTTAATTCAAAGAGAATGGATAATAGCTAATGGAATAGGAGGATTTGCAGCATCTACAGTTACAGGTGCCAACACAAGAAAATATCATGGGTTATTGGTTGCAGCACTAACACCTCCGGCAAGACGATTTTTAGTATTATCTAAGGTGGATGAATCTATAGAATTTAATGGATGCAAATATCCTTTATATACTAATATTTGCGATAATTATATTTCTGATGGTTATAAAAGAATAGAATCATTCGAGAAAAAATATGTACCAACATATACATATAAAATAGACGATATTTCTATCCAAAAGACTATAAGTATGCAATATGGTAGAAATACAGTTGTTATATTATACAATATTAAGAATGGAAATTATGATTCAAAATTAACATTGGCTCCAATAATAAATTATAGAGATTTTCATCAAGTTAATAAAGATACAGAATTCAATTTGAAAGAAAATATAAGTGGCACAAAAGTAAGAATAGTTGTAAAAAATGAAAGTCAAACACCATTTTATATGAAATGTTCAGAAGGAACATATATAGAACATCATAATGATATATTTTATAGGATGTTTTATATGGAAGAAGAAAAAAGAGGGTTTGACCCAATAGAAAACCATGCAATTCCAGGTAGATATGAGATAGAATTAAAACCAAATGAAGAGAAAAATATATCATTTGTATTTTCATTAGAAGAGAATATAGACGAAATAAAAGCAGAGGATGTTATTAAGCAAGAAGAGGTAAGATTAAAGAAGATAGTAACAGATACGGGCTTAATAAATGAAAATACAGAGGATAAAGAATTAATAGAAGATTTTATAATTACTACTGATAGCTTTATTGCATACAGACCATCATTTGGACTTCATACTATAATTGCAGGTTACCCATGGTTTTTAGATTGGGGTAGAGATAGTTTAATAGCATTTGAAGGATTACTACTTAAAACAAAGAGATTTGATATAGCAAAAGAAGTTTTACTAACATTTATTAGAGATATAAAATATGGGCTTGTACCAAATGGATATTCCGGATATGATAACAGACCATTATATAATAGTGCAGATGCTTCATTATTACTTTTTGAAGAAATAAAAAAATATATTAATTATACGAATGACTATAAATTTATAAAGGACAATTTTTATATTTGTTTAAAGAAAATAATAGAGGCATATATTACAGGAATAGATGTAGATGATAATAATATTTATATGGAAAGAGATGGTTTAATTCATTCTGGAACAATAAATACCCAAAATACATGGATGGATGTAAAGATTGGAGATTTTGCAGTAACCCCTAGAAATGGAAAAGCAGTAGAAATAAATAGTTTATGGTATAATGCTTTAAAAATAATGGAAGAGCTTGCAAAAAAATTCGAAACTAAAAAAGTTGCAGAAATGTATGCAGAATTAGCAGAAAAAACTCAGAAATCATTTAATAGAAAATTTTATAATTCAGACAAGAAATCATTGTATGATGTATTAGGTGATGACAGAATAAGACCAAATCAATTATTTAGTTTATCACTTAGTTACCAAGTTTTAAATCCAGCAGGAAAAAATGCTAAAGAAATTTTAAAAACTGTAACTAATGAACTATATACAAAACATGGATTACGTACTTTAAATAGAAAGGATAAGCAGTATATTGCTACATATGAAGGAGATTCATACAGAAGGGATATAAGTTACCACCAAGGAATAACTTGGCCATGGCTTTTTGGATTATATAATGATGCATACAAGAATGTAATAGCTAATACAAAAGAGGGGAAAGTTAAAGGTGAATTGCAAAAGCAGTATGACTTATTCGTTAAAAATTTAAGAGTAACAGCTAAAACAATGATGTATAAAGAAGGGTGTATATTAAGTATTGCAGAACTATATGACTCTAAACCTCCATATTTACCTAAAGGCGCTTTTTCACAAGCTTGGAGTGTTGCAGAAATATTTAGAATAATATTAGATTCAAAAACAGAAGAAGAGGAAGGAAAATGAGAATATTAGGAATTGACCCTGGGTTTGCAATAACACGGGTATAGCATAATAGATTACATAGGAAATAAATTTAAACTAGAAACATCTGGTGCAATATTAACAGAAGCTGGTGAATCTTTTCCGCTAAGGTTAGAGAAGATTTACACAGATTTAAATAATATAATAAATACATATAAACCAGATGCGATGTCAATAGAAGAGCTATTTTTTAATAATAACGCAAAAACAGCTATTAATGTTGCTCAGGCAAGGGGAGTGATATTAATAACAGCAAGAATAAACAAATTAGATATATTCGAATATACACCATTACAAATAAAGCAAGCAGTGACAGGATATGGTAGAGCAGATAAAATGCAAGTACAAAGAATGGTGAAAATGATATTAAATACAGAAAAATTACCAAAATTGGATGATATAACAGATAGTATGGCAATAGCAATTTGCCATGCACATTCATCTAAGTTTTCATCTCAATTTAAATTATAATATGAATAGATGAATAGGAACAGGTGTTTTTGGGACGTTCCCAGACAGGGATTTTGGGGACGTTCCTTAAATCCCGAAAAGGAAGATGGATATGTTAATAGAAGAATTAGAAAAAGAACTTCGGACAAGGAAAGTTAAATAGTATATATGTTTTATATGGTGAAGAAAAATTTTTACTAGAATCAGTAGTAAAAAAGATAAGAAAAAATTTTGGAGAATGTATAAATGGTATTAATTACATTAGCATAGATGAAACAAATATTTCTGAGCTAATAGCAGATATACAAACTCCAGCTTTTGGCTATCCAAAAAAATTAATTCTTGTACGAAATTCGGAAATATTAAAAAAAGAAGGAAAGAGAAAGAATCCAGAGCTTGCTAAAATTAAAACTAGTGTTGCAGAATACATAGAAAATAATATTGATGAAATTAATGAAAGTGTAATTTTAGTATTTGTAGAGGAAAATGTAGAAAAACAAAAATTATATAAGGTATTAGAAAAAAATGGTGAGGTATGTGAATTTACATATCAAAAACCAAACCAAATTATAAGAAGGTTAAAAGCTATTGCTAATGCATATAAAGTTAATGTAGCAGAAAATACATTGCAATATTTAATAGAACAATGTGGACAAAATATGCAAGACTTAATTAATGAGATAAGAAAATTAATAGAATATGCTGGTGAAGGTGGAACAATAAATAAAGCAGATATAGATTTATTGTGTACTAAACAAACACAAGCCATTATATTTAACTTAACCGATTATCTAGGAAAGAAACAAATAAAACTAGCATTAGAAGAACTAAATAATTTGCTTTATAATAAAGAGCCAATTCAAAAAATTTTAATAACATTATATAATCATTTTAAAAAATTGTATTTTACAAAAATAGCAGAAAGGTATAAACTAGATATAGCAAAGGCTTTAAATTTAAAACCGAATCAATTATTTTTAGTAAATAAATATAAAATGCAAGCAAAAAGCTTTACAGATTTAGAGATTTCTAATATCATAAAAGAATTGATAGATTTAGACTATAATTATAAGATTGGTAAAATTGATTTAAATATAGGCTTAGAAACGATTTTATGTAATAATTGTTCAAAGTAAAAAGAGGGATGATAAATGGAGTCAAACAATGAACTAATAGCAAACTTAAAAAAAGAAGTAAAAGAAGAGCTTAAAGGTGAATTTAACGAAACAGCAGTTGGCTATATACATATTTTTAACAAAAGATTAGAAGAAAAATTAAGAGAACAAGGAATAGAATATGATAAAGAAAAATTAGAACATAAACAAATAGACTAAACATAGGAGAAGATTATTATGTTAGATACTAAATTAGAAGAGAATAACGGAGAAAAAAATAATTTAAGAAGAACAATAGATGCAATAGATGGTGAAAATAATAAGGTATCATATTTAGCAAACCAAAAAGATAATGAAGAAAAATTAGAGTTTTTAAAGAATTTTACAGAAAAAGAATCTAGGGATAAAATAATAAGTAGTCTAGAACATAAAGTGTCTCCAGACTTATTTAAGATTGTCTATTTAGCTCAAAGAATGATTAAAGAATTTATAAAAGATGTGTATACAAGTACTCCGGCAGATAAATTAGAAGCCATAGAAATTACTTTTAACAGAACAAATATTATTTTTAACAAATTACCAGACAACTATAATATGGAAGTTGATGAAGAGTCTAAAACAATAACAATAGCAGAAAATAGAAGACATAATCAAAATAAATTATTAGGTTACGTTTTACATGGATATGCACATTGTTTTTCGAACATAAATAAAAGTGAAAACGAAGATGAAATATTAGAAGAAGGCAATGCAGATATTTTTGTTGATTTAGTAGTAAATAATTATATAAAAAAACATCCATTCGAAAGTTTTGGATTTCATATTGATAAAAATTATAGTATCGAAAGTGCTTATACAGAAGCAAATAGCATAATAAGAACTAGAATGTATGTATTAGAAAAGTTAAAAATTGATAAAAAAATGTTATTAGAATTTTTATTAGGAGATAAAGAAAAATATTTAAAAAATATATTTAATGGTGCTCAAAAGAATGATGAATTCAATTTAGATGAATTTTACGAAAAAAACAAATTTGCGTTACAAGACATAAACAGAGAAAGTATATATTATAGAAAAAATACAATTTTACCAATGTATATATTACAAGAAAAAATACCGGCAGAAAATATTTTAGAAAAAGAATATAGCCAGTTAGATTTAATTAAAAAACGTTTTAATTATGAAAGAATAAATAAAATAAATGCAGATGAGCTAGATGACTTTATAAATATTATGCAAGATACAGACAGAATAAAAGATAATTTAGAAGAATTTTTAGCTACAGAGTTAAATGAACTAACAGATATGGAAAAAAGAATGTCTGCAGATAATATAATAGAAAATGTTTTAGTTATTTGCAAATATAAAAAATTAAATAATGATATTGCAAAACAAACTTTGGAGATTATTCAGTATTTAATAAATGATTTAGAAAGAAATGTGAATATAGAAAGAAATAATGAGTTACTACAAAAGATTGGTGATTTAAGCAATAAAATAGATATAGAAGATAAACAAATAGAGGATGAATTAAAAGATTCATTATCATACCTAAAGATAAAATTAGAAATGGCAAATGGGGGAAGTCTAACTCCAGACATATTTTTTAATAGATTACAAAGTTCTTTAAAAAATGGTAGTAAGATAGAAAGAAATGAAGAATTAATAGCTTACCAAACTATTAAAGATGAATTAAATATTAGTAAAAAATAGGAGAAAGTTATGGAAAACGAATTAGCACAAGCATATTCAGAAGTATATGAAATCTTAAAATATATACCAATGGCATATCTAAATAAAATACCAAAAGATGTATTGAATATTTTTAAAACTAAAAGAGATAAAAACTATAAAGTTAATATTAATCCGAATCTTCCTTTAGAAGATCAAAAACTACATAGGAAAACATTAATATTATTATCTGTTTTAAATTTAGATTATTGGTGCGAGCCAGACGAAAGGGAAGAAATTTTAAACATATATTGGAAAAATGAGAAAGAATCTTATGTAGTATTGGATGAAGAGAATAATCTGATACCAAATTCTGCAGATACAAGTTTAGTATTATACCAAGAAGAAAGTTTTATAGAAAAAATATGGAGTAAATTAAAAAGATTCTTTAAAAGAAGTTAAAAAAATAGTATAAAATAATCTTTTTTTCTTAAAATATAAATAGGTGTTGTTTAATGCAACGGGAATTTTAGGAAAGGAAGGTTATTTTTTATGTTAGATTTTAGAACAGACCTTGCTGATGAAAGAAAAGATTTGTATAAAAAAGCAAACAATATAGAAAATGAGATTGATGGAATAGAAGCAACTGAGGAACAGATAAATAATAATATAAAAGTTACACGAGTTAAGATAATGAATGAACAAGGTGAAAGAGCATTAGGTAAAGTAAAGGGAAATTATGTAACAATAGATATGAAAAATATGAAATATATGGGAGAAGAAGAAGTCCAAAAGGCAAGTGAAATATTATGCAAAGAATTAAAGAAAATGATAGATGAATATGTAAACAAAGAACAGGAAATATTAGTTGTAGGTTTAGGAAATATATATGTTACACCAGATGCATTAGGTCCAAAAGTAATAAATGAGATAGATATTACGAGACATCTATTAAAATATGTACCACAATATTTAGATAAAAACACAAGACCAGTAAGTGCAATTTCGCCAGGTGTTTTAGGAACAACAGGAATGGAAACAGCAGAGATTTTAAAAGGAATAGTAGATAATGTAAAGCCTAAACTAGTTATAGTTATAGATAGTTTGGCTTCTAGAAGCATGGAAAGAATAAGCAGTACAATTCAATTAGCAGATACAGGAATTGTTCCAGGTGCAGGAGTAGACAATGCTAGGAAAGAGTTAACAGTAAATACATTAGGAGTTCCAGTAATTGCACTAGGAATACCAACAGTTGTAGAGACAGCAGTTGTGGTAAATGATTGCTTAGATGTTTTTATAGAAAAATTACAAGAAAAAGCAGAATCTAATGAATATTTAAATAAACTAAAAGAAGAGGATAATTATCTGGAGATAAAAGAAGCATTAATACCGAAAAATTTTAATTTTATAGTAACACCAAAGGAAATAGATTCTTTAGTAGAAAATATGAAAGATGTAGTTGCACGAGGTATTAATATGAGCTTATAGAGAGAAAGATAGGGACGTTCGGGATTTGGGGACGTTCTTTTTTTTCCTATTTTTGTTTTATGGACAAGAAAAAATTGGCTAAATTGCCAATTTGCTATAAAAATCCCTATTGCAAATAGGGATTTTTAGGAACGTCCCTAGATCCCGATATAAGTTCTATTCTATTTTCAAATATGCATATCAAAGTTTTTATAAATTCATCAGGTTCTTTTTCCAAATGAATTATTATTTTCTGTGGTAAAAGAGTAAGCAAAGTATTAAGTACTATATCATTTTCTGAAAAGGAAACATCAGAAATATAATTTAAGTTAGCTAGGTCATCTGTAAATGGTATTTTTTTGTGCTTATTGTCAAGTAGTATAGAAGAAGTATTTTTATAAATAAAATGTACAGTATTTATATTAGAAGGTTTAGAATTTACATATGATTTTAGTAAATTAATAAATTCCTTGTATTCTCGATCTACTACTAATTCATTTACAAAAGTATCTACAACATAGTCTAAAATTTTCATGTAATTTGAAAGCCTAAAAAGAATAAAGCCTCTTAGAATCATGGACTTATTATTTGTAATATATTTAAGTGCTGATATATAAATATGTTCTATTCTTACTTGATATTCAACTGTAGATTTATCTGTAAGGTAATTTAAACATTTATCTAATACACTTTCTTGTTCACTTTCGGAAAAATAAAAATAATTAGATTTTATAATTGATTTTAACAATTTTTCTTCATAAAAATTTAATATTAGTGAGACCAAATTATTTGAAAGTTCATTGTAAAAGGCAGAAATATTTTCACCAGTGTAATGAATAATTATGTTTTCATATATTTTGAATTTTCTTATAGAAATACATGTGTTGGGAAAATTGAAATTATTTAGTAGATAGGCAAGTATCTTTTTGTTATTTGTCTTAATACAAAATGATTTCATAAAAAAATCTCCTTTCACATATATGTAATATTATCTACTAAATAAAGTATCATTATACATATAATATGAAAGAAGAATTGTTTTGCAACTTGTATATTAGTAATAAATCATATAATCAATTTCATCAAAGATTTTATCTTTTTTATAAATTTCTTCTAAATAGTCTGTATCAATTTTATCATTTTTCAGTTGTAAGTAAAGTTTAGTAAATCTACCAATATGATCTTTAATTCTTTTTTTAGCATAGTCTACCATTGTTTGATTTGTTATTATAAATAGCCAATCACTACTCTGAGCAAGTAAAAGTTCTCTTGCACATTGATTTAAAGCAAATCTCTTTAATTCATCTTGTTCATTAGGAAATAGATGAGCAAGTTCTACCATTCTATCTCCAGCTTTATGAAGATGTCTATGTACATAGTCATTTAATGGATTAAGCCATACATAATTGTAACCATTAGCACCCCAACTAGATCTACAAGGAGATGAAACCTGAATGTTTGGATATTTATCTATATATTCACTAGGTGTAATAAGCTTAAAATTACAATCATCATAGTAGATTTTTTTGAATAATACATATAACCAATCTGGACCTTCATACCACCAGTGTCCATATAGTTCTGCATCATATGGGCATAGAATAATAGGTGGGTGATCCATATAACTTGAGATGTCATTTATTTGTTTTACCCTACAATCAAAGAAATGACCTGTTTGTTTATATATGGAATCTTGAGCCCATTGCAAGTTATAAAAATCTTTTTGGTCTGTTTTTCCAGTAATTCTATAATATTTAATACCAGTATTAACTCTTACACCGTCATGAGCGATGTATGGTTTAATATAATCATAGTCAGCTTCGTAACCAATATCTCTGTAGAATTCTCTGTAATTATAATCACCCGGATATCCATTTATAGAACTCCAAACTTGTCTTGAAGATTCCATATCACGTCCAAATGCAATTAACCCTCCAGGGGATACAATTGGCGCGAAAGTACCATATATTGGTGTAGGGTCTGCATACAATATACCATGAGATTCTACAATAGCATATTCTATACCAAATTCTTTTAAATATTTATCTGCTTCTGGAACATAGCCACATTCAGGAAGCCAAATTCCTCTTGGTTGTTTTCCAAAATACTTCTTATATGTTTGGACACCAACAGCAATTTGAGCTTTTACTGTTTTTTCATTAACATATAAGATAGGGAAGAAACCATGTGTTGCACCACAAGTTATTATTTCTAATACACCAATATCTTGGAAATGTTTAAAAGCTTGGATTAAATTACAATTAAATACTTTTTCAAATAAATATAGATCATCAGAATATCTATTTAAATAATATTTAGATAGTCCATTTAATCTAGAATCATAAGCTGTTCTTTTTACTTCTTTTTCACAAAGTTCAATATGCTCCTTTAAATAATGAATATATTTTTTTTGAAGTAATTTATTGTCTAGCATCCAAAGTAAAGGTGGTGTCATAGACATTGTTATTCTAAATTCGACTTTTTCATCTACTAATTTTTTAAAATTTCTAAGAAGAGGAATATAAGTTTCTGACATTGCTTCGAATAACCATTGTTCCTCTAAATAGTCATCACTTTCGGGATGATGTATAAAAGGTAAGTGTGCATGTAGTACAAAACTTACATATCCTTTTACGTTTTTGCTCATTTTAATACTCCTTTAAATTATTATTTTAGTATAAACATTAATATCACCTATAAGAATTTTTCTTAAAGGTGATATTAAAAAATTCTATTTAAATCTTGAAGAACTTAAACTATTTGATGATGGATTCTGTATTTTATCAAAAGAGTCTAAATCTTCATTTTTATAAAACTTCTTATAGAAATCATTAACTTTATATACTTTTCCAATACTTTTAACAAAATTAAGAGTAGCTATATTTTTAGCAGTTACTGTATTGTCTTTTACATTTTTAAAATAAACCATTTCTTGTGTTTTCTCGAAAAGAATATGATCATTAGGAGATTCTACTTCGTTAGATGATGTTATAGGAATATAATTTTGAGTTATCTTAGTAGTTGTTTTAACTTCTGTAACTTCGCCATTATACATAACTTCGAAAGGTTTTCTTCCTAATTCTATTTTATATTTACATTTACTATCATTAACATTTAAATACCAACAATTAGCAAAATCATTTATTTCTACTTCGAAACTGTAACCTTTTGTTTCATTATGAACTATAAGTACAGGTTTTGTTTTTTCGAAAAAGTCTTCTCCATAAGTTTCTTTATATTTTTCTCTGTCTTCATCAGATATATCCCAATAGATAAATAAAGTTGTAGGTGTTTGATAAAGTAATTTAACTATTGTTTGATTATACCTGTATGGTAAATCATAATATTCTGCAATAGAGAATTCTTCACCACTTATAGTAGTTGGCTTCTTTACTGTTTCTTCTTTTTCTGTACTTTTTATAGATTCTTTAGTTAACGTTTTTACAGCCTTTTTAGTTGTTTTTGTAGCAGTTTTCTTTGCTGTAGTTTTCTTCTTTTTTGGAGTAATAGAATCTACTACTTTTTTTATAATTGTAGAATTTTTGGTTGATTTTGTAGCTGTCTTTTTTGCAGTTGTTGTTTTTGTAGATGCTTTTTTTGTAGTTGTTTTTGTTGTTTTAGGAGCTACTTTACTTGCTTGTTTTACTTCTATATCATTTTTTTCTTCTTTTGCTTTTCTTGGCATTTAATTTCCTCCTTTGTGTCAAACCATAATTAATATATATACTATATCAAAATGGAAATAAATTCAATAGAAAAAAGACAAAAAATTAAAGTATAAAGTAGGAAAAATAGAAAAAGCAGGAAATATATATCATATACTTCCTGCTAAATAGAATTTGAATTAAGAATGGTATTTACATTGATTCGAAAATGTGTAAAGCGTTTTCAAAATCTTGCATGTCAGCTTTGGATAAAAAGACAAAAGAACATTTAAAGACTTTCTTTCCATATAATTCTGTGAGTTCGTCAAAATCTGTGATAGATACTGCATTATATAGTATTGCTAGTCTAACTATTGCGAGTAGCGTTTGTGAGTTTTCTTTTGTTCCAATATAGCTTTTCTGAAAATTTTGTTCAGCTTGATAAATATCGTTACTAAGTAATGATGTTGCAATTGAACATTTTCCTTTTAAAGGAATTGCAATAGTTATCCTATAATCAGACACAACTATTTTACAGGGATTTTCAATCCGAAAATCTTTCTTATTCATAATTCATACCTCCAACTAAGTTTATAATTCTAAAACTTTAACATGGTTCACATAAAATGTCAATGCTTGTATAAAAAATATATAAATAAATACTAAAAATTATTTGACAAAAATAAAACTATAATAGATAATATAATAAGTTAAGTACGACAGATAAAACACGAAGAAACTAAGGAGGAAATATTAATGTATATATTTAATAAAATTACGGTAAATCCACAATTACCAAAAAGAGTAGGAGAATTATTAGATATTGCAAACAATTTATGGTGGTCTTGGAATTCAGAATTTTTAAGATTATTTAAAGAAATTGATTCTGACTTATGGGAAACGGTTGGAAAAAATCCAGTTAAATTTTTAAAACTAGTTTCTCAAGATAAATTAGAAGACATAGCAAAGGATGAAGAGTTTTTAGCTAAATATGATGAAGTTGTAAATCACTTTAATTCATACATGCAAACAAAAGAAACATGGTTTTCTAAAAATTATCCTAATAATGCAAACGATTTAATTGCATATTTTTCAGCTGAATATGGTATAGATGAGATAATACCAATATACTCAGGTGGATTGGGAATACTTTCTGGAGACCATTTAAAATCTGCAAGCGATTTAGGCTTACCTTTTGTTGCTGTAGGGTTATTATATAAAAATGGTTATTTTAATCAAAAAATAGATGGATATGGAACACAAAAAACAGAATATACTAATATAGATTTAGATAATTTACCAATTTTACCAGTAAAAGATGAAAATGGTGAAGATTTAATAATAGATGTAGATTTCCCGGACAGAAAATTATATTTAAAAATATGGAAAATTGTTGTGGGAAGAATTTCTCTATTTCTAATGGATTCAGATATAGATAAAAATATAGCAGAAGATAGAGTTGTTACATTAAGACTATATGGTGGAGATCAAGAAATGAGAATAAGACAAGAAATTGTCTTAGGAATGGCAGGTATAAAGTTATTAAAACGTTTAGGATTAAACCCAAGTGTATACCATATGAATGAAGGTCACTCTGCATTCTTAACATTAGAAGTAATAAAAGATGCAATGGAGGAAAAACAAGTATCATTCGAAGTTGCGAAATCAATGTGTTCAGCAAAGACAGTATTCACAACACATACACCAGTTCCAGCTGGAAATGATATATTCCCAATAGAATTAATGGATAAATATTTTTCTAATTTCTGGCCAAAACTTGGAATCTCTCGTGAAGATTTCTTAAGATTAGGTATGAAAAATAGTCAAGGAATAGAGCAAGGATTTAATATGGGAATGCTTGCATTAAGAATAGCTGGTAAAAAGAATGGTGTAAGTAAGTTACATGGGGCAGTATCAAGAAGATTATTCTCTGATGTATGGCCAAATATTGCACCAGATGAATCACCAATAGAATATGTAACAAATGGAATTCATACATGTTCATGGCTTGCACCATCAATGAAAAAATTATTTAACCAATATTTAAAACCTTATTGGCAAGATAATATTCAAGATGACGAAACATGGAATGATATTAAAAATATTCCAAATAAAGAATTATGGGATACACATACAGATAGAAAGAAAAAATTATTTGCTTTAGTAAAAAACAATATAACAACTAGATTAAAATCTAGTGGATATAATTACGAAGAAATAAATGAAATCGTTTCTAAATTAAATCCAAATGCGCTAACAATTGGTTTTGCAAGAAGATTTGCAACATATAAAAGAGCAACATTAATATTTAGAGATTTAGAAAGATTAACACAATTATTAAACAATCCAGAAAGACCAGTTCAATTAATTTTTGCTGGTAAAGCACATCCGGCAGATAAAGAAGGTCAAGACTTAATAAAATATATTCATGAAGTTTCTATGAAACCTCAATTTAAAGGAAAGATATTCTTATTAGAAAATTACAATATAGCAATGTCAAGATATCTAATAAGTGGTGTTGATGTATGGCTTAATAATCCAAGAAGACCAATGGAAGCTTCTGGCACAAGTGGTCAAAAAGCATCTGTAAATGGCGTAATTAACTTTAGTGTATTAGATGGCTGGTGGGCAGAAGGATATAACCAAAAAAATGGTTGGACAATAGGAGACAATACAGAATATCAATCTTATGAAGAACAAGATATTGCTGATAGCGAAAGCTTGTATAATACTTTAGAAAATAAAATTATTCCATTATACTATGAAAATAAAAAAGAAGATGGAGTATCTGACAAATGGATGGAAATGTTTAAAAACTCAATAATTTCTACAGGTGGAAAATATTCAACTTCAAGAATGGTAATAGATTATACAAGAGATTATTACATGGAACTTGCTAATTTATCTAAAAATCATTATCAAAACCTAGATGAAGTAATTGATTTTACTAACTGGAAGAAGAATCTTTATGCAAGTTGGAAAGATATAAAGATTACTCAAAATAATAACTTGGATAATATAACGATAGATGCAGGCAACCAAATAGAAGTTCATTGTATTGTAAATTTACCAGAAAATATAGATTGTAATTCTATCAGAACAGAAGTATATTATGGTAAAATATTAGAAAACGGAATAATGGAGCAAATTCAGACTGTTCCAATGAATTTGATAGAACAAGATGATGAAAATAGAACATATAAATATTCTGCTAAGATAGAATTAAAAACAGGCGGTAACTATGGTTACACATTTAGAGTTATGCCACAAACAGCTATGATGCTAGATACAGCTAATTTAGACTTAATACAATGGGTAATACGATAGAATTAACAGGCATTAGGGGACGTTCCAAGAGAGGGATATGGGGACGTTCTGGAGTGCGGAACTTTTTTACCACAGGTGTCCCTATTTGAAAATAAATATTTTTTGAAAGATTAACTAACTAGTTTGGTTA
>MNRL01000020.1 GCA_001915925.1 Clostridium sp. CAG:354_28_25
GATAAAAATATAAAATTAAATAGGAATCTCGAAAATTAATCTACAAAATAGCTTCAAGATTTTACAAAAGAGAAATCCTACTAAAAATTTATGCTATCTTCATATATTAAATATGTTTACTTTTTCAAGTTTTTGATATATAATGCTTGCAAACACAAAAAAATGAAGGGATGAAGCTTATGTACAATTTTAAAGAGGTAGAGAAAAAATGGCAAGATAAATGGTATGCAGAAGGTACCTTTAATGCAAAAAATGATTATTCAAAGGAAAAATGGTATGGCTTGATAGAATTCCCATATCCATCAGGACAAGGTTTGCATGTTGGTCATCCAAGAAGCTATACAGCACTTGATATTATTGCAAGAAAAAGAAGAATGCAAGGATATAATGTATTATTCCCAATTGGATTTGATGCATTTGGTCTTCCAGCGGAAAACTATGCAATAAAAAATCATGTTCATCCTAAAATAACTACAGAGAAAAATATAAATCATTTTAGAGAACAATTAAAATCTATAGGATTTTCTTTTGACTGGTCAAGAGAGGTAAATACAACAGATCCTAATTATTATAAATGGACACAATGGATTTTTATTCAATTATACAAACATGGATTAGCATATAAAGCAACAATGCCAATAAATTTCTGTACAGGTTGTAAGGTAGGCTTAGCAAATGAAGAAGTTGTAAACGGTGTTTGCGAAAGATGTGGAAGTCCAGTAGTACAAAAAGAAAAAAGCCAATGGATGCTAAAAATTACAGAATATGCACAAAGATTAATTGATGATTTAGATGATGTTAATTTCTTAGACAAAATTAAAGCACAACAAATAAATTGGATTGGTAGAAGCGAAGGAGCAGAAGTTAATTTTAAAATAAGTGGAACAGATGATAATCTTCTTATTTATACAACTAGACCAGATACAATATTTGGTGCAACATATATGGTTATAGCTCCAGAACATAAACTAATAGAAAAATATAAAGATAGAATTACAAACCTTGAAGAAGTAGAAGAATATAAGAAAAAAGCAGCATTAAAATCAGATTTTGAAAGAGCAGAACTAAACAAAGAAAAAACAGGTGTAGAAATAAAAGGAATAAAAGCTGTAAATCCATTAACAAACGAAGAAATTCCAATTTGGATTTCTGACTATGTATTAATAACATATGGAACAGGTGCAATAATGGCAGTTCCTGCACATGATACAAGAGATTTTGAATTTGCTAAAAAGTTTAATTTACCAATTAAACCAGTAATAATAGAAAAACCAAAAGATTATGATAATAACAAAGAAAGTCTAGAGTTATTAGAAAAAGAAATAGATGCGAAATTTTCATACTGTTTTGGCGATGATGAAAAGCAAAATATGTCTGAAGCTTTTACAGATGTTAATAATGGAATTGCAATAAATTCAGATTTCTTAAATGGTCTAGACTCTAAAGAGGCCATAAATAAAGCAATAGAATATATAGAAGAACATAAATTAGGCGAAAGAAAAGTAAATTACAAACTTCGTGATTGGGTATTTTCTAGACAACGTTATTGGGGAGAACCAATACCAATGGTATATTGCGAAAAATGTGGTTGGGTTCCAATTCCAGAAGAAGAATTACCATTAAAATTACCAGATGTCGAAGATTATGAACCAGGAGAAAATGGAGAATCTCCACTTGCAAAACACGAAGAATGGATAAATACAACATGTCCACATTGTGGTGGAAAAGCAAGAAGAGAAACAGATACAATGCCACAATGGGCTGGTTCATCTTGGTATTATTTAAGATATATGGATCCTCATAATGATAAAGCATTAGCTTCAAAAGAGGCATTAGAATACTGGTCACCAGTAGATTGGTATAATGGTGGTATGGAACATACTACACTACATTTACTATATTCAAGATTTTGGCATAAATTCTTATATGATATTGGTGTAGTACCAACAAAAGAACCATATGCAAAACGTACATCTCATGGAATGATACTAGGAAGCAATGGTGAAAAAATGTCTAAATCAAAAGGAAATGTAATAAATCCAGATGACATAGTAGATGAATTTGGAGCAGATGCATTTAGAGTATATGAAATGTTTATGGGACCTTTTGATCAAACTGCACCATGGTCTATGGAAAGTATTAGAGGATGTATGAAATTCTTAGATAGAGTATGGAATATGCAAGATTTCTTAGTAGATGGAGATGAATATTCAGAAAAATTCGAAAAGATGATGCATAAAGCAATAAAGAAAGTTTCATCAGATATAGAAGAAATGAAATTTAATACATCTGTTGCTACATTTATGACAATGGTAAATGAATTTTATAAAGAAAAACAAATTAATAAAGCTGAATTTGCAACATTTTTACAATTATTAAATCCTTTTGCACCACATATGACAGAAGAACTATATCAAAAAATAGGTGGTACAGAAGAATTAGCATATAAAGCTTGGCCAACATATGATGAGGCTAAAACTATAGAAGACGAAATAGAAATTCCTGTACAAATAAAAGGAAAAGTAAGAGCTACAATTACTATCATGAAAGATGAAGATGAAGAAAAAGTAAAAGAAAAAGCTAAAGAAGCAGTTGCTAGTCAGCTAGAAGGTAAGAAAATTATAAAAGAAATATATGTAAAGAATAAAATTTATAATATAGTAATTGGTTAAATAAGCCACTGTCCAAATCTTTGATTTGGCAACAGTGAGCTATAGTTGACGAAGTCAACAGGAACATTACAGTTATGTTTTGTAACATGGCTGTAATGTTTTTTTAACAATACTGTTATAGAACTTTTGGGCTAATGTAGTATAATATAATTATCTATAGGTATACCAAGGAGAATAGATATGGGGATCGAATCAAATTTAAGAAAAGAAGGAATCAAAGTTACAGAAGAACTTGATAAGATAAAAGTTAATACTATAGCAAAGAATGTTGCTCAAAAGATTGTAGCTGCATTCCCTGAACTTGACTTTAAATTAGGGGAAGTATTTATAAAACTTTCTCAATTAAAAATGTATTATGCAGAAGTGCCAAAGGGCTTTTCAGAAGCTAATTATTTCTACAAAAATACTTCAATTTATTTTAACCAAGAAGTCCCTATAGAAAAAATCGAAAATTATGCTATTCATGAATGCATTCATTATTTACAAGAAAGAAAGGATAAAGCAGGATTTTTATTAAGGCTAGGCTTATGCGATTTAACACAATATAAAGTTCATGGGCTAGCACTAAATGAGGCAGCAGTACAATATGCAACAGCTAAAGCAACAAAAGAACCAAAAGATAATGTGAAGTATTATGGAATTTCTTTTGATACAATTAGCCCTACTTGTTATCCATTAATATGTAATTTGATTGCGCAAATGGCATATGTAACAGGGGAGAAAGTTCTTTTTGATAGTACTTTTAATAGTAATAATAATTTTAAGGAAACGTTTATAGAAAAAACTTCTGAAGATACATTTTATACATTAGAAAAGAATTTTGATAAGATTTTAAAGCTAGAAGAAGATTTATTAAAATTAAATAATAAGATGGAACTTTCAGATAATTTAAATTCTGGACTTAATAAAAAAAGACTTAAAATAAAGAATAGTATTCAAAGTACATTTATGGAATCACAAAATTTAATAATTACTTCATATTTCGATACAGCTTTTGAAAGAATTACGAATTTAGAAGAGGTAGAGAATTATAGGAGATCATTATATAATTACAAAGATTTAGTTGGATATGTTGATGGAATCGACACATTTAATGAATATTACATTAAGACTATGAATAAACTAGAAAATAAATATAACGAGCTAGAAAAAGGAATTATAGCAGAAGATGAAGATCAAGAAATAGTAGGTTTACCAGCAGAAAGAAAAAATAAATTCCAAATATTCTGGCAAACAGTAAAGAAGTTCTTATTTAAATCAGGTGAAGAGTATAAAAGAGAAGAAAACTAACACAAATAGAGGAAGTGATTCCTCTATTTTTACTTTAATTATAAAAAAATCTTATAAATCCATTGACAACACCAAAAAAACATGCTATTATATATAAGCGATTAAAGAAGAAGGTAACCACTTCCACCTTGTCTATAAAGATAGAAAGGTAAATAATTAAATATAAATATGTATATTGTAATTATTTAAGTGGGTTAACTTGCGTCTTTAAGTTAATTCATTTTTTTATTGTCTAAATTAAATTAGACGAAAATATATGGAGGTGTTTTAGAATAAAACAGGATTTACCTATTAACGAAAAAATTAGAGCCAAAGAAGTCAATCTAATAGACGAAAATGGTGAAAAATTAGGAGTAATGTCACTTAACGAAGCACTTAATATAGCTTCAGAGAAAAATTTGGATGTAGCGTTAGTTTCTCCAAACACAGTACCACCTGTTTGCAAAATTATGAATTATGGTAAATATAAATTTGAGCAAGCAAAGAGGGAAAAAGAAGCTAAAAAAAAGCAAAAAGTATTCGAATTAAAAGAAATTAGAGTAACACCTAATATCGAAGAACACGATTTTGGATTTAAATCTAAAAATGCAAGAAAATTTATAGAAGATGGAGCAAAAGTAAAAATAACAGTTAGATTTAGAGGAAGAGAAGTTAATAATGTTAAATTAGGAGAAGCAGTTATCAACAAATTTATAGAAGAATTAAGTGATATAGCATCTCCAGAAAAGAAACCTTTATTAGAAGGTAGAAATATGTTTGTAATTTTATCAAAAAAAGCATAAATAGAAAGGAGCAATTAAAATGCCAAAATTAAAAACAAATAAAGCTGCAAGCAAAAGATATGGTTTTACAGCAAAAGGAAAAGTAAAAAGAACATCTGCAAACGCAAGACACAGATTATCTACAAAAACAAGTAGACAAAAAATGTCTAGAAAACAAAATTCTTATGCAGACAAAACATGTGTTGAAGGAATCAAAAAATTATTACCATATGGTTAATAAAAAGAACGAAGAATGAGGAGGAATAGAAAATGGCAAGAGTAAAAACAGCAAGAATTACTCGTAAAAAACATAAAAAAGTATTAAAACAAGCAAAAGGATATTTTGGTGCAAAAAGATACAGATTTAGAATGGCTAAACAAGCTGTTATGAAATCTGGAATGTATGCATATATAGCTAGAAAAGATAAAAAGAGTAATTTTAGAAAATTATGGATAGCAAGAATAAATGCAGCTGCAAGAATGAATGGAATTTCTTATAGTAAATTAATAGCTGGATTAAAGAAAGCTAATGTAACAATTAACAGAAAAATGTTAGCAGATATCGCTATAACAGATCCAAAAGCATTCACAGAAATTGCTGAAATTGCAAAAAAAGCATAATAAAATAAAATTCTAAGATACTAGTTTGTGAAAACTAGTATTTTTGTGCATAAAAACGCATATTATATAGTAGAAAGGGGGGGAATATTTTTATGGCAGAAGAACAAAAAATCTTGTCAATCATAGATTATATAAATCAAAATAATATATGTAATAAGTATTTAAATAAATTAAAAAATATAATTGGCAGCAGCAATGTAGAAATATTATCTAGGGTTAAAGAAAAACAATCAGCACTAGACAAAATGAAAGTTAGACATTTTGTTTCTGCAAATCAAATAAGTGATTTTGTTGGATATATGATAATTACAGATACAGTCGAAGATGTATATAAAATTAAAAATAAAATAGAAAATGATTTAGGAAATTGTCTAGAGGAAGACTATATAAAAAATCCTAAAAATGGTTATAAGAGTATACACTTAAATTATTTAGTCGAAAAAGATATTCCTCTAGAGATACAGATAAAAACAAAGCAAATGAAAGCTGCACAAGATATTGTACATGATAAAATATATAAAAATTTTAATCTATCAGAAGAATTAAGAAGTGTGCTTAGCAATTTAGTATTTTTAAAAGTATTAAAGCAATAAAGAAAAAACTTTATTGCTTTTTCATTTTTGGTTTTGCAATTAATGAAGCTAAATAACCAAAGAATATTGCGGCAGCAATACCACCTGCTGCATTTTTTATACCTCCAGTAAACGCACCTAAAAGACCTGCTGATTTTACTCCTTCAATAGCGCCTTTTGCTAAATTATATCCGAATCCAGTAAGAGGAACTGTTGCTCCAGCCCCTGCAAAATCAACTAAATATTTATATAGGCCAAGCCCACCTAATATAACACCGGCAGTAACAAATGTAACTAGTATTCTAGCAGAAGTTAACTTTGTTTTATCGATTAAAATTTGACCTATTACACATATAAGCCCACCTACGACAAAAGCCTTTAAAAGTGTAGCCCATTCAAAAACACTTGACCAATCAATATTACTCATGAAATCTCCTCCTAGGGATTTTGTAGGGATTTGGGGACGTTCCTAGAATCCCGATTAATCTTATACTAATATTTTGTGCATGAATTGATAATTTTATACAATTTTACAATATTGAATGTAAAAAAAAGTTATGATAAAATTATAAAAAATTATTTTAGAGGAATGCAAAAGATGATTGAAAGTGAAGTTTTTAAGAGGTATCAATTACCAATAGAAGAATTACGCCCAAAAATAATAGATACAATAGTAGAAGTTTATGGAAAAAGGCATAGAGCTCAAATAGAAGATAGATTAAATAATTTATATATAAATTCATATGTTACAGCCGAGGATGTACAAAATGATTATAATACAAAAAATAGCCATTTTGTATCAATACTATCAGTAAAATTTTTACGAAAAATAGGAATGGAAGTTTCAAAAGAAACAGAAGATAAAGTATATGAAAGAGGAACTTTTCATTTGCAAGAGGAACATAAAGAAGTTTTAAAACAATATTTCGGAACTTCTAATTTTACTGATTATGGAAAAATTCTTTCATTTGATGATAAATTAATAAATTCAGAAAACGACTATGCAAACAGAATGCATAAAGCTAATAGATGTGAGATTTTAAAAGCTATGGGCTTAGAAATTTCGCCAGAAAATTATGATGAAGTTATACAAACTAAGCAAGGTCAAGAATGTTTAAATAGAGTAATGGATATATATAAAGTAGCTGCTGAGTGTAAGAATGAGATTAATCAATTTAAGGAAGATAATAAAGATTATATAGAATATTTAGAAAAAGTTAAAAAATATGAGCAAGAATTAAAATTTAAATACATGAAGGAATATGCAAAGCAAATTGTTCCTTATTGTGATAAAGAACTTGGAACTAAAATAGAAGACGCATTAGCTAAAAACTATAATTCAGATTATAGTTTTACACAAGAAGTAGATAAAGATGGAATATATATTGCAAGGTATGGAGCCCCTCTAATTTTTGCTTTTTCAGAGGATGCAAAAGAAAAATTAGCTAAAGATAACTTTGAATCTATGCGAGTAAAATCAGATAGGGTAAAATATTTTAAAGCCAAAGGACTAGATTTAGGTAATAATTATGAAGATTATGAAAATAGTGAGGAAGCAAAAAAATTATTGCCTGACAAAGAGCTGGTAGAAACAGTGTATACAATAAAAAAAGAATGTGACAAAGAAATGGACATGGAGTTCTTTTTAAATACAGGAAATTACGAGGCTTGTAAAAGAAATATATTAGCACAAGGGATAAAAATACAAGATAGCTTTTGTAAAGAATTTGTCGAAAATGGTGTAACATGTATAGTTCCAAATGTTAGACAAGATGCTAATGGAAACTATAGTTTATTTAATATAGTTCATTTGCCACTAGTAAAAATTTTACCAGAGTATAAAGATGTGCAGATAATACACGAATTACTACATACTGTAGAATCGAGTATGAAACAAACTTCAGAAGATGAGATATATTTTAAATTTGGTTTTGATGAAGCAGTAGAACCAATATGCCATAACGAAGATGAACTTATTGTAGACGATAGGCAAGGAAATCCAAATGAGCCAAAAAGAAGCTATGAATTTTTTTCTGAAAATTTACATCAAGAATTAGCAATTGAAGTTACCAGAAGACTACATGAAAAAGGAATATATTTGTATGGAGACCCAAAACTGGCTAGAGAAACTGGATCGACTACGTATGAGCATTATAATGTTATAACTAAAAATTTTCAAAAAGAATATAGAGAAGAAATGATTGATGGAATGATGGCACCTACTAGAGATGGAATAACAGAAAGTGTTGGAAAAGAAAATTTTGAAAATTTAAATGCAGCTGTAAGCGAATATGCTAAATTACCATATTATAAAATGATGGATGACATTTTGGCTAAAAGAGACACAGATTTAACAAGAAAAAGGACAGAACTTGCTAATAGAGGAGCAAAAATAGTAAAAGATATGAAGGAATATGAACAAACTAGAGAAGAATATAGCATATCTGTTCAAAAAATAGGTAAAACAACAGTACATAGGTCTCTACAAAATAAAAGAGCTGCAATGCAAGCACTTACAAATGATAAGACTAAAGTTTTGGAAGGAGAACAATCAAGAAATGAGCAATAATTATTCTAAAGCATATGTAGAAGTATTAGAAATTTTAAAATATATTCCAAGAGAAGATTTAGAAAAAGTTCCAAAAGATATAATATATACTTTGGAAAATTGTGCAGATAAAGAGTATATCTTTAAAATTAATAAAAGTGTTCCTTTTGAAGAACAGAACTTAATGGAAGAAACAAAAGATATACTTGCCAACTTTTTTAGGGATTATTGGGCAACTGATTTTCAAAGAGAACAGATTTTGATAAAAGAAAAACAAGATGAGTATGAATTAGAAAAGAATAAGATAAAAATTAATTATGATGAATTATTTAAGAATAAAAAGATAGAGGAAAAACCAAAAACAGAACTAACAGTAATACCAGAAAAGAAATGGTATGAGAAGTTTTTGGATTATATGAAGAAAATATTTAAATTCAAAAGGGATTGAGGGATGTTCCCAGGGATTTGGGGACGTTCCTCAAATCCCTTTTTTAAATAGTAGTAAAGTTCTCCTACTAGGAGAACTTTCTGTACTAGATAATTATGGCGTATGCAAGATTTTCTATACTTCTATACTAACGGCGTGTGCAATTCCGGGAATACTTTCACCTTGTTGAGTGGAGGTTGAATTCATTAATGCTCCAGTTGCGATTAATAATATTTTTTTATACTTTTTAGTTTGAAGCATATTAAATAAATAGCCAGAGAATACTGTACCGCAACAAGCACAACCACTTCCACCAGCATGTGTGTCTTGGGCTTCTTTATCAAAAATTAAAACTCCACAATCATTGTAATTAGTTTTTATATTAAAACCTTTTGTTTGTGCAAGTTCAATTAATATTTCTTTTCCAACATGTCCAAGGTCACCTGTTATTATGGCATCATAATAACTTGGATTTCTGCCAGTATCGTTAAAGTGTGTAATTAAAGTATCTAGGGCTGCAGGTGCCATAGCAGCTCCCATATTATTAGCATCCTTAATTCCCATATCTATAATTCTACCAGGAGTAAAATGAGTTATAAAAGGACCTGTTCCACTAGAAGAAAGAATTGCAGCCCCAGAACCAGTAACAGTCCATTGGGAAGACTGTGGTCTCTGGTTTCCAAGTTCTAATGGAAATCTAAATTGTTTTTCTGCACTACAAAAGTGACTAGAAGCAGCGCAAATGACATTATTAGCAGCCCCACCATCAATAAATATAGAGCCTAACCCCAAACCTTCAACAAAAGTAGAGCATGCACCGAATATGCCTATAAATGGTATGTTAGAATCGCGTAAACCAAAGCTAGAAGAAATACATTGATTTAATAAATCACCAGCAAAACAGTAATCTATACTAGAGATTGGAAGATTAGATTTTTTTACTGCAGAGTAGACTGTTTCTTTTAGTATTTTACTTTCAGCTTTTTCCCAAGTTTTTTCACCCCAAAACTCGTCTTCTAAGCATTTATCAAAATACTTAGCAAGAGGCCCCTCTGCTTCTTTTGGACCAACAATGCATGCTGTATCTAAAATAGTAGGAGGCTTAGTAAATTTAATAGTTTGTTTTCCTAATTTCTCCAAAAAATCATCTCCTTATGCTAAAGTAATACCTTGGGTATTAAAAATTAAATATACAATACCAACAATAATAGAAGTACAAATTCCAAAAACTAATACAGGTCCAGCAATAGTAAACATTTTACTACCAACGCCCATAACATAACCTTCAGATTTAAATTCTATTGAAGGTGCGACAATGGAGTTAGCAAAACCAGTAATAGGAACTAAAGAACCAGCACCTGCAAATTTTCCTATTTTATTAAAGAGATTTAAACTTGTTAAAAAAGCACTAATTGCTATCAAAATGATAGAAACTATAGTTCCAGAAGTTGCTTCATCAAAGCCACGTGCTTTACATATAAGTGAGATAATTTGACCAAAAGTGCAAATTAAACCTCCAACCCAGAATGCATTAAAACAATTCTTTAATATTGGCGAATTAGGGGATTTTTTATCTACATATTCTTGGTATTTTTTTTGTGTCTCGATAGGTTGCATAATTACTCCTTTCTACATATTAGAATGATCTATATAAAATGTAAGTTCTATTTCAGCAAAATATTCAGTAATCTTACCATCTTGAATATTTGCTGTTTGGTCAATTACTTTAACCTCAGATATATAATTTATTGTTTTTGAAGCTTCACTAATAGTTTGTACAATTGCATCTTTCCAAGATATGTTAGAAGAACCTCTAACACGAATGTGTTTTTCTACAGTCATTACAATACCTCCTATAAATAAAATTACTAATATTTTTTCCATTTAATTTAATTTTATACAAGCTGATGATATAATATATAAAAATGAAATTTGGGGACATTCGGGATATGGGGACGGTCCTCAAATCCCGGAAAGGGAAAAAAAGACCGTCCCTAAATACCGATGAAAGGATTGAAAATGATGAAAATCGATTTTGCACGTAACATTGCACTAAAAAGTTTATATGAAATAAATATAAAACAAGCATATTCTAATATTGTGCTCGACAAATTTATAAATGAAAATAGAGAAAAATTAAGTAACTTAGATATAAATTTTATATCTGAATTAGTATATGGTGTTGTAACTTGGAAACTAACATTAGAATATATAATTCAAAAATATTCAAAAACGAAAATAAAGAAAATGTCAGATTGGGTAAAGAATATTTTGTATTTAGGCAGTTATCAAATAATATTTCTAGATAAAGTTCCAAAATCAGCAGCTGTAAATGAAAGTGTCATTTTATGTAAAAAATATAATTTTAAATCAGTTGGATTGGTTAATGCAATTTTAAGAAAAATAGAAAAAAGCGACTATAAAGAAATTAGTAATATAACTAATAGTATAACTAGAATAAGTTTAAAGTATTCAATGCCAGAATGGATAGTAAAAAAATTTTGTGATGAATATGGCGAGGAAGAAACCGCCAATATTTGCCAAAATTTAAATTTAAGACCTAATATTTCGGTAAGAATAAATAGATTAAAAGGAAAAATGGATCTAGGAGAAAAAGGAATTTTAGAGGATTTTAGAACCATTACTGGTACAAAAAACATTACTAAAACCAAAGAATATATAGAAGGAAATATAACTATTCAAGATGAAGCAGCAGGTTTAAGCAGTTTTGTCCTTGCACCAAAAGAAGGAGAGATAGTTTTAGATGCATGTAGTGCTCCTGGTGGAAAGACAACTTACTTAGCAGAACTTATGCACAACAAAGGAAAGATTGTAGCTTGGGATATTTACGAAGAAAGACTAAAACAAGTTGAGCAAAATGCTAAAAGATTAGGGATTGATATTATACAAACAGAAGTACATGATGCAACTAAATTAAAAGAAGAATATGTAGAAAAATTTGATAAGATTTTGCTTGATGTACCGTGTTTAGGTTTAGGAGTAATAAGAAGAAAGCCAGATATAAAATGGAATAGACAAGAAGATGATATAAAAGAAATTTCTGATATTCAATTTAATATACTAAAAACATGTTCTAAATATTTAAAGAGAAATGGAACTTTAGTATATTCTACTTGTAGTATGTTAAAAGAAGAAAATGATGCAATAATAGAAAAATTCATAAAAGAAGAAAATTTCGAAACAGTTAATATAGAAGAGCAAATACCAAATGAATTTTCTAAAATAACTACTAAGGATATGGTACAATTTTTACCAAGTCAAAAACATGATGGATTTTTTATAACAATGCTAAAGAAAATATAAGGTGCCGGAGGAGGTGTTGGAGGCGTAAGATAAGTATAATATTACGTTAATATTACATTATTATTATGTTTAAATTAAATACCTTGACTTTTTTATATAAACATATAAAATATTGTTAAAAGAAAACTGCAAAAGTGTTACGCAATTATACAAAAGAAGGGAGACGTTTATATGTTAAATAAGGTAAAAGAAGAAAAGGGAATAACATTAGTAGTTTTAATAATAACGATAATTGTATTACTATGTTTAGCAGGAGTTATAGTATACTTAGTATTTGGTCAAGATGGATTAACTGGTAAAGATAATGCACTAGAGGCAGAAAGAGATAAAGCATATGCTAAAGATATTGTAACAATGGCATTAAAAGTAGTAGAAAAAGAACAAGAACAAGCTCAGATGAATGTTAATGGATTAGTACAAACAAATACAAATCCAGATGTTATAGATGCAGTTGTAAAAGCAATAGATAAATCTTCAAACTTTAAAGAAGGAGCAGATGGACGCTCTGTAGAATATGTTACAAACAATGGAGATAAATATGTAGTTACAATAGATACACAAAACTTGAAAGTAAAAGATGTAAACTAAAAATATAGTTGTTTAGGTTATAACTTAAAATTGTAAATTAAATATTTATATGATAGAATAGGCATATACATTAGTATATGCCTAAAAAAATGTTAGGAGAAAAAAATGATTAATTTTATATTTAGTATAATATATTTATTAGTTTTAATAGGAATTGCAATTATAGATAAAAAAGAACATAAAATTTCTAAAAAGATATTACTTGTAGGTTTTATTGTAGAAGCAATACAAATAATTTATTTATATATAAATAATAAATATCATTTAATTGAGTATTTAATTTATTTAGTCATATTTGTAATATTATTAATAATAGATACGATTATTATAAGAAAAAAAGGTGAGTCATTATATGTGTTGCAAATTTTAATGCTTTGCATGTATATGGCAATATTTACAGATAAATATATTTTTGCAGTAACAGTTATATATACATTATTAGTTATTGGATTATATATTTTAATTGGAAAAATTTCTACAATACGAAAAAGAAGAGTAATTAAAAAACAGAATGCTAAAGAACTTGCAAAATTACCAATAGGTTTTTATTTATGTATAGCAGACATACTAGTTTTAATATATAGTATAATTATATAAAAGTACTAAAAACATAGGGAGAGTGGAAGTATGAATATAGGAATAGATATAGGAGGAAGTCATATAGGAGTAGGACTAGTAGGTTCAAGTGGCAAAATAATAAATAAAAAAGAAGTAGATATTACAGAAAAAGACAAGAAAAACATAGAGGAAATGATTATAAATACAATTACAAATTTTATTAAAGTGATTTTAAAAGAACAAGACATAGAGACTAAAGAACTTGGATATATAGGAATTGCATCACCAGGAACTATAGAAAATAATTGTATATATAATGTTGTAAATTTAGGTGTAGAAAAACTAGATATAGCAAAAATTTTAAATAAAGAATTTGGCTTAGAAGTAAAAATAAAAAATGATGCTAAATGTGCAGGTATTGCAGAAAGTATGTATGGAAGCACGAAACCGGCACAGGATAATATATATTTATGTTTAGGAACAGGAATAGGTGGAGCAGCGTTCATAAATAATAAATTAGTAGAACCTAGATATAAATCTGGAATGGAATTTGGACATATGATAATACAAAAAGATGGTAGAGAATGTAAATGTGGAAGTAAAGGCTGTTTCGAAACATATTGCTCTATGAAAGTTTTAAAAAGAGAAATATCAGAAACATTAGAATTAAACGAGAACGAGACAGGGGCAAACATTGTAAATGAAATAAGAAAACATATAGATGATTTAAGAATAAAGCCACTTATAGAAGAATATGTACAATATTTGGCAATAGGAATAGCAAATTTAATAAATATATTTGAACCAGAAATTATATGTATAGGTGGAAGTTTTGTTTATATTGGGGATTTAATTATTCCAAGGTTAAAAAAAGCAATTCAAGAAAAAGGCTTATTATTTAATTCCAGAAAAGAAATAAATATAGTTCTTGCTAGTTTAGGCAATGATGCCGGAATTATTGGAGCCGCAAGCTTATTATAGAAAAAAATTACTTAAATACTTGTACAAATTTTAAGATTGTGATATAAATTATGTATGGAATTTTATAAGAAAGGTGGAACATTTGTGGAAGGCGAAACAAGTACTGATAAAAAAACGATATTAATTGTGGATGATGAACAACCAATAATTGATATGCTAGTATATAATTTGGAAAAAGAAGGATATAATACCTTAGAGGCAACAGATGGGGAAAAAGCAGTAGATATAGCTTTAAATAATACACCTGACTTAATATTATTAGATATTATGATTCCTAAAATGGACGGATTATCTGTTTGCAAAAGAATTAGACATACGTTAAATGTTCCAATTATAATGCTTAGTGCAAAAGGCGAAGAAATAGATAAAATATTAGGATTGGAATTAGGAGCAGATGATTATATAACAAAACCTTTTAGTATAAGAGAGTTAATGGCAAGAATAAAAGCTAATTTAAGAAAAGGTAAAGGAAGTTACGAAGACGGAAAGCTAGAGGCAAATACAAATAAAATAATTGTAGGAGATTTACAATTAGATGTTGATAAATTCGAAACAAGAGTTAAAAATAAAGTTATAGATTTAACATTAAGAGAGTTTGAAGTATTAAAATATTTAGCAAATCAATTGGGTCAAGTTGTAACAAGAGAAACTCTACTAGAAAAAGTATGGGGATATGAATATTATGGTGATATCAGAACTGTAGATGTGACTGTAAGAAGAATAAGAGAAAAGATAGAAGAAGATACATCAAATCCAAAAATATTAATAACTAAAAGAGGAGTAGGTTATTATATAGCTACAGGTGATAAATAAATATAAATTAAGCCACTATCAAAATATTTAGTAGGTTATATTTGGAGTAAATCCAATAAATTGTGGGAAAAAATTCACAATGCAAATGAGTAAAAATCGTCGGTCGAAATACAGATATGTAGTCTATTTTAACTGGCGATTTTATTAGTATAATAAAAATCACTTAAAAGTAGTGTAACAAGGAGTAATAAATGATAAAGAATATACAATTGAAAATAGTATTAATATTTTTTATATTAGGAATGTTTATAATTATAGGGTTAGGGTTATTTTTTACTAACTCATTAGAAGCAATAAATACTGCTTTAAATACAGCTCAAATTACAGATGTAATAATAGAAGAAATTAATAATATTAAAACAATATCTATGATTTCTTTAGTATTATTAGGGGCAATTAGCATTATTGTAGGAATTTTTCTTTCAAAAACGGTAGTAAAGCCTATAGATAAATTAATAAAAAATGCAGAAAAGTTAACTTCAAATGAAAAAAATGCTCATGTGGAAAACAAGAATGAGATAGACAATTTGGCAGATACTTTCGAGGAAATGACAACAAAATTGCAAACTAACTTATCAGAGATTTCTACTCAAAAAAAGCAAATGGAAACAATTCTTTTACATATGAGTGATGGTATAATTGCTTTTAATATGGAAGGAAAGGTAATATTAATAAATCCAGCTGCAACAAGAGCATTATCTATAATGGAAGAAGATACAGATTTTGAAACAATTTTTAAAAATGTAAATATAGACATTAACATGGAAAAAATAATCTACCTAGAAGATTGGACATCATCAGAGCAGAAAGTAAAAGTAAAAGACAGATATTTAAATCTAGCGTTTGAAATATTAAAAGATGAAAAAGATAGACCAGCAGGAGTTATGGTTCTTATACAAGATATAACAGAACATGTAAAACTAGATAATATGAGAAAAGAATTTGTAGCAGATGTATCACACGAGTTAAAAACACCAATAACATCAATAATGGGCTATGCAGATACTTTGCTAGAAACAGACCATGATAAAGAAATAGAGACTAAATTTTTAGGTGTAATATCTTCAGAGGCGAAAAGAATGTCAAAATTAGTAACAGATTTATTATCTCTTTCTAGATTTGATAGTAACAAGACAAATATAGTAAAAGAAGAGTTTGATTTAGGAGAGCTTGCTAAGAAATGCCAAGAGAAACTTCAAATAGAAATAGATAAGAAACATCTACAAGTACATTGTTTAGTTACTGCAAATGTACCACCTGTATATGCAGAAAAGGATGGAATAGAGAGAGTAATAATAAATATATTATCAAACAGTATCAAATATACAAATGAAAATGGAACGATTAATATTTATGTAGGATTTGTATATAATGATGCGTACATAAAATTTATAGATACAGGAATAGGTATTCCAGAAGAAGATTTAGAAAGAATTTTCGAAAGATTTTATAGAGTAGATAAAGCCAGAACTAGAGAAATGGGTGGAACTGGCTTAGGTCTTTCAATAGCAAAAGAAATATTAGATAGAAATAATGGAACAATAGATATAAAAAGTAAACTTAATGAAGGAACAGAAGTTGTAATAAGAATACCTACAAAGACAAATAACAAATTTATCCTAAAGGAGGAAGAAAACTTAAATGAAGGAGAAGCTAGAAGACAACCAAATATCCAGGAACAAAAAGATAATTAAAGAAATTGGTGGCTGGATTATTTGTATAGTAATTGCAGTTATATTAGCTTTATTAATAAAATATTTTATTTTAACTCCAACAGTTGTAAAACAGGAATCAATGTATCCTACATTAGAAGAAAACCAAAGATTAATTTTAAATAGACTTGGAAGAACTTTTAAACAAATGCCAAAAAGGGGAGACATAATTACCTTCGAAGCCCCAACGGTTACTTACCGAACAGAGGAAGATACAGATATTTCTAATCCTGTAGCAATTTATGAAGATGAAGAAAGAAATATTTTTGGAAATTTTAGCTACAATGTATTAGAAATTGGAAAGACAAGTTATATTAAAAGAGTTATAGGATTGCCAGGTGACCATGTACAAATAAAAAATGGCAAAGTATATATAAATGAAGAGGAATTAGAAGAGGATTACTTACAGCCAGGAATTATAACAGATGATGCAGAGGGAATATTTTATGATATTATAGTTCCAGAAAACACTGTATTTGCAATGGGAGATAATAGAAACTCAAGTGTAGACTGTAGAGCTTTTGGATGTATCCCATTAGAAAGAATAGAAGGAAAAGTCTTAATAAGATTTTGGCCACTTAATGAATTTGGAAAAGTAGAAGAGTAGGAGGAATAGACTTGTTCGAAAATATTGCAGGTCATGAGAATATAAAAAATATTTTATCAAATAACATAAATACAAAAAATATATTGCATAGTTATTTATTTATAGGAGAAGAGGGAATAGGAAAAAAGATGCTTGCAAAAGAATTTGCAAAAGCAATTTTGTGTACTTCAGAAAATAATAAACCATGCAATATTTGTAAATCATGTGTAGAATTTAATACAAATAATAATGCAAATTTTAATTTGATAAATGAAGAGGGAAGCGCAATAAAAATAGAGCAAATAAGAAATATGCAAGTTAAAATTGCAGAGAAACCAATAAATTCGGACTATAAAATGTATTTAATTAATGATGCAGAACTAATGACGCAAGAAGCACAAAACTGTTTATTAAAAACATTAGAAGAACCGCCAGAGTATGTTGTTATAATACTTATAACATCAAATGAAAATAAAGTTTTAAATACTATAAAATCTAGATGTATGAAATTATATTTTAATAATTTAGATAAGAACAGTGTAAAAAAAGTGCTAACAGAAAAGTTCGAAATGGAAGATATAAATGATTCTTTTTTAGATGCTGTAGGTGGAAGTATAAAAAAAGCACTATTAATTAAAGAAAAATTGTCAGAATATGAGCAAATAACTAAATTATTTGATATAATAGATAAAGAAAATTTAGTTAACTTTATAAATTCAGCAAGTATAATATATGAAAATAAAGATGATATTTATAATATTTTGGATTATATAAATATTTTATTAGATATCAAAATTAGATCAAATTCAAACAATTCGTTTAAATTTGCAAATTGTATTTTTACAGTAGAAGAAGTTAAGAAAAGATTAAGAGCAAATAGTAATTATGATATGTCTATAGACTATCTACTGATGAATATGTGGAAGGAGATTAATGGTGAAAGAAGTAGTAGGTATTAAATTTAAAAAGCCAGGTAAAATATATTTTTTTGATCCAGCAGGCTTAAAGTTAAATTTACAGGATACAGTTATAGCTGACACTGCAAATGGTGAGGAATTTGCTAAAATAGCTATGGCTAATAAATTAATGCCTGATGAAAAAATCGTAGAACCTTTAAGAAAAGTATTAAGAGTTGCTACCAAGAAAGATATAAGACAAAATGAAGAGAACAAGCAAAAAGAAAAAGAAGCTTTTAAGATTGCATTAGATAAGATTGCAAAACATAAATTACCAATGAAGCTTATAGATGTAGAATATAAATTTGATAGATCAAAAATATTATTCTATTTTACAGCAGATGGTAGAATTGACTTTAGAGAATTAGTAAAAGATCTAGCTGCAATATTTAAGACTAGAATAGAACTTAGACAAATTGGTGTAAGAGACGAAGTTAGAAGAATGGGTGGCAATGGAGTTTGTGGAAGAGAGCTTTGTTGCTGTAGTTTTCTAAATAACTTTGATGCAGTTTCTATAAAAATGGCTAAAGAACAAAACATGTCACTAAATCCATCTAAAATATCCGGAGTATGTGGTAGATTAATGTGTTGTTTAAAATATGAACAAGAGGCATATGAAGAAAAATTGGGAAGGTTACCAAAAGTAGGTTCTATAGTAGAAACAGTTGATGGAGAGGGAACTGTAGATAGTGTAGAAATTCTTAAAGAAAATGTAAGAGTAAAATTTGAAGATGATGATGGATATCATTATAAAAGATATAAAGCAGAGGATGTAAAGCTAATTAAAGCAAGCGAGACAGAGGAAATTGACCCAGAAGAAAAAGAAAATGAAAAAGAATTAGAAGAGCTTGAAAATTTAGCAAAAAATGATATATTAGTAGAAGACGAAATGTAGCAAAAAATATAGTAATGAAAGGTGGTGAATATTATGGCATATAAAATAACAGATAAATGTATAAGTTGTGGAGCTTGTGCAGCAGAATGTCCAGTAGGATGCATTTCACAAGGAGATGATAAATTCGTAATAGATCCAGAAGCTTGTATCTCTTGTGGTACATGTGCGGGAGTTTGTCCAGTTGAAGCGCCAGAAGAAGCGAACGATTAGTTTGTTTGGGGTAGATATCTGGTTGCAGCGCCAGAGAAAAAATAATTACATAGATTAAAATAGGTTCTACAATTATAGAAATTGAATAATAATTGTAGGACCTATTTTAAATAAGGGTTCCTTAAGCGAAAGTACAGATTGTTCTATTGACCCATTAATAAAAAAATTTAATTGCATAATATAAGAAAAAAAGCTAAATTAATTAAAAACTAATCTAGCTTTTTACGTTTAGATAATAAATGCGATTTATTAATATATATTATATGAAATAGAGAAAAATTAGTCAATACCTAACTTTTCTTTCAAACCTTCTTGCAAAACTTGAGAGAAATTAATATTATTTTTTTCTGCTAAGTAATTTAACCATTCTGGTATAGTTAATGTTTTTTTAATAGATTTATTATTGAATTTTTTACGATATTCATCCATATCAATACCTACTAATGAAATAAATTGATTTTTACCTAAATTAATGTTAGAAAAATCTAATGTTGGGGATGGAAAGCGTGTAAAATTATCTAAATATAATCCCATAGCATCTTGTGCCATTAAGTAAGCATTTTGGATACTGTCTCCAAAAGTTGAGCATCCTTTTAAATCGATAAATTCAACATTATAACATTTACCATCATAAGTAAATATTGCTGGAAAGACAGTTAGTTGATTCTTCATTTTATTACCTCCAATTAATAAAATAGAAAGGAGAAAAAAGCATGGCAAACAAACACATATCATAAATTTAAAGCTCCTCCTAAATATACTTTAAATTTATATTAATTAGGAAGGGCTATTTATTTTAGCCCAGTCCTTTTTAGTATTGCTTCAGCTGTTCCGATTGGAATATCTTTATTATGTATAGGGATAATCTCTATTTTATTTCCGCTTTTTCATTTTCAAATGAGAACCTTTTTGAGAGACCCTTTGCCAACCATCTTGCTGTAGCAATTTGATTAGCTATTTGCATCGCATTTATTATCCTCCTTTCTAATGAATATTTTACTACGTATCAATACGTATGCCAAGAGCGATTTAAATATTTTTAAATATAATAGATAAAAAAATAGAGCACTGCTAAAGGAGATGTACAAATGGAAATAACTTGGCTAACTAGAAGAAAAAGTTTCGAAGAGATTAAGCCAAATAGAAAGGTAAGATATGAACAAATCTTAGAAAGTTTATGTATGGGAAATAAAACTGCTAAAAAAACTTGTAAATACACAGGAAAAACAGTTACAGTTTATAAAATAACAAAATTAGGGTTTGAGGCTATAAATAATAAAGATATACATAAAAAAAGTTAAGATTATAAAATCTTAACTTTTTAAAAATATACTTAATAAAAATCGGGATTTTAAGGAGTGACCTCAAATCCCGATTAAAGTTTATTCTTTATTTGTCATTTCTTCTAATTGTAATAATTCATTCCATCTTTTATCAACTATTCTTTGGAATTCTTCTATCATCCATTCATTTCCAGGTTTAAACATATGTCTAAAACGTTTTTGTGGTTTTAGGAATTCTTCTACTGGAAGTTTTTTTGCTGGTTTATATGTTATCTTATATTTACCATCTACGACTTCATATAGTGGCCAATAACATGTATCTGCAGCTAATTTGTTGATTTGCATTAAATCTTCTGTTGGGTATCCCCATCCTCTTGGGCAAGGAGCCATTACATTTAAGAATGTTGGTCCTTCTGTATATATTGCTTTTTCTGCTTTTTCATATAAATCTTTAAAATTAGTCATAGCAAGAGTTTGAGCAACATATGGTAAATGATGTGATACCATTATTTCTGTTAAGTCTTTTCTCTCTTGTGCTTTACCTGGGATAACTGTTCCAGCAGGTGAAGTTGTTGTATCTGCAAATTTAGGTGTTGCAGAAGAACGTTGAATACCTGTGTTCATATATGCACCATTATCGTAACATACATAAACCATATCATGACCTCTTTCCATAGCACCAGAAAGTGATTGTAAACCTATATCATAAGTTCCACCATCTCCACCGAATGCGATGAACTTTGTATGTGTATCTTCTTCTAATTTTCCTTGTTTCTTTAAAGATTTGTATGCAGCTTCAACACCAGATAGTGTACTACCAGCATTTTCGAAAGCTGTATGAATAAATGAATCTGTCCAAGATGTATATGGGTATGTAAATGTAGAAACTTCCATACATCCAGTAGCTGTAGCAATTACAGCATGATCTTCTGGTTTTAATGCACGCAAAACCATTCTAGCAACTGGTGGAGCTCCACAACCTGCACACATTTTATGTCCTTCAGAAAATCTTGAAGGTTTATTTGCGACTACTTCTTTTAAATTATATGGCATTATTTTTCAGCTCCTTTCGTTCTTAATCCTAAATGTCTATAAGGATTATCAATTTTTCCTGTTTTTACGATTTCTAATAAATCATTATAAACTTTTTCTATATCATCAGATTTTGTATCTCTACCACCAATTCCATAGATATAACTTACTGTTGGTACATGAATATTATTTACATACATACCAGATGTAACGTCTGTAAATAATGCACCACCTGCAGCATTTAAAGAATCTGCTTTATCTAATACTGCAACTGCTTTTACATTTGCTAAAGCTTTTGCAATTTCTTCTGCAGGGAATGGTCTAAATACACGAACCTTTAATAGTCCAGCTTTAATACCTTTGCTACGTAAATCATCTACTACGAATTTTGCAGTACCTGCTGTAGAGTTCATACAAACGATAGCAACATCTGCATCTTCTAGTTTGTATTCTTCAAATAAACCATATTTTCTACCTGTTAATTTTTCGAATTCATCAGCTACTTCTAAAATAACTTTTTTAGCATTTTTCATAGCTTGTGATTGCTGTGCTTTATGCTCGAATAAATATCCTTGTAAATCTAAAGGTCCCATAGAAATAGGTTCTTTACTATTTAATAAGTAATGTTCTGGTTTGTATGTACCAACAAAATCTTTTACTTTATCATCTTCTACTAAATCTATTGTTTCTATAGAATGTGATGTAATAAATCCATCTTGGCAAACCATTAATGGTAATAAAACATCTTTATGTTCAGCAATTCTATGAGCCATTAATAAGTTATCATATGCTTCTTGATTACTTTCTGAGAATAACATTATCCATCCAGCATCACGAACACCCATTGCATCAGAGTGGTCATTGTGGATATTTAATGGTCCAGATACAGCACGATTTACAAGTGACATTACTATAGGTAAACGTAATGATGAAGCTATATATATCATTTCCCACATGAAAGATAATCCGTTTGAAGATGTAGCTGTCATAGCTCTAGCACCTGCGGCTTCTGCACCAACACAGGCACTCATTGCACTATGTTCACTTTCTACTGCTACGAATTCTGTATCAACGGCACCATTGCTAACAAAAGTAGAAAAATATTGTGGTATTTCTGTTGATGGTGTAATAGGGAAGGCAGCAACAACGTCTGGATTTATTTGTTTCATAGCTGTAGCTGCAGCTTCATTACCACTTAAACGTTCTCTAATACTCATTATTCAACTCCCTCCTCTTCCATTGAGATTGCTTTGAAAGGACAAACTGTGGCACAAACGCCACATCCTTTACAATAATCATAATTAAAATCTGTTCTTTTCATATCTTTTCCAACTGGAATTGCATTTTCTGGACAAACAGGGAAGCATAATCCACATTGTTTACATTTTTCACTATCAAATATAGGTTTCATGCTTCTCCAATCTCCAGTTTTAACTTCGCGAGAATTTCCAGCATTATATATTGTTCCTCCAATTGTCATATCTTCCATTGGAGTTGAGTTATTTATATTTGTCTTATCCATTTTAAAACTCCTTTCTTTTGAACTTTAGGGACGGGGCTTAAAGTTCATTCGTATACATAATATAGAACTCTAAGTGAAATTTTATACAGGGAAAAAAGGAACGTCCCCAAATCCCTATTGTATTTCTACGACTCTTTGTAATGCTATTTCTAATGCTTTCATATTTCCACCTATAACTTCTGGTTTCTTTGCAAATTTGTGTTTAAAAGAACCTTCCATATCTTGTAAGAATTCTTTTTCAGGAATAATTCCTGTTACTTTAACAACTGCAGCAAGCATAGGAGTATTTGGAAAATACTTTCCTAAAGCTTCGATAGAAACAGTTCTTGCATCTATTGTATATATGTGTCCTTTATATCCTTTTAATAATCTTTTTAGTGTTTCACCGTCTTTTGTAGTATTAATAATAATTGCTCCAGATTCTTTTAAACCTGCAGTAACATCTACAGAATTTAATAAAGTGTCATCAACAACTACTACATAATCTGGATTGTAAATATTACAATGTATTCTAATAGGTGTTGTACTAATTCTGTTATAAGCAGTTATTGGCGCACCCATTCTTTCAGCTCCGTATTCAGGAAATCCTTGGATATATTTTCCTGTGTTAAATGCTGCATCAGCTAATAACAAAGAAGCTGTTTTTGCACCTTGACCACCTCTACCATGCCATCTAATTTCAATTAAATCGTTCATTGGTTTGAAATTACCTCCTTTTAGTAAATTTACGTATAAATATACACTTAAAGTATATTCTTAAAAGCCGTAAGTGTCAAGGCAATTTGTTAGAATTAATGGTCATAAAAAAATAAAAATCTTAAGTAGACATAATATTAAAAAAGTGATATACTATAAAGGCTAAAAGCAAGTTGAAAAGATTAAAGGAGGATTATTATGCTTATTAAAACAAAATTAAGACCCAAGGAGCAAAATGAATTTAATCGGTATTTTGGAGATTTAAAACACTCCATTACACCGATTGAGGGAACTAGTAGACAAATCCAAGAGCGGATTGAAGACGAGAAAGTAAGTTCACAAATAATCTTATCAAGTGAAAAGTTGTTTATTCAAGATATTAAAGGAGAAGCTGTAGGTAGAATACACAAAAATTTGCTTACAAATATTTATAGGGATATGAATAATGTCCAACGTTTTATGCTAAGAGCTTTTGTTGAATTGGAAAAAAATACGCTCCCAATTGTTTCAAATTCTCAAGTTGGAGATTTTATACAGGGGTTAGAAGATGATGAAAAAGTAATGATTTACAATCAACTTTTAGACTTCTTCAAGTATTTTAAAGACAGAGAGTCTACCGGAGATACAGAAGTTTGTGTACTAGCGGCAGATAGCACGTCAATTTGTGGAGCAATTACACAAAGCACCGATTTGCGCTTCATTAAACTTCCTAAGCAAATTCAAGAAAAGGTATATTTATTAGAACTAGTAGAAGGGCAGATAAATATACTAAAATATTATTACTTGATGGTGCTAGATATTATCTTACATCCTTTCTTCGAAAATACTATATATGCAATAGAACAAGACAGACCATTATATTGGTGTATAGTTAGCTTGTTAAAAAAATTGGATGAACATATTAGTGATTTTTGGAGAGAAAGAGCAAGGGTTATATTAGAGAAGTATTTTGATTATATTGAAGGAGCAGAAGTGCTTTACAATGAACTTTTTGAAGGTGACAAAGGACATGGAAAGGAACTACTGAAGGAGAATTATTACTTTAATATAGCGACAGGAGTTCTAATGAACAGTGATATTCAAATACGATTTTTCTATGAAATGAATAAAGAGGAAAAGAATATTGTAATAAACCAAGCTGTTTCCTTCGCAAGAAGAATAAATACCTTATTAGTTAAAGATTTAGAGAGAATCTCACCAGAGGTGTTTTATCATCCAAGAGAACATGAGACAGAGCTGGAAGAAATTTTTACCTACCTTAAGATGTTCAGATTTACTCATAGAACCTTAGAAGAAGTAATGTTAAAAAAGGGAATGAGTAAAAAAGAATGGATTTATGTAAAAAATTTGTTAAGGACAGTATATGAAGAGGAACATATGCAAAGAATTGAGGAACAATGTTTACATCATGTGAATAATTACTATACTATCATTAGTAACATTGCTTTAAATTATTCGTTGTAGTCGGCAAGTTCTGTAAATGCAAATTTATTAGAACTTTGTAAATATGAGCTAGCATATAAACTAGCTATTCAAGAAAAGACAGAAGAGGAAAAAGCAGCGTTAAAAGACATTGAACTCTTATATAAGCTGATGGATGTTCCTTTTAAAGCGTATCTGGATAAGGATCTAATGATAGAAGCCCAGCGAAAAAAAGGGATATCAGAATGGATGATAAATCTATTTGTATTTATTTGTGAAGATGAATAGAAAAAAGGGGATGAAGCAGGATGTTATCCTGCTTTTTTCCTGCCCTAAAAATGTAGACTAAAAATACATATAAATCTTACGCAAATAAGGTTTCTAACATTGACTTTTTATACTTTTTCATATATTATAGTAATGTCAAATTTTATGTATAAATGAGATATAAAAGCACTAGCTTAAGGAGGAAGATTTATGGGAGAAGTAATAGTTATAACATCTGGTAAAGGAGGAGTAGGAAAAACGACTACAACAGCTAACTTAGGTTCTGCCCTAGCATTAGAAGGAAAAAAAGTAGTATTAGTAGATACAGATATAGGACTTCGTAACTTAGATGTCGTAATGGGGTTAGAAAATAGAATTGTTTACGATATCGTAGATGTTGTAGAAGAAAAATGTAAATTAAGACAAGCATTAATAAAAGATAAACGTTTTCAAGAATTATTCCTATTACCTGCTGCCCAAACAAGAGATAAAAGTGCAATAACAGAAGAACAAATGAGAGATTTAACAAAACAGCTAAAAGAAGAATTTGACTATATTTTAATAGACTGTCCAGCTGGAATAGAGCAAGGTTTTAAAAATGCAATCGTAGGGGCAGATAAGGCAATAGTTGTAACAATGCCGGAAATTTCAGCGATAAGAGATGCTGATAGAATAATAGGATTATTAGAATCATCAGAAATCAAGAATCCGCAATTAATTATAAATAAACTAAGACCAGAAATGGTTAGAAAAGGTAAAATGATGGATGTTGATGATATAGTAGATTTATTATCAATACAACTTTTAGGAGTAGTACCAGATGATGAATATGTAATTACTCAGACAAATAAAGGGGAACCTGTTATATCTAATAGAAAAGCACCTTCAGGTAAAGCATATATGGAAACTGCTAAGCGTATTCTAGGAGAAGATATAGAAGTAACAATACCAGGAAGAGAAAAAGGATTCTTGGCAGCTTTAAAAAGATTTTTTAAAAGAAAATAATTAACAATGGAGGTAAAATATGTTCGAAAATATAGTAGGTTTCTTCAAAAAATTATTAAAAAAAGAAGAGGAAGAAGAAAACAATAAAGATATGGCAAAAGAAAGATTACATCTAGTTTTAATGCAAGATAGGGCAAATGTTTCAGCAGACTTTTTAGAAATGATGAAACAAGAAATTATAGATGTAATTAAAAAATATATAGATGTAGATGAAAAAGAAATTGATGTTCATTTAACAAGTAAGACTAACGAAGATGGTACATCAGCAGCTCCAGCATTATATGCAAATATTCCGATTGTTAGTATTAAACATACAGGGGAAATGGATGACGAAGTAGTAGAAAAAGTTCAAGAACAAGAGATAGAAGAGAAAAAAGATAATAATCAAGAGACTCAAAATGCAAAAACAGATAAAGAAACAGCTAATAAAACAGAAATCAAAAAAGAAGAAAATAAGGAAGAAACTGTATTAGAAGCTAAAAAAGAAGAGGTAAAAGTAGAAGAGATAAAAACAGAAAAAGAGTCTAAAGAAAAGGAAAAAACTAAAAAGGATGAAGAAGTAAAAACTGAAAAAGAAAAAACAGTTAAGCAAGAAGAGAATGTTTCAGATAAAATAGAGCAAACTACTACAGATGTAAAAAATGATGATAAAAAAGATGAAGAACCTAAAGAAATAAATAAAGAGCAAGGAAATATAGAGGTAAAAGAAAATAATATAAGTACAAAACAAGAAAACAAAAATATAATAACAAATTCACAAGTAAAACAAGAACCTGTGATACATAATAATAGAAAAAGAAGAAATAAAAGAAGAAAAGGAAGAAGATAAACAAGGGATGTATAACAAATAAAAATAAATTACGTAAAGGATGAAAAATGAAAAAGAAAATTTTAAAAAATATCGACTGGGGAATTTTTATATGTTGTATTTTATTAGTAATAATAGGAATGATAGCCTTGTTCTCTGCAACTTATGATTCTGAAGATACAAGTTTGCAAAGACAATTAATATGGTTTGTTATTTGTATTCCGGTAGTCTTTATTATAATATTCATAGACTACGAAGCAATAGCAAAAATATCGCCGATTCTGTATGGAATTGTTTTAATACTGTTGGTTATAGTATTATTTACAGATCCGGTTAATGGAGCTACAAGCTGGTTTAATTTAGGATTCCTTTCTATTCAACCAGCGGAATTTGCTAAAATAGCTGTAATTTTGTTTTTAGCTCTAGTCTTGTGTAAAATACAAGAAAAGGGTAAAAATGAGATAAATAGACCTACAAAATTATTAATAGCTTTAGCAGTAGTAGCAATTCCAGTACTTTTAATAATAAAACAACCAGATTATGGTACAGCAGCAGCGTTTTTAGTAGCAACAGTAATGATATTATTTACAGCTGGAATAAATAAAAAATATATTATAGGAACTATTTTATTAGTAGTTATAGCAGTTCCTTTATTGTACTTTTTTGTATTACCAGAACATGCAAAAGAAAGAATCGAGGTATTTTTAAATCCAGAGTCAGACCCACGTGGTTCAGGATACAATTTAACACAATCAAAACTTGCAATAGGAGCAGGTCAATTAACAGGAATGGGATTACTAAAAGGAAATCAAACACAGCTAGGTTTCTTATATCCAAAAACAACAGACTTTATATTTTCTGTTATTGGCGAAGAGATGGGCTTTATAGTTGCAGGTAGTGTAATAATAATATATGTAATACTAATAACAAAATCAATCTATGTGGCTAAGACTGCAAAAGATGACCTTGGCACATATATTGCAATAGGAATAGCTGGAATATTCTTATTCCACATGGTAGAAAATATAGGAATGACAATGGGATTATTACCAATAACAGGTGTTCCATTACCATTTGTAAGTTATGGAGGAAGTTCATTATTAACTAACTTTATTTTAATAGCATTACTGTTAAATATAAGTGGTAGAAGACAAAAAGCAATATTTATAGAATAAAAAAGCAAATACAAGATTTTTTACACATTAGTAAATGTTAGGAAATCTAGCATCTGCCATAAGTATCTAGTACAGAAAGTTGAAAGTAAAAGCTTTCAACTTTTGCAGTTAAACATAAATTAGAATTAAGGAGAGAAAAAATTTGTATTTAAAAAGTATAAAGATTGGAAATTTAGAATTAGACAATAATGTGTTTTTAGCACCTATGGCAGGAATTACAGATAAATCATTTAGAATTTTATGCAAAGAAATGGGTGTAGGACTTACTACAACAGAAATGGTAAGTGCAAAAGCAATTTATTATCATGATAATAAAACTAAAAAATTATACAATTTAGATGGAGAAAAAAGACCAATTAGTATTCAATTATTTGGGAGTGATATAGAAGCGATAAAATATGCTACACAAGAGGTGGATAAGCTTGCTGATATTATAGATTTTAATATGGGATGTCCAGCTCCAAAGATAGTAAAAAATGGAGACGGAAGTAATCTACTATTGCACTTAGATTTATTAGAGAAAATAGTTGGTGCAATAAGAGAAAATACAGATAAACCAATTACTTTAAAAATAAGAAAAGGCTGGGATGAAAATAGTGTTGTTGCTGTAGAAACTGCACAAATAATCGAAAGAGCTGGAGGAGATGCTATTACAATCCATGGTAGAACTAGAAAAGAGTTTTATTCTGGAAAAGCTGATTGGGATATTATAAAAAAAGTAAAAGAAAGCGTAAATATTCCAGTAATAGGTAATGGAGATATAGTAGATGAAGAAACAGCAGAAGCAATGTTTAAATATACAAATGTAGATGGAATAATGATTGGGAGAGCAGCTTTTGGGAACCCGTGGATTTTTAGAGAGATAATACATTATTTAAAAACTGGGGAGAAATTAGAAAAACCAACTTTAGATGAAAGATATAGCACAATGGTAAGACATATAAATATGGAAATAGAAGAAAGAGGAGAAGAAGTTGCAATAAAAGAGATGAGAAAGCAATTAAGTTGGTACATAAAAAATTTAAAAGATTCAAGTCAAATGAGAGATAAAATAAATAAAATAATAGATAAAGAACAATTGCTAAATGAAATAAAAGCATATTTCGAATATCTAAAAAATAATTGAATAAAATTAGAGAAAGAATAGTATATATACTATTCTTTTTTTGATATAAGAATTTAATTTGGGAGGAATTTATGAAAAAAAATAAATTAATTATTTTCTTTATTTTAGCAATAATTATTGTTTTTACAATTATTTTTTATTTAATTAATAATAAAAAAATCGAAATTGGGAATAATGATAATAATCAAATTTTAAATATGAACTCGTATAAAGCAAAAATAGAGGTAACAGTGGTAAGTAATAAAAATACTAATAAGTATAAAATGACACAAGAATATAAAAAGGGAGAATACTGCATGCAAGAAGTAGAAGAACCAGAAAATATAAGAGGAGTGAGAATAGAATACAGCAATAATACATTAAGTTTAAAAAATACTAATATGGATCTTACAAATATATACGAAAATTATAAATATATGGCAGAAAATAATTTATTTTTAAATGAATTTATAGATGATTTTAACAATAGTAGTAATTCAAAACATGAAGAAAATGAAAATGAGATTATATTATCAACGGATTGTAAAACTCAAGAAAATAAGTATCAAGTAAAGAAAAAATTGACAATAGATAAAAAAACAAATAAACCAAAGAAATTAGAAGTACAAGATATTAACCAAAATATAACTGTTTACATATTATATAATGAGATAAGTTATAAGTAGTAAGAAGCTATTTTCTTTATCTCGAGCTAGTATTTAAAACAAGATATATACTAATAATAGGAGTGAAGAAAATGAATATAAAAAGAGGCGACATGTTTTATGCAGACTTAAGTCCTGTTGTTGGCTCAGAACAAGGAGGAATTAGACCAGTTTTAATAATACAAAATGATTTGGGAAACAAATATAGTCCAACTGTAATTGCAGCAGCAATTACATCTCAAAAAACTAAAAATAAGTTGCCTACGCACATAGAAATTAATTCAAAAGATTTTGGTTTAAAATCAGATTCGATAGTACTTGCTGAACAAATTAGAACAATAGATAAAAGTAGATTAAAAGAGAGAATAGGACATATAGACAATGACGAAATTATAGGGAAAATAAATAATGCTCTTGGTGTTAGTTTCGGTTTAGGCGAATAGAGAGCAAAAGAACGTTCTTATTTTCCTTTTATAGGAAAATAAAAGCGTTCTTTTATTTGTATAAATTTGTGTACTAGAAATTTAATTATTAAAAAACTATCTAAAATCCCGGTTTTACCGGGATTTTAGGAACGTCCCCCCAATCCCTCCCGAGGGGCAAAAATCCCTATACTTGTAATTTTTTTATTATTTTAATCTCTTCATATAATTTGTCTACAATTTCTTTTCTTGTTAAATACGCTGTTTGATATTCATGATAAATTTTATGAATATTTTCGAAATTTTCGCCTTCCTGAAATAGCATTTCCATCCCTTCTTTATAATAATTTTTCTTTTTTTCGGAATGGGCTTTATCCATTTTTTCCTCATATTCTAAGATTTGTTCAATTCTTTTTATTTGATCTTTTAAATAGTCAACATAACCTGTAACACAACTAATTTCATAGTAAGTATCATCAATAACAACTTTAAATAAAGCTTTTACAACTTTTTTATTAAGTTTACCTAATTTTACGCCTTGTGCGGCATTATCTAGAGCTGCAACTTTAATATTTGGTTCTGTATCTTTTATTAAATCTTTTAAGGTATCAGATATGTGAATATGAGTTTTATATTGTCTTTTAGTAACTAATGCATCATAGTCATCTGCAACTTTTATTATTTGATCTTCGTATGGAATTAAATTTCCAACCAATCCTTCAGGATATCCCATACCATCTAAAGTTTCATGATGATATTTTGGCCCTAGTGCATAAGGTCTTAATTTAATATCATCCATACACATTTTATAACCTATAAGTGTATGTGTTTTCATGATAGCGAATTCTTCGTCTGTTAGTTTATCAGGTTTATTTAGTATTTTGGCGGGAATAAACATTTTACCAATGTCATGTAAATATGCACAAATCGTACAATAAGCAGTAAAATTTTTATCGCAACGCAAATATTCGCACAACCTACAGGTAATGCTTGCAACATTTTCACTATGAATTCTGGTAAAAGGGTCTAAACTATCTAGCATGGTTAATTGATACCTCATAGTAACATCTAAATTATATGATTTTAAAGTTGTTTTATCATAAAAATCAAATTTTTGGTCAAACATTAAATACTCCTCTTTTGTAAAATTATTCGTCATTTTCATATAGCCCACAGACACCAAATCAAAAATTTAGACTGTGGTTTAAATTTTTAATTTTCTAATTTCTTTTAATTCTGCGTTTAATTTATCTATTTGCTCATTTTTATTAATAAGAGCTTGCTTAAATTGTTCAAAGATTTCTTCAAAATTTTCTACGGTTTCACCTTTATCAAATAACATTTTCATTCCTTCTAAGTAATAATTCTTTTGTTTTTCAGAATTAGAAGAATTCATTTTATCATAGTATTTTTTTACTTGAGTTAATCTTTTTATATTATCTTTTAAATAATCCAAATAGTTAAATGCACAAGAAATTTCATAAATTGTATCATCTATTACAACCTTTTTTAATGCTTTTGTAGCTGGTACATTATTTTTTCCATTATGCGCATTTTCTATTAAAATTTTTAAAGTATCTATAATACCAACATGTGATTTATACTGTCTTTTACTAACAATTGCATCAAATTCATCTGCTACTCTAATAATTTGTGCTTCTATTGGGATGGCATCTCCTTTTAATCCTTCTGGGTAACCTGTACCATTTAATGCTTCGTGATGGCATTTAGGACCAGCAGAATAAGGTCTTAAATTGACATCATTCATACACATTTTATATCCAATAGTTGTATGAGTTTTCATAATTTCATATTCTTCGTCTGTAAGTCTAGAAGGCTTTTGAAGAATAGATGGTGGAATAAACATTTTACCTATATCATGCAAATATGCACAAGTTGTACAGTAGGTGGTAAAATCTTTATTCAAATGCAGATAATCACAAATTCTACAAGTAATATTTGCTACACCTTCAGAATGTTTCCTTGTAAAATTATCTAGTGAATCTAACATTTTTAATTGATATCTAGCACTAGAATCTAAATCATAAGATTTTAAGACAGTTTTATCGTAAAAGTCAAATTTTTCTTTAATCATTTTAAAACTCCTTTGTAAATAGTATTACTTTTTGCTATGTAAATAATTCAATATTTTTTCAAAAGTATAATATCATTAAATGAAATAAAGTTCAATATATTGTTGATTTATATTGATTTTTAATATATTATAAAGAAGTACAAAAAGATAAAAAAGGTGATAATAATGTATTTAAAAAGATTAGAGTTACAAGGATTTAAATCCTTTGCAGATAAAACAGTTTTAGAATTTATGCCAGGAATTACAACAGTTATAGGACCAAACGGATCTGGAAAAAGTAATATATCTGATGCAATTCGTTGGGTATTAGGTGAACAAAGTATAAAATCATTAAGAGGTGCTAAATCAGAAGATATTATTTTTGCAGGAACACAAAATAGAAAATCTTTAGGTTTTGCTGAAGCATCTTTAGTTTTTAATAATGATGATGGTAAATTACCAATAGAATATGCAGAAGTTACAGTAACAAGAAGAATATATAGAACAGGTGAAACAGGTTATTTTATAAACAAAACACCTTGTAGATTAAAAGATATTCTAGAATTATTTATGGATACTGGTATTGGTAAAGATGGATATTCTATTATAGGTCAAGGAAAAATAGATGAAATATTAAGCAATAAGTCAGAAGATAGAAGACATATTTTTGAAGAAGCAGCAGGAATTGTAAAATATCGTAGCAGAAAAGAAGATTCAGAAAAGAAACTAGAAAGATCTAAATTAAATTTGTTAAGAATTAACGATATTTTATCAGAAATAGAAAATAATATGGAACCTTTAAAAATCCAATCAGAAAAGGCTAAAAAGTTTTTAAGTTTAAGAGAAGAATTAAAGGGAATAGAAGTGGGATTATTCTTATATAATATTGATTTATATAAAGAAAGATTAGAAAAGATAACAGCTGATGAAGATATTATGAATTCAACTTATGAAAATGAACAAAAAAGCCAAGAAGAAAAGAATGAAAAAAAGAACAAATTAAAAGTAGAGATAAATAATTTAATAGAAGAAATAGAATCTATGCAAAATATTGGTTTCGAAAGTTCTAATCAAATAGAAAAGATAAATTCTAATATAAATGTATCAGAAGAAAGAATTAATAATATACAAGAAAATAATAAAAGATATGAAACAGAAATTGCAGAGATAAATGATAAAATAGTAGAGTTAGAAGAAGAAAAGAAACAAAAAATAGCTAAAAAAGAGAATTTATTTAGTAATAAAGAAAAATTCGAAAAAGAATTAAAGGAAAAGGAAGAGGAATTAAACAAATTAACTGCAAAATTATCTGATAAGCAATTAGAAATAGAAAATAAAAAGAAGATAATTGAGGAAAATACAGATAGAAAATACGAAGTACAAAATGATATAAACACACAAGATGTAACTACAGATTCTGTAGAAAAAAATATAAAAGCTAAAACAGAAGAATTAGAACTTACGATTTCTGAATTAGATGGGGCAAGATTAAAAAAGAGTGAGATTGAGCAAAACTTTATAGAGATAGAATCAAGAAGAAATAAATTAAAAAATGATTTAAGTGAGATAGAGAATAAAAAAATAGAGGCTGACAATAAAATAAAAAGTTTTGAAACAGAAATTAATACCTTAGGTCAAGAAATAAGAATAAAAGAAGCCAGACTAAAATTTCTAGAAGAAACCGAGAAAGAAAAAGAAGGTTACACAAAAAGTGTTAAATCATTACTTAAATCAGCAGATATGAATCCAGAACTTAAAAAAGGATTACATGATGTTGTAGCAAACCTATTAAATGTGAAAAAAGAATATGAAGTTGCAATAGAAATGAGTTTAGGAGCAAGTCTTCAGAATGTAGTTACAGAAACAGAACAAGAAGCAAAAAAATTAATAGAATATTTAAGAAAAAATAATTTAGGAAGAGTAACTTTTTTACCTATTTCAGCCGTTAAAGGTAAAAAATTAGACAGAGCCAATTTAAATATTAAGGGTGTAATTGGTATTGCTTCTGACTTAGTACAATATGATAAAAAATATGATGGAATATTTAACAATTTACTAGGAAGAACAGTTGTTGTAGACGATATGGAGGCTGGAATTGCTGTCGCTAAAAAGAATAATTACGCATTTAGAGTTGTAACACTAAAAGGTGATATAATTAATTCTTCTGGTGCTATGACAGGTGGGTCAGTGCAAACTAAAACTGTAAATATTCTAGGAAGAAGTAGAGAAATTGAGGATTTAAAAGAAAATTTAAACGAATTAAATTCAAAATTAAAAAATAAAGAAAAAGAGAAAGAAGAATATTTAGCTAGCATAGAAGAACTATTAGAAACAATAGAACATTTAGAAAGTAATTTACAAGAGATAGATATAGAATATGCAACACAAAAACAAAAAGTGGAATTAATCTCAGAAAATGTTGATAAATTAACAGTTAGAATGGATAAAACGAAACAGGAAATAGAAAATCTAAATAATCAGAAAAAAGATATTGCAGAAAATAAGGAAAAATTAATAGAAGATTTAGCAAATCTAGAAAAAGAAATACAAACTTTAAATTTAGTAGTAGCGGAATTTGTTAAATTAAATAAAGATGATCAAACATATATAGATAATTTAAATATGGATATAACAAATTTAAAAATATCTGTATCATCTTTTGAAGAAAGCGAAATGTCAATAGATGAAATGACAGAAAGAATTAATACTGATATCGAAAATAATAAAAATAGTATTAAAGCTAAAAACGAACAAATAGAGCAAAATAAACTGGAAGAAGAAAATTTAAGAGCACAAATAGAAGAATTTAAAGCAAAAATTATCGAGATAAAAGAAAACGTTAAAAATAGTGGTTCAAAAATAGAAGAATTAAAGAAAAATAAAAATGAAAAGAACACAGAATTAGAAAAAATAGAAAAAGAAATAGAAGAACAATTTGGAAGATTGCAAGATTTAAAAGAGCAATTAGTAAAAATTGACTTAAAGAAAAATAAAACCTCTCAAGACTTAGAAGATGTAATTAATAGAATGTGGGAAGAATATGAATTAACGCCTAATAATGCAGAAGGTTTTGTAAAAACAACAGACCCATCAAAAACCCAAAAAGATGTTAATTATTTAAGGAATCAAATAAGAGATTTAGGAAGTATAAATATTGATTCTATTAAAGAATATCAAACCTTAAAAGAAAGATATGACTTTATGTGTGAGCAAAGACTAGATTTAGAAAATTCTATGGCTAAACTTAGAAATGTTATTTCAGAAATGATAACTATTATGAAAGCTCAATTTAAAGAAAAATTTAAACTTATTAATAAAAACTTTGATGAGGTGTTTAAAGAATTATTTGGTGGAGGAAAAGCAGAATTAATACTAGAAAACGAAGATGATGTTTTAAACTGTGGAATAGATATTAGAGTACAACCACCAGGAAAGAAACTTCAAAATATGACTTTATTATCTGGCGGGGAAAAGGCATTTACAGCTATTGCAATATTATTTGCAATATTAAAAATAAATCCTGCACCATTCTGCGTATTAGATGAAATTGAAGCAGCACTAGATGATGTTAATGTTAACAGATATGCAGAATACTTAAAGAAATTTGCAAAAGACACACAATTCTTAGTAATTACACATAGAAAGGGTACTATGGAAGCAGCAGATACAGTATATGGAATAACAATGGAAGAAAATGGAATTAGCAAACTACTTTCTATGAAATTAAAATAGTGATATGGGGACGTTCTTTTTTTCCCTCTTGTATGAACAATATATCCCACTAGATTTTATCTAGTGGGATAAAAAATAATGTAAACAGGGATTTTAGGACCGTCCCCAAAAATCCCTATGTTCCGATTCCTCTCAAAATACCAATAACTATTAATAAGACTCCAGATATTATATTCCATTTTTTTAAGGATGTGTTGTATAACACAATTTTCTTACCAAGAATAATTCCTGCGTTAAGAAAAATAAATTGAAAAAGAGGAACTAGTATAGGAAATAGTAAACTATACATTCCAAATGATGAACTTGTAATACCAACACAAATAGAATCTAAAGAAAGAGCAAATGCTAAATATAATGCTTCATTTTTTTCAATTATTTTTGAATTGTTTAAATCAGAGGAGATTGGATTTCTAATAATTTGTATAGTTATACCCAAAGATTTTAGAAATATCTTATGACTTTTATATTCTTTTTTTTCATTAGTATTCATTGCTTCGTATATAATTAAAAATCCCATAAAGACTAGAAGAATTACACTAATAATTTTTATTATATTAGCCGGAAGGATAGAAATTAGGAAATATCCAAATGCAACAGAAATACCTACAAAAAGTAATGAAACAAAAAACAAGATAAATTTTGCAGGAGTAGATAATGATGTTTTTCTAAGCCCATATGTAATTCCAATTCCAAATGAATCAATACTAACAGATAAAGCAAGCAAGATAATAGTAAGTAGCATCATATCACCTCTATATATAATATGTAAACTAAAAAAATAAGTGTAATATAGGAATAAAAAAATAGTATAAGCATATAAATTAATAAACTATACAAAGGAGAGATTTATATGTGGCATACTAAAAATATTAAAGAAGTAGAAAAAGAACTTAGGACAAACATTAAGACTGGTTTGGGAGATAAAGATGTACTAATAAGACAGGATGAGTTTGGAAAAAACAAGATAGAAGAGGGAAAAAAGGAAAGCTTACTAGTAAAATTTATAAATCAGTTTAAAGATTTTATGATAATAATTTTAATTATCGCGGCAATAATTTCAGCTGTTGTAAGTTATTTAGAAGGGACAGGCGATTATTTTGATTCTATAATAATTATTGCAATAGTTTTATTTAATGGATTAATGGGATTAATTCAAGAAGCAAAAGCAGAAAAATCTATAGAGGCATTAAAGAAAATGTCAGCTCCTGTAGCGAAAGTTAGAAGAAACGGGAAAGTTCTTACTGTGAATGGTGAAGATATAGTACCAGGTGATATCGTTATTTTAGAAACAGGTTGTTATGTTCCAGCAGATATTAGATTAATAAATACATATAATTTAAAAGTAGAAGAGTCTAGTCTAACAGGAGAAACAGAGGCAGTAGAAAAAGATGAAAATGCATTATTTAATAACCAAAAAGTTCCTCTAGGTGACATGAAAAATATGGTTTTTGCAGGTACAGCGGTAGTAAATGGACACGCAGAAGGAATTGTAACTAATATAGGAATGAATACAGAAGTTGGAAAAATTGCAAGTATGATAATAACAAATGAGGCTCCACAAACACCAATCCAAAAGAAGTTAAGCGAAGTAGGTAAAGTGCTTGGGATTGCCTGTGTAGTAATTTGTGCTTTGATTTTCGTTATAGGAGTTATAAAGAAAATATCAGTAGTAGAAATGTTTATGACATCAGTAGGTTTAGCAGTTGCAGCAATTCCAGAAGGTTTGCCTGCAATTGTAACAATTATTCTTTCCATTGCAGTTACAAAAATGGCAAAAAGGAATGCAATAATAAGAAAACTACCTGCAGTTGAAACATTGGGAAGTAGTAAAGTAATTTGTTCAGACAAAACAGGAACACTTACAGAAAACAATATGAAAGTAGTAGAGATTATAGGCAATAAAAATAAAATTCTAGAATATGGAGCATTATGCTGTAATTGTGAGATAAATGAGGGAGTAGTAGAAGGGGAGCCTACAGAGGTTGCAATAGTAAAAGAAGCAGTTAAAGAAAAACAAAATAAAATATTACCACGAATTTGTGAGATTCCATTTGACTCTAATAGAAAATTAATGACAACGGTTAACGAATTAGAAAATGGAAAGTATAGAATTATAACAAAAGGTGCTCCAGAAATATTATTAGGTATTTGCGATTATTATGAAGAAAACAATACTGTACATGATATGAATAGTACATTTTTAAGTAAGATAAAAAATAAAAATGAAAAAATGGCAGAAAAGGCGTTAAGAGTATTAGGAGTTGCATATTTAGATGTAGATATAATGCCAAAAGAAATATCGGCAGATTTTTTAGAAAAAGGACTAATTTTTGAAGGTTTAATTGGAATGATTGATCCACCAAGAAAGGGAGTAAAAGAAGCTGTTTTAGCTTGTAGAAGAGCTGGTATAAAAACTGTAATGATTACAGGAGATCACATTACAACTGCTAAAGCCATTGCAAAGGATTTAGAAATATTAAGAGGACGAGAATTAGCAATAACTGGGCAAGAATTAGATAAAATTCCAGATAGTAAATTAGAAAAAGATATAATGAATTATTCTGTATTTGCAAGAGTTACACCTGAACACAAAGTAAGAATTGTTAAAGCTTTCCAGAAAACTGGAGCAGTTGTTGCAATGACAGGTGATGGTGTAAATGATGCACCAGCACTTAAAAAATCTGATATAGGAATTGCAATGGGACGTAAAGGAACTGATGTAGCTAAAAATGCCGCAGACATGATTTTAAATGATGATAATTTTGTTACAATTGTAGATGCGGTAAAGCAGGGAAGAAATATTTTTGATAATATTAAAAAAGCTATACATTTCCTAATTGCTACTAATATAGGAGAGATAGTTACAATATTTGTAGGATTATTACTTGGAGTAAAATCTCCATTGCTTGCAGTACAATTATTATGGGTGAATTTAGTTACAGATTCTTTGCCAGCGATAGCGTTAGGCTTAGAACCACCAGAAAAAGATATAATGAATAGACCACCAAGGGACTCTAGAAAGAGTATATTTGCAGATGGACTAATGGGAAAAATAGTAGTAGAAGGTTTTATGATTGGAATGTTTACAATTTTAGCATTTTTCATAGGAAATAGATATTATGGAATAGAAGTTGCAAGAACAATGGCATTTATAAGTTTAGGAATGCTAGAATTAATACACAGCTTTAATGTAAAAAGTGAAGAATCTATATTTAAAGTTGGCTTGTTTGAAAATAAATATTTGGTGGGAGCATTTTTATTAGGAACAGTATTACAATTAGGTATAGTATTTGTACCAACTTTAGCAGAAATATTTAAGTTAACACAGCTTAATACTACACAATGGTTAATAACTATAGCAATTTCTATAGCCCCAATAATTATAGTAGAGCTTCAAAAGAAATTTAACGAATTAAAATTTGGAAAAGTTGTATATGATTATAAAACACGTCAAGAAGTATAGGTAAGATAGAAATAAAAAACATCTCATTTAAATAATGAGATGTTTTTTATTATTGATTAGTACCATCACTTTCTGTAGATAATGTTAATTTTATAATTGTTCCTTCCTCAACAGCAGTATCTACCATTATACTTTGACTTATAACTGTTCCAGAACCCTCTGTTGTAATATTCAAATTATTTGCTTTTGCCATATTTTCTGCTTGGGCTAAAGTTTTATCTTTAAAATCTGGAACCTTTACAGAAACTCTTGTATCGTTTTCTTCTGTATATAAAACTATTATAGATCCTTTAGGAATACTAGAGCCAGGTTTTGGTGTTTGGTCTGTTACTAGAGTAGAATTTTTATCACCACTAATATTTACTTTTGTAGTAAATCCAGCTTGCTTTAATAATTTTTCTGCTTCTGTAACTGTTTTATTTCTAATATCAGGAACTGTTGCATAACTTGTATCTTCTTCTACAGTATCTGTAGAAGTTTGAGCGTTACTAGAAGTTAAACCTAAATAAGGTAATATTTCAGATAACATTTGTGAAACTACAGGTCCACAAACTTGACCACCTTGGTGACTACCTTCATTATTAGGATTTGGGTTATGTACAGCGATTAGTAAACAAATCTCTGGTTTTTCTGTAGGAGCAATTGCAACATATGATGCAATATAACCTTCATCTTCACGTCCTGCTTGTGGTTCTGAGGTACCAGTTTTTCCACCTATAGAATATCCTTCAACTTTAGCAAGTCTACCAGAACCATCATCTACAACTGATTTCATTAGATTTCTCATTCTTTCAGAAGTAGATTTAGAAATTACTTGTCTTACTTGAACTGGCTCAATATCTGTAGTTGTACCGGTTTCAGGATTTATAATTTGCTTTACAATCCTTGGCTTCATTAAGATTCCATCATTTGCAATTGCAGAAACTGCAGAAACTAATTGAATTGGAGTAATTGTAAACCTTTGTCCAAAAGACATTGTAGCAAGTTCTACATCTTTAACATCTTCTAGTTTCCAATATGTACTACTTGCTTCTTGAGGTAAGTCTATACCTGTTTTATCAAAAAATCCAAATGCTTGGTAATATTTGTATAAAGTTTCAGCACCAATACGCTGACCTAATTGTATTAAAGAAGGGTTGCATGAAACCTGTAAGGCTTGTCTTAGAGTTTTTGCTCCTTTATGAGCTTGGGTCCAACAGCTAATTTTTCTATCAGCTACTTCTATAGAACCATTACAATAAAAATCATTAGGAACATCTTCGCTAGTAATATTTTCTTCTAATGCAGTAGCAGCAGTTATTAATTTATAAGGAGAACCAGGTTCATAAGGTGAAGATACTACATTGTTTTTCCACATATTATATAGTGCATCAGATTGTGTAGTAGAATCTAAAGTATCCCATGTAGCTTTTAATTCTTCTGTATTTGGTTCGAAAGGAGTATTAAGATTATAATCTGGATAGCAAGCCATACCTAGAATATCTCCTGTACTTGGTGCCATTGCTACTACTGTACCACTATCTGCATTGTTTTCTTCTACTGCTTGTTTTAAATATTTTTCTAATACAGTTTGAATATAATAATCTATAGTTAAAACAATATCACTACCATTTTCTGCAGGAATATAAGTTTGATTGCTATCTGGAATTTCTTCTTGAATTGCATCTGTTGATGTCGTTATTTTACCAGGGGTACCCTGAAGAACACTATTCCAACTATCTTCTATTCCTTGAATACCAGTATTATCTGTTCCACAGAATCCAATTAAGTTAGAAGCTAAATTATTATATGGATAAACTCTTTTTGTATCTTCATCTATATTAATACCAGTACTTATTTTTTCAGTTTCCATCCATTGCTTTAATTTATCTATCTTATCTTTATCAACTTTTTTGGCTATAGTTTGAACATTAGAAGTACTATTAACTTTTTCTAATGTTTCATTATAATCTAGTTCAAAAATTTCAGAAAAAGCTTTAGCAACCTTTTCTTTTTTTGCTTTAGTTTCTTCATCATTAGACCCAACTATTTTTTTTGGATTAATAGTTACAGTATCTGTTGGAGTACTTATTGCTAATGTTTTACCTGTAGAATCATATATTGTGCCCCTGCTGGTACTTATGATTTGGTCTGTAGTTTGTTGATTATAGGCTTGTTCTTTTAAATCTGAACCCTGAACAAATTGCAACCAAATAAGTCTAATAATTAAAAGTAAAAATATTATTAGTAAAGAAGCTAATACAATTCTAAACTTTTTAACAGCTAATAAATTAGTAGAAAATTCATTATTAGCAGATTTATATAATTTATTATTACTTTTTTTTGTCTTAGGCAAATTAAATTTATTATTATTTTTTTTCTTCATCTGCATCACCTCAAAAAACGGGATTTGGGGACGTTCTTTTTTCCCTTTTCGGGATATAGGGACGTTCCTAAAATCCCGATTATAAAATACTTCATATATTTTATATTAAGTGTATGTTAAAATCAATAAAAACACAGATTTTTCACAAAAGAATTTGACATAATTAACTTAAGCTTGCTATAATTAAAAAGTGTATAAATAGTGCATAATGCACGATAAAAAGGTTAGGAGATACTATGAATTTATATGAAGAAACAAAATTTTTAATGGATAAATATAATATTAAAGCTAATAAAAATCTTGGACAAAACTTCTTAGTAGATGAAAACGTTATAGAGACAGCAATAGAAAAATCTAATATTAATGAAGACGATTTAGTTATAGAAATAGGCCCAGGCCTTGGAACACTTACAAAATATTTATTAGAAAATGCAGGAAGAGTTATATGTGTAGAATTAGATAAAAGAATGATAAAAATATTAGAAGAAAGATTTTTTCTTTATAAAAATTTTGAAGTAATAAATAATGATATATTAAAAGTAGACTTAAATGAAATTATAAAGCAAGCAAAAGAAAAATTTAATTTAAAGAATGCCAAAATTGTTGCTAATTTACCATACTATATAACTACTCCAATAATAATGAAGTTATTAGAAAGTAAGATAGATATTACAAGTATAACTGTAATGATTCAAAAAGAAGTAGCAGACCGTTTAGCAGAAATTCCAGGAGGGAAAAATACTGGAGCTATAACATATACGGTGTATTATTATGGCGAGCCAGAAAAGTTATTAGAAGTTCCAAAAAGTTCTTTTATTCCAGAACCTTCTGTTACATCAGAAGTAATAAAGATAAATATTAGAAAAGAACCTCCGGTAAAAGTACAAAATGAAGAAAGATTTTTTAAATTAATAAAAGTAGCCTTCTTACAAAGAAGAAAAACATTATTAAATTCGTTAACTAATAATGGAATATCAAATAAAGAAGAGTTAACACAGCTCTTAAGTAAATTAAATATAGACGAAAAAATAAGAAGTGAAAAGCTTACTATAGACCAATTTGCTGAGCTTTCTAATAATCTTAATACATAAATTGGTTATTGCAAAAGCCATATTAAAATGATATAATATGCTTGTGAAAAAAGATTAAGAAGGAGGTAAACATGAATCAAATTCTGGTTACAGAAAAATTATATATAACACCTGAAATAAAGCGAAAAAAGAAATTATATAAATTCGAATTTTTTATTTCACTTGTAGTAGTTTGTGTCTTATCTTCTTATTACATATATGCAGAATATAATAAAAACAAAGATGAAGCGGTTTCTCAAGAAATATTGGCTGGTGCAAATATTGTTGGGGAAGATCAAACAACAAAGCCAACAGAAAAATTAGTTGTAATGCTAGATAATGATGTAAATACAGTTGGAACAGAAGATGATTCAGCTATTGCAAATTTAGACGAAGAAACAAAATCTGTTTTATCAAAAGAGTTTACAACAGCAGATGGACATGTATATAAACCAATTGCAACTATTAGAATTCCAAAAATAAATATTTATTATCCAGTATTGTCAGAAACAACCGAGGAATTATTAAAAAAAGCACCTACAAAATTTATGTATGGCGAGCCAAACGAGGTTGGTAACTTCTGTATAGCAGGTCATAATTATAGGAATAAGAAATTCTTTAGCAAGGTTCCAACATTAGAAAATGGTGATATTATAGAGATAACAGATACAAAGGGAAGAACAGTAAAATATACAGTATACAATAAATATACCGTTACAGATGATGATATGTCACCAGTTAGCCAATTAACAAATGGTAGAAAAGATATTACATTAATAACTTGTACAGATGATTCAAAAGAAAGAGTAATAGTAAAAGCAACAGAGGTGTTATAATGGAATATAATGTAGGGGATATAGTAAGAACAAAAAAGCCACATCCATGTGGAAGTAAATTATGGAAGATAACAAGAGTTGGTGTAGACTTCGGTTTAAAATGCGAAGGATGTGGACATTTTATATTAGTAGAAAGACAAAAAGCTTTAAAAATGATAACTAAAAAAATAAATTAAGATAGGGATTTAGGGATGTTCTTAAATGCCCTATTTTTTATTTGAAAAATCAGAAATTTGTGATGAAATGTTACGAGTTTACTAGTTGGGACTTGCTTAAAATAATATTTTATTTTAGAAAGGATGATGTATAGTAAAAAAAAGCTGTAACTCGTTAACTTAGCATCGAAAGGAGTATGTTATGATTAAGGTTAATGTACAAGATAAAGATGCGCAACTGGTTGTGCTAAATACTCTTTATCCTGATTCAGGCATTAAGGTACGGATTGAAGGGGAGTTAGAGTTAGACGACATAACCGAAGAACTAGCGGTAGAGTTATTTAAAAACTTACTGCATAAAAATTTAGTTTCAGAAGTTACTTTTTCATATGTGGAAGAAAAGAGGAGTAAAGAAGAAGTTAAGAATGTTCAAAAGAGTCAGAGGTATGGGACACTTACAGAAAATGTTTATGGCTTTTTGGAAGAAAACATAGGTCGGGCATTTTCAATAAAAGAGATTTCTGAGAAAACAGGAATTGAGTATTCTTCTGTAAATAATATAATTCGAAGGTTATACAATAACGGAAAAGTACAGAAGAATGACGAGAAAAAATATTTTTGTCCCATCAAAAGTGCTAATGTAGAGCAACCAAAGCATGAACCACTTGAAGAATCTTCAGGTGAGGAAGAAAAGAAAGAACCTGCAGGTGACGAAGAAGCACAATCTAAAGAACCTGAAACGCCACAACGAGGCGACAGCTCAGAGGCAGCTGAAGAGGATGAGACCCAAAAATTAAGTGAAAGCGAAAAAAAGGATATTATGCAACATTTGTTTTTGAACGAGGATTATGAAGATGTACTAAAATATATCTTTTCGACCAAAAACAAATTTGTTGTAAAACTAGCACAGAAAAAGTTTGCAGGACCACGCGCCCAGCAACTTAGTGATGTAATCACTGCACTAAATAAAGCTGAAGTAATAGTGTTTAATGATGACTTTAGTGAAGGTGGTTCATACGAAATTTCTGCTAGTTGGAGAATATGGGCTTATCTGTTTAGGGCAAAAAGAGAAGTCGCTTCTAAAACTATAGAGGTTGATCTTCAAATGAAGCCGAGTGAGTTTAATGCTGGAATTAAAGAAGCCTTAGAAAAAGGTATAGTAAAAAAAGAAGTGGACGAGAAGCTTAAGATTACGACTTATTGTGTCGCCTAATGTACAATGTTTGTATGTTGAAAAAGGAGAGTTGGATTTTATCCAGCTCTCCTTTATGCAGATATCTTTTAAATATATTTTTCGATTTCATTCCAAACGTTTTCTGTATAAATTCTTCTTTCAGAAGAAAATGGTAAAGTAGTGATATCACCAATTGGATTTAAAGTTTTCTGAATTTCTTGTGTAGCCGCATCAACTTTAGTAACTGCAATCTTATCTGCTTTATTTGCAATAATGATAAATGGAATTTTACTACTTATAATATAATTATACATTAACTTATCATTTTCTGTTGGTTTATGTCTTATATCAACTAAAAATATAATTAAAGAAATTTGTTTTCTTTTATGAAGGTATTCTTCTATAAAATTTCCAACTATAACTTGCTCTTTTTTAGACATTTTACTATATCCATAGCCAGGTAAATCGACAAAATAGAATTTAGAATCTATATTGTAAAAATTTATTTGTCTAGTTTTACCAGGTTCACTACTGGTTTTTGCTAGTTTTTTTCTATTAATTAAAGTATTTATAAATGAAGATTTACCAACATTAGATTTACCGACTAATACAACCTCTGGAAAATTAGTTGAAGGATATTGTTTAGGTCCAACTGCAGAAATCTCAAATTTGGGTTCTTTTACTATCATAAAAATTCTCCTTACTATTAATATTGATATATTTTAACATAAAATTAGCGAATTTACAATGACAAAAAAATAAGGGATTATCAAAAATTAATATTATTGAAAAATTTTTTCTTATATGATATTTTATAAAAAAGGAGTGAGGAGAAAATGAATAAAACTGATAGAGAATTATTAAAAGATGCATTAGAATTAAAAGTTCAAATAAGAAATTTATCTAGTGAAGAACAAAAAGAAATTTTACTTAATAAGATATCAGAAATAAGAGAATGTCTTCAAAAAATTTCATTAGCATTTGAGAAGTATGAATTAAGTAGTAGACAAAAAGAAGTAGAAAGTTTAGCCTTAATAGAAGATAAGGATATAGCAGATACATATTGGGAAATATATGATTTTATTGATGATTATGGTGATTCAAAAAACGGAAGAGTGCATATTGAAGAAGTAGAGAAATTAGAGAAAATGCTAAATAATTTAGAGCAAAAGTGCAAAAGAAACTAAGAAAAATAATATAGGAGAAAATTGTGAAAATATTAATAATAACAGATTGTCATCATTTATTACCAGAAGAAGCAGAAAAATTAGCAGACTTAGAATATGATGTATGTTTTTTTCTTGGAGATATAAGTGGAAAATATATTGATATGCTTTTGATGTACTTAGATAAGGATAAAGTTTATGGGATACTAGGAAATCATGATGAATTTGGTGTATTGGAAGCAAGAAATATTCCTAATATACATTGTAAGTTAATAGAAATAAATGGTACTAGTTTTTTAGGATTTGAGGGAAGTAATAGATATAAACGTGGAGAATTTCCGATGTTTACACAAAAAGAAGCAAGGAAATTATTAATGAAATGCCCTAAAGCAGATATTTTACTGTCACATGATTCTCCATATAAATTATATTCTGATGGAAAAGATTTAGCACATTGTGGATTAAAAGCTATATCTAAATATATAAAAAAGTATAAACCTATTTTTAATATACACGGACATCAACATATTAATTCAAAGAAAACTTTAAAAAACGAAACAAATGTAATATGTGTTTATAGAGCTAGTATTATAGATACTGAAACAAAAGATATAACTTTTATATTTTAAATAATTAAGTATAAATAACAAAACCAAGAAAATTTTTATAAATTTCTTGGTTTTGATTTTTCAAATAGGGATTTAAGGAACGTCCCCCAATCCCTATTTTCTATTTTACTGTAATTTTTTCTAATCCACCCATATATGGTCTTAATACTTCTGGAACGATTACACTTCCATCTGGTTGATAATTGTTTTCCATAATTGCAATTAACATACGTGGTGGAGCTACAACAGTGTTGTTTAAAGTATGTGCAAAATAGTTTCCTTTTTCACCTTTTATTCTAATTCCTAATCTACGAGCTTGTGCATCCGTTAAGTTAGAACAGCTTCCAACTTCAAAATATTTCTTTTGTCTTGGACTCCATGCTTCTACATCACAAGATTTAGCTTTTAAGTCTGCCAAGTCACCACTACAACATTCTAAAGTTCTTACTGGAATATTCATACTTCTAAAGAATTCTACTGTATATGACCACATTTTATTATACCAATCCCAAGAATCTTCTGGTTCGCATACAACAATCATTTCTTGTTTTTCAAATTGATGAATTCTATATACACCACGTTCTTCTAATCCATGTGCACCTTTTTCTTTTCTAAAACATGGAGAATATGATGTCATTGTATAAGGCATATCCTCTTTTTTTAGAATTTGTCCTTTAAATTTTCCAATCATAGAATGCTCGCTTGTACCAATTAAGTACAAATCTTCTCCTTCAATTTTGTACATCATTGCATCCATTTCTTCAAAACTCATAACACCAGTTACTACATCACTTCTAATCATATAAGGTGGTATACAATAAGTAAACCCTTTATTAATCATAAAATCTCTTGCATATGTTAAAACAGCAGAATGTAATCTTGCAACATCTCCCATTAAGTAGTAAAAACCTTGTCCTGCAACACGTCTTGCACTATCTAAGTCTAATCCACCTAAAGCTTCTAAAATTTCACCATGGAATGGAATTTCATAATCTGGAACTACAGGTTCTCCAAATTTTTCAATTTCTACATTTTCGCTATCATCTTTTCCTATTGGAACAGACTCATGCATAATGTTTGGAATTTTCATCATTCTAGTTTTAATTTCTTCTGCATATTTATTTTCTAAAGCTTCATTTTCTTCTAGTTTATTATTGATTTCTTGAACTTCAGCTTTAATTTTTTCTGCTTCATCTTTTTTACCATTTCTCATTAAATTTCCAATTTCAGCACTTAGTGTTTTTCTTTTGTTTCTTAATTCGTCACCAGTAAGTGTAGCTTCTCTAGATTTTTTGTCTAAATCTATAACTTCATCAACTAAAACTAGTTTTTCATCTTGAAATTTTTTCTTTATATTTTCCTTAACAATGTCAGGATTTTCTCTTAAAAATTTAATATCTATCATATTAATTCCTCCTAATTATTTTTTTGTATAATCTAAAGTTAAGTCTTTGGCTACTTCAAATCTATGTTTTTGACCAGTAATATTGTCTGGTCTTTCTGGAATTTCCTCTAAAAACATTTTTTCTGGTCTTACCCAAATATAATTTCCATCTTCTCTTGGATATAAAGGTTTATATACTACCATTCTTTCTTTTGTTTCCGAATCACAAGCTACATTTTCTACAAAATAATAATTTCCTTTAAAATGACGATAAACTTTTCCAATTTCTACATGTTCCATAAAAATACCTCCATTATACAAAATATATTCTAATAAATTGGGCTAAAACAAGCACAATTTAATTTAGACAAACAAAAATCGTCCTTATATAAAAATATAAGGACGAATATAATCCGCGGTGCCACCTTAAGTTATTATAAAAATAATACACTCGATTAGTAGGATAACCGCCTAACTTACGGTTTAGTTTTCACTAAAAACATCTAAGAGTAGATTCACATATAAATTTTATTTACTTACACCACCCGTAAACTCTCTAAAAAAATTAAATATGTTACTATTCTCTTATCAAACGTTTATATTAATATGTAACACATTTTAACATAATATGTATAAATATTCAATAAAAATCGTAAAAAATTATTAATCGGGATTTGGGGGACGTTGGTTAAATCCTGATTTGACACTTGGAAAATTATGTTAAGTATGGTATAATAAAATGCAGAAAAAAGTGAAGGAGGCTCAAAAGAATGAGAGAGTTTAACAAAAAGAATAGCGAGAAGCTATTCTTACTGAAGGTATGCTTACCTGCAGCGTATGAACAAATTGGAAATGAAGGTGTTGAAGCAGTCGAAAAGGGCTGGGCCAAGGAACAGGATTTTAAATTTATCAACGACCTAGTTCACAAGTATGTAGCAAAAGCTACAGAAGAAGCCATTTCTTATGAGGGAAGTATGCAGGAGAAGATGGAATTAATCAGAACATTCAACTACTTCTTATATGCGTATATTGAGAGAACAAGTCCAAAAACGTTGGAAGAACTGAATGTTGTAATTAAAGAGTACTATGAAAATGTCGAAGATTCAGTCATATTAGGAGGTTAAATGCATATGATTTTTAAAGACAGATTCGAAAAAATGTCACGTAAAGACTTGGAAGAAGAAATCCGCGTATATAAGGATTTCTCCAAGTATACTCGGAAAGAACTGGAGAATGAATTAAGAATTCTTCTTCCAGATATTAATTTGAACGAATTCTCTGACCAGGACTTGGAAGATTTGTTAAGAAGTAATTATACCTTCGAGGAGTATAGCACCGAAGAGCTTCGGGAAGAAGCAAGAAGACATGAACGCTTCGAAGAGTGGAGTAGAGAAGAACTCGAAGAAGATTATGAAAAATTAGAGCAGCCACAATCAAAGGTGGAACGATATAAGACTATAAGATGGATTCTTATAGCAGTACTTTGTGCTTTTTTAGGATATTACTTTGGAAGCATGAATACAGAGCTTAAATATCTCGAACAGAGAATCGAGCAACTGCAACAGGAAGTGAATCTTATCGAGTATCAAAACGAACAGTTGGAAGACAATGTGGATACTTTATCAGATATTGTAGATTTAATAATAATCTACATTACGTCCGACGACCTTCCAGAAGTAGAAAATCCGGGTACATCAGCAGAAATTATTTAAAAAAACAAAACTTCACATCTTTTTCCCCTGGCGAAAGCCAGGGGCATTTCTGTTTTATAGAATAAAATTTAAGAAAAAACGAAATTTTGTTTGACAAACAAAAAATCATATGATAGTATGTAAAAAAATAAAGTGGAGGCGTGAACAAGTGAAAAAAGATAAAAGCGATTTAAATAAAAGAGAAGTAGCAATCTTAAACTTTATATCCAAACAAATAAAAGCTAATCAATATCCACCATCAGTAAGAGAAATTTGTAAAGCTGTAGGGCTAAATTCAACAGCAACAGTACATGGATATTTAGAGAAATTAGAACAAAAAGGTTATATAAGAAAAGAATCTCAAAAAGGAAGAGCGTTAAGAGTTGTTAATGAAGAGGATGTTATAAGAAAACCAAAAGATTTATATGCTGGTAAAGAATTGGTAGATGTACCAGTTGTAGGAAAAATAACTGCAGGTGCACCAATATTAGCAGTAGAAAATATAACAGATACTTTTCCAATTCCTTTAGATTTCGTAGGAAATTCAGAAAGCTTTATGCTAACTGTTAGAGGAGAAAGTATGATAGAAGCAGGTATTTTAGATGGCGACTATATATTAGTAAAACAACAAAATACTGCAGAAAATGGTGAAATTGTTGTAGCGTTAATAGATGACGAAGCAACAGTAAAAACATTCTATAAAGAAAAAGATTATATAAGATTACAACCAGAGAATCGTACAATGGCTCCAATAATTGTTCCAGATTGTAAGATACTTGGTAAAGTAGCTGGCGTATTTAGAAAAATGTAGTATAAAATAAAACGACTTAAGACATAATATATTTTAGGTGAATATATTATGAAAAAAGAAAAGAATGTTAACGAGATAGAAGTTGGAGAAGATGTAAGCAGAAATGGTGAATTTATACCAACGAAATTTGCATGGATAAGCTTAGGTTTTCAAAAAGAGAATGCAAAACGCTTACAAAATATAACTAAAAAAGATGATAAACATAGTAAGTAAATATAATAGAAATTAAATGTGGCTTTATTAGTAGAAAGGGATTTAAATTTCATTTCTGCAATTTAATAAATCCACATTTTTTACTTGAAAGACAACCTAAAAAATGATAAAATGAAAGCGTTAGAAAAGGAGGAAATAAGTATGGATAGTAAAAGCCAAGAAATCTATTCTGAACTTAGTGCTTTTTTGGATAGTATAGATGAAGAAAGAAGAAACAAAATACCAGAAGACTTAAGAGAATTAATAAATAGTAAAAAAGACGATAATTATACACCTAAATATCCAAAAGGAACTCCTTTAGAAAAATTAAAAATGAAAAAAGAAACAAAGGATATGGTTAATTTACTAAACTTTAATTATTGGTGTGAAAACGAACAACAAAGAAAAGAATTAATGGAACGAATAGCAAATGGAAAGAAAAATGAAGGAGCAAAAGTAAATGCATTCGATAAGATAAAAAATATATTTAAAAAGAAAAGCTAAAAGCTTTTCTTTTTTACTTATATTAAATAAAACTACTAAGCATTAAATTGGCTTTTGTACATATTATAATATGCTCCTTTTTTATCTATTAATTCATCATGAGTTCCAACTTCTACGATATTACCATCTTCTATAAAAACAATAAAATCGCAGTTCTTTATTGTAGATAATCTGTGTGCAATAATTATTGATGTAGAATTTTCTGTTAATTTTAAAATAGCTTTTTTTATCATATCCTCAGTTAGTAAATCGATATTACTTGTGGCTTCATCCAAAATTAAGATGGGAGGTTTTATTATCATAATTCTGGCAATGTTTAATAGCTGTACTTCTCCTTCAGAAAGCATATCAGAATTTGATATATACGTATCATAGCCATCAGGTAATTTTTCTATAAAAGAATCAGCAAAAGCTAATTTAGATGCTTGTTTAATTTCTTCTATACTTGCAGTAGGTTTTCCATATGCAATATTTTCACTAATAGTACCTTGAAAAATCTTAGTATCTTGAAGAACCATACCGATATTTTTTCTTAAATTATCAATATTAATCTTTTTTATATTTGTATTATCAATTAATATTTCACCACTAGATATTTCATAAAATCTATTTAATAAATTAATTATTGTAGTTTTACCAGAACCTGTTTTGCCAACTATAGCAATACTTTTTCCATTAGGAATATATAAATTAAAATCCTGTATAAAAGGTTTATCAGTATACGAAAAATATACATTTTTAAATTCTATAGAATAATTAGGTTTTTCTGGCAGTTTAATACTATTACTAGAAGGTAGATTTTCTATAATAGGAGTAGTTATAAATTTTAAAATCCTTTTGTAAGAAGCAATAGCAGTTTGGATTTCACTAAACACAGCTGTTATTTCGTTAAATGGTCTAGTAAACAAATTAGTATATATTAAAAAAGTAGAGATATTACCAATTGTTAAATTTCCGTTTTTACAAAATATAATTCCAAGCATAGCAATTATTATATAAGAAAGGTTTGAAACAAACCTAGTACTTGGATTTGTAAGTGAAGAATAAAACTGCGTTTTATACCCATAGTTATATAATTCAGAATTTTTTTCTTTAAAATTTTTGCTAGATATTTCATTATAATTAAAATTATCTAAAGTCTTTTTGCCACTTATTAATTCATCAGTATATGCATTTAACTTTGCTAATAAATCAGCTCTTTTAACAAACATATTATTTGTATGTGAAACAATATATTTAGATATAACAAACATTAGTAAAGATAAGAATATAAGTAAAACTGTTAAAGGTATATTTAAAGTTATCATTATATAAGTAGCTAATATAATTGTAAATATTCCACTTATAATTTTAGAAACACTTTGCATAGTTCCATTAGAAATATTTTCTATATCTGTAGAAAACATGTTTATAATTTCGCCTTTTTCAAAGTTTTCCAAAATAGATAGAGGTAAATTATTTATTTTATTAAAAAGAATAGTCCTAATATTTCGAGAAAGCTTTGTAGCATAACTAGTTAAAAAATAATTTAATAAAAAATTACTAATAAATAGAAAAATAAATATTAGAGCAAGACTAATAAAATAATTTATTAAAGTTGTATTTATTCCTAGTTTATCTATTAAATTACCTATTATAACAGGATAAGTAATACTTAAGCCTGCAGAAAGGACAGAAAAAATAATTATTAATAAAATATAAAATTTAGAAAACTTAAATTTAAATAATTTCATAAATTATGCTCCTTTGCTTACGCTGTTTTGAAGTTCATATATTTTTTTATATAATTCAGAATTGTTTAATAGCTCGGTATGTGTACCGATATTTTCAATTTTTCCATTATTAAAAACTAAGATTCTAGAACAGTTTTTGATTGTAGATGTTTTTTGTGAGGCTATAAATGTTGTAATATTATGTTCTTTAGAATAATTAAAGATATTTTGTAATACTTGTGATTCTGTATATAAATCTAATGCGCTTGTAACATCATCAAAAATTAACACTTTAGGGTTACCAATAAAACCTCTTGCAATATTTATACGTTGCTTTTGACCACCAGATAAATTAGATGCATTATTTTGTAAAACAAAGTTTAAGGTGTTTTCTTTTTGATTAACAAATTCACTTGCATTAGAAAGCTCCAGACTTTTTTGTATTTCTTCTTTAGAAGTAACTCTACCTAAAGCAATGTTTTCAAAAATTGTAGCTGTAATAAAATCTGGCTTTTGACCAATATATGTTATGTTAGATTTTAAAAAGCTTGAATCATATTTTCTTATATCTTCACCATATAATTTTAAGTTACCAGAAGAAATATTTAATGAATTGTTTAGAAGTTTTAAAAAAGTACTTTTCCCTGAACCTGTAAGACCTATAATACCAATAGTTTCGCCAGGCTTTATTTTTAATGATATATCTCTTAAATTGTTAGTAGTAAAATATGAAAAATTTACATTGGATATATCAAAAATATAGTTGTTAAGTTTAAATTCTTTAAGGGTACCAGTTTGTTTATTCTCTTTTAGGTTAAATAATTCTATTATACGGTTTGAAGAAGCGAAAGCTTTTGTGTAAATTGCAACTAAGTTTGAAAGTACAACAACAGCCAATAGCATCTCAGAAATGTAATTTATTATTGCAATAATTTCACCTTTAGATAAATTACCAAATCCAAACTCGACATTGCTTATATTTAAAACTATTAGTGTAGTAAAGTTTAAAATAAATATAGAGACAGGATTTAGTAAAAAGGATAAAATAGTTGCAAGTTTACTATAGATATATGTTAGATTATTTACTTTATCAAATTTTGTTTTTTCTGTATTTTGTGTTACAAAACTACGAATTAATTTAATATTAGTTAAGTTTTCTTTTATTCTTAATGTTAGCTTGTCTAACTGTAAATTAGCTTTTTGATAGATCTTACTAGCAGATTTTGCAATTAGTAAAATTACTAGAAATAGTATAATACTTGCTACAAGAACATTTATTGCAATTTGTATGTTTATTAATGAGATCATAATAATTGATCCAATAAAAATAAAAGGAACTCTTATTACTAATCTTATGAACATAGCAATTCCTGTTTCTAAATTAGTAACATCATTAATAATTCGATTAACTATGGCAGAACTACCAATACTATTTAATTTATTAGAAGGAACTCTTTGAATATGAGCAAATAATTTTTCACGCAAAGTTTTGCTATATCCTTGCGAAGTAATTGCAGCTATATATTGCGCACTACAAGCAAAAATAAGTCCTAATATTACAAGTATAATTAATCCAATGGAGTAATACATGAGCTCTGCAGAAGAGAAGGTATTATAATTATCTATAAAAAGGGCAATAATAATTGGCAATAGTACTTCTATTATTGCTTCTAACAATTTTAATATTGGTCCAACTATTAAATTTATTTTATATTTTTTTAAATATATTAATAATTTCTTCATAAAACTAAATCCTTTCGTAACTTGTAAAGTCAAAATTATTATATCATTAAAGTAATAAAAATATGTAGTTATTTCATATAAAAAATATACATATATAAGTGGACATTTTGTGGTATATAATATAAAATGTACTATAGATTTAGGAGGAAAAAGATGAAAGCTTTAGTTACAGGTGCATCATCGGGAATAGGAGAGGAAATAGCAAAAGAATTAGGAAAGCGTGGATATGATATAATTCTTGTTGCTAGAAATGAAGAAAAATTAAAAGATGTTGCCTCAAAGATAAAAACAAATACTAAAATAATAACTATGGATTTATCTAATAAAGAAAATTGTGAAAAGCTATATGAAGAAACAAAAAATGAAGACATAGATATCTTAATAAATAATGCAGGTTTTGGTGTTCATGGAAAATTTTGCGATACGGATTTAGATAAAGAAGTGCAAATGATAGAAACTAATATAACTGCAGTTCATATTTTAATGAAATTGTATTTAAAAGATATGATAAAAAAAGATAGAGGTCACATTTTAAATGTTGCTTCTATGGCAGCTTTTGGACCAGGTCCATTGATGAGCTCATATTATGCATCAAAAGCATATGTTTATAGATTGTCACAAGGTGTAAAAACAGAATTAAGGAAAAATAATTCAAAAGTTAAAATTTCGGTATTATGCCCAGGACCAGTAAGAACAAATTTTAATAAAGTAGCAGGAGTAGATTTTGCAGCACCATCATTAAGTAGTGAATATGTTGCAAAATATGCAGTAAAGAAAATGCTAAAAAATAAATTTACAATAGTTCCTGGTACTTTTATGAAAATAACTAGATTTTTCGAGAAAATAATGCCACATAATTTAGTAAGCAATGTTTCTTATTTTGTAAATTACCGCAAAGATAAATGAACTTTAGGGACGGGGTTAAAAGTTCAAAAGTGCACATAAAATTCAAATTTTATGGTAGGATTAAAGTTCATAAATGTTTAATTTATTTGCAATACTAGGTAAAATAAAGGAGAAAAATTATGAAATTAATGTTTGCATCAGATATACATGGAAATGCATATTTTTGTAATAAACTTAAAGAGGCATATAATAAAGAACAACCAGAAAAATTAATTTTATTAGGAGATTTACTATATAATAAATCACTTCTATCATTTGGAAGAAATAACGAAAGGCAGAAAACAGCTGGAATCCTGAATGACTTAATGGATTATATAATTGCAGTAAGAGGAAATTGTGATACAGATTTAGACCAAGCATTATTATATTTTCCAATAATGAGCGATTATAAAAAACTAAATGTTGATGGATATGAATTTTTCATAACACATGGTCACTTATATAATAAATATCATTTACCACCTTCAGATAAAAAGGTGATTTTAATACATGGGCATACACATGTACCATGTATAGAAAATACAAAAGAATATATGTATTTAAATCCGGGTTCTATATCTGATCCAAGAGAGGGAAATCCTAATACCTATATGATATACGAAAATAAAGAATTTATAATTAAAGATTTAGAAGGACACGAGTTTAAAAGTATAAATTTAGATGAATGCTATTAATTATGAAAAGATTAAATATCATATAGAGTATGGAAAAGTAAAAAATTTATATATTCATATAAAAAATGGTGAGGTAATAGTAAAAGCACCTAGGTTTATTACTAAAAAATACATAGATAAAATTGTAGAACAAAAAAGAAATTGGATATTAAAAAAGCTAGAAGAAAGTAAAAATAAGCCAGAGGAAAGAGAATATACTAAAACAGATATAGAAAATTTAAAAAATAAATTAGAATATATTTTTCCGGAATTAATAAAACAAACAAATTTAGTTCCAAATAAGATAAGAATTAGAAATATAAAATATGCTTGGGGAAGTTGCTCAAGTAATAAGAATATAACAATAAATCTGAAGCTGGTTAATAAATCAGAAGAGGAAATTAAATATGTTGCATTACATGAATTATGTCATTTAAAATATATGAATCATTCAGATAAATTTTGGAACTTAGTAGAAAAATATATGCCTAATTATAAAGAGATTAGAAAACAATTAAAAAACAATAGATAAGACAGGAGATACAAAAATGATAAGTTCAAAAGATGGAATAATAGGTTTTGCAATAGGGGATGCAATGGGAGTTCCAGTAGAATTTACCAACAGGGAAAAACTAATGAGAAATCCTATAACTTCGATGGAAGGCTTTATGAGCCATAATGTTCCAAAGGGGACTTGGTCAGATGATACATCTATGACAATTGCCACAATGGACTCGATAATTAATTCTAATGGAGATATTATAGCAAATGATATGGCAAATAGATTTTTAGAGTGGATGGAAAAGGGAGAATATACACCAGGTGGAAAAATCGTTGATATCGATAGGACAACTTTAAGGGCACTAGGTAAATATAAAACAACGAGAAGAAGCGCTGTAAATTGTGGATGTACAAGTAATACAGACAATGGAAATGGCTCATTAATGAGAATGTTACCAATAGTGTATTACTCATATTTAAACTGGTTAGAGCAGGACAAAATTTTAAAATTAGTCGCTGGCATATCATCTATTACACATGCAAATGAGCTAGTAATTATGGGATGCTATATGTATGTTAATTATGCCATTGAATTATTAAATACTAATAACAGAAAAGCAGCATATTCCAAAATTCAAAATTTAGATTATTCTATGTTTTCTATGCCAACAATAAGAGCATATACTAGAATTTTGGATCATGAAATTTACCATTATGGTATAGACGAAATAAAGTCATCAAGTTATATAGTAGATACATTAGAAGCAGTTTTATGGGTACTTATAAATACAGATACATATAATCAAGCGATAATTGGAGCAATTAACTTGGGTAGTGATACAGATACAATTGCAGCTTGTACAGGAGGCTTAGCTGGAATTATTTATGGAATAAAAAGTATTAATTCAGATTGGAAGATTGATTTACGTAAATATTCCGAAATTATAGATATTTGTGAACAATTTGATGAAGTATTATATAAACTAAATGGAAAAGAAATTGATAATAATACAGTAAATAAAAATGATATATTAAGAAGAATAGAAATTGTTAATAATGAAATAACTGAGGTTCCAGCAGATGCATTAGTTTGTGCCAATACATCTGGTAATTTAGGAAGAGGGGGAGAAGGTACAATATTTTCTAGAGCTGGAATAGAGCTAGAAAACAAATGTAGAGAATTTGACGAATTAAGTAAAGGACAAGCTAAAGTAACAAGAGCATATAGAATTGATACAAAATATATTATTCATACAGTTGTACCAAAGTGGTATGATGAAAGTGAAACAAATCAAAATGAATTATTAGAAGAATGCTATAAAAATATTTTTAGAATTTCTGCAGATTACGATATTAAAAGTATTGCAATTCCTACACTTGGAATTGGAGCATGTAGGGCTCCTGTTGATATAGCAGTAAAGATTGCAATAGATGGTATAATAAATAACTTTTTTAGAAATACTGATATAGATAAAATTTACATAGTTTGTAACGATTCTAGAATACAAAGGACATATATAGAATACTTAAATAGTTTATTAGATTAAAAAAACTTGGCAGTAGATGTTTTTTCTACCGCCAAGTTTTTAGTGCGTCTAAAAAAGGAAATATAGGGAAAAAGGGACATTGCTAAAATCCCTAATATTTTACAATGTCATTATATGTTTCTATTGCATAACTATCTGTCATACCAGAAATGTATGTAATAATAGCTGTTTGATAATCTTTAATATTATTCATATCATATAAAATTTTATTTTTTAAATGAGTTCTATCTGTTTCTATATTCCAATAGCAAGAAATCCACTTTATAAAAGTATCTATTACTTTAGTATAAAATGGTTTAATACTGTTTAATTTTTCTAAAGTATTCATACCATCATAACATTCATTTAAAGTATTAAATATTTCATTTAGCACAAGACTAAAATATCTTTCTGAAGGGTTCATACATTTGTGTTTATAGATATATTTGTAATTAAATTGTTTTAACCTTTTTATCTTTTCAAATGTAGTTTCAGAAAATTTTAAGCCTTCTTCTAAAGAGGAATTAATACATAAATCAGCTATTAAATCACCTATAATATTAGTATTATTTAAATTAGCACTTCTAGGTTGTTCTAATAAATCATATAATTCGTTTAAATTACTATCTAGTATTCCCATAGAAATGGCATCTTCTATATCTCTGCCTAAATAAGAGATTTTATCAGAAATTTTAACAACACAACCCTCCCAAGTATATGGAGAATATTGGTTAAGTTTAATATAATCTTTTTCTAAATCGATAAATTCAGTTCTAGGTTTTAAAGAAATTTCATCAATTTCACCACAGTGAGATATAATACCATCTCTTACTGCATATGTTAAGTTTAGATTTTTTTCTTCGTTGTTAACATTTGTTAGCAATTCAATATTATCAACAAAATTTAAACCATTTCTTTCATGCCAAAAAGCTTCTAAATCATTTTCCATACAGATTCTATTTAAGATTTGTTCACCTTTATGTCCAAAAGGACTATGGCCAATATCGTGTGATATAGAAATAGCTCTTGTTAAAGTGGTATTTAAACCTAATGCTTTTGCAATGGTATAACTTGTTGCATCAACATTATTTACATGTTCAATACGAGTACAAATATGATCATTTTTTGGTAAAAAGAATACTTGGGTTTTATGCTTTAATCTTCTATAAGCATTACAATATATAATTCTATCATAATCTCTTTCGAATTCAGAACGTACATCGTTTTCTTTTTTATACAATTCATCTTTTCTTGAAATTAAATTATTCCAATTAGGGTTAGATGGGGTAGCAGCAACACTACTAAATTTTAAGTTCATTAAAATACCTCCTATAATTTATATATAAAATAGTGTACCATAAAAATAATATATTGATAAGAAATTTTGTTCGAAAAAAATAAAAAAATTAAAAAAAGTACTTGCATTTTTTGCAAAAGAGAGTATAATATAATTTGTAAAGGTCAAAGAAAGTCAAAGTCAAAATAGAAAACATGAACTTTAGGGACGGAGGTAAAAGTTCATAAATTAACATAAAAAATGAACTTTAAGCCCCGTCCCCAAAGTTCAAAAGTTCACATAAAGGAAGTGAAAAAATGAGAATATCAGATTTAATAGAAGATTTTATAAAAGATATGTTAAAAACAGAAGATGAATTAGAAATACAAAGAAATGAACTTGCGGAACATTTTAATTGTGTGCCTTCACAAATAAATTACGTAATATCCACACGATTTAAACCATCACAGGGTTATTATGTAGAAAGTAGAAGAGGAGGTGGCGGTCACATAACAATTAAAAAGATACATATAACACAAAGTAATTATCTAATGCATATAATAACAAGCATTGGAGATACATTAACATCAAAAGAAGTAGATATTTTCATAAGTAACTTATTATCAGATGAAATTGTGACTAAAAAAGAAGCTAAACTTTTAAAAGTAGCAACAAGTGATAATGTACTTAATGTACCTATCGATATAAAAGATAATTTACGAGCAAGAATATTTAAAAACATGTTAATAAATTTAGTAGAAGATTAATTGGCAGACGTAAATAGTCACCAACTAAAATTAGATATTTTAAATAATTTAAGGAGGTTTTTATTATGAAATGTCAAAATTGTGCTAGAAAAGAAGCAAATGTAAAATATACACAAATTATTAATGGTGTAAAAAAAGAAATGAATTTATGTGAAGATTGTGCAAAGGAATTAGGAATAGGAAGAGAACTTAACTTTAATATGTCTATGAATTTACCAAGCTTTTTAGGAGGATTCTTTGATGAATACAATATGGATTCATTTATTCCAACAATCGGAGCAATAAGAGAAGAAGGATGCAATACTTGTGGTACAACATATAATGAATTTGCAAATACAGGCTTATTCGGTTGTATGGATTGCTATGATATATTTGCAGATAGATTAGATCCAATATTAAGAAATATACAAGGTTCTAACAGACATGTTGGCAGAAAAGCGAAAAGCTTGGATAAATCTATCGTAAAAAATATGGAAGCTAAGAAGAAAGAACTAGAAAAAAATAAAGAAGCAAAGAAAGAAAATAGAAAGACTAAAGAATCTTTAGAGGAAGAATTAAAACAAGCTATTAGAGAAGAAAGATATGAAGATGCAGCAAAACTAAGAGACGAAATAAAAAAAATGAATGGTGATAAATAATAAAATCAGTAATTAATTCTTTAGGAGGGAAAAATATGCTAAATTGGTATTTACAAAGTGGAAAAGATTCGGATGTAATAATAAGTTCTAGAATAAGATTAGCAAGAAATATATCAAACTATCCGTTTGAAACTAAATGTAATGAAACAAAAAAAGAAGAAATAACTAAATTAATAGAAGAAGCAGTAGCTGGTAACAAATATGGAATTAAGCTTTTAAGGTTAAAAGACATGGATGATGTTACTATTAATAGTTTAATAGAAAAAAGATTAATAAGTCCAGACTTTGTAAGAGGTAAGGAAAAATCTAAAGCAATACTTATAAATGATGACGAAAATGTATGTGCAATGATACATACAGACAATCATATTAGTCTACAAGTATTTGGTGCAGGATTAGAGTTAGACAATTTGTTAAATCTAATTATTGAATTAGATGAATATCTAGATGAAAAACTAAAATTTGCATTTAATGAAAAATATGGATTTTTAACAGCCTGTCCTATAGAGGCAGGAACTGCTATGAAGGCGTCTGTAATGGTTCATTTACCTGCATTACAAATTACTGGTAATATTGGAAAGGTATTAGAGATAATAAATAACTTTGGTATGAATGTAACTGGAATTCATGGAGAAGGTAGCAAATCCGAAGGAGCTTTATACCAAATATCTAATAAACAAACTTTAGGAATTTCTGAAAAAGAAATTATAAAGAAATTAAAATTAATAACAGATAAAATAATAGAGCAAGAAAGAATTGCAAGAAAGTATTTAGGAAAGAATAGGTTAAATTTAGAAGACAGATTATATAGAGATTATGGTATTTTAACAAACTGCAGAAAAATTTCAGAAAGTGAATGTAAGGATTTATTATCAACATTAAAATTAGGAACAGATTTAGGAATTGTTAATGAACTAACAGACTTAAAAATAAATAAATTATTATTATATACACAAGATGCAAACTTACAAAAATATTTAGGAACAAAACTAGAAGGAATAGATTTAGATGCTAAAAGAGCAGAACTTATTAAAACAATTATAAAAGAGTAAGGAGGTAGATATTTATGACATATAAATTTACAAATAGTGCTCAAAATGTTTTAGAGATTGCAAAAGAAATCGCGATAGAATTAGGACATAATTATATAGGAACAGAGCATATATTATATGGTTTAACAGAAGAAGAAAATGGTGTTGCAAGTAAAGTTTTAGAAAATCAAAATATAAATTCTGAAAATGTCTTGGAAGAAATAGAAAATTTAATAGGTAGAGATGAAGGAAGAACTATAACAAGTTTAGGGTTTACGCCAAGAACTAAAAGAGTGTTAGAAAATGCTTTTTTAGAAGCTAGAAAGCTAGATTCAGATTATATAGGAACAGAACATATATTAATAGGAATAATGAGAGAAGCAGATAGTATTGCTGTAAGAATACTATTAGATTTAGGTATTAATCCACAAAAATTATATAACGAAATAGTAAAAGTATTAGAAGAAGATGAAGATATAAATAGTAGTGATAATTCTCAAACAAGAAAAACAGGAAGCTTTAATTCTACACCAACATTAAATCAATATGGAACAGATTTAACTAAAAGTGCAAGTCTTGGAAAATTAGACCCTGTAATAGGAAGAAAGAATGAAATAGAAAGAGTTATCCAAATTCTTTCTAGAAGAACCAAAAATAATCCTTGTTTAATTGGTGAACCAGGTGTAGGTAAAACAGCTGTAGTAGAAGGATTAGCAGAAAAAATTGTACAAGGTGATGTACCAGAAATATTAAAAGATAAAAGAGTTGTAACAATCGATTTATCTAGTATGATTGCTGGTGCAAAATATAGAGGAGACTTCGAAGAAAGAATAAAGAAAGCTTTAAATGAAGTAAAAAAAGCCGGAGATGTAATTCTATTTATAGACGAGATTCATACAATAGTAGGTGCAGGTTCTGCAGAAGGTGCTATTGATGCGGCTAATATTTTAAAACCATTATTAGCCAGAGGGGAGATTCAATTAATTGGTGCTACAACTTTAAATGAATATAGAAAATATATAGAAAAAGATAGTGCTTTAGAAAGAAGATTTAGTCCTGTAACTGTTAATGAACCAACTCATGAAGAAACTGTAGAAATCTTAAAGGGTATAAGAGATAAATACGAAGCACATCATAATATAAAAATTACAGATGAAGCTATAACTGCAGCTGTAGAATTATCTAGTAGATATATTAATGATAGATTTTTACCCGATAAAGCTATAGATTTAATTGATGAAGCTTCTTCAAAAATTAGATTATCTTCTTTAGAAGAACCTGATAGTCTAAAAGAAATGGAAGAAAAAATAGAAAAGATGAATCAAGAAAAAGAAGCTGCTGTAAAAGTACAAAAATTTGAGAAGGCTGCTAAAATAAGAGATGAAGTAAATAAACTAAAAGAAGAATTAGAAGAAGAGAAAAATAAATGGAAAAGTAAGAAGACAAAAGCAATTCCAAAACTAACAGAAGAGGATATCGCTAAAACAATTGCAAGTTGGACAGGAATTCCAGCAGCTAAAATAACTCAAGATGAAAATAAGAAATTAAAGAATTTAGATAAAGAATTGCATAAAAGAGTAATTGGTCAAAATGAAGCAGTAGAAGCAGTTGCAAAAGCAATAAGAAGAAGTAGAGTAGGACTTAAAAATCCTAATAGACCAATAGGTTCATTCTTATTCTTAGGTCCAACAGGTGTTGGTAAAACAGAATTATCTAAAGCATTGGCAGAAAGTTTATTTGGAACAGAAGATGCTATGATAAGAGTTGATATGTCAGAATTTATGGAACCACATTCTGTTGCTAAATTAATTGGTGCACCTCCAGGATATGTTGGCTTTGATGATGGTGGTCAATTAACAGAGAAAATAAGAAGAAAACCATATTCTGTAATATTATTTGATGAAATAGAAAAAGCTCATCCTGATGTTATGAATATGTTATTACAAATTCTAGAAGATGGTAGATTAACAGATAGCCAAGGAAGAACAGTTAACTTTAAGAATACAGTAATAATTATGACATCAAATATAGGTGCAAGATTAATTACAGAAAAGAAATCTTTAGGTTTTACAAATTCATCAGAAGAAAATGAAAATAAGGAATATGAGGAAATAAAGAAAAATGTAATGGCAGAATTAAAGAAACAATTAAGACCAGAATTTATAAATCGTATTGATGATATTATAGTATTCCATAAATTAAATGATGAAGAAATTAATAGTATTATAGACTTATTATTAAAGAATGTAGAACAAAGATTGGTAGAACAAGGTTTAAATATTAAAATTGATAAATCTGTTAAAGAGCTAATTGCAAAGAAAGGTGTAGACAAAGAATTCGGTGCAAGACCACTTCGTAGAGCAATACAAAATATTGTAGAAGACAAATTAGCAGAAGAAATATTAGATGGAAATATTAAACCTGGTGCAGAAGCAAAATTAGTAGCAAAAGACGATAAAGTAGAATTAAAAGTAAAAGCAGCTAAATAATATAATAGGGATTTGAGGCGTCCTGCGAAAAAAATTCGGGATTTGGGGACGTTCATTAAATCCCTTTTTTCTATTAAAAAAAATTAGAGTTTTTTGTAGTAGACATAAATTTGCACAATATAAGAAATTATGATAAAATTAGCCGGTAACAAAAGTTGAAGAGATAAGCAAGCCTTGCTAAATGTAGCGAAGAACTAAGAAATGAGAAAAAACTTGAGACTTAAAAACTGTAAGATTTTCGACCTTTATGGACGGAGAATGCAAGAGGATGAGAATCCACATTTTGTAATTATTGTTGCAGATGTGGAAGACGACACAATATGCGAATATGGGATCCTGAATAAGAACAAGTTTGAACTATCAAAGGATGTGGTTTATGACATCGAATCTTTTGCAGAAATGCCGGAGACCGATTCAACCATAAAAGAAAAAGGTTGTATGTTTTGTGCTGCAATGCCAAAGAGTACAAATAGTACTATTTCCACATGGCCTATGTTTGTGAAATATAAAGCAGACTGCACAAATGTAGGTGACGAAGAAGTTTCAATTGTTTGCATAACAGGAGAAAGAGTTCAAGTGTTGAAAACGAAACTTTCGGAAACCAACGATGCTGGCTTTAAAGTAGGAGACAGTTTTTACAGAGTTGGTGTAATGTAAGCAAAAGTTAAAATCTAAGATTTTTTCTATGCAATAAAAACAGCTCGTGCTTTTATAACAAAGCACGAGCTGTTTTTATTTATTATTAATTAAATCATTCATATTATACATTCCATTATCTTTATTAACTATGTATTTAGCAGCCATAACAGCGCCATTTGCAAAAACAGTTCTAGAATAACATTTATGTGTTATTTCTAATGTTTCATGCTCACCAAAGAATTGTACTGTATGTTCACCTACGATATTTCCACCTCTAATAGAAGAGAAGCCAATTTCTAATTTATTTCTTTTTTCATGTTTATTATGTCTGTCAAATTCATAAACCATCTTATTGTCTTTTGCTTCATTAATGCTATCTGCTAAAAATAAAGCTGTTCCACTTGGACTATCTATTTTTCTATTATGATGTGTTTCTATAATTTCTATATCAGTATCTGGCAATTCTTTTGCTAAAGAAGCTACAATTTTAGCCATTAAATTTATATCATATGACATATTGGCAGATTTAAAAATAGGAATATCTTTTGAATAATCTTCTATTTCTTTTAATTGTTTGTCTGTAAAACCAGTTGTAGCAATAACAACAGGAACATGATTTTCTTTAGCATATTTTAAAATATTTAAAGTAGCAACTGGAACAGAAAAATCAATTATTACATCCGGTTTTTCTTCTATGTTTGAAGTATTTGTATAAACTGGGTATGTATAAATTCCAGTGTTCTCTTTATCAACACCACCAAGAAGTAAAATATCTTTATCAGTATCTATTACATTTGCAACTTCTTGTCCCATTTTACCATTTATTCCATTTATTAATACTTTCATTTTTTAGATCCTTTCCATATCGCTTAAAGGTAAATAAAATAAAACAAATTAAAATCTTACAAAAAAGATTGTTAAAAAGATATAAGCATATCTATATATCATTCTTAGCTTGTATTTCTTATTTAAATATTTAAAAAATTCGACTGTAGCACAATATTTGTCTACAAATGTAACTATGTAACTTTCTTTATATTTAGGAAATTTTATAGTTAAAGGCCACATATGTTTTACTATTACATCTTTTTCTAAATCATTTAAAGTGAAATTTTTTAAAGAATTTTCTAAAGCGATTTTAGGATGAGAAAATGCGTGTAGTTCTTTAAATGAATTAACCTTTCTGTGCTCATGCCAATCATATAAAAAGAAATCGTGAAGCATAGCAGCACGAGCTGCTGAAAAATAATCTAATTTAAATTTTTTACATACTAAATAAGTGTAATATGCAACATGCAAGCAGTGGTTATAACATGACGTGCTAGAATGTTGCATATAATTGTTCATTTCTTTTACCTTTTCGTGTAAGCGAATATCATTTATTATATTTTTAAATTCTAAATAATTTTCTTCATTTTTAAATTTTTTAAAAAACATTTATTCACATCCTATATTATTTTTTACTCCTATATATATTATATCATGGGAGATATATTATGTGAATAAAGTTAATTAAATCTTAACAATTTAAATTAATCCAAAATTTTTTAAAGAAGTTCTTAATTTTTCTTGATTTTTTTCAGATAATCTAACTAGTGGAAGTCTAGGAGCTCCGAAATTGTATCCCATCATATTTAAAGCTTCTTTTACAGGAATAGGATTAACTTCACAGAATAAGCTTCCTACTAAATCTATTGCATCTAACTGCATTTGTGTAGCTTCTGCAATATTACCATCAAAGAAATTTTGAACCATATCATGTGTATATTTTGGTGCAACATTTGAAAGAACAGATATAACACCAAGTCCACCTAAAGATAGAATTGGAACGATTTGGTCATCATTTCCAGAATAAATATGTAAATTATCTTTACATAGTGCTGCAATTTTTGCAACTTGTGAGATATTACCACTAGCTTCTTTTACAGCTACAATATTAGGTATTTTAGAAAGTTCTAAACAAGTTTCTGGAGTTATGTTTACACCAGTTCTACTAGATACACTATATACAATTATAGGTAAAGATGTAGAATTAGCTATTGCTTTGTAATGTTCTACTAAACCTGCCTGTGTTGTTTTATTATAATATGGTGTTACAACTAATAAAGCATCTGCACCAACAGATTCTGCGTATTTTGACATTTCTATTGCAGAAGCAGTATTATTAGAACCTGTTCCAGCAATTACAGGAATTCTACCATTAATTTTATCTATAGCATATTTAATGGTATCTTTTTTCTCTTTCTCTGTCATTGTAGAAGATTCGCCAGTAGTACCACATACTATAATACTATCGACCCCTTCTGAAATTTGGAATTCTATTAATTTTCCAAACTCTTCGAAATTTACGCCATCATTTGTAAATGGTGTGGAGATGGCAGTACCACAACCTTTAAAAATAATTTTTTTCATAATAACATCTCCTATAGAGATTTTTTAGCATATATAATTATATGTAGCTATTTTCTATGTTATTATATGATATAATTTATAAAAAATAAATAATTTCTGGAAAATATCTAAAAAATACTATATAATTATTACTAGATAAAAGGAGGAGAATAATGACTGCATCTCAAGAAGATTATTTAAAATCAATATATATATTAATATTACATAAAAATGAAGCAAGAGTTACAGATATAGCAGACTATTTACAAGTTAGTAAGGCAAGTGTAAATAGAGCATTAAAATCTTTAAAAGAGCTAGGACTTGTGGATTATGAGACATATGGAGAGATAAAATTAACAGAAAAGGGTAAAGAAGAAGCAACAAACATTATAAAAAAACATAATGTTTTAAAAGCTTTTTTAATTCAAATTTTAAATGTTAATAACGAAACAGCAGAAGAAGAAGCTAAGAAAATGAAACATGCTATTTCTGAAGATACTGTAAATAAATTTTCTGATTACATAAAAAGTATTATAAAAGTTGATGAATTAAAATGTAATTATAGTCCAGAAAATGAAAGATGCCAAAATTGTATAAAGTTAAAAAAGAAAAAATAATCGCAAATGTATTTTGCGATTATTTTTAGCACTGAAAAATTTAGAAGGGAAAAAAGGAACGTCCCAAAATCCCGGAAGCCTCCCAAATCCTGGGAAACCTCCAAAATTCGGGAAGCCTCCCCGAATCCCGGGAATGTTCTCATGTCCCTAGGAACTATTTTTCTATCATTTTTTCTACTATTTGTATAGCATTTGATGCTGCACCTTTTCTTATATTATCAGCAACTACCCAAAGATTTACACCATTTTCTACACTAAAATCTCTTCTAATTCTTCCTACAAAAACTTCATCATGTCCAGTTGTATTTGTAGCTATAGGATAAACTTCAGAAGCTGGATCGTCTTGAACAATTATTCCTTCAAAACTTTTTAATGTTTCTACTAATTCAGAAAGTTCAAATGGCTTTTCAAATTCTATATTTATAGATTCGCTATGTGAATTTTCCACTGGAACCCTAACTGTAGTTGCAGTTATTCTTAAATCTGGTTTCTTTAAAATTTTTCTTGTTTCATTTATCATTTTCATTTCTTCTTTGGTATAACCATTTTCTGTGAATATATCTATATGTGGCAAACAATTATTATAAATTGGGTATGGGAATTTTTCTAATTTATTAATTCCTTTTCTACCATTTTCTAAATCATTTAACCCTTTTTGACCTGCTCCAGAGACAGCTTGGTATGTAGAATATACAATTCTTTTTATTGTATATTTATCATCTAAAGCTTTTAATGGTAAAACAGCTTGTATAGTAGAACAATTTGGATTTGCGATTATTCCATGATTATTTTTTATTTCTTCTGGATTAACCTCTGGTACAACTAAAGGTACGTCTTTATCCATTCTAAATGCACTACTATTGTCTACTACAATACAACCTTTTGAGGCTGCAATTGGAGCATATTTTTTAGATGTCTCGCCACCAGCGGAAAATATTGCAAAGTCAAATCCCTCGTCAAAAGAATGTTCAGTTAATTCTTTTACAACATATTCTTTATTCATAAATTGAACTTTTTTGCCAGCAGATTTATTTGAGGCAAATAAAACATATTCACTAATTGGTAGATTTTTTTCTTCTAATACTTTTAGTGCAGTTCTACCTACTACACCTGTAGCACCTACAATTGCTAATTTGTAATTTTTCATATTAAGCACCTCGGCTTTAAATAGTAACAAGAATTATATTTATAATTTCTTATAGTACATATTATATTCGAAAATATAAAAAAATGCTAGTTAAAACTAACAAATATATGATAGAATATTGTCGAAATACAAAAGACATAGGAGGGGATTAAATGAAAAAGAAATTAGCAGTAATAATAGCTATATTACTAGTAATGGCTATTGTTATTGGAATTACAGTATCTAATCTGAGATTTAGAGGAGATTTAACAGAAATTAGTTCGGAAAAACAATTACAAAAAATAGTAGATGGATATAATTATTCAGGAGGGTCAACCGTACTTGCAACATTCATATGTCCATTAATTGCATTACCTACGCGTAGTTTCTCTGGTGGAATTATAGAAGATGCAAGTTCGACACAATCTTCTGGTGGAGGTATTGTTCCAAGTGAGATAACAAGTAGTGCGAGTGATACAAAATCTTTTGATTCTGTACTTCCAAGTATAAATAAAGGAACAACCACATCAGATTATTCAACAACAAATATACAAGTAGAAAATGTAGATGAGGCTGATATTGTAAAAACAGACGGGGAGTATGTATATTTTATTTCAGATGATACAGTGTATATAACATATGCAAAAAATCCAAATGAGATGAATGTTGTTGCAAAGATAGAAGAACCATTAAGTACTGTGTATCCAGAGGATTTGATAGTACAAAATAATAAATTAATAATTATATCTGGTAATACTGTTAAAACAGTTGTTAAAATTTATGATTTAGCAAATATAGAAAATCCAGACAAAATAAAAGAATTTGAAATAAATAAGGAATATTATACATCAAGATATATAAATGGTAATTTATATGTAATTTCATCTGGAAGAGTAACAAGTGAAGGAAATTTAGAATATGTAGAAGATGGTGCTACTGTAAATCCAGATAAACCAAATGCATATAAAATAAATGACCTATATACAAGGATGCAAACAGTTATAGCTTCATATAATTTAAATGCACCAGAAAATAAAATAAAAGTTCAATCATATTTAATGGATGTAGAGAATGCATATATATCAGAAAAAAATATGTATTTAATTGATAATGGATATAGTGGAAGCAGAGATGTAGAATTTAGTGATATATTTGGAATAAAAGGACTTTTAGGAATTGGAGATGCAATAAAAGACAGTGACAGTACTTATGGTTCAAATATATATAAATTTAATTTTAAAGAAGATGGAAGTGTAGAATATCAAACTAAAACTCAAGTAGAAGGAACAACAATAGACCAATTTTCTTTAGATGAAAAAGATGATAATTTAAGAATTGCATTATATACAACAAAAGGATCAAGAGTAGTAGTCCTAGACAATAATTTAAAACAATTAGGAGAAACCGCATATCTTGCTAAGGGAGAAAAAATGTATTCAGCAAGATTTGTGGGAGATAGAGCATATCTTGTAACATATAAAAATATAGATCCACTATATTCTATAGATTTAAGCGACCCAGAAAATCCAAAAGCTTTAGGGGCATTAAAAATCCCAGGATATAGTACATATTTACAACCATATGATGAAAATCATATTATTGGTTTTGGTTTTCAAACAGAAGAAACTGTTAGAAGAAATTCTTTAGGAAGAGTTACTTCAACTTCTGCGAAAGTTACAGGAATGAAAATGGCTTTATTTGATGTTTCTGATATAAGTAATCCAAAAATGATATCAGAGGAAGTAATAGGAGATTCAAAAACAAATTCTACAGTTTTAGAAAATCATAAAGCGCTATTATTAGATAAAGAAAGAAATCTATTAGCAATTCCTATAAAAAATTATACGACAGATTTAAGTATTACAGAAGATGATGATATATCTTCTGCTACAAAGTCATATACAAGTTACTTAAAGAGTAGAACATATAATAAAGTTGGATATGCAGTATATAGTCTAGACATAGCAAATGGATTTAATTTAAGAGGAATAATAACACATGATGTTAATTCTAATAATTATACTTCTGATATTAGAGGATTATACATAGATGATACATTATATACTGTTTCAAGTAAGGAAATTAAAGCAAATAATATAGATACATTGGCAGAAATAAAAGAAATTATATTTGATTAAGGGGGATAAATATGGGAAAAATTTATAAAAAAGAAGTGAGCAATTATTCAGGAATGCCAGCAGCATCATTAACATTAGGAATTATATCAATACTTACAATTATATTTTGGTATATGTCATTAATAACAGGAATTTTGGCAATAGTTTTTGGTGTTAAATCTATACATAAAATTAATAGCAAATTAGGAAAAGCAGGAATGGTATTAGGAATTATCGGTGTTTCTCTTTGTTGCTTTATATACTTATGGTTTATATTTGCTATTTTAATGCAATAAAATACTTGCAAAATAAAAATATCATGATATAATAGATGCACATAAAAAAGACAAAATAAGGGCAACACAGTTATAAATTAGTCTTTAAGAGAGCTAGATGTATGCTGAAATTCTAGTAAGATAAAATATAATTGTTATCACCTTATATGTTGCGAAACTGAACTAATAGTAAGTTTTGTCGTATGTTCTGCGTTAAAGAAATTAGAGAGAATAACGTAAGTTATTAAATTAGGTGGTACCGCGGAAATTATGCCCTTTTCGTCCTAAACAGGATGAAAAGGGCTTTTTGATTGATTTCGCAAACATAAATTAAGTTAAAGTGAAATCCCTAATAAAAATAAAGAAGGAGGAATTACAAGTGTACAAAAAAGTAGAACTTAAAGATGGTTTTGTAGGCATGGAAAATGATGTAGCAAAACTATGGAAAGAAAAAGACATTGTTAAGAAAAACTTTGCAATGAACGAAGGAAAAAGATACTTCACATTTTATGATGGACCTCCAACAGCAAATGGTAGACCACATGTTGGACATATCGAAACAAGGGTAATGAAAGACATTATACCAAGATACAAAGTAATGAAAGGTTACAAAGTATTAAGAAAAGCTGGTTGGGATACACATGGACTTCCAGTTGAACTAGAAATAGAAAAAGAATTAGGAATTTCAGGAAAACAACAAATAGAAGAATATGGTGTAGAAAAATTCGTAAAGAAATGTAAAGAAAGTGTTTTCACATATGTTCATCTATGGGAAGAAATGACAAACAAAGTAGGATTCTGGGTAGATATGGAAAAACCATATGTAACATATCATAATGAATATATAGAATCTGTATGGTGGGCATTAAAAGAAATGTGGAAAAAGGGATTACTATATGAAGGTCATAAAGTAATGCCATATTGCCCAAGATGTGGAACAGCACTTTCATCACACGAAGTTGCACAAGGATATAAAGACGTAAAAGATCTAACTTGTATAGCTAAATTTAAAGTAAAAGATGAAGAAAATAAATATATTTTAGCTTGGACAACAACACCTTGGACATTACCATCAAACTTAGCACTATGTGTTAATAAAGCTTACACATATGCAGATGTTAAAGTAAATGTTGGAACTGAGGAAGAATCAAAATATGAAGTATATGTTCTTGCTAAAGATTTGGTAGAAACAGTTTTAAAAGACAAAGAATATGAAGTTTTAAAAGAATATAAAGGAACAGAATTATTAGGAACAAAATATGAACAACTAATGCCATTTGCAAAAGTTGATGGAAAAGCATTCGAAGTAATCCATGGGGACTATGTAACATTAACAGATGGTACAGGAATAGTACACATTGCACCAGCATATGGTGAAGATGATAGTTTAGTTGCAAAACAAAATGGAATAACTTTTGTAAATTTAGTAGATAAAGAAGGAAAATTTGTTCCAGAAGTAGAACCTTGGGCAGGAAAATTCGTAAGAGATTGCAACGAAGGTATTTGTAAATGGTTAGAAGAAGAAAATAAATTGTTTAGCAAAGAAAAACATCTACACTCTTATCCACATTGTTGGAGATGTGACACACCACTTTTATATTATCCAAAAGAAAGTTGGTTTGTTGCAATGAGCAAACTAAGAGACAATTTATTAAAAAATAATGACACAATAAATTGGATGCCAGAAACAATTAAAACAGGAAGATTCGGAAAATTCTTAGAGAATGTTATAGATTGGGGAATCTCAAGAGATAGATATTGGGGAACTCCACTTCCAATTTGGACTTGTGAATGTGGTCATCAAGAATGTATTGGAAGTATAGCAGAATTAAAAGAAAAAGGAATAAATGTTCCAGATGATATAGAACTTCATAAACCATATATTGATGATGTACATCTAAAATGTCCACATTGTGGAAAAGAAATGACAAGAGCAAAAGAAGTTATAGATTGCTGGTTCGATTCTGGTTCAATGCCTTTTGCACAATGGCATTATCCATTCGAAAATAAAGAAATATTCGAAGCAAACTTCCCAGCTCAATTTATTTCAGAAGCAATAGACCAAACAAGAGGATGGTTCTATACACTACTTGCAGTTTCTACATGTTTGTTTGATAAATCATCATATGAAAATTGTATAGTATTAGGACATGTTCTAGATGACAAAGGACAAAAAATGTCTAAATCTAAAAAGAATGGTGTGGACCCATTCGAATTACTAGATACTGTTGGAGCAGATGCTACTAGATGGCATTTCTATACATGTAGCGCACCATGGATTCCAACAAGATTATCTGTAAAAAGTGTACAAGAAACACAAAGAAAATTCTTAAGTACATTATGGAATGTATATTCATTCTATGTATTATATGCAGAGATTGACCAATTTAATCCATTAAACTACAAAGACTTTAAAGTAACAAATGTAATGGATAAATGGATACTTTCTAAAATGTATACATTAATAAAAGAAGTAGATGCAAAATTAGATAAATATGACATAACAGGAGCAGCATTGTTAATAGAAGACTTCACAGATGAACTTTCTAACTGGTATGTTCGTAGAAACAGAGAAAGATTCTGGGCAAGTGGAATGGAAGATGACAAAGTAGGAGCATATGTAACTTTGTACAATGTTTTAGTTAACTTAGTAAAAATTTCTGCACCATTTGTACCATTCATAACAGATGAAATTTACCAAAACTTAGTTGTTAATTTAGATAAAGAAGCACTAGCAAGTGTACATTTATGCTTATGGCCAGAGGTTGATGAATCAGCAATAGATAAAGACCTAGAAAAAGAAATGGACTTAGCATATAAGATTGTTAAATTAGGTAGAAGTGCAAGAAATGCAGCTAATATAAAAAATAGACAACCACTTTCAGAAATGTTAATATCTGTAGGAACACTTCCAGAATATTATGGAGACATAGTAAAAGAAGAATTAAATGTAAAAGAAGTTGTACTAGGTGCAGATATGTCTAAATATGTTGATTTCGAAATAAAACCAAACCTACCTGTTTTAGGAAAAGAATATGGAAAATTAATTCCAAAAATTAGAGAAGCAATCTCTAAACTAAATCAAATGGATTTAGCAAATAAAGTAAAAAACGGTGGAGTAGAATATATAGAAGTAGAAGATACTCAAATACCTTTAGACGAATCTAACTTATTAGTAACAATGCAAGGAAAAGAAGGATATGCCTTTGCAGGTGAAGGTGAACTTGGAGTTGTATTAGAAACAACAATAACACCAGAACTTAAAGAAGAAGGATATTTAAGAGAAATTTTATCTAAAGTACAAAACATGAGAAAAGATAGAGACTTCGAAGTATTAGATAGAATAAACTTATACTTTGCAAATTGTGATACATTAAAAGCAGTTATAGAAAAATATAAAGACCAAATAATGAAAGACACATTAGCAGACAACATCTTCTATAACGAAAAAAGAGAAAACTATGTAGAAACAAAAATAAATGATGCAACATTAGATATAGATGTTGAAGTAGTAAAATAAAAATAAAAAAAGAATTTGAGGACACTCCTCGCCAGGGATTTGGGGACGTTCCTTAAATCCCTATTTAAAAAATCCTCTGGTTTAGTGAACTTTAGGGACGGAGTGGAGTGCGGAACTTTTTTACCACAGGTGTCCCTATTTGAAAATAAATATTTTTTGAAAGATTAACTAACTAGTTTGGTTAATCTTTTCTTTTTTTCTA
>MNRL01000008.1:0-104184 GCA_001915925.1 Clostridium sp. CAG:354_28_25
TGAATATTTAGTTTTTTCGTTAAAAATATTCTATCAAATTGGTATCTCTTATTCAATTTTTTTCTTAAATTTTCCCTACTAAAATTTTATACTAACTTATATATTATTTACAATCTAAAACTTATAAAAAACAAACTTATACACATAGTGGATAAAAAATTATTCACACCCTAGAAATGTTATTTATTGTCGTAAAAAGAAAAAATCTGTTCTCTATTGTAATATTACGGTATTCTAGCATTTATAAAATTTGTAATATTTTGTAATAAAATGTAATTTTATTATTTTTTATACACTTATCCACAAAATTATCCACATTATACACAGATTTATTTAAGTTTTTTGTCCTTTATTATTGACTAAGTTACTTTATTTATATATAATGTAAAAACAATAGGGAATAGTAATATTTTTTATTTTTTTTTGTAAATATTGACACTTGTATTACAGTATTTTTACATATTTTTCAAAGTTATCAACAGTTGTGGATACTGTTGTGGATAACGAAAAAAAGTTACGTTATTCTTTATTCCCTTATACTTTTTAGGAAGGATTGAAAGAAATGTCAAATGAACTAAATGAACTTTTAACTAAAGCAAAAGATCTTTTAAAAGATGAAATGACAAATATTTCTTATGAAACATGGATAAAATCATTAGAAATAAGAGATTTTACTGATGATAAAATAATATTAATCGCTTCTTCACCTTTTCAAAAAGATGCTGTGGAAACAAGATATTATGATTTAGTAACAAATACATTCAAATTTATTACAAATAAAGATTGTAAAATCATAGTAGAATATAAGGATCCTGATTCAGAAGAAGAAGATGTTAAGTTAGAAGAAAAAAGTTTTAATGACAATGAAATTGGTGTTTCAAATAATTCTTTAAATCCCAAATACACATTTGATACATTTGTAGTTGGAAATAACAATAGATTTGCACACGCTGCTTCTTTAGCAGTTGCAGAAGCACCAGGAACTTCATATAATCCATTATTTTTATATGGAGATGTTGGATTAGGAAAAACGCACTTAATGCATGCAATTGGACATCAAGTAATAAAAAATAATCCAAATTCAAATGTATTATATGTAACTTCAGAAAAATTTACTAATCAATTAATTAATGCTATAAAAGATAATAAAAATGAACAATTTAGAAATAAATATAGAAATATTGATGTTCTATTAATAGATGATATTCAATTTATAGCTGGAAAAGAAAGAATTCAAGAAGAATTTTTCCACACATTTAATACACTACATGATAATAGAAAACAAATTGTAATCTCTAGTGATAGACCACCAAAAGATATTCCTTTATTAGAAGATAGATTAAAATCTAGATTCGAATGGGGATTAATTGCTGATATATCAATTCCAGATTATGAAACACGTTTAGCTATATTAAGGAAAAAAGCGCAAACAGACAATATAATAGTAGATGATGTAATCTTATCAACAATAGCTACAAGAGTTGCTTCTAATATAAGAGAATTAGAAGGTGTTTTTAACAAATTAGTTGCTTTTTCCACATTAGCTAATGGTCCAATAACCATAGAAATGGCAGAAAAAGCAATAAATGATATTTCTGCACAAAAAGAAAAAGTAATCTCAGCAGATTATATACAAGATGTAGTAGCAAAATATTTCAATATAAATAAGAAAGATTTAAAAAGTTCAAAAAGATCAAATGATATTGCTTATCCTAGACAAATAGCAATGTACTTGTGTAGGGAAGTGGCTGGTCTTTCATTTCCTAAAATTGGTGAAGAATTTGGAAAGAGAGATCATACAACAGTAATGCATGGATGTAATAAAATAGAAAAAGAAATAAAAGAAAATACAAATACAAAATTAATTGTGGAAAGTGTGAAAAAAATAATTTTAGAAAAAAAATAAAGTAAATATCAACCAAAAATAAAATTTTTTAAAACTTTGGTTCGCCAAAACAAATTTTTGAAAAAAGTTTTGCTTTTTTACTTACGGAAGTAATACATTAGATATACACAGGCAGATGTTAATAATGTGTATATAAACTGTTAATATTTCATTAATCCACATTTTTTTCAAAACCATGTGGATTAAATTACAACTTTTCCACGAAAATATAAACATAGTTTTTTTACGGAAATAGGGACTTTCAGAACTTTTCCCCACAATTAACAACACCTAATACTATTACTTCTATAATTATTATTTATTAATAAAGGAGAGAGAAAAATGAAGATAGTTTGTTATAAAGACAAAATTCTTAAAGCTATTAATTCCGTAGTAAAAGCTGTAGCATCAAAAACTACAATGCCTATACTAGAAGGAATACTTATTCAAACAAATGATAATGAAATAAAATTAACAACATATGATTTAGAAATAGGTATTGAATACATAATGGATTGTGAAGTAGAAGAACAAGGTTCTACAGTAGTAAATGCTATAATGTTTAGTGAAATTATCAGAAAATTACCTGATACAGAAATAAAAATTTATTTAGATGATAACAATTTATTAGTTATTGAATGTGAAGGTTCATTATATAAATTAGCAACTATGGATCCAACAGAATTTCCAGAATTACCAAGAATAAATGTTGAAAACTCAATACAAATAGAACAAAATGTATTAAAAAATATGATTAGAAGAACTATATTTGCAGTAAGCAATGAAGAAAACAGACCTATTTTTACCGGTTGTTTATTTGAAGTTGTAAACAATAAGTTAAATGTTGTAGCAGTAGATGGTTTTAGATTAGCATGGAGAAGTAGTTTCTTAAATGTACAAGCAAATGATTTTAGTGCTGTAATTCCTGGTAAAACATTAAATGAAGTAAATAAGATTATTTCAGATTCTTTTGAACCTATAAAAATAGGGATTTCAAAAAATCAGGCATTATTTGAAATGGATAATTGTAAAATAGTTACAAGAGTTTTAGATGGGGAATTCTTAAATTATGCTAATGTAATACCAAAAGAATGGGATACAAGAATAAGAGTAAATAAAAATATTTTACAAAGTTGTTTTGAAAGAATTAGTTTAATCTCTTCTTCATCTGTGGAAAAAGAGAAAAAATATCCTGTAAAAGTAACTGTTGATATTGGAAAATTAACAATTTCTTGTGCAAACCAAACAGGAGATGCAAAAGAAGAAATATATGTATCAACAGAAGGAAAGAATATAGAAGCAGGATTTAATCCAAAATATTTCTTAGATGCATTAAAAGTTATCGATGATGAAGAAGTTTACGTTCATTTTGGTTCTAGTATATCACCATGTATTATTAGACCTGTTGATGAAGGTGACTATGTATACATGATATTGCCAATAAGATTAAAAGACTAAAAAATAATTAGATAGAAAATAAGCTATTATTTAATATTATAATAGCTTATTTTTAATTTGCTTAAAAAAGAACTTGCTTTATTTTTTAATTATGTGTATAATGCAATATATATTTGAAAAATATCCACAGAATCTTACGGAAATGTGGATAACTAAGTGGAGAACTTTATGAATATAACAAAATTAAAATTAGAAAATTTTAGAAATTATGATAGCCAAGAAATAGAATTTAATAAAGGAATAAATGTCATTTATGGCGATAATGCACAAGGAAAAACAAATATATTAGAGGCTATTTTTTTATGCTCAATGGGAAAATCATTTAGGACAAGTAAAGATAAAGAGCTTATAAAAATAAATAAAGATTTTGCTAAATTAAATATCGAATATGAAAAAAGTGATAGGGAAGGAAAGATAGAATATATAATTTCTGAAAAGAAAAGCATAGCTATTAATGGGGTAAAGATAAAAAAATTAAGTGAATTGTTAGGAAATATAAATTCTATTATTTTTTCACCTGACGATATGGAAATTCTTAAAGATGGTCCACAAAAAAGAAGAAAATTCTTAAATATGCTAATAAGTCAGCTAAGACCCAGATATTTGTTTAATTTAAATGCTTATAATAAAACATTAGAACAAAGAAATAATTATTTAAGACAAATAAAACTTGAAAATAAGTCAAAAAATATGTTGGAAATATGGAATGAAAAATTAGCTAATCATGCACAAATTATATATGATTATAGAAGAGAATTTGTTGATAAAATATTGAACAAAATAATAGATATCCACAAAAATATAACAGATAATTTAGAAGAAATAAATATAAAATATATAAGTGATTTTAAAGATAGGGAATCATATATAAAAAGATTAAATGAAAAAGTAGAAAATGATGTATATAAAGGTTATACTTCCTCAGGAATTCATAGAGATGATTTTGAAGTATATCTTAATGGAAAAAACATTAACCTATATGGCTCACAAGGGCAATTTAGAACAGCAATACTATCATTAAAATTAGCTGAATTATATGTTATTTATGATGAAATTGGGGAATATCCAATTTTGTTATTAGATGATTTTATGTCAGAATTAGATGAGAAGAGACGTAGAAAATTTGTGGAAAACATTACGGATGCGCAAGTAATATTAACAGGTACTCACAAATTGCTACTTGAAAATTTTAATTATAATATATATAATGTAAAAGATGGACAAGTAAAAAAAGAAGAACAATTTTAACAAAAGAGGGATTATAAATGTTTGTACACATAGGAAATAATATAATTTTAGAAGAAAAAGATATAATTGGAATATATAATATAGAATCAATGAAGGATTCAGAAGAATATAAAAATTTAATAGAAAGTTTAAAAAGAACAGATAATCTTGTTTCACAAGCAAATGGAGATGCAAGATCATTAATAATGACAAAAGAAAATGGAAAAATAGTAGGATACGAAACAAATGTATCTACTATGTCTATAGCAAAAAGAGCAGAAGATAATAAAAATAGGAAAGGCACATTATTAGGAGGTTTTTATAATGGAAAAATATAAACATGAATATGGAGCAGAACAAATACAAGTATTAGAGGGGCTAGAAGCTGTTAGAAAAAGACCAGGTATGTACATAGGAAGTGTTTCTGCAAGAGGATTACATCATCTTGTGTATGAAATAGTAGATAACTGTGTTGATGAAGCTTTAGCTGGATATTGTAAAAATATTCATGTTCAAATAAAACCAGGAAATATTGTAACTGTTCAAGATGATGGTAGAGGTATTCCTGTCGAAATACATCCTAAGACTAAAATATCTACTGCAGAAACTGTTTATACAATGTTACATGCAGGAGGAAAATTTGGTGGAGATAGTGGATATAAAGTATCTGGAGGTCTTCATGGTGTTGGTGCTTCTGTTGTAAATGCTTTATCTGAATGGACTGAAGTTGAAATATGCCGCGATGGCGGAAAATATAGGATGAAATTCGCAAGGGGAAAAACGGTAGAACCATTAAAGAAAATAGAAGATTCAGACAAAACTGGAACAACAGTAACATTCTTGGCAGATAGTACAATTTTTGAAACAACTAACTATGATTTTTCTGTTTTAGAAGAAAGATTTAGAGAGATTGCATTTTTAACAAAAGGCTTAAGAATAAAAGTAGAAGATTTAAGAGAGGAACCAGTAAAAAAAGCAGATTTTTGTTTTGAAGGTGGTCTAAATTCTTTTGTAGAATATTTAAATCAAAATAAAGAAAAACTTCATAAAAAACCAATTTATATAGAAAAAACAGAAGGAGAAGTTCCTGTAGAAATAGCAATTCAATATACTACAGCATATTCAGAGAACATTTATACTTTTGTTAATAATATAAATACTGTTGAAGGTGGAACCCATTTAGAAGGATTTAAAAGAGCATTAACAAAAGTATTTAATGATTATGCAAGAAAACATAACATTTTAAAAGAAAAAGACTCAAACTTACAAGGTGAAGATATAAGAGAAGGAATAACAGCAGTTATTTCTGTAAAAGTAAAAGAGCCTCAATTCGAAGGACAAACAAAAACAAAATTAGGAAATAGTAATGTTACAGGTATCGTTCAATCAATGGTAAACGAGGCTTTATCTGATTTCCTAGAAGAAAATCCTACTGTTGCAAAAGCAATACTAGAAAAATGTATTGGAGCATCTAGAGCTAGGGAAGCTGCAAGAAAAGCAAGAGAATTAGTAAGAAGAAAGAGTGCTTTAGAAACATCTACATTACCAGGTAAATTGGCAGATTGTAGTGAAAAAAATGCAGATTTATGCGAAGTATATATTGTTGAGGGAGATTCTGCTGGTGGTAGTGCAAAACAAGGAAGAGACAGAAAATTCCAAGCAATACTTCCTTTATGGGGAAAAATGCTTAATGTTGAAAAGTCAAGAGCAGATAAAATATATAATAATGATAAATTGCAACCAGTAATATTAGCTGTTGGCGCTGGAATTGGTGCAGATTTTGATATAACAAAAATAAGATATGGAAAAGTTATAATAATGGCTGATGCCGATGTTGATGGTGCGCATATTAGAACATTATTATTAACATTCTTCTTTAGATATATGAGGCCTTTAATAGAAAATGGAAATGTATATTTAGCTCAACCACCATTATTTAAACTTGCTAAAAAGGGTATGAAAGATATTTATTGTTATACAGATGAAGAGCTAGAAGAAAAATATAAAGAGTTAGAAGAAAAAGGTATTTCAAGAGATTCTATATCTATTCAAAGATATAAAGGTCTAGGAGAAATGAATCCAGAACAATTATGGGATACAACAATGAACCCAGAAACTAGAATATTAATAAAAGTTACAATGGATGATGCAATAAAAGCAGACCAAATATTTACAGTATTAATGGGAGATGAGGTTGCACCTAGAAGGAAATTCATTGAAGAGAATGCAAAATATGTTAAGAATCTTGATGTATAAAAAAAAGAATCCTGCGGGATTCTTTTTTCATATATTTAAATAGCTATAAATGTCGATTTTTGTATGACGAATTTCGTTGACAAATAATGGAAATGAGAGTATTATTGAACAAAGATAAGAGGTGATATATGTAAAAACAAATAATAAATCTACACAAAATTGGTTAATTGTAGAGAGTATAGATAAAAATGGAATTATAAAAATAAAAAATAAAAATATTTTTATAAAACTAATAAGAGTTCAACCAATAAATTTTAATTTAAAAACAACTTTAGAAAAAGAAGCTATTTTAAATTCATATAAGATTCTTTTAAAAACATGTAATTTTAATCTTCAAATTTTAATTCATACAAATAAAGAAGATATTTCCAAAATCGTAAGTAATGTTAAAAAGTCAAATAATGATTCAATTTCAATTATTTCTAAAAAGTATATTGAATTTTTAAACAAAATTAATTCTGAAAAGCAAACATCCACAAAAAATTATTATATTATCATAGATGAACAAAGTGAAATAGAAAATGAAAATTTAGCAAATATTTATTATATGTTAAATGAAAAATATTTTAAGATAAAAGAATGTCTTAATAAATGTGGAAATCAAGTAAAAGAATGTAAAAAAGAAGATATTATAAAGGTTTTACATTTTTTCTTAAATACTAATTATAATTTGAATAGGTAGGTGATAGAAAGAAATATTTTAAAAAAGTTTTTTATTAAAAATACAAATGAAAAACAATGTCTAGAAGAAAATTATATTTGCCCTTCATACATAAATAATGAAAATCCTAAATATTTAGAAATAGATAATATGTATTATGCAGGTTTAATGATTGTAAATTATTTAAGAGAGAATGAAGACTTAATTTTAAAAGGAATAATAGATACAGACATAAACATGAATATTTCAATATTTTATGAAAAACAAAATAAATATAAAATTTTAAAAGAACTAACTTATAATATTGGTAATGTGTCTGCAGATTTAAAAGATATAAATAATAATAGGCAAGATGTTGACATAGCACAATATACATACAATGATGCGAAATATATAAGAAAAGAAATGCAAATAAACAACCAAGATATATATTATTTATACATTTATATTAATGTTTTTGCAGAAACGATAAAAGAATTAGAATTTAATCTAAGTAAAGTTGAAGGTATATTGCAAGGTTCTGGCTTGCAAACTAGAAGAGCAAATTTTAGGCAAGAACAAATATATAAGTCGAGTTTACCATTAATGCATAATGATAAAGATTTACAACTAGCCACTAGAAGAAATATTTTGACAGAAGGACTCGTAAGTACATATCCGTTTATTTCTTCATCAATTTTTGATGAAAAAGGAGTATATATAGGCAGAAATATTCATAATAATTCAATGATTTTTATAGATAGATATAATACTCAGAAATATAAAAATCCAAATATGTGTGTATTTGGAATGTCAGGAGCTGGAAAATCATTTTATATAAAATTATTAATATTAAGATATGGAATACAAGAGATAAATCAGTACGTTATAGATCCAGATAGAGAATATGGAAATGTATGTAAAGCATTAAATGGAACATTAATAAAAATAGGACCAACTTCAAATACATATATTAATGTGTTTGATATAAGAGAAGAAAGTATAGAGAAAGATGAAAAGGGATATCTCGCTATTAAAATTGATAAACTTAAGGGATTTTTCAATTTAATATTTGGAGAAATGAATGAGGAAGAAAAATCTATTATAGAAGAAAAATTAATTAAGCTATACGAAAGTAAGAATATAAATTTTAATGATAAGAGTCTATACAAAGTAAAAAATAAAAAAGTAGTTTTTAAAGAAAGTACAGATATGCCAATATTACAAGATTTTTATGAATTACTAGGTCAAGATGAAAGAACAAAAAGATTTTATATAAAATTGTTGCCTTTTGTAAAAGGGAGTTTAAATTATTTTAATAAATATACAAATATAAAAATAAAAAACAATTTAATTATTGCAGATATTTATGAATTAGGTGAAGAAAATATAAAATATGGAATGTATATTTTTGTAGATTTATTTTGGGATTTAATTAAGAAAAATCGAAAAGAAAGAAAAGTTATTTACTTAGACGAAATCTGGAGATTAATAGGTATAACATCGAATAAAGAAGTTGCTTCGTTTATATATAAAATATTTAAAACTATTAGAAAATATGGTGGAAGTGGAGTTGCTATAACTCAAGATGTATCAGATTTATTTAGTTTAGATAATGGAACATATGGAAAAAGTATTTTAAATAATTCAAATATAAAAGTATTCTTTTGTTTGGAAGAAGAAAATATTAATATATTGGAAAAATATGCAAAGTTGTCAGAAAAAGAAAAGATAGAAATTAAATCATTTTCAAAAGGAGAATGTTTAATGTTTGTTGGAAACGAGCATATTCTAGTAAAAATAGATTCATCAGACTTCGAAAAAAATATTATAGAAAAAGGGGAGATAGATAATTAAAAAGATAATAAATATATTTGGAGCTAATGGTGTCGGAAAAAGTATAATAACACTATTATTAGCTAATATAATGGCAGAAAATAAATTTAAGGTTTTAATAATAGATTATACACAAAATATTTATACTATCTTTAATAAAAAACCAGAAAAAAATGCAATAAAAATCGAAAATATATATTTATTAAATAAATTTTATAAAACTGATAGTAATAAATATAATATAGTCATTTTTGATAATCCACAAATAAGTTTTTTGAAAAAAACAGAATTACTAAATAATTCTACAAATATATTTTTATCAGAGTGTAATTTACTAGGAATAAAAAAATTAAGTAAATTAATTGGGATTATTACAAAAGATATACGAAAAGAAAATATAAATATTATTTTTAATAAATACAATTCAAATTCATTAGATAAAGACATATTATATAATATTTTTAAATCTATAAAAATTCTAGGAAAAATAGATTATAGTAAAAAAATAGATGCAATATTAAATACGGAAAAAATAATAAATATAAAATCACTAAGAAAAGATTTATTAAAAATAAGGGATAATTTATTAAAGGAGAATAAAGTATATGGAGATAGACATACAAAACGAATTAAATAATAAAAATTTAGAAGTAGAGAAAGAACAAAAAAGTTTTTTAGAAACTACTTTAGGAGGAATCATAAATACAGGGCTAAATCTTGGAATTAAATATTTATTACCGGACTTTGTAGAAGACGAGGTAATAAATATAAAAGATACTATACTTAATGAAGGCTTTAAAGAAGGATTAAATACAGCAATAGACGAGGCAGTAGATTTGGGTAAAAGTGCAATAGGTATTGTAACTGGAAAATTTGACGATGTTTCGCAAATGCAAAAAGCTGTAGAAAACGGAGGAATAATAGATACTATATCAAAAGGAATAGATACAGCTATTAATAAAGTAACTGAAAAAGGAAAGTTAAATGATACTATAAGTAATGTTATAAAAAAAGGTAAAAATTTAATTCTGGATAATATTAGTAGCAATATAGAAGAAATGATTGTTGAACAAGGAAATGAGATAAATAAATTTGAAACTTCAATTAATGAATGGAAAAAAGGTTATGAAAATAAAGACTTCGATTTAATGGAAAAAGAAATGAAGAATATAAATAAATATTTAGAAAAAATAATGCCATTAGAAAATATAATTAAAGAAGCTAGATTAGTAGAAAATGTACATAACTTGATTAAAAACAATAATAAAAATTTCGAAATAAATGAAGTAGAATTAGAAGCTGCAAATGTACTGGCATAAGACAATGAAGAATAATCAAATATTTCAGAGAATTAACAAGTTTAAGTGCTCGTAGGATTACTAATTTAAAAAAATTTGGTATACATGTTAAAGCCACTTTTCTTTTAATTCCGTAAGATTTTCGAATAATTTCCTTGCATATTTTTTTCTGTTTTAGTATAATACATTGTGTAGCAGAAAGAAGAAAAGAGGTAAAGAAATGGACAACCATGATGGAAAAATAATTGAAAGAGATATCGAAAACGAGATGAAGACAGCATACATTAGTTATGCTATGAGTGTTATTGTACAAAGAGCTTTACCAGATGTAAGAGATGGTTTAAAACCAGTTCACAGAAGAATTTTATATGCAATGCACGAAGATGGGATTACGTCAGATAAACCATACAGAAAATGTGCAAATACTGTAGGATCTGTTTTAGGAAGATACCATCCACATGGAGATTCTTCAGTTTATGATGCAATGGTAAGAATGGCACAAGACTTTTCATTAAGATACATGTTAATAGATGGACATGGAAATTTTGGTTCTATAGATGGTGATGGTGCCGCAGCAATGAGGTACACGGAAGCTAGGATGTCTAAAATAGCAGAATATATGCTTACAGACATAGAGAAAAATACAGTTGACTTTATGCCAAACTATGATGATAGATTACAAGAGCCAACAGTGTTACCATCAAAAATACCACAATTATTAATTAATGGTTCATCAGGTATAGCAGTTGGAATGGCAACAAATATACCTCCACATAACTTAACAGAAGTTTGTGATGGTCTTATTAGAATAATTGAAAATCCAAATACCACAGATGAAGAGTTAATGTCAATCATTAAAGGACCGGATTTCCCAACAGGAGGAATGATTTTAGGAAAAGATGGCATAAAAGAAGCATATAGAACGGGAAAAGGAAAAATAGTTGTAAGAGCCGAAGCAGAAATCGAAGAAATGGCAAATAATAAACAAAGAATAATTGTAACATCATTGCCATATCAAGTTAATAAAGCTAGATTAATAGAAAATATATCTAAATTAGTAAGAGAAAAAAGAATAGAAGGAATATCTGAATTAAGAGATGAATCAGATAGAAATGATAGAGTTAGAATAGTAATAGAATTAAAAAGAGATGCTAGGGCTCAAGTGGTTTTAAATCAATTATATAAAAATACTCAAATGCAAGATACATTTGGAGCGATATTATTAGCATTAGTAGATGGAGAGCCAAAAATATTAACCCTAAGACAATGTTTAGATTATTATATTGACCATAGAAAAACAGTAATTTTAAGAAGAACTAAATTCGAACTAGATAAAGCTTTAGCAAGAGCACATATCTTAGAAGGTTTAAGAATCGCAATAGATAATATAGACGAAGTTATTAGTATTATTAGAAGTTCTTATGATGATGCTAAAGAAAGATTAATAGAAAGATTTGGCTTAACAGATATACAAGCTCAAGCAATACTAGATATGAGATTAAAAACATTATCTGGTTTACAAAGAGAAAAAATCGAAGAAGAATATAAACAATTAATGGAATTAATCGCACATCTAAGAGAAATCTTAAATAATGAACAACTTGTATATGACATTATTAAAGAAGATTTAGAAGAAGTTAAAACTAAATTTGGAGATGAAAGATTAACTAAAATAAAACCTGCAGAGGGAGATATAGAAGAAGAAGACTTAATAAAAGAAGAACAAACGATAGTAGCTTTAACACATTTTGGATATATCAAGAGAATGCCTGCAGATACATATAAAAGCCAACGTAGAGGTGGGAAAGGTATTACTGGCATTTCTACAAGAGCTGATGACTTTGTTACAGAAATATTTACAGCTTCTACACATGATACTATTTTATTCTTTAGTAATAAAGGTAAGTTATATAGATTACGTGGCTATGAAATTCCAGAAGCAGGAAGAACAGCAAAAGGAACAGCGATTGTTAACTTATTAAGTTTAGATCCTGGAGAAAAAATAACAGCAGTTATTCCAATTTCTAATTTCGCTGAAGGAAAATACTTGCTAATGGCTACTCAAAAAGGATTTATAAAGAAAACAGCTCTTACAGAATATAATTCAGCAAGAAAGACAGGACTTCAAGCAATCACATTAAAAGAAGAAGACGAATTAATAGCTGTAAGATTAACAGATGGACAAGATAATGTTGTTTTAGTAACTGAAGACGGAATGAGTATTACTTTTAGTGAGCAAGATGTAAGACCAATGGGTAGAACAGCACAAGGAGTAATAGGAATTAAACTTGGAGATGGAGATAAAGTTATTGGAATGGAATCTATTATAGAAGGTGCTAATGCGACATTATTGGCTATAACAGAACACGGATTTGGTAAAAGAACAGATTTAGATGAATATAGAGTACAAAATAGAGGTGGAAGAGGAGTAATAACATATAAAGTTACTCAAAAAACAGGAAAATTAGTTGGAATTAGAGTTACAGATGATTCAAATGATATAATGATGATTACAGATACAGGTACAATAATTAGAATAAGTGTTAAGGATGTAAGTGTATTGGGTAGATCAACACAAGGTGTAACTTTAATGAGAACAAATGACGGAGGAAAAGTAGTAAGTATTGAATTAGTCGAACCTGAAGATGCTAATGAAGAATAAATGATAATAGATATACAATAACATACAAATATTTCAAAATAGTCTAATAGAATATCTATTAGACTATTTTTATTATATAGGAAAAATCGACAGATTGTTACGTATATAACAAGGATAAGTTACATATTTTCGTGCAATTGCGAAGCAATTTGTATATGTGGCAAAGCCACTTTTCTTACAATAATAGTATTGGAGATGAAATAATGAATAAAAAAATTAATCAAACAATGATGCAATATTTTGAATGGTATTTACCAGCTGATTGTGGCTTATGGAAAAAAGTTGCAAATGAAGCGAGTTACTTGGATAGTATTGGAATTACAGGAGTATGGTTACCACCTGCTTATAAGGGAGAAGGAGGAAATCATGATACTGGATATGGTGTTTATGATTTATATGACTTAGGTGAGTTTGAACAAAAAGGCTCTGTAAATACTAAGTATGGTAGTAAAGATGAATATATAAATGCAATAAAAGTGTTAAAAGGAAATAATTTAGAAGTATATGCAGATATTGTTTTAAATCATAGATTAGGCGCAGATGGAACAGAAGAAGTTATGGCAATAGAGGATCAACCTAATAACAGAAATGTAGAAATAAATGCACCTATATTTATAGAAGCATGGACAAAATATAATTTTGATGCAAGAAATAATAAATATTCAGATTTTAAATGGAATTGGACACATTTTCATGGTGTTGACTGGGATGAAAAACAAAAAAGAAAAGGAATATTTAAATTCTATGGAAAACACTGGGATGTAGATGTTGACAAAGAAAATGGAAATTTTGATTATTTAATGGGTGCAGATGTTGATTTTAATAATGTAGATGTTATTCAGGAATTAAATAAATGGGGAGATTGGTATGTAAATACTACTAATGTTGATGGATTTAGACTAGATGCAGTAAAACATATTAGAGCAGGCTTCTATAAAGAATGGTTAGAAAACATGAAAGAAGAATTTGCAAAGGATTTCTTTACAGTAGGAGAATATTGGAGTACTAATATTTTAGCTATAAATAATTACTTAGAAGAAGTTGACTATTCTATGAAATTATTTGATGTACCATTACATTATAATTTATTTAATGCATCAAATTCTTCAGGAAATTATGATATGAGAACTATTTTAGATAATACACTTGTAAAAGAAAATCCAGAATATGCAGTAACATTTGTAGATAATCATGATACACAGTTAGGTCAATCATTAAATTCTTGGGTGCAAGATTGGTTTAAACCATTAGCATATGCGTTAATTTTATTAAGAAAAGATGGAATTCCATGTATTTTCTATGGAGATTATTACGGAATAGAACACGATAATATTTCACCAAAGAAAAAATTATTGGAGAATATGATAAAAGCTAGAAAACATTTTTCTTATGGAAAACAGAGAGATTACTTTAAAAATGAAAATATAATTGGTTGGGTTAGAGAAGGAGATAGTGACCATACTGATTCTGGATTAGCTGTTGTAATGAGTGATAATGCTGGTGGATGTATTGAGATGAATATGGGAGAAAGGTTGGCAAATACAGTATTTTACGATTGTACAGGCAATTTAGATGAGACAGTATATGTTGATGCAAACGGAAACGGAATATTTTATTGTGATGGAGGAAGTGTTTCTGTTTGGATAAAAAAAGATAATATATATGATAAAAGCGAAGAAGAATAAAAAAACAAACAAAAAAAGAGAATCTTTAAAGATTCTCTTTTTTTCTGGTTGCGGGGGGAGGACTCGAACCTCCGACCTTTGGGTTATGAGCCCAACGAGCTGCCAACTGCTCCACCCCGCGATGTGCTACAAGTAATATTATATAACTGATAGTATTTGTTGTCAATACATATAATTTAATTTATTTATATTATATGTAAAAAGTAGTAAAATATTACAATAAATTATAATTTAAAATAGGGATTTCAAGGAACGTCCCCAAAATCCCTATAAAAATTCTACCAAGAACTTCCTCCACCGCCTCCGGAACCTCCACCAGAGAAGCCTCCTCCGGAAGAGCCACCAGAACCAGAGCTTGAAGGTCTAGACGTCATAGAAGTATTTACACTAGTCATTGTACTATTCATAAATGTACTGAAAGAGTGAACTGAAAATGCAGTACTAGAATAATACCAAGTAGGCGGTTCAACTGCAATGTTTTCAAATTGTTCTACCCATTTATCTGATACACCTAAAGCATAAGTATAAGGTAAGATATTATAAAAATATTCTGGTTCCTTTTCAACCATTGCTTCTAGTTGATCCTTTTCAGCAGTTTCTAAGAAACGTTTAAATCCTTTAATTTTTCCTAAAAGCTCTGAACCAAATGGAGTTCTTTTTAATATAATTTTTCTAAATACATAAAGAACTATTATACATAAAATTCCTATAAAATATGTAATAGCAGAAACTGGAGTTGAAAATATAATTGGAAGTATCATAAAAAGAGGTATTCCACCAAATAATAAGCCCCAAAAAATTATGAATATTTTTGCAGATTTTGGACTGCTTGATGTTAATATTGATATCATAAGTGAAAAACCAACTCCAGGGAATATTAGAGCAACAGGAAGCGCGCTTATCATTCCATTGTCATAAAAAGGTTTTGCGGTTATTAAGGCAAAAATTATAAGCATCATAGGGATAATAAGTTTTTTTAATCTTAAAGATTTTTTATCAAAAATCTTAGTCTTATTTTCTTTCTTATTTAAAAGTTTTTTTATACGATTTACTGTTATATAAAAACGATTAGTTAAGCTTGAAGATGTAACAGCAGATCTTGTTCTAAATAGACCATTAAAGAAAAGTTTTTCTATTTCATTTGTTCCATCGTATTCTTTCAATTTATATATTGTAAAATCTTTTGTACTTGCGAATAATGCCTTTTTTTCGGTTTCCTCAATTTTTAAATAGCCCTTGTTTGCTAGATAGATTAATAGTGAAACTACAGCTTTATCATCTGTTTCGCCTTTATATAAAAATGCAAGTTCAGCTGAATTGTAACCTTCTGGTGGATAAAACTCTACAGTTTCTATAACAGGCTTATCTCTGCCGAATAATAACCATAGAATAAATGCAATAAATACAATTACTAAGCTTATACCTATAATTATATAATAATCTGTATTATTATTACGAGCTCCAACAAAGTAGTTATCAGGTAAAGTAAGTCTAACAGTAAGACCATTTCCTGCAGGTAATGTATCTGTATAAATACCACTGATTGTATTACCATTTACAGAGTAAGAAACGCTGTCACTATCGGTATACCCATATCTGCCAGAAGAAAATCCCAATGATGAAGCATCAAATTCTTTTGGCATTGTGATAGAAAAACTAACATTAGAAATACGTGTATCCCATTCGGTTCCAATTAAATTATAATAAAATTCATCGGCATCTTTTACGGGGTCTGCACCTATATCATATGTATATTTAATTACATATTTTTGTAGCCCAGTTACATAAGTATCTTGATTTCCTATTTTTATAGCCAAATTACCATTACTATTACTTTTTGAATATTCATTATTTACTTGTAAATTTGTAATTTTGACACGATTAGTAGATGTAGAACCATCTAATCTTTCAATAGTATTTTTTAGAGGAATAGTTCTAATTATTCCATGTTTTCTCGTATAAAAATTAGCGGTAATTGTTTCTGTAATATCAAATGTATTATTTTCATTTACTTTTACGTTAATATCATAAGAATTTATTACATAATCTGTAACAGCATATGAATTATTAGGTAAAAAAGAAATTAATATAAATGATAAAATAAAAAGTATAACTCCAATAATTTTTTTAGTCATTTAAATTCACCCCAACATTATTTTTTTCTTCTGCATTTGCCTCAAACATTTTAAATTCTTTGAATCTGAATAATTTAGCTAGAATATTATTTGGAAACATTTGAATTTTATTATTAAAATTTCGCACAGTACCATTATAATACTTTCTGCTATTTGCAATTTCATCTTCTATACTTATTAAATTATTACTTAAATTAGTATATAATTCATTTGCTTTTAATTCTGGATAATTTTCTGAAACTGCAAAGATATTTGATAAACATTTAGACAATTCTTCATTTATATCAATTTTATTATCCATAGTTAATTCATCATAACTAGAACTTCGTAAAGAAGTAATTTTAGTTAGAGTTTCATTTTCATATTTAGAATACCCTTTTACAACTTCTATTAAATTAGGAATAAGATCCCATCTCTTTTTTAGATAGATATCCATTGTAGAAAAAGCTTCTTTAACTAAATTTCTTGAATTAATAAAAGAATTATAAGTTATTAAGATATATATTAAAAGTATTACTATAATTCCTATAATAATGTAGATATACAAAATATCACCTCCTATTTTCATATATATTATGACATTAAGTGAGGTAAACAGCAATAAAAAATCAAAAATTATTTTGTGATTTGAATTTGTATATTTGTGTTTGTATCTATAAATACATCTGAATTAATATATGTATTTACGGTATGAGTATTGGGAAGATTATATTTATTAGGAAGTGATTTAGAAGAATTTTTAGTATATAAATTGGAATTTTGATAAATATTTTCTACTAATAAAATATTTACAGTTAAAAAATTATATTCAACAATATTAGAATATTTAGCAATAGAATTAATTGAATTAAATGCTATGAAAAATAAAATAAGAAAAATGACTTTTTTCATAAAAACTCCTTTTATTAATATTTAATGATTATACTGTTCATAAATAATTTTTAATTTAAAGTTAGTTAATATAGAGGTAGTAAAATTCCCAGTATATTTAATAGAAATAGTAAAAATATGTTCTTCTTTAGTTAGATTATTTAATATAAATTTTTCGGATACAAAATTCGATAAGAGAATTTCTGTACTATCCATATAACATGATACAGAAAAATCTGGAGTTAGATTCGCTAAATAAAAATAATAACAAAATGGAATATCAGAAATAATATTATCTTTAGAATTAGATATTTTAAAAGAATATTGTGCGAAATTATTAGTATTGTCTAAAACCAATGGAGTATCAAACTCAACATTAAAAATAGGTTCTGCAATATTAGAATAAATACATATATTTTGATTGATAGAGTAATTATTATGAATAATTACTGAAGCTAATAAAAAAACTATAGCAAATAAAAATAAAATTTTTTTCAAGACTAATTCCTTTCGAAAAATATTTGAAGATTTAAAGAGAGAGTAGAATTATAAAAAGTATCTGTATTATTAACTGGCCATTCCCAGAAAAAAGATATAATATCCACAGTATTTGTATTAGCTGTGTATAAACAAGAGTTATTTTGCGAAATATCCACAAGTGAATTATTAATATAGATATTCAAATTTGCTGGAATATTAGAATGTGAACTTAGAATTTTAAAATTAATATTTTTAGTGGATTTAACTATTAGAGAAAAGAAACCATATGAACCGTGGTATAAGTTTATTATTATATAGACTATTGGGATTAGCAGTTGAAATTAAGTTAATATTTATAGAACTTTGGGATAAAGTAAAATGATAAATGTAAAATATTAAAAATACGAATAAAATAAAAAATAGTAAAAATTTTTTCATGAAATCTCCTAAAAAAGCTTGAATTAAGTAAAAAAATTATAATAAAAAATGTTAGCCTTGTCAATAATAAAAAATATAATAATTGTAAATAATAATGATATATGATAGAATTACCATGAAAATTTAACAAAAGATAGGAGGGGAGAAAATGATTTATACAGTTACATTTAACCCAGCACTAGACTACATTTTAGAACTAGATAAATTGGAAATTGGAAAAATACAAAAGTCTAAAACGGAATTAATACTTCCGGGAGGAAAAGGGATAAATGTTTCTACAGTATTAACTAATTTAGAGATTGATAATATCGCATTAGGATATAAAGCAGGATTTGTAGGAGCAGAGCTAGAAAGATTATTAAGAAATATGAAGGTAAAGACCGATTTTATAGACTTAGAAGAAGGAAATTCGAGAATAAATGTAAAAATTTCGGGAGAAGAAGAGACAGCGATAAATACTAATGGACCACAGATAAGTGAAAATAAGATTTTAGAGTTATTAGAGAAACTAAAAACTCTAAATGAAAACGATTATTTGGTTTTATCTGGTAGTATACCAAGCTCAATTAAAGATGATATATATGAAAAAATATGTAGCATTGTAAAAAAACAAAATGTAAAAATAGTTGTAGATGCAACCAAAAACTTATTAGTACAAGCTTTAAAATACAATCCATTTTTAATTAAGCCAAATAATGAAGAATTAGGAGAAATTTTTGGTGTAGAAATACATACTAAAGAAGATGCCTATGTATATGGTAAAAAATTAAAAGAAATGGGAGCGCAAAATGTACTAGTTTCGATGGGTAAAATTGGTGCAGCATTAATTGATGAAGCAGGTCAAGAATATTTCATAAAATCTCCAGAAGGAAAAAGAGTAAATACAGTTGGTTCGGGAGATTCTATGGTAGCAGGATTTATAGCAGGATTTTTAAAATATAATAATTACAATGATGCCTTAAGAATGGGAGTGTCAGCAGGATCAGCTAGTGCTTTATCAAAATATTTAGCAACTAAAGAAGAAGTATACAATTTATTTAATAATATTTAACAAAGGAGGAAGAAAATGAGAATTACAGATTTATTAAGCAAAGATGGAATCGAGCTTAATGTAAATGCAAAAGATAAAAATGATATAATTAACAAGATGACAAAATTAATGCTAAAAACAGGAAGAATCACTGATTTAAATGCATACACTGAACTTGTATTAAAAAGAGAAGAAGAAGGAAGTACTGGTGTTGGAGAAGGAATTGCAATTCCACATGGTAAAGGAGATTGTGTAACTGAACCAGGTTTAGTTGCAATGGTAGTTCCAAATGGAGTAGAATATGACGCTTTAGATGGTAAGCCAGTTAATTTATTATTTATGATTGCTGCTCCAAATACTAGTGATAATGTACATTTAGATGTTTTAAGTAGATTATCTACAATGCTAATGGATGCAGATTTCAAAAATAAATTAATTTCTGCAAAAAGTAAAGAAGAATTTTTAAATATAATAAATGAAACAGAAAATGTAAAATTCAAAGAAGAAACAAAACAAGAACAAGGTTATGAAATATTAGGAATAACAGCTTGTCCTACAGGAATAGCACATACTTATATGGCAGCAGAAAGTTTAGAAGCAGCTGGTAAAGAAATGGGACATCTTGTGAAAATAGAAACACAAGGACAATCTGGTGTTAAAAATAAATTAACAAAAGAAGAAATAAAAAATGCTAAAGCAATAATAATTGCAGCAGATATAGATATTGATTTATCAAGATTTAAAGGCAAAAAGATATTAAAAGCAAAAGTTGCAGATGGAATTCATAAACCAAAAGAGTTAATAGAAAAAGCTTTGACAGATAAAAACATTCCAGTTTATCAAGGAAACGGAAAAGATGATTCAGAATATGAAAACTCAGATGGTGTAGGAAGCAGAATATATAGACATTTAATGAATGGTGTAACACATATGTTACCATTTGTAGTTGGTGGAGGTATACTAATTGCAATAGCATTTTTATTAGATGATTATTCTATTGATCCATCTAACTTTGGTATGAATACGCCTATTGCTGCTTTCTTTAAAACAATTGGTGGTATTGCTTTTGATTTCATGTTATGTATTTTGTCTGGATATATAGCAATGAGTATAGCAGATAGGCCGGGGTTAGCAGTAGGCTTCGTAGGAGGAGCTGTTGCAAAAGCAGGAACAACATTTGCGTCTTTATCAAATCCTGATGTTACATTAGTAAGTTCAGGGTTCTTAGGAGCATTAATTGCTGGTTTTATTGGTGGATATGTAGTTCTTTTATTAAGAAAAGTATTTTCTTTCTTACCAAAGAGTTTAGAAAGTGTAAAACCTATATTAATTTATCCAGTTGGTGGTATTCTTTTAATAGGATTAATAATGCTTGCAATTAACCCAGTAGTTGGAGCAATTAATACAGCATTAAATAATTTCTTATCATCAATGCAAGGAGCAAATAAGATAATTTTAGGAGCAATTTTAGGTGGAATGATGTCTGTTGACTTAGGAGGACCTGTTAATAAAGCATCTTATACATTTGGAACAGGAATGCTTGCAGAAGGACACTATGATATAATGGCTGCAGTTATGGCTGGTGGTATGGTAGCACCACTTGCAATTGCATTACTTGCAACATTCTTCCCTAAAAAATTACCAAAGAAAGATAGACAATCTGCTCTATTAAACTATATTATGGGATTCTCTTTTATTTCAGAAGGTGCAATACCATTTGCATCAGCAGATCCAATACGTGTAATTGTTTCTTGCGTAATTGGTTCAGCAGTTGCAGGATCTTTATCAATGTTATTTAATTGTACATTGATGGCTCCACATGGTGGAATATTCGTTTTACCAGTGGTAGGAAATGCAGCACTATACTTATTATCAATAGTTATAGGATCTGTAGTTGCAATGCTTATATTAGCAGCATTAAAGAAAAATGTTTGGAGTAAAGGAGATGAAGTAAAAAATGTTAAGTAAAACTTTTACATTAGAAAGCGAAACAGGTTTACATGCAAGACCTGCTACAGAACTTGCCAAAATAGCTATGAAATATCCATGTGACATAAAATTAATAGCTAATGGTAAAACTGTAAATGCAAAATCTCCATTAATGATTATGTCTGCAGGTATAAAACAAAAGACAGATGTAGAAGTACAATGTGATGGGGAAAAAGAAGAAGAAGCAATGAAAGAAATAGAGGAAGCTTTTAAAAATAATTTTGGAGAATAATAAACAAAAGAGGAGATAAATATGTTAAAAGGTAAAGGTGTATCAAAGGGTATTGGGATTGGACATACTAAAGTATTAAAACACGAAGAAGTAAAACTTACAGATTTTAAAGTAGATGATAAAGAAAATGAACTAAATTATTTTAGGAAATGTCTAAATAATGTAATAGAAGATACAAAGAAAGTTATAGAAAAGCTTTCTGGAACAGAAGCAGACATTATGAATGCTTATTTAATGATATTACAGGACCCTACACTAACTAAAGAAACAGAAAGACTAATACAAGAAGAAGGCTATAATGCAGGATATGCAGCAAAAGTAGGATTTGAAACGGTTGAAGAAGTTTTTAAAAATATGGACGATGAATATATGTCTGCAAGAGCATCTGATATAGAAGACATGAAAAATAAAGTTGTAAATAAAATTATTGATAAAGCTGAATTAGATTTAACTAATTTACCAGAAAACACAATTTTAGTTGGAAAAGACTTATCTACATCAGATACTGCTAAATTAAAGTTAAATTCTGTTGCAGGAATCATAATAGAAAATGGTAGCGAAAATTCTCATGTTTCTATTATGGCTAGAACTCATGAGATTCCTGCAATAGTTGGAGCTAAAGGAGCTTTAGATAGTATAAATGATGATATTTATATTGCAATAAATGGAGCAACAGGGGAAATATTTTTAGAGCCAACAGAAGAAGAAATTGCTAAATTAGAAAAAATCCAAAACGAGTTAAAAGACGAGAAGGGAAGTTTAGCAAAATTTAAGAATAAGAAGAGTATTACTAAAGATGGATATAAAACAGAAGTAGTAGCAAACATAGGAACTCCTAAAGATATGGATGCAGTTATCGAAAATGGTGCAGAAGGAGTTGGTCTATTTAGAAGCGAATTTATATATATGGATTCTGAAAGTATGCCAACAGAGGAAGAACAATTTGAAGCATATAAAGAAGTTCTAGAAAAAGCAGATGGCAAGAGAGTTATTGTTCGTACATTAGATATTGGTGGAGATAAAGATTTAAAATACTTAAATTTGGAAAAAGAAGACAATCCATTTTTAGGATATAGAGCAATTAGAATTTGTTTACGCGAACCAGAAATTTTTAAAGTTCAATTAAGAGCTTTATATAGAGCAAGTATTTACGGAAAACTTGCAATTATGCTTCCTATGATTTCTTCTGTAGATGAGTTAAGAGCTGCAAAAGATATCATAAATGAAGTTAAAGAAGAATTAAAGGCAGAGAAGATAAAATTTGATAAAAATGTAAAGGTAGGAATTATGATAGAAATTCCATCAGCAGCGATTATGGCAGAACAATTGGCAACAGAGTGTGATTTCTTTAGTATTGGTACAAATGATTTAATTCAATATACAGTTGCAGTTGAGAGAGGCAATGAAAAAATATCGAATTTATATACTAAATTTCATCCAGCAGTTATACGTTTAATAAAGATGGCAATTGATGGAGCTCATAAATCTAAGATATTCTGCGGAATGTGCGGAGAAGCAGCTGCTGATGAAAGATTTATACCTCTTTTAGTTGGATTAGGATTAGATGAGTTTTCTATGAATCCTACCAAAATATTAAATTCTAGAAAGATGATTAGAAATTTAAATCACAAAGAATGTAAGAAATTAGTTCAAGAGATTTTAAGGATGTCATCTGCTAGTGAAATTAAAGCGAGATTAGAAGAATATAAAGACAATTTATAAATTCTAAGATAGTAATAAATAAATAGTTTATAAACGGTGGAAAACTAATTAAAAATATATTAGTTTTTCGCTGTTTTTTGTTTTGAATTATTAGCAAATAAGTAATTTTGCTGAAAAAAGACATGTGAAATAGTTTAAAAAATATTTAGTTTTATGTTTAAATATCGTATATACTATTAGAAATTCTTTAATAAGCTATCAATGAATATTTAATTCAATGGTTCAAGAATAATTTAATTCAAAGAAATACATTTCTTAAAAATCCAAAATGTAAAGTAAAAAAGAAATACATAGAAGATTCCTATGTTTATTAATAATGCAAAATCAATATAATATGAGAGAAAGAAGTTTAGATTAATAGGCATGATTATACTATACTGGTTTAAAGAATGCAGAATAATATTCAGAAAATAAGAAAGCGATAACATTAACATAGTAAATAAGGATAAGGAATATAAATTTTAAATTTGTAATAAATTGCAAAGAAAAATCAAAAGTAGTATTTAAAGCAAAATTGTTAAACAATTCGGAAATAGAGGTGTTTGCGTATGTAGAGGTGTTTGCGTATGATAACATAGCAGATTATATATATCAAAAAAATTTAGAAATATTTTTCTTAAGAGGAAAACTACGAGAAAATATGCGAGTTGAAATTATAGAAATATATAATTTTAAGTTTTTAGATTAAAAAGTCATTTTGATACATAAAAGATAAAAAAATGTAAAAATGCCAATAGAAAGATCGTAATTTGTATACCCGTAATAAAGTTTAACAATGTTTTTGTAATATAGAAAATACAGCCATTTACAGGTTATATATTTATAAATAAAATAAATATATATAATATAAAATCTTGAAGGAGAAATGAAAATGGCTGAAAAAACAAGAAAGAAAATAAGTAGAAAAATGGTATGCATAATTTGCGGAATATTAGCAGTTATAGTAGTTTTAACAAGTTTAATTTTTGCATTTTCTAAAAAAGAGAATAGTACTGTATTACAAGCTACAAAATCAACTGTAAACGCCATAAATTTGGAAAATAATGAGCATATGCACGTAGAAGAAGACGCAAGTGGAGATAAAGTACCAGTACCAAATGGATATGTAGGAAGTGGTGTAACAGGAGAAAATGAAATTGATACAGGGTATGTAATATATGAAGGTGAAGAAGAAGTAACAGACAGCAATGTAGCTGATGCACAAAAGAATAGAAACCAATATGTGTGGATACCAGTATCAGATATAAGTAAATTTTATGGAATAGATGCCAATGGAAAAAAATGGGGGAAAATATATCATTTTACAACAGGAACCAATTCAAGCGAGTTATTTGATGAAATAACAGGAACATATCCATATAACTGGAGCGAAAGCGATGGAGTAATGACAATAAGTGATAAAACAAGTTATAGAGAGCCAGATATAGTAAAAAGCTATGATTATGATTCAATTTTAAAAACTAGAGGACTAGGAGCCAAAACAACCCATGAATTTTTAAATCAGCTAGAAAAAGAGTTCAATAATATGGTAGCAAGTGTAGAAAAGTATGGAGGATTCTATATAGGAAGATATGAAACAGGAAATATAAACCAAGACACTCCAGTAATACAAAAAGGAAATACAAATATAAGTAGCCAAACATGGTACAACATGTATAAAAGATGTAAAAACATAAAAGGAGCCAATACAAATGTAGAAACAGGAATGATATGGGGAAACCAATGGGATAGAACATTGATGTGGTTAATAGAGACAGGAAGTAAAACAAAAGAACAAATAGCAGATGATTCAACAAGTTGGGGGAACTATTATAATGCGACATTTGAATATGTAAATAGTAGTGGAAGTACAGCAACGAAAAACGAAAATAGTAGTACAAAAATTCCAACAGGAAGTGCAGAATACACGAAAGCCAATAATATATATGACCTAGCCGGAAACGTAAGGGACTGGACAATGGAGGCCTTCAGTACCTACAGCAGGGTGTATAGGGGTGGCGGTTGCTACTACGATGGCGACAACTATCCAGCAGACGATCGTAGCTACTACAATCCGACTTATAGTGTCAGCTATTATGGTTGTCGTTCCGCACTTTATATAAAGTAATACTGAGCCCTGGTAGCGATGCACTATAACAAGTAAAGAACGTTAAATAATAGAGAATTAATAATTTGTGTTTATGTGGAGGAAAATAAAATATGAAATTCGTCCAAGAAATAGAAAAATTACAAAAAGAAAATGAAGGGTCAATAATAATAGCAAAAAATGGAATATTTTTTGTAGCAATAGGAAAAGATGCAATAATTTTAAATGAAGAATTAGGCTTAAAACTAACTTGTATGCGAAAAGAACTATGCAAAGTAGGATTTTTAGTAAAAAATGTAGAGAAATATATAGAAAAGTTAGAGAAACTAGGTTATTCATTTATTTTATATGTAAAAAACGAAAAAGATGAATTAGAAGAAATATATAGATACAAAGGTAAAAATACCGAAGAAACTAGAAACTGCTTGAAATGTGTGGATTGCGAAAATAAAAAAGAACAAGAAGAAGATATATTAGAAAGAGTGAAAAAACTTGGAAAAGCTAAACAAAAAAGAAAATGAATTAAAATTAATTCCAAAAGCCGAAAGATATATTGAATATATGCTAGAAGTAATATTAAAAATTCCAAGAACAGAAAAATTTAGTATAGGAACAGAATACAAGAATTCTATGTATAAGATGCTAGAAAGCATAATGTACTTAAGCAAAATAGAAATAAAAGATAGATTTAAAAGTATCAATAAAATTGATGCAGACTTAAGTGTTCAAAGAATTTTGTTAAGAATCATGTATAAAAATGCCTGGATAGATAAGAAAAAATTCGAATATGCCATGAGCCTAATATACGAAATGGGAAAAATAATAGGAGGCTTAGTAAAATACTATGGCAAAAACAATAAGGCATGAATTTGATAAATATTTAACTTATGACAATCTTATGAAAGCACATTTACTTTCTAGAAAAGGAAAAAACTGTAAAAAAGAAGTAATTCTATTTAATCTAAAACAAGAAGAATATATCAGATGGTTATATGAACAGCTAAAAAATGGAACTTATAAACATGGCGGATATAGAGTTTTTTATATCCAGTATCCCAAAAGAAGAAAAATAGAAGCTTCACGATATATGGATAGAATTGTACATAGATGGATAGTAGATAGTTTCTTAAATAGGTATTTTGTAAATCAATTTATAAATACATCATATGCATGTATAAAAAATAGAGGAATGCATAAAGCATCTATGGATGTACAAAAAACAATGAAGCATTGCAAAAGAATATGGCAGAATTACTATATTTTAAAGATGGATATCCGAAAGTATTTTCAAAATATAGATAAAGATATTTTAATGAATATTTTAAAAAGAAAAGTAAAAGAAGAAAAACTAGTAAAACTATTAGAAAAAATAGTGTATTCAAATTCAGGTAAAAAAGGACTTCCAATAGGTAATTATACCTCGCAAATATTTGCAAATATATACTTAAATGAAATAGACCAATATATAAAGCACGAGCTTAAGGTAAAATACTATTTTAGATATATGGATGATTCGATTTTATTTGTAAAAACAAAAAAAGAAGCCATTGAACTTTTAGAAAAAATTAAAAATTATTTAAAAATAAAATTGGAATTAGAATTAAACGACAAAACCAAAATATTTAAAAGTAATCAAGGAGTAAATTTTTGTGGATACAAGATAAATGAATATCGTTTAAAGCTACGCGACAGAGGTAAAAAAGCTATTAAACAAAAAGTTAGATATTTAAAAGAAGAAGTACAAAAGGGCAATATGAGTAGTAAAGAAGCAAGTAGGTTTATATGTGGACATTTAGGTTATATGAAATATGCAAATACAAGGAATTTGGAAGAAAAACTTTTTTATATAAATTAGGGATAGACCAAAAGGCCAACAGTACCAACAACAGGGTGTATAGGGGTGGCAATTACAACAACAATGGCGACAACAATCCAGCAGACAATCGTAACAACAACAATCCGACTAATAGTAACAACAATTATGGTTGTCGTTCCGCACTCTAATATCAATCCAGATGGCTAGTTTTAAGGAAGTAGTCCAGTGAAATATTAGATATTAAAGAGGTTTATTCCTTCCTATTTTAGGTAAATATGAATCATTAAAATACATACCGGTAGGTATGACGAAAGTATGTATTTTAAGCCCTTTCCTAAGATATTAGGAAAACGTCTTAATTATTTATTGGTTGATAAATATGCTAAGAATTTTAACAGCATAATTATGAATGAATGTTTTTTATTAATTAAAAGGATAAGTGATATAAATTTTAAATTTGTAATAAATTGCAAAGAAAAATCAAAAGTAGTATTTAAAGCAAAATTGTTAAACAATTCGGAAATAGAGGTGTTTGCGTATGATTTAGAAATATTTTTCTTAAGAGGAAAACTACGAGAAAATATGCAAGTTGAAATTATAGAAATATATGATTTTAAATTTTTAGATTAATAAAATGGTTTGACACATAAAAAATAAGAAAATGTAAAAAAGACATTAAATAAGTCGTAATTTGTATACCCGTAATAAAGGTTAACAATGTCGTTGTAATGTAGAAAATACAGCCATTTACAGGTTATATATATATAAATAAAATAAATATATATAATATAAATTCTTGAAGGAGAAATGAAAATGGCTGAGAAAACAAGAAAGAAAATAAGTAGAAAAATGGTATGCATAATTTGCGGAATATTAGCAGTTATAGTAATTTTAACAAGTTTAATTTTTGCATTTTCTAAAAAAGAATCTAATGAAGTGTTACAAGCTACAAAATCAACTGCAAATGCAGTAAATTTGGAAAATAATGATCATATGCATGTAGAAGAAGACGCAAGTGGAGATAAAGTACCAGTACCAAACGGATATGTAGGAAGTAGTGCATCAGGAGAAAATGAAATAGATACAGGGTATGTAATATACGAAGGGGAAGAAGCAGTAACAGACAGTAATGTAGCAGATGATCAAAAGAGTAGAAACCAATATGTGTGGGTGCCAGTACCAGATATAAGTAAATTTTATGGAACAGATGCAAATGGAAAGAAATGGGGAAAACTATATAGTATTCAAAATCCACTGAATTGGGAAGAATTTGATGGAATAATGTCAATAAATAGTAAACGTACATCATTTAGAGAACCAGATATTGTTGCTAGTGATTCAGATAGTACAGGATATGATATGGATTCAGAGTTAAAGAATTTAGGTTTGGGAGCTACAACAACTCATGAGTTTTTAAATCAATTAGAGCAAGAGTTTAATAATATGATAGCAAGTGTAGAAAAATATGGTGGATTCTATATAGGAAGATACGAAACAGGAAATTTTAAAAAAGAAATTTCTGTGGTAAGAAAGGGAAATACCGAGACGGGTGTTCAAAATTGGTATGACGTTTACATCAAATGCAAAACGTTAAAAGGTAATAATACAAATATAGAAACAGGTTTAATATGGGGGAATCAATGGGATAGAACCTTAATGTGGTTAATAGAAACAGGAAATAAAACAGAACTTCAAATGAGCAACTCAGTAAGTTGGGGGAATTATTATGATTCCGAATTTGAATATATAGATAAGTATGGAACCAAAACAACTAAAGCTAAAAATCATGCTAAAGAGATACCAACAGGAAATTCTGAATACACAAAAGCGAACAACATATATGATTTAGCAGGAAACACAAGAGAATGGACAATGGAAACAAGAGGTCTTGAAATGAGAGCAATTAGAGGGGGAGATTGCTATGTATACGGAAGGGCTTTTTCAGTAAGTAATCGTGAAGAAGATTATCGTCCAACCGTAAGCGGAGCAGGATGCCATGCTATGTTATATATTAAGTAATGCTTAAAAAATCAGAAACATAAAACTAACACACAAAAACCTTAATTTTAGGAGGCAGAAAAATGAAAGGGAAACGAACGAAAAAGATAACATTATCAATTAGTGCATTAGCAGTAGTAACAGCGATAATAACAGTAGTTGCACTGCTGGTTAATACACAAAACCAAAAAGCTAAATTATTAGCAGACCCAGAAATACAAAAAAGCATGGAATATGAACAAGTACAAGAAGGTGACGAAAAGGTACCAAATACAGACTATGTTCAATTTGATGCGTTCTTTTTGCGTGACTTAGACGGAGATGGGTATGCAGAACAAGTACGTGGAATGTGTAGGGATATAAATAAAACAGATACACTATACATGAACCTAAATGTACTAACAAATGGTAAATTAGTAGATGGAAAAATAACTATAAAAACATCTAATATGAACCTATCTACAGCAATAGTAGAAGATAATGTTATAAAACAAAACTATATATCTAATAATACAACAGAAATCGCATTAAAAGATATAAATAACGGAACACAAAAATTAATATATGGTACAGTAAATGCCTCAAATTTTGGAAATGATACAAATAAATATAGCCAAGTAAACAGTGTAGTACTTACTGGTAAACATATAGCAGATGACGGAACCGAAACACAAATAAGTAAAAAAGTAGATTTTAATGTGGACTGGTATGGAAGTGTTACAGCAAGTATCTCTAACTACACAGGTACGCAAAATATAGAAGAAATAACAGACGAAAATAAAGAAAATATAACATTAAACTTTAGTGTAACAACAAGAGAAACAACAGATGATTTAATACTAAAAAAAGCAGTTTTAGAAGGAACAATACCAACAGTAAATGGATATAAACCAACAAGTGTAGAATTAACTTCTAGTGATGTAAATTTTGAATATGACGAAGAAACAGGAAACTTCACAATTACAAGAGAAGCCTCTATAAACGAAGCAGGAATAGTTACAAAAACAGTATCAGACTATAATACATTTAATTTTAAAGTAACATATCCATATGAACTATACGAAAGCTTAACAGGAGATACATTAAGTTTAATAGTTCCAGTAAAAGCATATTATGAAGGATTTAACAATCCAAATGACGAATTTCAAAATCCAATACAATCAAACATAGCAGAAAGAAATATAACATTCCTATGGAGAAAGCCAGAAGGAAGTGTAGCTAGATTTGATGTAACAATCGGAAAATACAGAGGATATGATGGAAACTACATAATATCTAAAGAAGAACCATTAAAAATATATAATGGAACAGCAGAAGAAACAGAAGATTTATACGAAGTAAGATGGTATGCATACACAGGTGATCAAATAAATGTAGACTCTATCCAAATGAAAGAAAATAGCACACCATATACAGATAGATTTTTAAATACAGAAAGTACATATTTTAATATGTCTGATTATACAAAAAATACAGGTATATATTTCTCAAATATAGAAAATACATTAGGCGAAGATGGATACATAAAAGTTATAAATGATGAAACAGGAGAAGAAATACATACATTTACAAAAGAAGATTGGAATAATTATAGTAGCTCATCACCATATATGTATGCAGAACCAGTAAAACATATAAGAATAGAAACAAGTAAAGCAAATAAAAATGCTAGTTTCTATGTATATAATATTAAAGAGATAGACGATAATGTTTTAACAGCAACATTCACAAAAGAAGAATTTGATAAATTAGAATATGTATATACATATTTAACGGGAAATGTAAAAACAGAAGGAACCGCAGAATATACAAAAATAAATGATGATACTGCAAATGCTCGTTACGAAGAACCAATATCAGTTGCAAGCATTACAGTAAATAGAGATACAATAGGAACTCAAAATACAGAAAAAGATATAGACTTAACTATTACTACACGTAATGATTATTACAATATGAAAGGTTGGACAAATGGTAGATTCTTAGTAGAATTACCAGAAGAAGTATTAGATGTAGAAATAAATAGTGTAAATATTTCTAACTCTAGTGTAAAACTATTAGCATACGAAATAATAGAACAAGATGGAAAGAAATTTATTAAAATAGAAACAGAAAATGAAAACGAAGCAAATTATACAATTACAATTAATACAAATTTAACAGCAGATCCAAGATCTGTAACACAATCAAAAAGTGTAAAACTATATGCATATAACGAATTTTGCAATAATTATAAAAATACAACAGCAGATATATATGATGTAGATGGTGACGAAAATGTAACAGAAAACGTTAATTATGCAACAGATACATTAAATATAGTAGCACCAAGTTCACTTTTAACAAAGCAACAAGCTACAAATTATAATGAAGCAGGCGAAACAGCAGTTGCACCACAAATTGCAACAATAGACAAAACAGAAGCAGATACAGCAACAGTAAATGTAAGTGTAACAAATAATTTTTCTGGAACAATAAGCGAAGTTAGTATATTAGGAAAAATCCCATTTAAAGGAAATACTTTCTCCATAAATGGAACAGACCTAGGTTCAAACTATACTACACAAATGGTAGATGGTGGAATAACAGTACCAGAAGATATGAAAGATAAAGTTACAGTGTATTATTCAGAAAAAGAAAATCCAACAACAGACTTAAATGATGGCGAAAATGGTTGGACAACTACACCAGACTTTTCTAAAGTAAAAACATATCTAATTGATTTAGGCGATTATGTACTAAATGTAAAAGAAAATAGAGTATTTACATATCAAATAAAAGTACCAAGTACAGTAAGCTATAATGATGTTTCATATAGTGCACACGCAGTATATTTCTGTCTAGATACAGCAGAGGGAAAATTTAGAACTCAAACAGAAACAACAAAACTAGGATTTAGAATAGAAAGAAAATATCATTTAAATATGCAAAAGGTAAAAGAAGATACTACAGTACCTGTACAAGGAGCAACATTTAGTATAACAGCAGAAGGTGAGGACGAAACAAAACTAGGAACAACAAATAATTCTGGAACATTTACTATCCAAAATTTATTTGTTGATAAAACATACATATTAAAAGAAATTCGTACACCAGGTTCATACGAAAAGAACGAAATGCAAGTTAAATTTAAAGTGACAGTACAAGATGATACATTAGTATTACAAATTCTAGAAGGTCAAGATTCTTTAAAAGAATATAGTATTACACAAGCAACAGCAGACTCTAGAGGAATTCTAAACTTTAAAGTAGAAAATACACCAAAATATAAAGTTATTTTAACTAAAAAAGATGGTGCAGATAGCAGTCTTTTAGCAGGTGTAAAGTATAAGCTAGAAGGAGAAGGGCTAGGAAATGGTATTACAGTTGCAACAAATAAAGAAGGAACTTTAACATTAACAGGACTTTCTCATGATGTAGAATATACATTAACAGAAACAGAGGCTAAAGATTACTATGTAAATGAAACACCAGTTAAATTTAAAGTTGTAAATAATTCTGGAAACCTAGAATTTGTTGTTACAAGTGGAAGCTTTAATAGTAATTCACAAGTTACGACAGGAACAGGTGTAACAGGGTTAGATGCACAAGATACTGTAACAGCAGAACTTACAAACGAGAAAATACCTACATACCAAGTTTCTGTAAAGAAATTTGAAAAAGAAGAAGACACAACATTAAAAGGTGCACAATACAAAATAACAGGTGAAGGAATTGATGAAAAAGGAGCAACTTATACAACAGATGATACAGGAGTTCTTACGATTCCAAATCTTTACGAATATGTAGAAGGAAAAAATATTACTGGAGTATATACCCTTCAAGAAATTACTCCACCAGAAGGATATGCGCTAGATTCTAGAGAACTACAATTTAGAGTAAAAAGAGTAGATGGTAATTTACAATTAGAAGTACTAAATGATAATTTCCTACGTAATAGTAGTGTTCAAGATAATACAATAAACTTAGAATTCGAAGATGAGCCATTATTTAAAATAACGAAAATAGATGGGGCAACAAAACTTCCAATTCAAAATGCTAAATTTGTTATAAAAGAAATAGATGAAAATTATAATGAATTAGGTTTTGCAAAAGATATTAATGGAAATGTTGTAGGTACATTAGAAGAAAACGTTGGAGCAGGTAGTATTACATTCCCATTAGATGAGGAAACATATCCATGGTCTAAGTTAGAGGATGGAACATATCAAAGTGGAATTTCTGGCCTAACAAGCAAAACAAGTACAATGACATCAAAAGAATTTACACTAGAAAAAGACGGAAATATTAGCTTTGAATGGGCAGTATCTTCAGAAAGTGCAAGTTATGATTATGTATATTATACAATTACAAATACAAAGGATAATTCTACAATAGGAGGAACATCAACTAAAATTGGTGGAAATAAAGAGGTTACAGACTATAACGACTTAAGTTTCGAAACTGTAACAGAAGAATTAGAAGCAGGAACATATAAAATTGCATTTACATACAGAACAGATGGTTCTAACAGTGAAGGTTTAGATTCTGGTTTTGTAAAAAATATAAAACTAGAAGGAATGAATACACAAATTCCAGTAGTAAAAACAGACGAAAATGGTGAAATTTCTTATGGGCTAAAAGCAGGGCTATATAAAGCAACAGAGATAGAAGCACCAGAAGGCTACGAACTTGCAGAAAATGAAGCAGATAGAACATATTATTTTGGTATTGGTGCAAGTAAAGCACAAGAAACAGAATTTGGAACATCATTTAATGCAAGTGTTGCAGGAGATTTGTGGAATAAAGTAGAAGCTGTAGAATCAACTACAGATAACGGATTTGTAACAAGTGGATATTTTACAAAAGAGGCAGATTTAAACAATGATGGATTAGCAGATGTAAAAGGAAACGACTCATATTATTCTGGCTTTATTGCAAAATATAATAAAGAAGGTAATATGGAAATTGCAAATTCTGTATATACAGAATCAGGAGAAGTTATATTACATAAAGTGATTCAAACAAATGATGGTGGTTATGTAGTAGGAGGAAGCTTTACAGGTACAAATCTACAAGTAGGAGAAGTAAGTACAGGTTTAACAAATACTACAAACGACTTAAAAGGTATAGTAATAAAGCTAAGTAGTAGTGGAAGTTATGAATGGGCTAAAGAAGTTGCGCAAGAAGGATTAGATTATGATGTAACAGCATTAACACAAAACTTGGAAGGAAATATCGTTGCTGGTGTTACAACTGGAGAAAATCCAAAAGTTATAGAGTATACTAACACAGATGGAAACATAAATTATGAAACAACGATAAGTGCAAATGTACAAATTTCAGATATGGATGGATATAATAGCCAAGATGTTATAATAGTAAGCCAAGGATTAACAGATACAACTACAGGTAGAATAGATTTATACTCAAATGGTAGTGTAACTGCAGGAAGCGAACTAGACTTTAATGCAAATGCAGTTGCAAGATTAGATAATGGAAAAGCTATAATTGTAGGTAATTACACAGGAACAGCACAAACAGTAAAAACAAAGGGTAATTATGACGGAATAATTATAGAATATGATATAAACTCTAGTACAATTAATAGTAGCAAATTTATAAGAGGAACATTGGATGAAGTATTAACAAGTGTAACTAAAACTACAGATGGTGGATATATGATAGGTGGTTATACATATAGTAGCCAAGTTGACTTTAACCAAGAAGAAACAACATGGGAAATACCTAGTATTTCTGGTAACTCCGATGGATTTGTAATAAAATATGATGCAGAAGGAAATCAAGCATGGTATAAACAAGTAACAGGTGATAATTTAGACGAAGTAACAGGAGTTGCAGAAAGAGATGAAAATGAATTTGTTGCAGTTGGATATTTTAATAGTACTACAGTAAAAGGAGATACAGCGGATTCACAAGGAGCAAGCTTATCTAAATATTCTGATGGATTTGTATTTAACTATGGAGAAATTATTACAGCTCCAGAAGTACCAGAATCATCAGAAATAACAATAGAAAATAATTTAAAGAAATTCCAAATTACTACAGATATAGAAGAAGTGGATGGAGTAAAAGGTGGAACAATCACAGGTGAAGATGAAGCACCATACGAGATAGTTGAATATGGAAAAGACAGTACAAAAGAAATTAAGATTGTGCCAGACGAGAATTACAAGATTGTTAAGATAACTGTAAATGGTGAAAATTATGAATTTACACCAGCTGAAGATGGTTCATTCACAATGCCACAATTTACAAATATGCAAACAAATAAACATATAGTAGTAACATTCAGCAATACTGCTTCAAGTGTTTTAGTACATCATTATATAGATGGTACACAAACAAAGGTTGCAGAAGATGAACACATTGCAGGAACAATTGGTGAAAGCTATACAACAGCTCCACATATGGATTTAGAAGAATATGAATTAAAACAAGTGGATGGTGAATATGTAATTCCTGACAATGCAAGTGGAACATTTACACAAGAAGAACAAGTTATTACATATTATTATGTTAAAAAACAAGTTCCATTAACAGTACATCATTATATTGAAGGTACAAACGAACAAGTACCACTAGCATCAGGAGAACTTGCACAAGATGTAGTAACAAAAGGAGAAATAGGAACAGAATATACAACAGTAGCATTAACACCAGAAGAATTAAATCCTAAATATGAACTTTCTATAACTCCTTCAAATGCAAATGGAATATATTCTAAAGATGGTGTTGTAGTAACATACTACTATAAAGCTAAAAATGTAGAAGTAACAACTACTGTACAAACCCATAAAGAAACAAACGAAATGGGAGAAGAGGTAGATGTAGCAGGAGGAACAATATCTGGACAAAATCAAAAACCATATGAAACAGTTGTATATGGAGAAGATTCTAAAAATGATATTGTTGCAGTACCTGATGAAAACTACCAAGTAAAACAAATATTAATAAATGGAGAACCTCTAGAATTTACACCAGAAGAAGATGGAACAGTAATTTTAAATAAATTTACTGATATGACAGAAGATAAACATGTAGTAGTAGAATTTGAGAAGATACCAGCTAAAGTCATTGTTCACTACTACATAGAAGGAACAACAGATAAAGTTCCATTACAAGATGGTGGAACAGCAGATGATGTTACACAAACAGGCGTTGTTGGAGATATTTATGCAACTAAACCAGCAGATAATGTAAACAGTATGTATGAGCTTATATCTACACCAACAAATGCTAGTGGAACTATGACAAAAGATACAATAGAAGTAATTTACTACTATAAATTAAAAGCAACATCAGTATTGGTACACCACTATAAAGAAAATACAACAGAAAAATTAAGTAATGATGTAACAATGAATGGAGAAGTAGGAGATTCATATACAACACAAGTTGCAACAGATATACCACAGAACTATGAATTAGTAGCAACTCCAGCAAATGCAACAGGCTCAATGACAGAAGAACAAATCGTAGTAACATATTACTACAGATTAAAAACACCAAACATAACAAATCAAGTAATAAATAAAACAGGAACAGATAGAATAACAGTAGCAAATCAAGAAATGAGTTATACTGTAACATATACAGCAAATGTAACAGACTATATAGGAAATGCAGAAGTAACAATCGTAGATACGCTTCCATATGAGATAGATGAAGCAAAATCAGACTTAGCAGGAGGAACATATGATTCAGCTAGCAAGACAATTACATGGAAAGAGAACGTATCAGACATAAATAGTTATACAGGTAATGGAACAGTAAATGTTACAAAGACATTTAAAGTAGTATATGTAGATTTAGATATGAACCAAGAAAAAGTTGTTAATAATGTAAAAGGAAATATTAAGTTATTAACACCAGAGAAAACAAGTGAAGAAGTTACAGGAAGTCAAGAGAGTACAATATATAAAGCGATAATAAGTAGCGAAAAATTGGTCGACAAAACAGAAGCAATAGAAGGAGAAAAAGTAACATATACAATAAGAATAACAAATGAAGGAAACCTAGCAAAAACAGTAACAGTAAGAGATACATTACCAGCAGGAATAACATTTGATAATGATACACTAATACAGGTAGGAGAAACAGGAACAGTTTACACAGAACAAAACTTAAAGAATGGAATACCAGTAGAAGTACCAGCAAATGGAAGTATAGATGTAGTATTTGCAGGAAAAGTAGATAAGTTAGCAAGTAACGAATATAGTAAAACCTTAACAAACCAAGCAACAGTAGATAATGAGCCAACAAATGAAGTAACAACAAATGTAACAAAGGCAAATATAACAGCACATAAAGAAGCTGAGCCAGCAAGTGGAAATAAAGTTCGCTTGGGAGATGAAATAACATATAGAATAAGAGTAAGAAATGACGGAACAAGAGAAGGAACAGCAATTGTAAAAGATACAATTCCAACAGGAACAACATTTGTAGAAGGTTCAGTAAAGATAGACAATGTTGCAGACAGCACAAAGACAGCAACAGACTTACAAAATGGAATAAGTATAACAGTTGGAGTAGGAGCAGAAAAAGTAGTAGAGTTTAAAGTAACAGTAAACAAATTAATAGATGGAACAAAGATAAAGAATACAGCATATATAAATCAAAATGGAGAAGACAAGAAAGTTCCAGAAGAGCCAGAGCATACATATGTAGAACCAAAAGAGGAGCAACATATAAGTAAAAATGGAACAGCGACAATAGAGAATCTAAATAGTGAAATAACATATAATATTAATTACACTGCAAGGATAACAGACTATGCAGGAAGAGCAACAGTAAAATTAGTAGATACATTACCATATGCGATAGATGAAGCAAAATCAGATTTAGCAGGTGGAACATATGATGCACAAGCCCAAACGATAACCTGGGAAGAAGCAGTAGAAGGAATACAACTAACAGAAGAAAAAGAAGTAACAATAAACAAAACAGTAAAAGTAGTATATACAGGAATAAGCCAAGAAACGACAGCGATAAAGAATGTTGTAACAGGACATATAGAATACGAAACACCAGAGATGACAAGTGATGAAGTAACAGCAAATTGGACAACAACAACAGGATTTATAGTAAACATACCAGTAAGTAAAGTATGGGAAGATGACTCAAACAAACTTGGTCAACGTCCAACAAAAGTAGTATTCAAACTACATGGAAGTGATGGAAGCGAATATACAAAAGAAGTAGCAAAACCAGGAACAGCAGGAAGTACAACAACACAAGATAGCACAAATCCAAATAAATGGAATGATATATTCGAGAACTTACCAAAATATGACGAAAATAAACAAGAAATAGTATATACATTAACAGAAGAAGAAAAGACAGAAGGAGATTTAAGATACTATGACAGCATAGTTACAGATAAGACAGTAACAAACACAAATAAATATGGAAAAGTAACAGTACATCACTATATAATGAATACAGATGGAAGCCTAACTACAACAAGAGTACCAGACGTAAATGGAACCGAAATACCAGATGTAGTAATAGAAGGAAAAGAAGGAGACCCATACACAACAGCAGAAGCAAATAACATAAATGAAAAATACGAACTAGTAGCAGAAAGATTACCAGCAAATGCTACAGGAACAATAGAAAAATACAACGAGGAAAAACCACAAGAAGTAATATATTATTACAGATTAAAACCAGCAAAAGTATTAATAAATTACTTAGAGAAAGATGAAGATACAGATGACAGCAATAATGTTGTATTAAGTGGTCAAGAACAAATAGATGGACATGTAGATGACAGTTACAATACAGATACAGACCACAGAAAAGAAACAATAGAGAAAGACGGAAAGAAATATACACTAGTTAGTGACAGTGGAAACAAAACAGGAAATATGACATTACAAGACATAACAGTAACATACTATTATCTACAAAATACAAAAGCAACAGTAAGATATGTGGAAAGAAACCCAGAGACACACGAGATAGTAAAAGACTTAGAAGAGCCAACAGTAAAAGAAGGACTAGTTGGAGATGAATTTGTAACAAATTCAAAAGACTTTGTGGGATACAAATTAGTAGAAAGCCCAGAAAAGACAACAATAGAAATGACAAAAGAAGAGCAAACATTAATCTACTATTATGAACCAGTATATACAGGATTAATAGAAAACCACATAGATGATAAGACAGGAAAAGTGTTATATACTGAAACACATGACGTACAAGTAGGAGAAGACTACGACATACCAAGCAAAGAATTTGAAGGATATGACTTAGTAGAAAGCAAACTTCCAGAAAACGCAAAAGGAACAATGGGAGAAGAACTTGTAACAGTAAATTACTATTACATTAAAAAAGCAGTATTAGAAGTAAACTACATAGATAAATTAACAGGAGAACCATTAACAGAACAAATAGTAGATGAAACTAAACACGAAGGTGACGAATATACAACAGAGCAAAAAACATTTGAAAATTATGACTTAATAGAAGTACCTGAAAATAGCACAGGAACAATGGTAGTAGAAACAGACGAAGAAGGAAACATAACAAACAATAGAACAGTCGTAACATATTATTATTCTAAAAAATCTGCTGGAGTAGAAGAACATCATATAGACATAAGAACAGGAGAAGAGTTGGAAGAACCAACATTACACGAAGGACACGTAGGAGATGAATATGACATAAAAGCAAAAGAGTTCTTAAGTTATGTAGTAGCTACAACAGATAAAGATGGAAACAATGTATTACCAGAAAACGCAGCAGGAACGATGACAGAAGAGAAAATAGTAGTAAACTACTACTATAATCAACCAGCAAAAGTAATAGTACACTATGTAGAAAAAGCAACAGGAAAAGAAATAGAGGAAATAAATCCAGAAACAGGAGAACTACAAAATAGCCAAATAGTAATGGAAGGATTTAATCAAGACGAATACGAAACAACAGCAAAAGAATTCGAGTATTATACATTAATCGAGAAACCAAAAGAAGAACAAGGCAAAATGAAAGTAGAAATAACAAAAGACGAAGAAGGAAACGATGTAGTAAATAATACGATAGAATTATATTATTATTACGAAGCTAAACCATTTAACATAGGAGTAGAAAAAGAGATAACAGGAATCATTGTAAATGGTGAAAGAAGAGAGCCTACAAATGGAAAACTAGAGAAAGTAGAAATCTACAGAAAGAGTACAGAAGAAACAAGTGTACAAGTAGAATACAAGATAAAAGTAAGTAACACAGGAGAAGTAAGCGGAAACGCAACAATAGAAGAGAACATTCCAGAAGGAATGAGATTAGCAAATAATGACGGAACATGGGAAGAACAAGAAGGAAAATTAATAAAGGTAATACCAGAGTTAGGAGCAGGAGAAACAAAAGAATATACAGTATTATTAAACTGGGAACAAACTGGAGAGAATATGGGAGAAAAGGCTAATGAAATAAAATTAGTAGAAACAGGAAATGTACCAGGATTTGTAGATAACAATGATAAAGATAATACATCAAATGCAAATGTAATCATAAGTGTAGAAACTGGAGAATTACCAATAGGATTACTAGTAGCTCTAGTAGCATTAGTAGGATTAGAGACAGTAACATTAAGATATGCAGTAGTATTAACTAAGCGACAAAAGAAAAAAGTAAATAAGAAATAAAAGTAATCAAAGTAATAAAGGGAATCGTAGCTAAATACTACAGATTCCCTTTTATTATATTGCTCCGATAATTAGGTCACAAAAAAGCGTAGCTATTTAAGAGTTTTGGAATCTAATTAGACATTCTGTAAACAAATGAACTTTAAGCCCCGTCCCTAAAGTTCACAAAATGTTTACAAAATGTAAATTTTTTGTGAAACAGTTTCTATTATTATAAATTATATTGAAATTTAAAATCTTAAGTGGTAATATTTACGTATATTTGTAAAAGGAGGAAGAATTGGTGATAACTGTAAAAAATGTTACAAAAAAGTATGGAAAGTTCAAAGCCGTAGATAACATTAGCTTCGAAATTAATGATGGTGAGATAATAGGTCTTTTAGGACCAAATGGAGCCGGAAAGAGTACAACAATGAATATTTTAACAGGATTTATCGAACCAACAGAAGGAGAAGTTATTATTAATGGTTATAATATTTCTAAAAAACCTAAAAAAGCTAAAAAATGTATAGGATACATGCCAGAAGGAGTTCCTTTGTACAAAGACATGACAGTAAAAGAATTCGTTACATACATGGCAGAACTTAAAGGCGTAAAGAAAGAGCAGATTAAAGAAAGTGTAGATCAAGCTATACAAGATACATGGCTTCAAAATGTAAGAAAAGTACTTATAAGAAATTTATCAAAGGGATATAAGCAACGTGTTAGTATGGCAGGTGCTTTAGTAGGAAATCCAGAAATAATAATATTAGATGAACCAACAGTAGGACTAGACCCAAAACAAATAATAGAGATAAGAAATTTGATAAAAAAATTAGGAAAAAACCATACTCTAATAATTAGTTCACATATATTATCTGAAATTAGTCAAATTTGTGAAAGAGTAATAATAATAAACAAAGGACAAATAGTTGCAGTAGATTCACCAGAACATTTGGAGGGTACAGTAAATATAGAAAATGCAATAAATATAATAGTAGAAGATAAAGAAAATAAAATAGAAAAAATAAAAATCCAAGGTGCAAAGAAAATAGAACTAATAAAGAAAAATGATGATAATACAAAAGAATATAGAATAATTCCAGAGAAAGATTATGATATAAGAAAATCTATATTTTCGGATTTAGCAAAAGAGAATATTACGATATTCGAACTTAAAAGGCCAGAAATAACTTTGGAAGAAGCATTTATGGATTTAATTAAGAAAAATGAAAAGGAAAAAGAAGAGAAGGCAAAACAATTAGAAGAAGAAAAGAAGCAAAAGGAAGAACAAAAGAAACAGGAAAAAATAGAAAAGAAAGAACAAAAACAAGAAAAGAAGAATAACAAAAAAGCAAACAAGAAAAAAGGAGGTAAAAAATAATGTGGGCAATAATAAAAAAAGAAGTTAGAACATATTTCTTATCTCCGATAGGATATGTTTTTGTAGGGCTATTTTTATTAATGGCAAGTTTATTTTTCTATTCAGAAGTATTAGTAACAGGCTCAACAATGTTTAGCAATATATTTTATTCATTGTCAACAATATTAATAATGATAGTACCATTGTTAACAATGAGAACATTTTCAGAAGAAAGAAAAGATGGAACAGAACAGCTATTATTAACAGCACCAAGAAGTGTAACAAGTATTGTTTTAGGAAAATTCTTTGCTGCATTAATCGTTCTTTTAATAGCAGTAGTATTAACATTTATATACTATATAATTTTAATGTTTTTAGGAAATCCAAATATAAAAACATCACTTGTAACAGTTTTTGGATTTATATTATTAGGAGCAGCACTAATATCATTTGGTATGTTTGCTTCAAGTATTACAGAAAATCAAGTAATCGCAGCTATTGTATCAATAGCATTTTATGTAATAACATGGATTGGAACTCCTTATCTTAGCCAAAGCTTAGAACCATTAGGACTAATGAATATGTTTAACAGATTCGGAAATGGCCAAATAGCTTGTACGGAAGTAGTAGCATTTATTTCTTATACGGTATTGTTTATATTATTAACAATTATAGTTATACAAAGAAGAAAAAGTGTTAAATAAAGGAAGGAGAATAACAGTGAGAAAGTTTTTCGAAATAATAAAGAAAAAATGGATAGCAGATACAACCAGAGTTATATTGTTAGTAGCGTTATTGGTTGTAGCATATATAGCTATAAATATATTGGCAGATAAATTAAATTTACCAACATTAGATTTTACAGAAGAAAAATTGTACTCTGTATCAGATGAAAGTAAAGAAAAAGTAAAAGATATAGAGCAAGAAGTAACATTATATTTTTTCGGAGCAGATGAAAATACAACAATTATTGATTTTGCTAAACAATACACAGCAATAAATCCAAATATAAAAGTGGAAGTTGTAGATAGTACGCAAAGACCAGATTTGTTACAAAAATATGATATATCAGATAGTGAATCTGCAATTGTAGTACAATCTCCAGAAAGATCAAAAACAATATCAGCATATGACTTAAGTAGTTATAATTATACAACAGGAGAAACAACAGATTTAACAGAGGAAAAAGTAACAAACGCAATAATAGAAACTACATCAGCAGATAAACCTAAAGCATATTTCTTAACAGGTCATGGTGAAATGGTAGATAATATGTCTCTTGCAAAACAATACTTACAAAATGATGTTATTGATGTTGCAGATTTAGATTTATTAACAACTGAATTTCCAGAAGATTGCGATGTTTTAGTAATTGCAACACCAACCGAAGATTTTACAGAGTTAGAGACAGACAAAATAATAAACTATATAAATAATGGTGGAAATATATTATGGTTAAGTAATGCAAAAACAACTGAACTTACAAATGTTCAGAAAGTTTTAGATATGTATGGCGTAAGTGTTGGAAATGGAATTGTAAGAGAAACAGATTCAGATAGAATGTTGCCAGGGTCACAAAATTTTATATTACCAAGTCTATCAACACATAAAGTTACAGAAGATATATCTGATGGCTATATAATTTTATTTAATGCAACAAGACTAGAATTTAAGAGTGATGAGGAACTAGAAAATTTAGGTGTTACAGCAGAGCCAATTATTCAATCATCAGAAGCATCATACTATAGAATAGATCAAAGTATAACAGATACTTCTGCACAAGAGGGAGAAGAAACAGGCTCATTCCCTATAGGTGAAGAACTAACAAAAACATTAGGAGAAGATAAAGAATCAAAACTTATAATATTTGCAGATAATTTATTTGTTTCTGATTCACAAATAACAATGAGAGCTTCTACAGGAACACAATCAATAAATGCAATTAATTTTAGAAGTAATTCGGATGTATTATTAAATACAGTGTCATATTTAGCAGACAGAGATCCAGCGGTTACAATTAGAAAGAAGACTGAATATGTAACATATACAGCAACACAAAAAGAAGATTTAATAATAAGAAGTATAATATTCATTTTACCATTAGTGATAATTATTATAGGAATAGTTATATGGCAAATTAGAAGAAGAAAAAGATAAAAGAAAATCCATAGGTAATTCTATGGATTTTTTTATTCTTTTATGATAAGATTTAAATACAAAATTAAAGGTGGAGAGGAAAATGAAAAATTTATTTATAGAATATCCAAAATGTTCAACATGTCAAAAGGCAAAGAAATGGTTAGATGAAAATAATATAGAGTATGTAGATAGAAATATAGTAACAGAAACACCAACAAAAGATGAATTAAAAAAATGGATACCTAAATCAGGGTTAGACGTAAGAAAGTTCTTTAATACAAGTGGAATGAAATATAGAGAACTTAATATTAAAGAAAAGATAAAAGATATGTCAGAAGACGAAATTTATGAATTATTAGCGTCAGACGGAATGCTAATAAAAAGACCATTATTTATATCAGATACTTTAATTTTAAAGGGATTTAAAGAAAAAGAATGGGAACAAATTAAAGGAGAAAATAATGCAATTAATTAGCTTTAATCAGTATAAAAATACTAAACCAAAAGGAAAATTAAATAGGAAAAAAGTTGCTATAATAATTACGATTGTTGTTGTAATAATTATACTAGCAATACTTACAAGTATATATATGTTAAATAAGACTTTTAGGGATAATGTTGACAGGTATATTTTTAGAAAAAATATAGAAGAAAATAATGGACCTGTAATTGAACTACCATCGCAAATAGAAAGTAATAATATTTTAGTTTATAACAATTATATAGGAATATTAAATAAAAGTATTTTAAGTGTTTATTCTACAAATGGTAAAAAAGAAAAGGAACTAGAAGTTGAAATTAGTAATTGTATATATGATACAGAAAATAGGTTCTTGGCACTGGCAGAAAATGAAGGGTCAAAGCTAGAACTTATATCTGGAACAGATGTACTTTGGAAGAAAGATATAGAAGGAAACATAGAGCATATATTTGTAAATAAAAATGGTTATGTTTCTATAGTAGTTACAGGGACAAGCCATAATAATGTTATAATAACATATAATCCCGAAGGAACAGAGTTATTTAGAACATTTTTATCACAAACGACAGCGATAGATGTAGCTATATCAAATGATAATAAATATTTAGCTTATGGAGAGGTAGATACATCAGGAAGTTTTATACAGTCAAATGTAAAAATAATATCAATAGAAAAAGCGCAAAGCGACCCATCTAACTCTGTAGAATATATTTATCCAGCAGAATCAAAAGAAATAATAATAGAATTAAAATATCAAGATAATAACAAACTAATTTGTATGTATGATGATTCAGTACATATTATAGAAAATAATTCTGATAAAAAACTGTTAGATATTTCTGATACAAAAAATACATTTTCAGATATAAACTTAAAAGATAGTGTTGTATGTATAACCGAAAAATCAGCGGGGTTATTTGCAAATATAGATGTAGAGATAACTAATATATCAAGCGGAAAAAACAATATATATAATATAGATGGCGTAGCAACAAGTCTAAACGCTGTAGGAGATGTAATTGCGGTAAACTTAGGAACAGAAGTTGATTTTATAAATACAAGTGGCTGGCTAATAAAAAGATATAATTCATCTACAGAAATAAAAGATATTATTTTAGGTGAAGGCATAGCAGGTATTGTTTATACAGACAAAATCGAGATTGTAAATTTATAGGGGGATAGAATGAATATTATAGCAGATATTATAGTTATTTTAATATTAGCAATTTGTATATTTTTTGGTGTAAAAAGAGGGTTAACTGGAGTAATTGTTAAATTACTTTCTATAGTGATATCATTAGTGCTTTCATTAATATTATTTAAGCCTGTATCAGCAATAATTATAAATCATACAGATATATATAATAACCTAACAAGTACGATAGAGAATTCTTTAAATTCAAAAGATGAAAATGCAGAAGAAACAAGTACAGAGCCAAGCATTATATTAGATTCTATAAATGAACAAGTAGAAACTGTTAAAGAAAATACAAATAATGTAATTGCTAAAAGTATAGCAGAAGTTATTATTAATTTAATAGTTATAGTAGTACTATTTATAATTATTAACATTATAATGTTTTTCTTAAAATTTATATTTGGAGCGATTGCATCATTACCAATAATAAAACAACTAGATAAATTAGGAGGATTTATCTATGGTCTTATAGAAGGACTATTAATTATTTATATAGTTCTTGCAATATTATCTTTTGTACATGTACAAGAATTGCAATTAGCAATTAAGACATCATATATAGCTTCAATTCTATATAATAATAATTTACTATTAATGTTATTCTTCTAAATAATTAAACTTCAAGTAAATTCTTGAAGTTTAATTATTTTTTTGTTATACTATGTGTTATATCTTATAATAGGAGTGAAAAAGTTGGCAAGTAAACATATGAAAAATAATAATAATGGAAATATAAATAGAAAAAAAGCAAATAATGTAAAAAGACCAGTAAAAAATAATAGAATAAATAATGTAAAAAAATCAAATATATCAAGCAAACAAAAAAATAAAAAGAAACATGTAGTTGCAAAAAGAGTAATACTATTTATAGTAGTAATATTAATTATTTTAGCAGGAGTATTCACAAGTAAAGTTGTAATGAATGGTGGTGGTCTTAAAGGACTACTTGCTACATTAGTTGGACAAACAGAAGAAACAAGAAAAAATATGACAGATATAGAATTCTTAATATTAGGTGAAAGCTTAAATTTAACAGATACAATAATGATAGGAAAATATGATCCTAATTCACAAAAAGCATCTTTAGTATCTATTCAAAGGGATACTTTTATAGGTGATAATCCAAAACGTGCTACAGCATATGATAAGATAAATTCTGTATACCAAGGTAAAAATTCAGAAAAGATTTTAAAAGAAGTAAATGAATTAACAGGATTAAATTTAAAATATTATGTTGTAATAGATACAAAAGGATTAAGAGAGCTAGTAGATGCAATTGGTGGAGTGGAATTCTATGTACCAATGGATATGAAATATGATGATACTAGTCAAGATTTACACATCAATTTAAAAGAAGGATTGCAAAAGTTAAATGGAGATCAAGCAGAACAGGTTTTAAGATTTAGACATAGTAATGATGGTACTACATATCCTTCATCTTATGGAACTCAAGATACAGGAAGAATGAGAACTCAACGAGATTTTATATCAGCATTATTAAAACAAACTTTAAAATTAAGCAATATATCAAAAATTGGAGAATTAATAGATATAGCTAATAACAATATAGAAACAAACATACCATTAGATACTATAAAAGATTATATTCCATATGCAGTAGAGTTTTCTACAGACAATTTAAAAACTGCAACTTTACCAGGGGAACCAAAAGAAATGAATGGAGTATGGTTATATTTAACAGATGATGATGAGGCACAAGCTATGGTTGCACAGTATTTCTTTGATTGTCCTACAGAAGATGAAGTAACAAATGAGATGCCAACACTTCAAATTTTAAATGGAACAAGCGATTTTACTAACTTAGAAGAAGTTGTAAATAAATATAAAGAAAAAGGTTATAATATTTTAAAAGTAGGAAATACAGAATCTAAAGTTAAACAAACAAAGATAACAAATAGAACAAAACAAGCAAGTGAAAAAGTTACAGAAGTAAAGAATGTAATAAAGGAAACCGCCAAGACAGAAACTGGTAAAGACACAGAAGACGTAGATTTTACCATAACAATTGGACAAGATTATTAGGAGGAAATATGGAAAACGAATTATTAAATAAAATAGTAAAAATATTAGATGAAAAGAAAGCTATAGATTTAAAAACTATAGACATAAAAGAAAAAAGTTCTTTAGCAGATTATATGGTTGTAGCAAGTGGAACATCTACAACACATATAAAAGCATTAGCAGACAATGTAGAAGAAGAATTAAAGAAAGAAAATATTCTTCCACATAAGATAGAAGGATATAATTCAAATTCTTGGATATTAATGGATTATCTAGATGTAATCGTTAACATATTTACAGAAGCAGACAGAGAACATTATAAATTAGAAGACTTATGGGAAAAATTAAATTAAATATTTAATACAAAAGAAAAGCAAGGTATTTAATTACCTTGCTTTATAATATCCTGTTGGTCTAACAGCTGATTTTTTTCTTTTACTTTTTTGTTTCTTATTTTTATTTGGTTTTTCAAACAATATAAGTATTAAAGCAATAATTGCTATTGCAATTACTATATATAAAACATAAGATTTCTTTACATCATTTCCAGCTTTTAAATTAATAGTATATTGGATATTATCTATAGTATATGTTGCTGTACCAACTATTGTATCTTTTTTTATTGGTGCTTGTAATTGCTCATTTAAAGTTATTTGTGGCTCTATAGTATCATTTAGTTTATCATTAGTAACAATTGTATTAACACCAGTTTCAGCAACTAAATTTAAGTTCTTTGTAGCAGAAGTTGCATTTTTTACATCTATTGTTTTTACAATGTCACCTGTTTTTACAATATCTTTTTTAGAGAAGTTATCAAATCCGTAATTAAATAAAGTTTTTGCATCGTTATATCTATCATTATCTGTACGAGATTTTAGTACAACAGCAATTAAGTTTTTATCATCTTTTGTTGCAGAAGATACTAAGCAATTTCCTGCTGGTGTAGTAAATCCTGTTTTTATTCCTATTGCGTTTTCATAATAATTTTTACTTTGCTTTTTTATCAAATCATTTGTTGTTATAAGAGTTCTATCAATTCTAGAATATTTATTTGAACTAGGTAAAGTATATGATGCTGTAGATACAATTTGTCTAAATGTATCATTCTTCATTGCTTCCTTTGCAATAACTGATAAATCATAAGCTGTTGTATAGTGATTATCATCATGTACTCCATTTGGATTTACAAAGTGTGTATTTTTGCAACCTAATTCTATTGCTCGTGTGTTCATCATAGATGCAAAGCTATCAATACTTCCAGCTATATGTATAGCCAAAACATTAGCTGCTTCATTAGAAGAAGGTAGTAATAAGGCATATAGTAAATCTTTTATAGTTAATTCTTCTCCCATTTTTAATAAATCTGTAGAATATCCTGATGGAACAGAAGTTATGGCCTCTGATGTAACAGTTGCAATATCATTTAAATCACAGTTTTCCAATGTTAGCAATGCTGTCATGATTTTTGTTGTACTTGCAGGTTCACGCTTTTCATTTGCTGATTTTTCATATAGAACTTTTCCTGTATCATTATCAATTAAGATTGCAGATTCTGCATTGATATTTAAGTTATTGTTATCTGCAAAAGTTCTTACGGGTAGTAAGATTGATAAACCTAAAATACAAGCCATTAAGCATAAAATAAATTTTTTGAATTTCATATTTTTACTCCTTTATAAGAATATATATATAATATATTATATTTCGACAAATTTCAATCTTTTTTTTATTGAATTAGTAAAATAGAATAGGAGGTTAAATGAACGACTTTAATTTAAAGGATAATAAAGTAATAATTGTAATTATTTCTATAATAATTATTATCTTTTTATGCGTCTTTTTTTATACGCGTAGCAATCTAGAAAATGAATATACAGAGCTAGATAATTATAATATGTTACAAAATGAAACAAATATCGAGGAAGAACAAGAAGATATTTCAAAAATATTCATACATGTTACAGGAGCAGTAAATAATGAAGGAGTAGTGGAAATAAAAGAAGGTAGTAGAATTGCCGATGCAGTAGATGCGGCAAATGGATTTTCCGAAGATGCTGATATTTCTCAAATAAATTTAGCATATCAATTAGAAGATGGGCAAAAAATTTATATTCCAAGAATTAATGATGAAAAAATAAACGGAGAAGAGAAAGTACTACAAAAGGAATATGTAACAGACGAAGCAGGTGATGACATAATAATAGAAGATGAAACATCAAATATTAAAAGGAAGGAAAATGAAAAAATAAATATAAATACTGCAGACCAAAGTAGACTAGAAGAAATTCCCGGTGTAGGTGAGGCTACAGCACAAAAGATAATAGAATACAGAGAACTTAATGGTAAATTTAAGACGATTGAGGATATAAAAAATGTAAGTGGAATAGGGGACAGCAAGTTTGAAAATATGAAAGAAAAAATTTGTGTAAAATAAATTAAAATATTGATAAAAAAGTAAGAATATATTAAAATATATACATAGATTTATAAAGGAGAGTAATACTATGACAAGTAAACAACGAGCTTACTTAAGAAGTTTATCAAATCATATAGAACCAATCTTTCAAGTAGGCAAGATGGGAATAAGTGATAATTTAATAAAGCAAGTAAAAGATGCTCTAAAAGCAAGAGAGCTGATAAAGATAAAAGTATTAGAAAGTGTTGAGGCACCAATAAAAGATATTGCAGAAGAGATTTCGTTACAAACAGACTCTATAATTGTGCAAATAATGGGAAACAAAATAACACTATATAAAAGAAATAAAGAAAAAACAAAAATCATTTTACCTAAGTAATTTATAGAGAGAAAGGGATTTATGGACGTTCCTCTGGGAGGGATTTTGGGGACGATCCTTAAATCCCTTTTTTGTTTTACAAATTAAAGATATACAAAAAAAGTAGCTGTTAAGGCTATTTTTTCAAGTTATAAAATATCTTTTATATAAACTTCATTCCCATTGACATCTATAAAACGAAGATTTGGAAAGCTCCTTTTCATATAGCTATCAGGAAATATTTTGTTTTTTATGAATGTTTCTATTTTACCATAAGGTTTAGGTGGCAAATTATAATATTTATTTATAGCTTTTGTTTTGTAAATAGAAATGGAATATATTGTTGCAAATAAATCAAATACTAGAAAGGAAACAACTACAATTTCTACTGTTAATGTTAGTCTATTTGTTAATTTATCAATTATTTTATCAACTAATGGCTTTAGCCATCTTATTAAGAAAATAGCTAGAATTCCCCAGAATAAAGAGTATATAAGAGAAATTCTACCATTTAAATTAAATCTTAAATAAGAGTATTCCCAAAATCTAGTGCCATATATAGCTTCTAAAGCAAAACTTAAAAAATATTCTAATATGCTGCCTAGTAATATTCCATATAAAAATAATTTTATTGGATTGTCTTTGTACTTGTTTAATAAAACTATTAAACAAACTGCTCCAACACCATAAATAGGACAAAATGGTCCGTAAATTAAACCTTTTCTACTTTCTAGTACGCCGGTAGTTTGATAACAATATACTGTTTCGAGTATAAGACCAACAATACTAAATAAAATAAAGTACCAAAGGATCTCGTGCAGAGAAATTCCCAGTATTTTTATATTAAATTTTGAATCTTTAATATCTTTACTTACTTTCATAATACTCCTTAATATAACTATTATAACAAGATATCATAAATTTATTAAAAAGAAAAGAGCTAAAAAATATTCGATATAGATAACTGTGTAAATTTATCATATATCGAATATTTTATGAGGGGGATAGGTTATCAGTTACAAATAATGTACGGATTGCGCACGTTTTTGAAGTGGTTTTTGACATATTTTATATGCCCGGTAGCGAGTCCAATTAACATTAAATCATGTATCGGACCTAAGTCCTCAGTCCATATAAAATCGTCTTTTAGCTTATACAATCTGTATAATGAACCTTGCCCTGCTTTTATGTTGTCAAAAATATACGCAATATCCTGTTCGTGCCTTTGTAATACACGTAAATCAAGATAATAGGTGCAAGTTCTGAACTGCACCTTTATTATATTTTCAAATGAGATACGCTTTCTATGGCGTTTTTTGAAAATAATTGCTGACCGAATTATTATTCTGATTTTTTCCTTGATTGTTGCAGCTACGTTTAAGTTGTTATACGATGTTTCAATCTCTTTTTCTAAAGAATTTTTTAAAACATCGTATAATTCCTTTTCATTTTTTGAAAAAGCGGACACATCAGGTAATGTCTTCATAAGATTTTTTACTTTGTTGTGCCTAATGGCAAAAAGTAAAACCGTTGGTGAACCATCATTAGAAATATATGAGGCAACTACAAGTTCTGAAATTTTTTCTGCACCATATTTATCGATTAATGCTGAAAATTTCTCCAAGTCCTCAAAAGTATAGATGGCTTTACCATAATAGTGCCACCAATGCATTAAAAGTTCTTTTGTCATAAAAATCCTTTCTACTACAATATGTAGTGAAAAAAAGAATCCCCCTCATTACTTGAAATTTGCTAAATGCTATTAAATTATAACATAAAAACTGAATTATGTAAAATAAGAAGCTTGCAAATATTAATCTATTGATTATCCAACCATTCATAATATTTAACTAAGTACTCCCAACAACCTTCTTTATCAGTTATACCATCATAATGATTTTTAACTCTTTTAATAATCTCATCTTTATCAACCCATTTAACTTCTGAAACTTCTTCGGTTTGAAGTTTTAAATTAGAAATATCTATATCTTTGTTCACTATATAATATTCATTAAAATGTTTATTAATGATGTTTTCTTTTTCATTAACAGAAATTGAACTACCAATGAATAATATATCATTTTTAGTTAAAGTAAAGCCTAATTCTTCTTCTACTTCGCGAATAATTGATTGGAAGCCAAACTCTCCACTTAGCACATGACCACCTGCAGTTATATCCCAACAATTAGGCCATAGTTTTTTATTAGGACTACGCTTTTGCAGTAGAACTTGCCCTTTAGAATTAATAATAAAAGCAGTTACAGCCTTATGCCAAAGGCCTTTAGAGTGGCAAACTTCTCGACTTGCAGTTTTGTTTAAATATTCTCCTTTTTCATTAAAAACATCAAAAATTTCTTCCATAATTTGCTCCTTTTTCATAGTTTACGAAAATTATACGAATAAGAATAATAAAATGCAAGAATATTTAAATGTTTGTATATAAAAATTTATAGCAATCTGATATAATATACGTAATTTATAAGAATAAATGTAAGAAGGGATGAAACATATGGAATATTCAGTAGATAAAACAACTAGAAAAGATCGAATAAAATTAGTAAAAAAAGCATTGGCGATTTCTATATCAGGAGCAGATGTACCAACAGATGAAACTTTAAATTTAACTAAAGACTATGTTGATGGAAAGATTGAATTAGAAGAACTTCAACAGAAAATTATAGATAAATATAATAAAGATAAATAAGGAGAATAGTTATGAAAGATCCATATATACAAGAAAACGGAACTCTAAAAAATAAATTAGGAATAGAAGAGTATGATGATTTAAATAAAGCGGAAAAAGATATAGGGTTTGTAAAATTAATTGATGTAAATAAAGCTTTTAAGAAGAGATATGACGCAGAGTTCTTCAAAACAATACATAAGCATATTTTTGGAGATATTTTTGATTGGGCTGGAGAATTTAGGTCAGTTCCAATCGAGAAAATAGAAGTTGTAATACCAGGTTTAAGTTTACATTATTCTGAACCAGAAGACATTCCAGAAGATTTAGATTCTGCGCTAGATGTTTTAAACAATACTAGTTGGCAAGGAAAAAACATAGAGGAAATAGCCTCAGAATTTACACAGGGGCTAGCAAGGATTTGGCGAGTACATCCTTTTAGAGACGGAAATACAAGAACAACTTTAGCGTTTGCTGATATTTATGCCAAAGAACATGGCTTTCCGATGGATATTTCAATGTTATTAGATCAACTTTCTAGAGTTACAGATGAGAATGGTAAAATTAGGAGGTATAGTATTAGGGATAAATTTGTATTAGCAGCATTAGATAAAAAAGATTATCCAGAGCCAGAACATCTAACAGCCCTAATAAAAACAGCGATTCAAAAAGGAATAAGCCAAGAAAAACAAAGACAGGGTAATATATTAGGAGACAATGAAGAGGACGAAGTAAGGTAAACTAACAAGGGAAAATAGTAAAATGGAGTAATAAAATGGAAAAAAATAAAATGAGTAAACCAGCAATTTTTATGCATAGTGTAATAATTGTTACATGTTTAGCAAGTATTATTTGTTTTACGTTATACTATGGAAATATATATAAAAGCGAAGTTGTTTTATGGACTGGTATAACAGCATTTACTATAATGTATCATTTTTGGATGAGAATTATTATGGGAAATGTTACTAAGCTATTTAAAAAACATATAACATATAAACAATGGTGGTTTAAAGAGAGAAAATTTGAAAAGAAACTGTATCAAAAATTAAAAGTGAAAAAGTGGAAAGGAAAGGCACTTACATATAATCCAGCAACATTTTCACTAAAGGAGCATTCATTAGAGGAAATAGCAAATACAATGGCAAAATCAGAATTGGACCATTGGGTGAATGAAGCTATTTCTGTTTCAACAATTTTCTTTTCTACAATATGGGGACAATTTTGGATATTTCTTATAACTGCACTTTGTGCTATGGCTTTTGATAGTCAATTTATTATTATGCAAAGGTATAATAGACCAAGAATATTAATAGCTATGCAGAAAGAAAAGAAGAAATCTTTAAAACAGGATACAATTATTTTAAATAAATAAGGTGAAAACATATGACAATTAAAATTGAAGTAGATGGATTATTAAAAAAATATGAAGACAATGATTCTAAAAATTTAGCAAAGGCAAGCAAAGCGTTAAGTGAAAAGGATACTTGGCACAAAAGTATTATAGATGAAAATGGGGAAGAAGTTAATATAACATTGCTATTAGCATATGAATATTCAAAAGGAATAGAAAATATTACTAATGGTATAGTAAGTTTTGATGAAGCACTAAGTAAGTTAATGGAAATTGATAATTTAGTTCTAGGTGAATTTAATGAGAATAATGATGACATATTATATGGTAAGAACTATCAAGATAAAACCATGATGATGGCAAATTCACAAGAATACTATGATACTGTAAGAAAGCATACGGGAGCAATGAATGTTTGCTATTTCGATAAAAATGGTAAGCTAGCAGATACAGTAGCTATATTTAAAGAAGTTAGAGATAGCGAAGGGAAAAAGTTACGAGAGGGAGCAACATTTCATGATTTAACAGATTTAAGAGACACTTTTTTTCATGAGGTGACTCATCATATGGAAAAAGATTTTGTACCAAAAGCTGAACCACAGATGTATACAAGTATAGATGGAAGAACATACAGTAATTATGATAAAGTAGATAGATATAGAAAAGTGGAATATGTAAACGGAGCAAGAATCATATCAGAAGTTATAGATTTACCAGCAGAAAGTCAATTTAATATTTCAACAGGTTTAACAACAACTGAAATATTACCTAATGGAGAAGAAGTAATACATAATCAAGTAACAGAAGGTTTTGTACAAGCAGTTGCAGTGGCAATAACAAGAAGTTTAGGTTGTCCAGAACAAGAGATTAGAACAGATAAATATTTTGAAAAAACGCAAATGGCTTTTAAAGTAATAGAAGCAAGGGATAAAGACTTAGGACAAGGACAAACTTTTGCAGATTTTATACGTCATTCATACCAAATAAAAGGAGAACTTGAACAAATTCATGTACAAGGAAAGAATGCATTACAATACATATCTGATTATGGAGAAATGTCAGATAGGGGAAAAACAACAAAATCAAAGATTATTAGGGGATTTGGATATTTAGGAAAAAAATTAGATTATCCTCTAGAAAAACAAGAAGAAATAGAAAATTCAAGAATATTAGGAAAAACAGAATTAACTGAAGATGAAACAGAAAATTTGAGAACGATGTTATTAAATGGAAAGACCGATGCTGAATCTAAAGAAATTGTAGATGATTTTGTTGGTAGATATACAGGAGCATTAGCAGAAGAAAAAAGTTTTTTTGATGCAATTCCATCACAATTAGATTTTTCAAAATTTAAAACAGAGGAAATTGGAATTGATGAATATATAAAAAAGCAAGAAGCTAAACATATTTCCATGAAGGATATTGTAAAAAATGCAATAAGTAATGGGCTTGACTTAGAACAAGTAGAGCAAATGGATAGAGTTGAAAATGTTTTATCTAATGAAAGAAATGAAGAAGGAGTAACAAAAGATGAATAATTTATATGCAAAAGCATACACAGAAGTATTAGAAATTATCAATCATTTTTCTGAAGATGAATATAAAAAAATCCCGAAAGAAAAAATTGATTTTTACGAAAAACATAAAGACAGAAAGTACGATTTTAAAATAAATCCAAATATTGATTTGGCTGAACAGAATATTTCCAGAAAGGCAAATGCTATATTGGTTTCACTATTTAGAGACTATTTTGCTACAGCTAAGCAAAAAGAAATATTAAAGAACTTGTTACAGCAGAATCAAGAAAAGCTTGAAAAAGAAAAATATCTAAAATATAATCCTGATAATATATTTAATAAATCTAATAGTAATATAAATGATTCAAAAGACAAAGTTGCATTAGTTGAGATAAAAAATGAAGTATGGTATAGAAAGATTTTAAATTTCTTTAAAAGAATTTTTTTGAAACATTAAAATAAAAGCTTGAAATCAAACGATTTCAAGCTTTTTATATGGTCGAGGTGACCAAACTTGTTTTCTTTCTAATCCTACACTTGAGCAATTTTTATGTGCTTTATTATTTTAAGTATTACATTTATTTTCTACATTTATATTTTTAAATTTTTAAAGATAATGTATTGCTACACTAAAGATATAATCTAATTTCAGTGTAGTGGGTAAATTGTAAAATTAACCTAATCGACTCCACAACTATTGACTTATGGAGCGGATTGGGTTAAAATACTTTTGGGGGGTAAAAATATGTTGTTTAATTATAATGAAATAAAAAATAAGTATAAAAGCACTTATCAGATTAGAAAAGCATTAGAAAATAGAGAAATATATAAAATAGAAAAAGGAATATATTCTGATGTACCAAATGTGCATTATTTAGCTATTATAATGAAGAAATATCCCTATGGAGTACTTACATCTTATTCTGCTTATTATTATCATAATTTAACAGATGTAATTCCAAGTAAAATATATTTAGCTACAGATAGGAACAACAGAATGATATATTCTAATAAAATAAAACAAATTCGTATGAAAAACGAGTTATATAATTTAGGAAAAACTCAAATTGATTATGAAGGAATCATTATTAATATTTATGATAAAGAGAGAATGTTAATTGATTTAGCTAGAAATAAAAATAAAATAGGATATGATTTATATAAAGAAATTATATCTAATTATAGAAAACTTGTAAATTCATTAGATACACAAAAGATAGAAGAATATTTACAATACTTTGTGAATGGAGACAAAATTTTTGAAATAATACAAGATGAGGTGTTTTAATGGATATTTATGAATTAGTAAATAAATATATAGAAGCTGGATATTCAGAAGAAGATGCTATTCCAAAAGTAGCACAAGATATTATTTTACTAAAAATTGGTAATAGTAAATATCATAAAAATATTACTGTAAAAGGTGGAGTTGTAATGCATAATATCTCTAAAGATATGCGTCGTGCAACAAGAGATATGGATATTGATTTTATAAAATATTCTTTAGAAGATAAATCAATTCGTAATTTTATAAAAGAACTAAACAATACTGATGATGGCATTAAGATAAAAATTACAGGAAAAATTGAGCCATTACACCATCAAGACTATGATGGTAAAAGAGTTTATATAACACTTACTGATAAAAATCATTATTCAATAAGTTCCAAACTAGATATTGGAGTACATAAATACTTTGATATTAAGCAAGATGAATATTATTTCGATTTTAACATAATAGAAGAAAGTGTCAGCTTACTTATAAACTCAAAGGAACAAATAATGGTTGAAAAGCTAAAATCTTTGTTAAAGTTTGGCATTACTTCTACGAGATTTAAAGATATTTTTGATTTTTATTATTTAATTAACAATGAAGTTTTAAATAAGGACAAGCTAATAAAATACATAGATATTTTGATTTTTCAAGATAAAAATATGCGTGAAAATACATTAAAAGATATACATATAAGATTAACGAATATCTTAAATAATCATAGATTTCAATCAAGAATTAATACAGCAAATAATAATTGGCTAGAAATACCTATAAAAGATGTTACTGATAGTGTGTTAGATTATTTTGATGGATTAGTTACAATAAAAAGATAGAAGAAGGAAAAAATATAGATATTTTAAACTCTGGTGAAAATACGTATAAATGGTTAGTAAAACCTCTATTGATTATTTTTAAAAACAGAAATCCTTATATCTACTGATATTAGTAGGATATAAGGATTTAATTTTATGGTCGAGGTGACAGGGATCGAACCTGCGACCTCATGGTCCCAAACCACGCGCGCTACCAACTGCGCTACACCTCGATTACAAAGTACCAATATAATATAACATAATAAAAATGAAATTTCAAGCCTTTTTGCAGAAAATTTTAAAAAAACTTGAATAATTAAAAGAGAACTGTTATAATATTAAACGGATATGCACCAGTAGCTTAGCTGGATAGAGCATTCGGCTACGAACCGAAAGGTCGGGGATTCGAATTCCTCCTGGTGCACCAACACTTCCATTTATATGGAAGTGTTTTTTTTAATAATATACAAAATTACATATCCCATAAATGCTTCTTTAAGTCAACATGTAGATTATCTTTAAAAGTAATCCCTTCACTTTGTAATAAGACAATTTGTTCATACCATCCAGGAACTAATCTACCATTATAATTTACAACTCTATGGCAAGGAAAATTGCCATAGAGTTTTGAGTATTTTAATGCTTTTCCAACTAGTCTGGAATTTTTAGGGATACCAGCTAATCTTGCAATTTGCCCATATGTTGCAACTTTACCCTCAGGAATTTCTTCTACTATAGAATAAATCAAATAAAGTAAATCTTCATCAAGAATTGAACTCATTTAAATCACCAAATATATTTTAGTATAAGTAGTAAAAAGTAAGCAATAAAAATAGAAAATTTAATTTACACAAACAAGTATTTGTGATATATTATTAAAAACAAATGTTTACAAAGGAGGAAGCAATGAAATTTGTACATATAGCAGATATGCATTTCGATAGTCCATTTACAAGTTTGGGAAGAATAGAAGGATTATCAGATATAAGAAGACTAGAACAAAGAAAAATATTTAAAAAAATAATAGAATATATACAAGAAAATAATATAGAGTGCTTATTTATATCAGGAGATTTATACGAAAATGACTATGTAAAACAAAGCACAATAGAATATATAAATAATTTGTTTAAAACAATTCCAAATACAAAAATATTTATTGCACCAGGAAATCATGATCCATATTTAATAAATTCATATTATATGAAATTTAATTGGAATAATAATGTATATATTTTTAAATATGATATAGAAAAAATAGAATTAGATGATGTTAATATATATGGTTATGGTTTTAGTAGTTTTTATTCTGAAGGAATAAAAATAAACGAGATAAAAATAGATAATCAGAAAAATAATATATTAATAATGCATGCAGATTTAGATGCTTCGAAAGAAGCAAAAGAATTATATAATCCAGTGGAAACAAGAGATTTATTAAAGTTCGATTATGTTGCATTGGGACATATTCATAAACCAAAATATGATAATAGAATTGTATATCCAGGTTCACCAATTTCATTTGGGTTTGACGAGTTAGGAGCACATGGTTTTATTTCAGGCGAAATAAAAAATAGAGAAATAAATATTGAATTTATTCCAATTGATGAAAGAGAATTTAAAGAAATAAATTATGATATATCAGCTATTAATTCAAAAGAAGAATTAATAGAAAAATTACAAGAATTAAAATTAAACAAAAATGATTTTTATAAAATAATTTTAAATGGAAAAAGAAATTTTGAAATAAATATTTTAGAAATAAATAAATTAATTCAAAATAATAATATTTTAAAATTAAAAGATAAAACAAAAATAAATTATGAGTTAGAGAAAATAAAAAATGAAAATAGTTTAAGAGGAATATATGTAGATTTAATTTTAGAAAAAATAAAAGAATTAAATAATGAAGAAGAAATAAATAAATATTTAAGAGCAATAGAAATTGGATTAGACTCATTAGAAAATACATAGGAGGAAAAAATTGAAAATAGAAAAAATACAGATAAATGGTTTTGGAAAATTTGAAAATAAAAATATAGAATTAAATGATGGTATAAATATAATTGTAGGAAAAAATGAAAGTGGAAAATCTACATTATTAAAATTTATAAATAGTATGCTATATGGAATATCTAAAAATAAAAGAGGAAAAAATATATCTGATTTAGAAAAATATAAACCATGGAATACAGAAAAATATTCTGGAAAAATAAAATATAAATTAGATAATAATAATGAATTCGAAATATATCGTAATTTTAAAAATAAAGAATTAAAAATATATAATAATTTTGGTGACGATATTACTCCATTATTTAATGTAGAAAAGAATAAAGAAATCCCATTTTTTTATGAACAAACAAAAGTAGACGAAGACTTATTTGTAAATAGTACAGAAATTATTCAAAATGAAATAAAAATAGATAAAGTAAATCAAAATTTAATAATTCAAAAATTATCTAATTTAGCTACAACAGGAAATGATAATATTTCTTATAAAAAAAGTATAGATAAATTAAATAAAAAACAATTAGAAGAAATAGGAACAGAAAGAAGTCAAGACAGACCAATAAATAAAATAATAAATAAAATAGATAATTTAAAAAATGAAAAAAAAGAATTAGAAAAATATGAAGATGAAAAATATAAAATAGAAAAAGAAAATAATTTAATAAAAAATAAAATAAATGAATTAAAAAATAATTTAGAATTTTTAAATAAATTAAAAAAAGTAAAAAATATTTATTTAGAAGAAAAAAATAAAATAAATATAAATAAAGAAATAATAGAAGAATATAATAAAAAAATAAATAATTTAGAAATTGAAAAAGAAAAAATAAATAATTTAAAAAATAAAATTAATTATAAAAAAATAAAAATAAATAAATATATTTTTCTAGAATTATTTTTAGTAATTATTTTTATTTTAATTAATTTATTATTAAAAAATAATTTATTTAATTTAATTTATATTTTTTTAATAATTCCAATATTAATTTATTTATATAAAAAGAATAAATTAAAAAATAATTATAAAAAAGAAAAACAAGAAATTAATTTTAATTTAGAAAAAATAAATAATGAAATTAATTTATTAAATGAAAATAAAAATGAAAAAATAAATGAATTAAATTATTTAGAAAAAGAAATAGAAAATAAAATAAAAAAAGAATTAATAATTATTAATTTAAATACAGATAATTATAATCAAATAATTTATAATGAAGAAATTGAAGAAAAAATAAATTTAATTAATAAAGAAATAAACGAAAAAGAATTAGAAGAACATAAATTAGAATTAGATAAACAAAATATATTTCCTAAAATAGATAGATTAGCAAATATTCAAGAAGAATTAGAATATTCTTTAGAAGAATATAATGAATTAAAAAATAATAGTGAAATAATAGATATAGCAAAAGAATATTTAGAAAAAGCATATAAAAATATGAAAGAAAATGTAACTCCAAAATTTTCTAAGGAACTATCACAAACAATATCTAATATTTCTGATGGAAAATATAAAAATATGAAAATTACAGATAATGATATTATGGTAGAAGTAGAGAATGGTAATTATGTTTCTGCGAGCCAATTAAGTGAAGGAACTATAGAGCAATTATATTTCTCTTTAAGAATGGCAATACTAAAGGAAATCTCAAATGAAACTTTACCAATTTTTCTAGATGAATCTTTTGTATTTTTTGATAAGAATAGATTAATAAATACAATAAATTATTTAAATAGTAATCATGATAATCAAATAATAATATTTTCATGTACAGAAAGAGAAAAAGATATCCTAGATTATTTGAATATTAAATATAATTTGATAACCTTGTAAATTAAAAGCAGTATTTTGTTATTAAAATTATAAACTAAACAGACAATAAAAAATAAATTCCTATAAAATATTATAGGAATTTATTTTTAAATTAAGACAAAATATTGTAATTTCTACGGATATATAATAAAATAGGAATCGTAAAATAGAGATAATAATTACAAAAGACAAAATAGATAATAAATATATCACAAATTGTAAAAAACTTTTTTAATATACATTACCTAAAATGACAAAAAAGTTAATACAATATATTAGAATAGCAACTATATTAAAGAAGTTATGAGGTGGTAAAGGATGTTTCAAAATATAAGTGCTAATACAGATTATGTAGAAGAAAAACAAAAAAACAGAGGAGACTTAAAGGAAAATTTTATAAAACAAAACTTCTCGAAGCAATCGGTACTAATTTATATATTAGCCTTTATGGTGTCAACAGTTCAATTTGGAAATGATATGGCGCCATTTGCGATAGCGATAATTGCAGCAATAACAGCCAATAATATACCAATATTAATTCCATATGTAATAACATGTATAGGAACCTTTATAGGATTTGGTGGATCAGGATTACTTACATATATATTAACAAGCTTAATCTTTATGGCTCTTTCTATTTTTGTAATACCAAAAATAAATGAAGTAACAGAGCAAAAAAGATTGATGCCACATTTAATAGTAGCTACATTTCTAGTTCAAGTTGTAAAAATATTATTCGGACCAATATTAATTTATGACATTTTATCTGCAATTTTATTTACTATAATAGCATGTATATTCTATAAAATTTTCAATAGCTCAATTTCAGTAATAAAAGATTCAAAAACAAAAAAAGCATTCGCTATAGAAGAATTATTAGGGACAAGTTTATTAATAGCAATAGCAATATCAGCTTTTAGGGAAATAAGCATATTTGGATTTTCTATAAGAAATATTTTAAGTGTATTAGTAGTATTAATATTAGGTTGGCAAAATGGTATTTTGGTTGGTGCAACATCTGGAGTAACAATAGGTGTTGTAATAGCAATAATTCAAAATGGGGATCCAGTGCAAATAGCAGCGTTTGCAATTTCTGGAATGATAGCAGGGTTATTAAATAAAATTGGAAAAATAGGTGTAATAATAGGATTTTTATTAGGCAATATAATATTAAGTTATGCTGCAAATGGAAATACACATTCAGTAATAATGGTTCAAGAAATTTTAATCGCATCAATTGGATTACTTGCAATGCCAAAAAATATGAAGATTAATATAGAAGATTTTGTAAAAGATATAAAATATTTGCCTAAAGCACCAGATAATAGATTAGAGCAAAAAGAAGATATGGTATATAAATTAAATAATGTATCTGATGCAATATCAGAAATGGCTAATACATATAAAGAAGCTGCAGCAACAGTCCTAGAAGAAAATGAAGTAGAATATACAAAGAATAAAGAGATATTTGTAACAGAATTAGAAAATAATATCAATGATTTAAAAGATAATGTTTTATACGATGATTTAATAGATGATGAGTCACCAATAGTTGATGATATATTTAAACTATTAACAGAAAAAGCAGAAATTACAAGAAAAGAATTATTAAATATATTCGAAAATCATAATAATTATATTTTAGGATTTGATGATTCAGCAGTAAGTAATAAATTAATGGATGAAATAGATAAAATGGTTAAAGCAATAAATGCTTCTTATAGGGTTAGTAGAATAAATTTTATTTGGAAGAAAAAGATTGTAGAAAACAAAGAAGCCATGGTAAGTCAACTAGATGGAATATCAAAAACAATATCAAATTTAGCTGATGATATTACAACTAAAAAAATTGATGGTAAAGAAATAAATGAAAAAGAAGAATTGTTAAAATTACTTGAACAAAAGAAAATACAAGTTAAGGAATTAAATATTAATAAAGAGAAAAATGGTAAGATAGAGATAGGTATTTATATTAATCCGTGTGAAGATTATAATAGTACAAATCTAGAAATAGAAGAATGTAAATCAGATAAAATTAAGCAAATTATCACTAAATTTTATAAGCAAGAATTTGAAGTACAATTAGTTGATTGCTCAATTCAAAAAGCAACAGACATTTGCTATTTTAAATATATAAGTAAAAATAAATATAAGTTACAGATAGGACTTGCTAAGGCTAAAAAAGATGGTAGTCCAGTTTCTGGGGATACTACATTAAAAATGAAATTACAAGATGGTAAACAATTAATTGCAATAAGTGATGGAATGGGTTCTGGTCCAAATGCAAGAAAAAGCAGTAAAATAGCTGTACAAATGCTAAAGAGATTACTTATATCAGGATTTAATAAAGAAACATCATTAGATATGATAAATTCTAGTATGTGTTTAAATTCAGAAGATGATTCATATGCAACACTAGATATTGCAATATTTGATTTATACGAAGGAAATGTAGAGTTTATAAAAAATGGAGCATCTCCTACGTATATAAAAAATAGACGACATGTGGATGTAATAAAAAATATTACATTACCAGCAGGAATTCTAAATAATATCGAATTAAAAATTTCGGATAGAGATATAGAAGAAAACGAAATTTTAGTAATGTGTAGTGATGGTATTGCCGAATCAAATGCAGAGTATGAAAATAAAGAATTATGGCTTAAATATTTGCTAGAACAAATGGAAACTGAAAATGTTCAAAAGATGGCAGATATAATTTTGGCAGAAGCAATAGACAATAACTACGGAATTCCTAAAGATGACATGACAGTTATCGTATGTAAAATAGAAAAGAATTAAAGAAAAAAGTTCTCTAAAAAGAGAGCTTTTTTTGAGGGATAAAATTTGTATATTTAGTTGTAATTTGTCATAAAAATGTGGTATAGTGTATATGTAAAAAACAAAAAATTTCTTACGGAGGAAATAAGATGAGTAGAGGAAAAAGATATAATGGGGAAGCAAAACTTAACATGAAAAAAGTCTTAGCAGTATTAGTTGCACTGCTAGTAATAGTAATGTTTGTTTTTGTTATATATAAATTAGTAACAAATGGAAAAGGTGAAAGGATGACAAATAATTATTATTTTACATCCTTTCAAGACAATAAATATGGAGTAATAAATAATAAAGGTGAAGAGGTTATAGCGCCATCTTACCAAGAATATATTGTAATTCCAAATAATAAAACAGATATATTTTTATGTACATATGATGTAGATTATACAAATAATACATATAAAACGAAAGCTTTAAACTCAAAGAATAAAGAAATATTTACAGAATATGAAAACATTGAACCAATAGCAAATTATGATGCTAACAATACAATTTCATATGAACAAAATGCTATTAAAGTACAAAAAGATGGAAAATATGGAATGATTAATATAGAAGGCAAAGAAATATTACCATGCGAATATGATGACTTATATTCTTTAAAAAATACAGACAATAGCATCTTAATAGAAAAAGATGGAAAAATAGGCTTAGTAGATAGTACAGGAAAAGTAATAATAGAACCTCAGTATAAAGAAATAAGAGGATTAGGAACAGATTATAAATTAGGGTATATAACAATAACAGAAGATGACAAATATGGAGTTGTGGACTGTAATAATCAAAAGGTATTAGAAAACAAATATCAAGATATAAAGAGCTTAACCGAAAATGGAATATATGCTGTAAAAGAAAATAATAATTGGGAATTAGTACAAAGAAATGGAGAAATAAAACTTTCTGAAGGACTACAAAATGTTCAAGATATTTTAGGAATAAAAAATGGAAATATAATTATAAAAAATACAAGCAATAAAGTAGGTGTAATTAGCTCAGAAGGTGAGACAATATTAAATAATGTATATGATGATGTTAAATTTGCTTTTACAGGTTCATATATAATTGAACAAAATGGAAAGTATGGTATTGCTAAGAGTAAAGATGAAATAGTAGTAAACCCAACTTATACAACAATGAATTACATAAGCACAGCAGATATAATAGAAGCAAGTGAAGATGGAATTACTTCAAATTTGTTAAACAGTAATTTTGAAATAAAATTAACAGGAATAGTTACGGAAATTAATACAAATAAAGGTTATATAAAGATAAGACAAGATAATGAAGAGAAATATTATAACTTTAGATTTGAAGAAAGAACTAAGCAAGATATAAATAGTTCAAATACACTATTTTTAGATAAACAAAATGATAAATATGGTTATGTAGATAAAAACGGAAAAGTAGTAGTAGATTATCAATATGATGATGCAACAGAGCAAAATGAATATGGTTATGCTGCTGTTCAAAAAGATGGAAAATGGGGAGCAATAAACGAAAAAGGCGAAGAAATAGTTGCACCACAATATGATTTTTCTAATAATTTAGGTATAGACTTTATAGGAGAATGGCATTTAGGAAGTATAGATTCAAATGCTACATACTATACAAAATAATTTAACAAAAGAGGGAGAAGAAATGGAACTAAAGACAAGGTACCAATATACTTATTTTATATATCCATATGTAATTGAACAAAGTAAATATTCAAAGTACTTGCAAAATTTACTAAGAAATAAAAAATGTACTTTGCGAATGTTTGAAAAGCAAAAAGACTTGGATATATATAATAAATTTTTACCTAAAGTAAGAAGATTTATGTTTCCAACATTTGATTTTTCAGAAAATAAAAGAAAAAAATTTAAGGAATTAGATGTTGGACTACAATCAACAATTCTTCAGAAATATCCATGCACTATATTTGAATATAATTTAGGTAAAAATGCACAAGGAAAAGCAGGAAGAAATGCAGGAATTTTCTTTAAGATTGATAAAATAGAGATAATATGCTTTTATACAGGCGAATGTTTTATTACATTAAAAACATCAGTAGAAGATTTAGAACAATTTGATGATGTATTAAATTTTAATTATAAATTTAAAGATATAAAATCAGAATTCATCTCTATGAAACAGTTTGATAATATAAAAATTCAAACGAGCGAATTTGATGACGTGCGCAAAATAACCGAAGTAATAGATGAAATAGTAGGAAATTATACTAAAAATATAAATATAGATACCAACAAATTTTTAACATATTCATATTCTTGTATAGATCAAGAACATTGGAATAAGAATAAAAGTTTTGAAAATATAAGACATCAATTTTATAAATATACAAATGTATTGCCAAGTAATTATAATTTAAATGTAGAATTTAGTGAAAACGATAAAAAAGTGGATATAATAGACAAATGGGAATATATAAAATATGGATTCTCAAGCCAAGCAACAACTTTATTTACATCAGGAGTAGATACTTTTAATTATACAAAATTACCGTTTCTTTATGAAAAAGTATATATTTATATGTATATTTTACAACTATATAAAAAGATATATATTCAAAAGCTAATAGAGAAATATAAAAGTGCTACAAAAGCTAGTAAATTAAGAAAAGAATTTTTGAATTTTACACATAATATTTGGTTACAAGACATTACAACCGATGATATAGGACAATTATTGGTAAATAGTTGGTCAGAAAATTTGGAATTAGAAAAGCTATATTGGAAATTAAAAAATGAATATGATATCTTATATAAAGAATCAAACATAGAGAAAACAGCTAAAAGTAATAAAGTTATAATGGTAATACTAATAACATCATTAATATTAAATATAATAAATTTTGTAGTATTATTAAATTGATTGGGATTTGGGAGCATCGGGATTTGGGGACGTTCCTTAAATCCCTTTTATTATAATTAATGGGGGAATAATCAATGATAAAATGTGGTACAGATATAATAGAAATAGCTAGAATTAAAGATGCGATAGAAAAAGAAGGATTTAAGGAAAGAGTCTATACAGAAAAAGAAATAGAATATTGCGAAAGTAAAAATGTACAAAAATACCAAAGCTATAGTGGTAGATTTGCAGCCAAAGAAGCAATCTTTAAGGCTCTTTCTACTCTTATAAAAGATAAGTATAAAATAAAGTGGACAGATTTTGAGATAATTAATGATAAAAAAGGAAAGCCAAATGTACAAATTAATACTAATATTCTAGATAAATCCCTTATTAAAAATATTGATATAAGTATCTCACATTGCAAAGAATATGCTACTGCTGTATGCATTATAGAAATTAATAATTAAAAGGAAGAGAAATAGTATGAAATTATTTGATTCACATTGTCACTTAAATGACGAGAGATTTAATGAAGATAGAGAAAGTTTAATAATAGCATTAAAAAATGAAGGTGTAGAAAAATTAGTTACTGCCGGATACAGCCTAGAAAGCAGTAAAGAAGCTATAAAATTAGCAAATAAATATGATTTTATTTATGCAACAATAGGTATTTCACCAAATGATGTACCAGATAATAATGAAAAATTAGGTCAAGAAATAGAACAATTAAAAGAAGTGTATAAAATGTCTAAAAAGATTGTTGCCGTAGGCGAGATTGGATTAGATTATCATTGGAATACAGAGAATAAAGAGTTACAAAAGTATGCTTTTATAGAACAAATAAAATTAGCAAATGAATTAGATTTACCAATCCAAATTCATACTAGAGATGCAGTAATGGATACATTAGAAATTTTAAAAGCCAATTCTGTAAAAAATGGGGGAATATTTCATTGCTGCCCATTTAATAGAGAACTAGTTAAAGAAGGTCTTAAATTAGGATTTTATATATCTTTTGCTGGTCCAACTACATTTAAAAATTCAAAAAATGCAGCAGAAATAATAAATATGGTACCTAATGATAAATTTTTAGTAGAAACAGATAGTCCATATCTAGCTCCAGAACCACATAGAGGGACAAGAAATGACCCAAGGAATGTGCAATTCATTATTAAAAAGATTGCAGAAGAAAAAGGAAAGACTTTTGAAGAAGTTCAGAATATGGCATATGAAAATGCAAAAAGAATATTTAGAATTAATTAAATACTTAGAACGCTTTAATTCCGTATATGTAATGACAACAGCATAGGAACAAAAAGATAGCTTAGTTTTTATAAACTAAGCTATTTTAAATTTTTAATTGCTTCAATTCTATCCTCTATAGATGGGTGAGTAGAAAACCAATTATTAGCTTTCTTTTGTTTGCCTTTAAAAGGTGTTACTATATACATATTTTCTGTAGAATTATTTGCCTGTTCTAATTTAGAAGTATCCAAATCCAATTTTGTTAAAGCAGAAATTAGAGCATCAGGATTTCTAGTAAATTCTACTGCTGTTGCATCAGCCATAAATTCACGTTTTCTAGAAATAGCAAGTTTCATTAGTTTTCCAAAAAATCCTGCTAATACAAGTAAAATTATACTAACGAGAACCATAATTCCATTTGAGCCTCTATTATTATCATCAAATCTACCCCATAAAAATGCTCTGGAAAAGAAATCAGATAATATAATAACTAAACCTACCATAACTGTTAAAACAGCAGATAATCTAATATCGTAATTTTTTATATGTCCCATTTCGTGAGCAACTACACCCTCTAATTCGTAATAATCTAATTTGTCTAGTAAAGCAGTTGTTACGCAAATTACAGAATGTTCGGGATCTCTACCTGTTGCAAAGGCATTTGGTTGATTAGAATCCATCACATATAATTTTGGTTTGTATTGTAATCCAGAAGAGACCATTAGGGCATCTAATATATTTATTAATTTTTTATTTTCCTCTTCGGTAGCAGGTCGAGGTCTATTTATGGATAAAACAATTTTGTCGCTATAATAATATGAGCCCCATGCAGATGCAATAGATACAATTAGTGCTATTATTATAGAAAATATTCCAAAGTCTAAAGCATAACATATATAATAGATAATTAATGTTATTACTACTATATAAATAGATATTATAAATCCTGTTTTTATTTTATTTCTTTTTATATCTTGATACATAATAAAACCTCGCATTAATAGTATATATTTAAAAAGATTTCTTTATACTAAAAGAAATCTTTGGACATTATAAAAAAATTAAATTATTTTGAAAAATCAATTTTAACATTTTGCTTTTCTTTTTCATCTTCTACTTCAAATAATTCACTAGGTTTAAAGTTAAATGCTTTAGCGATAAGATTTGAAGGAAACATTTCTAATTTTGTATTATACATAGTAACTGTATCATTATAGAATTGTCTTGAATATGCAATTTTATTTTCTGTATTTCTTAATTCTTCTTGTAGTTGTGCAAATGATTCGCTAGCTTTTAAATCTGGGTAGCTTTCTGAAACAGCCATTATTGTTTTTAAAGCTTCTGTTAACTGATTAGAAATATCAGCTTTTTCTGCAACTGTAGTAGAAGAAGCCCATGCTGTTCTAAGTTCAGCTATTTTAGAAAATGTTTCACTTTCGTGAGCCATATAACCTTTTACAGTTTCTTGTAAATTAGGAATTAAATCGAATCTTCTTTTTAATTGTACATCTATTTGACTCCAAGCGTTTTGAACTCTTTGTCTTAAACTTACTAAATTATTGTACATTGCTACGACTACGATACAAATTACAACAATAACAATAACTATTATTGGAATAACCATATATACATTCCTCCTTTTCGTTATTTTAGCATATTATATGATAATATACAACATCTTATATAAATGTAACATAAATAAAATATATGAATAAAACTTGACCGAAATGAATATAATATAGTAAATATTAGCAATTTTGGAAAATTTGACATATGAAAAAATATATAGTATAATAAAATCTGCTTATGGGAAATAAGCTTAATTAGTGACTTTATAATCGTGCAAAAGCACGAAGGAGGAATTTATGTTAAAAGTTAATGATGATGAAAAAGCATCAATATCGCTTAAGAGAATACTTGGAATTTGTTTAATATTCTTATTCATATCAGGAATTTGTGTATTTGCAGCCAATAAACAAGTAAAAAATGTGAAAATTACATTATCTAATGGTTGCGAAATGAATGTAGTAACATCAAAAACAAAAGTTGCTGATATATTAGATGAAAAACATATTATATTATTACCAGAAGAGAAAGTAACTCCAGATGAAAATACAACAATTGGAGCAAATGGTGAAATTGTAATAACAGAAAAAACAGCTCAAGAAGAAGTTGCAGAGCTAGTATCAAACGAAACAGAAGCTACAACTACTGAAGAAAATGCAAATGAACTAAGTATGGAAATGATTTCACAAGCATACAATCCAATAACAGAAAAAACAATTGTGGAAGTTCAATCTATACCATTCGAAACAGTAACAAAAAATGTAGCAAATGGTGCTAGTGAAACTAAAGACCAAGTTTTACAAGAAGGTAGAGAAGGAAAGAAAGAAGTAACATATAGAGTAAAATATCAAAATGATGTAGAAATAGAAAGAACAGAAGTAAGTTCTGTAGTACTTGAAGAACCAGTAAATAAAATAGTTCAAGTAAGAGCTAAACAAACAACATCAAGAAGTTCAAGTGGTAGAACTTATATATCTGGAAGTGTAGCAGAATATCAAGCTTATGCAAGAGCAAGATGTAGTGCATATGGTTGGTCAACTGCAGACTTTAACTGTTTAGTTGCTCTTTGGAACAAAGAAAGTAAATGGAACCCTAACGCATACAACTCAGGTTCAGGAGCATATGGAATACCACAAGCATTACCAGCAAGTAAAATGGCTACAGCAGGAACAGATTACAGAACAAATTATAAGACTCAAATAAATTGGGGATTAAGTTATATAAGCTCAAGATATGGTTCTCCATCAGCAGCATGGAGCCACTCAAAATCTAAAGGTTGGTACTAAAATTAAGCCAATGGATTGGTAATTACAATATGTAATAGCTAATTCATTGGCATTTTTTATAGAAAGGAAAATATTATGAAATTAATATCATGGAATGTAAATGGATTAAGAGCAGTTGTAAATAAAGGATTTAAAGAATTTTTTAAAGAAATAGATGCAGATATATTTTGTATTCAAGAAACTAAAATGCAAGAAGCACAGTTAGATGAAAATATTTTAGAAATATTTGAAGGCTATAATGCTTATTGGAATAGTGCAGAGAAAAAGGGATATTCTGGTACAGCAATTTTTACTAAACAAAAACCTTTAAATGTAACTTATGGAATTGGAAAAGAAGAGCATGATAAAGAGGGAAGAGTAATAACATTAGAATTCGAGAAATTTTATATGGTAAATATTTATACTCCAAATTCAAAAAGGGAATTAGAAAGATTAGATTATAGACAACTATGGGAAGATGAAATACGAGCATATTTACTAAAATTAAAGGAGAATAAACCTGTTGTAATGTGTGGGGACTTAAATGTCGCTCATGAAGAAATAGACTTAAAAAATCCAAAAACAAATAGAAAAAACGCTGGATTTACAGATGAAGAGAGAGCAAAAATGACAGAGCTTTTAAATGCAGGTTTTGTAGATACATATAGATATAAGTATCCAGAAGTAGAAGGAAAATATAGTTGGTGGTCATATATGTTTCATGCCAGAGAAAAAAATGCAGGCTGGAGAATAGATTATTTTATAGTTTCAGAAAATTTAAAAGATAAAATAGAAGATGCAAAAATTTTAGATGATATTTATGGAAGTGACCATTGTCCGGTAGAATTGGACTTGAATATTTAATTAAGCGAAGGGAAGAACAAAATGAAAGAAAATAGTTGGAAAAAATGGCTATATTGGTTTAGCTTTGGAGTTGCAATTATAATTGTATTTAATATATTTAATAATTTTGATAATTTAAAACAAATAATAGGTAATTTTTTTCAAATACTTAGTCCGTTTTTAGCAGGTATTTTAATAGCATATATATTATATTTACCTAGTAGAAGAATAGAAAAAACTCTTGGAAAAAGTAAAGTTAAATTTATTAAAAATAAAGCAAGACCAATTAGTGTAATAATAATTTATCTGTTAATTTTAGTTATTTTAATAGTTGCAATGAAATTTCTTATTCCAAAAGTATATGATAGTATAGTAGAATTAATAAATAATTCACAAGGCTATATAACAGATATTATTAATAAATTTTCTACTCTTCCAGAAGACTCTTTCTTAAAGAAAGATTTCTTAGAGCAAGCAATAGCAAAATTAAAAGAAATAGATATTATGCAAATTTTAAATTATATATCTGGAATATTTAGTTTTGCTACAAGTTTATTAAATATATTTGTTGCAATTGTTGTTTCGGTATATGTATTAGCAGCAAGAGGAAAATTAGTAAAGGCATTAAAGAAATTTATTATAGCTGTATTTAAACCTAAAACAGCAGAACTAATAATTAAATATTTTAATAATTCAAATGAATATTTCTTTAAATTCTTATCAAGCCAAGTATTAGATGGGATTGTTGTAGGAATATTAACATCAATAGCTATGTCTTTATTAGGAGTAAAATATGCAGTATTATTAGGCTTCTTTATAGGATTGCTTAACCTTATACCATATTTTGGTGCAATATTTGCTGTAGCAATTTCTGCAATTATAACCCTAGTTACAGGTGGATTAGCACAAGCAATTTGGATGCTTGTAATAGTAATTATTTTACAACAAATAGATGCCAATATAATAAATCCAAAAATAGTAGGTGGCTCTTTAAAATTAAGTCCATTACTTGTTATATTTGCGGTTGCAGTAGGTGGAGCGTATTTTGGAATATTAGGAATGTTTTTAGGTGCACCAGTTGCTGCAGTAATAAAATTACTAGTAACAGATTTTGTAAATTATAGATTAGAACAAAAATCACAAGAGGATAAATAGGGAAAAAAGGAACGTCCCTAAATCCCGAGGAGTGCCGAAATCACGAGGAACGTTCCCAAATCATGAAGGAGCGTCTTAAAATCCTATTCCCATATGAGAATATAAATTATTAATAAAATATTAATAGTTTATATTCTTTTTTCTTAATAAATAAAATGGTATAATACCTATAGAATTGAGCAGAGGGGAAATGTTTTTATGTATAATATTTTAGTTTGTGATGATGATAAGGAAATTGTAAATGCGATAGAAATATATTTGGAAAAAGAAGGTTACCAAATATATAAAGCATACAATGGAAAGGAAGCCTTGAAAATAATTGATAGTACAGAGTTACATTTAGTTATATTAGACATAATGATGCCAGAGTTAGATGGGATAAGTGTAGCAGAAAAAGTAAGAAAAGATAAAGCTATTCCAATTATTATGCTTTCTGCAAAATCAGAAGATTACGACAAAATAAAAGGCTTAAATGTAGGAGCAGATGATTATATAACTAAACCATTTAATCCGATGGAATTAGTAGCAAGAGTAAATTCACAGATAAGAAGATATACTAAGTTAGGAAGTATTAATAAAAAAGAAGAAAACGAAGATATTTATAAATCTGGGGAATTAGTAATAGATGATAGTAAAAAAGAAGTTACTGTTGATGGAAAAAATATAAAGCTAACTCCTACAGAATACAATATTTTAAAATTCTTAACCCAAAATAAAGGAAAGGTATTTTCTATTTCGCAAATATATGAAAATGTTTGGGAAGAGGAATCTTATGGAGCAGAAAATATAATTGCAGTACATATAAGACACATAAGAGAAAAAATAGAAATAAATCCACGTGAGCCAAAATATCTAAAAGTAATTTGGGGAATTGGATATAAGATAGAAAATATTTAATGAACTTTAGGGACGGAGTTAAAAGTTCATTGCTTAACATAAAATTTGAACTTTAAGCCCCGTCCCCAAAGTTCAAAGTTCAAAAGTTCACAAAATGAGAGGATGTGGCGAGATGGAAGAAAGAAGTATTTTAAAAAACCAAGTTTTAAAAACTATTGCTTTTTTAACATTACCGATATTTGCAATGATAATAATAGTTGATTGCATAATAATTTATTACTCTGTTGCATGCCCAGAAATAAAAGAAAACAAAGATTTTTATGACACAGATATGTTTATAGATTCATATATGGGAGAAGTAGAACGAAAAGGTGTAAGTTTAAAAGATGAAGTAGAAGAAGGATATTTTATAGACGAATATGGCTATGAGATAGATCCTGTAGAAGATACTGATAGAATGCCAATTTATGTACAAGATGGAGAATATAAAATATATTATCAAACAAATCATACAAAGAAAAAATTTATATATTTATTAGTAAATGAAGAGGCCAAAATTGCGTATACAAATATTCAGCAAACATCTAAAACGAATACTATAGAAAAATTAAAACAAGAGATAATATCTAACAATAAATATTGGTCTATTTCAAATAATCAAATTCAAACAAATATAGAAAGATTATCAGAAGAAAATATAGTTCGAAATGAGGATTTACAGAAAATAAGCGAATTTTCTATGAATAAACAATATTATACAGCGTTTGATGAAACTGTACAAAATATAGATTCTTCTAGCGATATAACGCTTAATAGAGCACTATATAATCAAACTAAGAGCTTATATAAATATTCATATTCAACATTAATTATTAGTATAATAATAGGTTCAATAGAACTTATATATTTAATTTACAGTTTAGGATATGTAAAAAACAAAGAAGAGATTTACTTATCGTGGTTAGATAAAATTCCGTTAGAAATATTATTTTTTGGATACTGTTTATTATTTTTTGTAGAGGCAGCACTGTTGGTAATGTGCTTAAGTGTAATTTCTGTGGATGTTAATTTATGTGTAATGCTTATTATGTTAGTTGGATATTTTTCTGTACTAAGTGCATTATATGGTGCCGGAACATTGCTAAAGCGAATAAAAGCCCATACATTTTTCAAGAATTCAATTACATATAGAATTCTAAAATGGCTAATACAAAAATATAAAAATGTAAAAAATATAATTTCATCAAATAAAAATTTAGGCGGAAAAATAGCATTATATTTTATTGGAATTGTAACTGTATCCATACTTATAGGTTTAATATTTAAAGAGTTTGGAATTTTATTAGATATAGTTTTCTGGATTTGGTGCTATTATAAAATTATGAAAGAAGTAGATAAATTTAAACAAATACATGATGCTACAGAAAAGATATATAAGGGAGATACAAATATTAAATTAGATGAATCTTTATATATAGGAGTTTTAAAAGAACTTGCAATATATATTAATGACATAGCTGGAGGATTTTCTAATGCTATAAAAGAAAGTTTAAAAAGTGAAAGATTAAAAACAGAACTTATAACAAATGTTTCGCATGATATAAAAACACCATTAACTTCAATTATTAATTATGTGGATTTACTAAAACAAGAAAATATACAAAATGAAAAAGCTAAAGAATATATAGAAGTTTTAGACAATAAATCACAAAGGTTAAAGAAATTAATAGAAGATTTAGTAGAAGCATCAAAAGCATCTTCGGGAAATATAAAAATAAATAAAGAAGTATTAAATGTTAAAGAATTACTAAATCAAGTAACTGGAGAGTTTGAAGACAAATTTAATAGTCGTGGATTAAATATAATAAGTAAATTACCAGAAAAAACTGTGTATATCAAGGCAGATAGCAGATATTTATATAGAGTATTAGAAAACATATATAGTAATGTTGCAAAATATGCAGAAGAGAATACTAGAGTTTATATAGATTGCATATTAGAAGAGGAAAATACTGTTGCAATATATGTAAAAAATATTTCTAAAGATGAATTAAATATTTCTGCAGATGAATTGATGCAAAGATTTGTAAGAGGGGATAAATCTAGAAATACAGAAGGAAGTGGTTTAGGCCTTTCTATTGCTAAAAGTTTAACAGAACTACAAGATGGAACATTTAATATATATTTAGATGGAGATTTGTTTAAAGTAGCTATTAAATTTAAAAGAGTATAAAATTCATAATACTAATACACATACATAAAGCAGTTCTATAAATTAGGACTGCTTAAAAAGTGTATTAAGTAATAGAAAGATTTCTGCATGTCTGTAAAGAGAAAAAGTTTATAATAAAAACAAAAAAAGTGTAAGTTTGTGTTGTTAAAATACAGAATTATGATATAATTTGCAGGAGAACAAAATATCGCTAAAGGAGAATAAAGATGCAAAATTTATTAGAAGGTTTAAACGATAAACAATATGAAGCCGTAATAAATACGGATGGTCCATGCTTAGTTATAGCTGGTGCGGGAAGTGGAAAGACAAAAGTATTAACACATAAAATAGCATATTTAATGCAAGAAAAAGATATAAAACCATGGAATATATTAGCAATAACATTTACGAATAAAGCTGCAAATGAAATGAAAGAAAGAGTAGAAGCATTAGTAGGTGATGATGCAAAAGATATGTGGATTGGAACATTCCATTCTATTTGTGTTAAAATTTTAAGAAGATTTATAGATAGAATTGGGTTTGATCATTCTTTCGTAATTTTTGATACATCAGATCAAAGAACATTAATTAAAGAATGCTTAAAAGATTTAAAAATAGATGATAAGATGTTTACGGACAGAATAGTTCAATTCGAAATAAGTAATGCAAAAAATGATATGAAAGAGCCAGAAGAATATGAAGCTATGGTAAAAGGAGATTATAGAAGAGAAAAAATAGCTTCTGTATATAATTTGTATCAAAGAAGATTAAAAGAAAATAATGCTATAGATTTTGATGATATCATAAATTATACGATAAAAATATTTAAAGAAAATGATGATGTATTAGATTATTATACGAATAAATTTAATTACATATTAGTAGATGAATATCAAGATACTAATAAATCACAATTTACATTAATAAGATTACTTGCAAAAGCCCATGGAAATATAACTGTAGTTGGAGATAATGACCAAGGAATTTACAGTTTTAGAGGTGCAGATATTTCTAATATTTTAAACTTTGAAAAAGATTTTAAAGGAACAAAAATAATAAAATTAGAACAAAATTATAGATGTACACAAAATATATTAAATGCGGCAAATTCTGTTATAAAAAATAACGAAGTAAAATACAAGAAAAAATTATGGACAGAAAACGAAGAAGGGGCATTACCAACATTTCATGTTTCAGATGATGAATATGATGAAGGTAGATATATCGTAGAAGAGATAAATCATTTAAGAAGGGAAGAATATTATAAATATTCGGATTTTGCAATACTTTATAGAATGAACTCACAATCAAGAGCAATAGAGGAAATCTTAGGAAGAGAAGCCATTCCATATAAAATTGTTGGAGGACTTAAATATTTCGAAAGAAAAGAAATAAAAGATATAATCGCATATTTAAGATTAATTAATAATACATCAGATAATTTAGCTTTAAAAAGAATTATAAACGAACCTAAAAGAGGAATTGGTAAAACAAGTTTAGATAAGATACAAGCAATATCAGAACAAACTGGAATACCAATGTACCAAATAATAAAAGAAGCAGACCAATATGGCCTTAGCAGAGTATATTCAAATGCCCAAGGATTTATAGAAGTTATAGAAGATTTAATTAGTAAAAAAGATGAGTATACGATAACAGAATTAATAAAACATACATTAAAAGAAACAGGATATACAAAAGCTTTGGAAGATGAAAATAGTATAGAGGCAGAAAACAGAATAGAGAACCTAGAAGAATTTTTAACAATTGCAGTGCAATTCGAAGAAGAAGAGGCTGATAATGATTTAAGTACTTTTTTAGAGGGAATAACTCTTTCTAGTGATATAGATGGAATGGATGAAGAAGAAGAATCTGTTACATTGATGACATTGCACTCAGCTAAAGGATTAGAATTTCCAGTAGTATTTTTAGTAGGCATGGAAGAAGGAATTTTCCCTGGATATAAATCTATAGGAGAGCCAAAAGAATTAGAAGAAGAAAGACGTTTATGTTATGTAGGTATAACTAGAGCAAAAAATAATTTATATTTAACATGTAGTAGACAAAGGACAATGTTTGGTTCAACCAGCTGTAATCCTGTATCAAGGTTCGTAAAAGAAATACCAGAAAATATGCTAGAAGGTGCAAACGAAATAGACAGCGAACCAGAAAACAAATTTAAAGATAGTAATTATGAATGGAGCTATGGAAAATCTGGAAATAATGGAAAAGTTGTAAGCTATAAAGTAGATATACCAAGTTCTAAGCCAGAGCCAAGCTTTGCATTTAAATCTGCAGAGAGCTTTTTAGCAAAATTAAATAACAAAGCACAAGGAAATGATACAGATTTATCAAAATATAAAGAAGGACAAAGAATATATCATAAACGTTTTGGTGAGGGAAATATAAGTAAGATAGAACCAGAAGGAGACGACTTAAAACTAGATATTCAATTTGACAAAGTAGGCCATAAACGTTTAATGGCAAAATTTGCAAACCTAGAAATTATAAACTAAACACATAGAGGGATTTTGTGGATGTTCCTTGGAGGAGGGATTTTGGGGACGGTCCTTAAATCCCGCTTAATTATCTCTAGGTTGCCAAAGGGAGGTTTTAAATGAAAAGGTTATTAATAGATATGGATGATGTAATTTGTGAAAATGGTTTTATTCGTATGATAAATGAATTTTTAGGAACAAATTATAAATCAGAAGACGCAAATTCATATTATGTAAATGATTTAATACCTAAAGATAAATTTGAAGAATGGGTAAAATTTTTCGAAGAAAAAAATGTATATGATTACGTGAACATTGTTAAAGATGCACCAGAAGTTATAGAAAAGCTTAATGAATTTTATGATATATACATAATTACAGCCTATATTTTTAGAGATAAACCTGAAATTTCTGGAAATCAATTAAAAAATAAATTTGACTATTTGGCTAAGAATTTCCCATTTATAGCTCCTAAAAAATTTATATTTTTATCTGATAAAGAATTGGTTGATGCAGATATAAGGATTGATGATAGTGTTGATAAATTAAAGGGAAAAGCTGAAATGAAATTACTATTTACAGCATATCACAACAAGAACATTGCAGATGATGAATTGAAAGAAAAGAAATTAACTCGAGTAAATAGTTGGAAAGAAATAGAAAAAATATTACTTTAAAATAGAAACTGCCATTTGGCAGTTTTATTTTTTTATATAGGGAAAAAAGCCCGTCCCCAAATCCCTAAAAGAAACGTTCCTAAATCACCGAAAAAAATGTATAAAAAATAAAAATTGGATAATAATATTAAAAAACAAAAAAGGAGTGATAATATGCCAAACTTAAGTCAAGTTGAATTGCAAAATTTAAGACATCTCATAGGAGCACATGAAACATCTTATCAAAAGTTAAATGCGTATTCTTCAGAAGCTGTCGACCCACAAATTAAGCAAATCTTTGCGAAATCTGCACAAGATGCTTTAAATACAAAACAAAAATTAATGAGTTTTTTGAATAATTAGGAGGTTGTAATGAACGAGAAAATAATGGTAAATGATATTTTATCAGGGGTTAAATCTAATTTAACAACATATCAAAATGCAATTTCAGAAACTGAAAATATGGAGCTTAGACAAACTCTACAACAAATAAGAAATAATGATGAGAGTTTTCAGTATGAATTATTTAAAGTTGCACAAGCTAAAGGGTATTACAAACCAGCAGCTAAAGCTAGTGTAACTGAAATAGATGAAGTAAAAAGTAATTTACAATAAAATATTATCGTAAACACAAGTTTATGTAAATAAAAATATAAGCTTGTGTTTTTGTATACATAAATAAATATAAAATATTACAAAAAGATTAAGTTGCATAGATAAATGAAGAAAAAAAGAAGTATAAAGACATTTTGACAGAAAAAGCTGAAAATTTGCTTGATTTTAAAATTTGAAGAAAGAAATTTTTTATTATATGATATAGCCAACGTGTATACAAAGGAGTGTTAAAAATTATTAAGGTAAGAAAAGTATTAATGAATTTTAGAACTTTAATAAAATTATTAGCATTACTAGCCATAGCGGGAGCACTAATTTGGGCAGCGATAATTTTTATTTATAAACCAATTTATAGTGTTACATTAAACGGAGAATTTTTAGGATACTGTGAAGATAAAGCAGAAATGCAAAACAGAATAAACGAGTATATGGATAATGGCTCAGGAGAAAATGTTGCATTTGTGGAAATTAATGATTTACCAGAATATAAAATGTGTCTTTTAAAAAAGGGAATAACAACAGATGATGATGAAATATTTCAAAAAGTAATAGAAAAAGGCAAAAATTATTATACATATTACGCGATGGTAGTAAATGGAGAAGAAAAGTTATATGTAAAAAATCTTGAAGAAGCAGAGGCTGTCTTACAAGAATTAAAAGATAAGGATAGTGCCAATAAAGATAATATAACTATCGAAGAAAAATATAATACAGAACTTGCAACATTAGTTGCTAAAGAAGATGCTGTTAACCAATTATATGAAGAAAAACAAATAGAAAGCAAAGTTATGGTAGCAAGTACAGCAACTAACAGAAAAACAAGTAACAGAGTAAGTACTTCTACTAGGGTATCAAGCGGAAAAGCAAATTTAGGAATAACATTAATAGAACCAATAAGTGGAATAATAACGGCAAGATATGGTGAAAGAAGTAGTGTTCGTTCTAGTGCACATACTGGACTAGATATTGCAGCACCAGCAGGAACACCTATTAAAGCAGCAGCATCAGGAACAGTAGTATTTGCCGGAAGAAAAGGTTCATATGGTAAGATGATAGTTGTTTCACATGGTAATGGTGTACAAACATATTATGCGCATTGTAGCAGTTTAGTGGCTTCTGTTGGGCAAACTGTATCACAAGGACAAGTTATTGCAAAAGTGGGAAGCACTGGTAACTCTACAGGTAACCATCTACATTTAGAAGTAAGAGTAAATGGTCAAAGCTATAATCCACAGAAATATGTATATTAAAAAATACAAAAAAGAAGGCTAATATTAGTCTTCTTTTTTACGTAAATATTATTTTAAATTTTTAGATAAAGCTTTATAAAAATTATTTTTTACTAATAAAGTGCCATATTCATTTAATTTGCTCTTAAATAAATTAGAGTTATTTATACTTTTTCCGAATTCTGTTAAGGCACATAAAAATGTTTTAATATTTTCAAAATTTTTATTAATATTATCCATAACCAAGTAATATTTATCCTTATATGTATACAAAGCAAAATCTTTTGTAAAAGCATTTAAACCAGAAATATTTAAATTTTTTAAAAGTAAAATAAAATCAAAAATATCATCAGAATTATTAAACTCGTAAATTATAGTATCTGTAGTTAATCTATTAGATTTTCGCTTAGCTTTAATTGTTTTCTTTTTATATGCAGAAGTTATATCAAAATCAGGCAAAGACCTAGTTACAGTTATAATAAAATCTCCATCTATTGTAGCTAAGGCCTCTATCATAAGTTTATAATCTTTGGTTATAAAACCAATTTGTTCTTCTGCTTCATCTAATATTTCCATAAATAGTTTTTGCGAATCGGAAGAATTAGACATAAAAGATTGGTAATCTATATCGTTATCTTCTAAATCTTGAAGGTCAAGAATAATTCGAATTTTATCGTTACTTAATTTTTCAAATCTCATTAGAATATCCCTCCCGAAATATATATTAATTATACTATATATATAGCATAATTTAAATGAGTAATATTTGGTAATATAATATATTCTATAGTAAAAAAATAGGTACCTTTAATATAGCATAAAAGAAAATAAATTAAAAGAAAAAAATGGAAAAAAATAAAGAATTTTTATTGCCCAAAAATTGTAAATATGACTTGAAAAATCTGTGTAATATATATATAATATTATGGAATTTAATTGTTAATTTCCGTAAGGAAAAGGAGGAGCAACAATGGCAACTAAAGACAAAAATATATGGGTTTTAATAATATTTATTTTAGCAGGAGTAGTAGTAGGTGGACTATTAGGAGAATTAGCTTCTAAAGTTGACTTTTTATGGTGGCTTGGCTATGGAAATAGCTTTGGGTTATCAGAACCACTAGTACTAGATTTAAGTATTATAAAAATTACATTTGCATTAGTAATAAAAGTAAATATAGCAAGTATAATAGGAGTTTTATTAGCTATACTTATATATAGAAAAGTGTAATTTAAATTGGGGGCAGAAAGGATTTTATATGATAATGAAAAAGCTCCCAAATTATGAAAGACCATACGAAAAATTAGAAATATATGGCGAAGAAAGTTTATCTAATTTAGAGCTATTAGCGATTGTAATAAAAACAGGAACAAAAGAAGAATCTGCATTAACATTAGCACAAAAAGTTTTAGATATGGGCAATAAATGTAATTCTAAAGATATCACTTTCTTAGATGAACTTACAATTCAAGAATTAACGAAAATCAAAGGAATAGGTCGAGTAAAAGCAATACAAATGAAGGCAGTGTGCGAACTTGCAAAGCGAATAGGAAAACCTATTTATTCAGATAAAATTATAATAAAAGGGTCAGAAGATGTTGCAACCCTATTTATGAAAGAACTTAAGAACTCAAAAAGAGAAATAGCAAAATTATTAATATTAAATAATAAAAATGTAGTTATAAAAATTAAAGATATATCATTTGGTGGTCAGAACTTTGTAATGATTGATCCAAAGGACATTTTTACAGAACCAATAAAAATGCAAGCACAAAGAATAATACTTGTACATAATCATCCAAGTGGGGACCCAGAACCAAGTAAGGAAGATATATTACTTACGACAAGAGTAAGAGAAGCATCAATGTTATTAGGTATTTCCTTTTTGGACCATGTAATAATAGGAAATAACAATTACGAAAGTGTTTTTGCAATAATGAGAAAGAAAGGATTGTTTTAATATGTTTAAATTTTTAGGACTTAATTCAAAAGATATTGGTATAGACTTAGGAACAGCAAATTTATTAGTCACACTAAAAGGAAAAGGAATCGTACTTAATGAACCTTCTGTAGTAGCAATAGATAAAAATACAGGAGAGATTTTAGCAACAGGTTACGAAGCAAAAGAAATGTTAGGAAGAACTCCAGAAACTATAAAAGCTGTAAGACCTTTAAGAGATGGTGTTATTGCAGATTTTACAGCTACAGAACTAATGCTAAAAAATATAATTAAAAAAGTTTGCAGACAAAACAATGTAGGTAAACCAAGAATATTAGTTGGAGTTCCATCTGGAATAACAGAGGTAGAGGAAAGAGCAGTAGAAGAAGCTGTTATGCAAGCTGGGGCTAAAGAAGTATATTTAATAGAAGAGCCAATGGCCGCAGCAATTGGAGCAAATTTAGATGTTTCTGAACCTAGTGGAAATATAATCGTAGATATTGGTGGGGGAACAACAGAAGTTGCTGTAGTTTCTTTAGGTGGTATTGTTATAAGTCATTCTTTAAGAATTGCTGGGGACGAGCTAGATGAAGATATAACAAATTATATAAAGAGAGAATTCAACTTAGCAATTGGAGATACAACTGCAGAAGAAATAAAGAAACAAATTGGTTGTGCACTTCCACTAATGACAGAAATGACAATGGACGTTACAGGAAGGGATCTAAATACAGGTCTTCCAAGAAACATAGTTATAAGCTCTAGCAATGTGCAAGAAGCGATAGAGGTTTCTATTAATGAAATCGTAGAAACAGTTAAAGCAACATTAGAAAAAACACCACCAGAACTAGCTTCAGACATTATGGAAAAAGGAATTGTACTTGCAGGTGGTGGAGCTTTAATAAAGAATCTAGATAAACTATTAAGCGAAAGAACTGGAATGCCAGTATATGTTGCAGAAGATCCATTAGACTGTGTAGTAAAAGGAACTGGTAAAACATTAGAAAATATAGAAAAGCTAAGAACAGTATTAATTAACGCAAGAAAAAGAGTATAACTTTAAGTATATAGGAAGGAAGTAAGAATGTATAAAAAGAAAAAGAGTGGAGTTATTGGAATAGTTGTTACAGTAATTATTTTAATATTATTGGTAATACTTTCAAATATAAAAATAGAAAATTTAACAGTTGTAGAAAATGTTTTTAGTACAATAGTTATGCCATTTCAAAATGGGTTTACAATGCTAAAAAATAAGATTTCTGGAAACGATACATTTTTTACTGATTTAGATAATTTAAAAAATGAAAATGAGGAACTAAAACAAAAGAATAGTGAGTTAGAACAATCATTAAGAGAACTAGAAATAATTAAGGCAGAAAATACTACCCTTAAAGAACAAATGAATCTTAAAGAAAAATATGGGGAATATAAAACTGTATCGGGTTATGTAATAAATAGAGATATTAGCAATTATACAGGAATGGTAGTTATTAATGTTGGTTCTGATGATGGTGTACAGCCTAATATGACAGTTATTGCAGATAAGGGGCTAGTTGGAAATGTAGTATCTGTTACATCAAATACTGCAAAAGTACAAACTATTGTGGATCCAGCAAGTTCTGTAAGCTGTATTATTAGCACATCTAAAGATGCATTTATAACAAAAGGAAGCATAAATAATAGTGGTAGAGAAATAAGAGCAACATATATACCAACAGATGCAGTATTAGTTCAAGATACTAGTATAGAAACTTCTGGTTTGGGAGGAATTTATCCTAAGGGAATACATGTTGGTACAATAAAAGAAGTTGTTAATACTAAAAATCCAACAGACAAATATGCTACAATAGAAACAGCAGTGGATTTCTCGAAATTGGATACAGTACTTGTAATATTAAATTAAGGAAAGGAGAGCAATTATGAAAAAAGCAGTATCAATTTTATTAATGTTCGTAGCTTTCCTTATAATATATTTTTTGCAAGTGAATTTTTTTACATGGTTTAACATCGCAGGAGTAATGCCGAATTTATTTATATTACTAATTATGGTAATAGGCTTATTTGCAGGTAAATATGCAGGCATATCTACAGGAGTTGTTGCAGGTCTGTTTTTAGATATATTTATTAGCAAAAAAATAGGTGTAACTGCTATAACCCTAGGACTTGTAGGATTTATAGGAGCTTTGTTAGACAAGAACTTCTCTAAAGATAGTAGAATAACACTTGTTTTGATGGTTACAATTTTAACTCTACTTTACGAGACATTAAATTATGCTATAAATGCAATAATATTTTCGTATTCATTGGAACTGGTGGACTTTTTTATAAAATTAGTGATAGAAACATTATTTAATATATTAATAACCATAATATTATATCCACTTATTCAAAAATGTGGATATGCATTAGAAGAAAACTTTAAAGAAACAAAAATACTAACAAGATACTTTTAAAGATAACGTAAGATTGGAAGTGATTAATTGAGTAAAAAACCAAATATAAAACTTAGATTTAATTTTATAACAACTATTATATATGTAGTAGGAATTATTTTATTGTTACAACTTTTCAATCTACAAATAGTTCATGGCAGTGAATACAGAGAGCAATCAAATACAAGATTAACTCGTGAAAGTACAATAGAGGCAGATAGGGGCTCGATATTAGATAGATCGGGAAATACTATTGTAGGCAATACAATGGGATTTAGTGTTGATTTATATAAAACTAAAATAGATGACAAGACATTAAATCAAACAATTTTAAATGTTATAAATGTATTAGAACAAAATGGTGATTCATATGTAGATGATTTTATTATAGATATAAATCCATATGCATTTAACGTTTCAGATGAAAAAGTAGCTAAATTTAAAAAAGATAATGATATAGATGAAAATGCCACAGCAGAAGAATGCTTTAATGCTATGAAAGAAGAATACGAAATCGAGAATACTGATGTTTCAGAAGCAAGAAAAATAATGGCAATAAGATATGCTATACAAGAAGAAGGATATAGTAGCACAAAGCCTTTACAAATATCAAGTAATATAAAAAGAGAATCAGCATTAATATTTAACGAGAAATCTTCAGAATTTCCTGGAATAAATGTCGTAGTAGAGCCAGTAAGAAATTATGAACAAGGAACGACTGCTTCACATATAGTTGGATATACAGGTAAAATCACATCTAAAGAGTTAGAAACTAGAAAAGATACTTATGACCAAGATGATATCATTGGAAAAAACGGAATAGAATCTACTTTTGAAGAATATTTAAAAGGTGAAGATGGTATAAAACAATTGGATATGAGTGTTGATGGAACAGTACAAGAAGAATATACAACGAAAGAAGCTGTTAAAGGGTCAGATGTTGTATTAACTATAGACTTGAATCTACAAAAAGTAACAGAACAAGCATTGGCAAATACTATAAACAAGATAAATAGTGGTGGATATTCGCAACAGTATGATACAAATTCCGGAGTAGCTGTAGTAATGGAGGTTAAGACCGGAAAGATATTAGCAATGGCAAGTTATCCAACATATAATCCACAAGATTTTGTTGGTACGATATCTACGGAAAAGTGGAATGAATATAATAATAATCCCGATTTGCCATTAATGAATAAAGCTATTCAATCAGCATATGCACCTGGTTCAATATTTAAGATGGTTACAGCAATTGCAGGGTTAGAAACAGGGGCAACGAATACAACAGAGAAAATACGCGATACTGGAACATTTTATAAATATAATAGTAGTTGGCACTGTTGGCAAAGAGGTGGACATGGTTGGCTTAACATTACAGGTGCGATAGAAAAATCATGTAATTTCTTCTTCTATACAATAGGAACGAGAATGGATATAGATGTATTAGCAAAATATGCTAAATATTTTGGACTAGGAGTAAAAACCGGTGTAGAATTACCAAGTGAGGTAGCGGGAAGCGTTGCTTCGAGAGAAACTGCGGAAAAGAATAATCATTCTTGGCAACCAGGAGACATGATGTCTGCTGTTATTGGACAAAGTTACAATGCGTTTACACCATTACAAATGGCAAAATATATAAGTATGGTAGCAAATGGCGGAAACAAAATAACACCGACAATAGTTGAATCTGTTATAAGAGCTGATGGAACAGAAGTGCCAAAAGAAGAAGTAGAACAGACTATAAAGGCAAAATTAGGAATAACAGATGATGGAACAGAAGATTTAACAATTTCTCAAACAAGTATAGATGTTGTTAAAGAAGGAATGCGTTCAGTTACTTCGGACGAATCAGGTACAGCTTATAGTGTATTTAAGAACTTCCCAATAGAAGTTGGAGGAAAGACAGGTTCTGCAGAAACTGAAAGTGGAGCTAATAATGGAAAAACTAATGCTTGGTTTGCTGGATTTGCACCATATGATGACCCAGAAATCGCGGTAGTAGTATTTGTAGAAAATGGTGGACATGGTTGGTATACAGGAGAAACTGTTAGAGAAATAATGGAACAATATTTTGGAATGAATACTACACAAGTTCAAGAAGATATGACACAAGCACCTTATGTAGAAACATATAGATAATAAGGAAAGGAAGTTTAATATGGCACAGTATATAACAATAAATTTAAAAAAAGATGTAATCGTCATGAAATTAAGTGAAAAGGCTACTCAAGCGGATACTATTAAAAGCTTAAAAAAGAAATTACCAGAACTTAAAAAATTATATCAACAAGAAAAAACGCCAATATTTGTAACAGGAAGAATTCTAAAAAATAAAGAATTAAAAGAAATTCAAGACTTAATTAAAAAGAGTATTAATGTAGAAGTTGAATTCGATACACCTAAAGCCCTAGGGCTAAACGAAATCAGAAGAACATATAATAGAGATGTAGAAATTTCAGAGTCTAAAATTCATAGAGGGTCATTAAGATCTGGACAACGTTTAGAATATGAAGGAACTTTAATAGTATTAGGCGATGTCAATGACGGAGCAGAAGTAATTGCTGGAGATAATGTTGTAGTTGTAGGTAACTTAAGAGGATTAGCTCATGCTGGTGCCAAAGGAAATAAACAAGCTATAGTTGCAGCACATAGAATAGATACACATCAACTCAGAATTGCAAATATTATAAAGGAACTAGTAAAAGACGATGATGCGTACAATGTTGCATACACATATGCTTATGTTCATGAAAATGGAAGAGAAATAGTTTTGGAATAATGAAAGTGAAAAAGAATGTACTAAAACATGAAAGTACATTCTTTTTTTGATAAATTGTGGACAACTCAATTTAAAAGCAATAACAATAAACAGATTATTAACTCATTATCTTTAACTTTCTCTTTATATAAAATAAATATGATAAATAATATTATTAAATCATCCACATATAACTTTATACCTAAAATATTAATACAAGCAGACGAATCTGTATCGTTAGTAGGCTTTGTAGTGTTTTCGGAATCTTTTTTGAAGTCTGCCTTAGTAGTATTTATTTTTTTAGGTTTACGAATAGAATTTTTATAATAATTGGAATATGGAGGAGGAAAGTTATACATTTTTATCACCATCATCTTTAAACATTTCTAATAATGGAGCTATATTTAACAATTTCATATATTGGTCTAATTTAGTTTGTCTACTTTCCCTAAGGTAAGGTTTTAATGCTAATAACAAATTAGAACGCTTATCATTATGGGAAGAGCTTATTTTATCCATTATTTCTTTAATCTTTAGCATTGTAGTTATATCTATATTACTACCTGAAGTACTTTTAGAAGAAGAGGAGTCATTAGAAGTTGATGACTTGTCAGTTGACTTTAGACTACTTAAAAGATCATTAACTTTATTCATATCTATATTGCTATTAGAAAAATTCTTAATTAAATCTGATAAATCATCACTCATAATAACCTCCTATACCTAGCTTCGTTTATAACTTATAGACACCAAAGAGTTGACTAAGTTTTAATTTAAATTATTTTTCAAGTTTTTTATGATTTCATCTTTATTCTCGGATTTCATAATTTTATTTGCGATTTCCATGCTTTTTTCTAAATCTTTTTTATCTACTTTAGATAACATGTTCATCAGTTTTGCCATATCTAAATTATCCATACAAATCACCTCTAAATATATATATGAATTTCGTTATATTATTATATTAAAAATGAGAAAAAATGTTGACATTAAAAAGATATATTTTTTAAAAGATAAATTTCCGCTAAAGCAAAAGATAAAAAATGGAGAAATTTACATAAAAATATTACAAATATGAGAAAACCATTGAAAAATAAGGAAAAAAAGTATATAATATTATTATATGGGATTATTATTTTTTTTAGGAGGAGAATATGAAAAGAGAGGTTGTTAATAAGTTAATAGCAGCAATTACTACAGTTTGTTTACTTATGACCTATGTGTCTACGTTAACAAATTCAGTTTATGCTGCCTATGAAGAGTTAGAAAAACAAGGTATTGTATCAAATAACAAAAATATAGAATTTGATGCATACTTTAAGCCAGATGGAACAAATAAACACAGTATGGAGGCAGAGATATCTGCAGAACAAAAATTATATGTAAAGGTAAATGTAAAAAATGCAGGTTACCTAGAGAATGCAACAATTTCATTCGAAAATCCAAACTTTTCGATTTCAAAAGCTTTTGCTCAATCAGAAAATGTAAAATCAGTTGACTATGACAATAATCAACTAACATTAAACCAAATAGAAAGCGGAAAAGAAGTGGAAATAGAAATACCTGTTAACTTTGTAAGAAATGATAATATGGATTTAACATATTTTTCTAGAGAAACAAAACTAAACTTAACAGGAACATACTATGATGAGAATGAAAAAGAAAGAAACATAAAATCTGATATTAATATCAGGTTAAATTGGACTGCAACACCAAAAGCAATATTAAACGAAGATGTTATAAAATATGGTGCTTATAATAGTAATGTGTATATGCAAACATTACTAACAAGTACATTAGAAGGTAATTCACTTCCAGTAGAAAGTACAAAGCTAGAAGTTACAGCGCCAAAAATTGCAAATAAAAATCCAACAGAAGTAAGAATATTTGCAAATACACCAGCAACAAATGGTGCAGAATTCACAAAAGATATGTGGTCTTATAACAAAGACACTGGAATTTTAGAAATTAATTTAGAAAATAAAGAAAATAATAATCAAGTTAATTGGAGACAAGGAGAAGATAAATTCTACATAACATATATTTATACAGATGTAACAGCTGAAGCAACTGTAGTTACTTTGAATGCAAATTCAAATATTAAAACATATGTAACAGAACAAGATGTTACAGCAAATGTTCAAAAAAATGTAGAATTAAAAGGCAATGTTAGTACAGTAGTAGATACAGAAGTATCTGCAACATCAGAAATTTATAAAGGATATATGTATGCAAATAACAAATATGAAACAGAATATGCATCAACGATATCTGCAAATATTGCATATACAGATGCTGTAGATAAATTAGTTATAAATGAAAATAATGCAACATTTGTTACAGCAAATGGGGCAACAATGCAAGCAGGAAACAACATGTACTATAAATCTATAGCTATTAACAAAGTTTTATTTGATAAAATTTTAGGACAAAATGGTAATATACAAATATATGACCAAAACGGAAATAGAGTAGCTGGAATAGATAAAAACACACCAGTAGATGCAAATGGTAATATGGTAATTACAATAAATCAAAATGTTACAGCTTTAAGAATAGAAACAACAAAACCAGAAACAGAAGGAATCATAACATTTAATATTAGTAAAGCTATAAAAGCTACAACAAATTTATCTAGAGCTACAATAACAAATATCCAAAGAATTGATACAGCAGTTTCTGGAAATATAGTAAGTGCAGATATGGTAACAGAAATGGCTACAAAAACAGAGACAATAAACTTAAAAGAAACAGCAACAAAAGCAGAATTATATATAAATAATACAAACTTAACAACAACAGCAAAAAATGAAAATGTAGAAATTAAAGCAATATTAAAATCAAATGATTATACATGTGATTTATACAGTAATCCAACAGTTTTAATTACTTTACCAAGTGAAATAGAAACATTAGAAATAAAAACAATTAATTTACTATACAATGAAAATATTCAAATATCTTCATATGATGTAGTAACAGATAATAATGGAAATAAAGTAATTAGAATATATATGCAAGGAGAACAAACAGAATTTGTTACAGATATAAGTAAAGGTATTAATGTTGTAATAAACACAGACATTACATTAAGAAAAACAGCAGCAAGTACAACAAAAAATGCTACTTTAAAAGTAACAAATGATAAAGCAATCCAATATGAAAATGATGGAATTGCTATAGTTCCAATGAATATATATGCACCACAAGGTGTTGTATTACTAAGTAGTGTAGCTAACTTTAGTAATGACAATGAAGAAATAGTTTCTTTACCAAATAAAGAAAAAGCGGGAAAAATAGATATTAAATCAAATGCAAAAAATATAACAATGAAAGCAACAGTAGTAAACAACTATGGTAAAGATATTAAAAATCCAAAAATACTAGGAAGATTACCATTCCAAGGAAACAAGAAGACTGATGGAACAGAATTAGGCTCAACAGTAGATACTATACTAACATCAGGACTTACAGTTTCGGGAATAGCTAATAATCCATATACTATATATTATAGTGAAAATGGTAATGCAACAGCAGATCTAAATAATGCAGAAAATGGTTGGACGCAAAATGTAACTGATGCATCAAAGATAAAATCATACTTAGTAGTATTTAATGATTATGTAATGCCACAAGCCACATCTTTTGATATGGCATACAATGTACAAGTACCAGAAAACTTATCACATAATGAAAATGCATTTGGTACATATACAGTTTATTATGAAGAAGATGAAAATTCACAAACGATAGCAAAAGAAACAATAGCTCCAACAGTTGGTGTATCTACAGGAAAAGGACCAGAGTTAAAAGCAGAAATATATACAAATGTAGATAGCACAGCATCAACAGAAGATGTTATGGAATATAAAATAACAGTAAGAAATGATGGTGAGGTATCAGCAGAAAATGCAAAAGTAACTGTAAACTTACCAGACATGGTAGATTATGCAGAATACATAGAAGAACCTATGGGTAATAGATATGAACCAAGACCTGACCAAAGAACATTAGAACTTTCAGTAGGAAATCTTGGAGTAGGAGAAAGCAAAGAAGTTTCATTTACAATAATGGCAAATAAAGAAGGAACATTTAAATTAGACTTTATACTTTCTGCAGACAATTTAGAGAAATCAGAACAAGTATCAACAGCAGAAGTAAAAGTATCACAAGCAAGTTTCTATATTGAATTTACAACACCAACTCAAGATAATGTTGGTCTAGGAAGTCAAATTGAATACTATGTTAACATATCAAATGTAACAGACAAGAAGATAGATGATGTAGAAGCAACAATTAACTTACCAGAAAATGTTGAATATGTAGAAGCTTTCAGACAAGAATATGGTGGAGCTAATCAATCAACAGAAGATGTAAAATATGACGAAAAGAATAGAAAAGTTACATTTAATGTTGGCGATATAGAAGCAAATTCAGCAGCAAAATATAACTTCATATTAAGAGTAAAAACAACAAAACAAGAAGACGTAAATATGCAAGTTGTAGTAAAAGGAAAAGATACAAGTGAACAAAGAAGTTCAATTATAATCCATTCAACAGGAGATAATAAATTAGAAATAACAACAGGAACAGACATAACAGAAGAATATTTACAAATGGGAGATGTTGTAACATATACGATAACAGCTAAGAATGTAAGCTCAGGAGTTATTAAAAATGTAAGAGTAGCTGCAACAATTCCAGATAACTTAAAATATCTAAATACAACATATTACTTAGATGATAAAGAAATGTTTAATGGTTACTTATTAGATAACAAAGTATCACAAACAACTATGGATTTAGATGCAGGACAAACACTTAAATTTGTAGTAAGAGCAGCAGTAAATAAAATGATAGATACTTCTAAAGAAGAAGAGGATGCAAATGTTGAGATAGAAGTATCTGGTGATGGAACAGAGGACTACAAAGACGAGATAAAAAATACTATCGAAAATGATAATATACAAAATTCTAATACATATAGAATATCTGGAGTAGTATGGTTTGATGAAAACAGAAATGGTACAAGGGATTCTGGAGAAAAACTACTAAGTGGAATACCTGTAAATATAGTTGATGCAAAAACAGGAAAAGCAGTAAAGAATTCAATGGGCAATGAAATAAGTGCTACAACAGATGATAATGGAGAATATATCTTAAGTGATTTAATCCAAGGTCAATATATAGTAAAATTCAACTACGATAATTCACAATATGTAATTACAGAATATAGAAAACAAGGAATAGATGAAACAATAAACTCAGATGCAATTAATACAACAGAAAATAATGGTGTAGCAATTACAGATAGTTTAACAATTACAGATACAAGTATGAGCAATATAGACTTAGGTTTAACAACAAAAGGAATATTCGATTTATCATTAAATAAAACATTAACAAAAATTCAATTAGCAGACGGTAAAACAACTAAAGAAGTTAATTTCGAAAATAAGAAATTAGGAAAAATTGAAGTTGATGGAAAACGTATAAATAGTACAAACCTAGTAATTGAATACACAATGACAATTACAAACAATGGTAATGTAGCAGGATATGCTAAGAAGATAGTTGACTACTTACCAAGCGAATTAGAATTTAGTTCTAACTTAAATGGAGATTGGTATGCTTCTGGAGATACAGTAGTTTGTACAGCATTAGAAAACGAAATAATAAATCCAGGTGAATCTAAAGAAGTTAAATTAATCTTAACTAAAAAGATGGATGAAAACGGAACAGGAACAGTAACAAACAAAGCAGAAATTACAGAAACATATAATGACCAAGGTTTATTAGATGAAAAATCAACAGAAGATGATACAAATTCTTCAGCAAACGTAATTATAGGTATTAAAACGGGTGGACCTGTAACATATGTAGTATTAACACTAACAATATTAGCAATAGCAGCATGTGGAGCTTATATAATAAATAAAAAAGTATTAAAAGTGTAAGAAAGGAGGAAGAGAAATATGAGAAGATTTAAATTATTAGCATTAATAATAACAGCAATACTTATACCAATGATAGCAGTATTAGCATATCTTTCACCAATTTCACAAGCTAGTTCATTTGTTTACCAATATAATGTAACAAATGGGGCACCTCCTTTTGTTACAAATATAGATGGTAGAGCAACCGAAGTATATTGTTCGCAAGCAGGAGGATCATTATGGAGTTCTTGGAGATTAACATTCTATAGTAAAGATACACATAATATGTCAGCAGGTTTAGCGTACGCATTAAGACAATGTTCTAGCATATACTCTAGACAGAATTTAATATGGATGTCAGATATATCAGATAACATAACTTCACCACATTGGGAGCAAGATTATGATGATGCGTTAGTACAATATAATAAAATAGCAGGATTTAACGATTACTATAACAAATTACAAGAATCAGGAAAAAATGTAACATTTGAAGAAACAAATGCAACATTACAAAGTTCAGAAGATGGAGTATTTAAATTAGGACCATTCAAATTATCTTTCTATAAAAGTGCTTATTCTGGAATTTCTAGATTATATCTAAAAACAGATATCGGAACAGAAATAGAAGTTAGCAGAGTAAATTTTGGAGGATATACCGGTAATGTATCAGATATAGATTCTGGTGAAGAATTCTATGTATTACTATCACAAGCAGATGCAGGTAAAGCTTCTAAAGTTAAACTAGTAGCAGATTATAAATATGAAGAAGCAAGTGGTACATATACATATTATGAACCAGATGATGCTCACAAAACAATGAGTGGACGTACAGTACAACGTTTAGTAACAATAAACTATACAGGTGGACCACAAACAACGGATGATGACAGCCCAGAAATAGAATTAACAATTGACTTAGCTGGTAAAGTATTTAAAGATAATGTAGCAAATAAAGATGGTACAGAAGATGGTATTATAAGTACTGGAGACGAAATGCTAGAAGGAATAGAAGTAACATTATTTGATAGCACAGGAACGGAAATTGCTAAGACAACAACAGATAAGGATGGGTACTATGAATTTAAAGACCAACCAGCATCTAAGCAATATTATGTAAGATTTAAATATAATGGACAAATATATGAACCAACAACATATCAAAGAGTAAGTAAAATAATTGATACTGCTGGAACATTAGGACCAACAACTATAGCAGAAAGATCTTATGCAACAGATGGTAAACAAAATAGACAAAACTTTAACAATAAATTTACACCAGTAGATAGTACACATACAGTACCAGACAGAAATGATACTACAAATGCAGCATTTGATATTTATGCATATACAGGACCTAATGGAATGGAAGAACTAAAATATTATGGAGTATCAAACTCTCAGGAAGAATTATTAAATATCAACTTTGGTATTAAAGATAGAGAACAATTCGATATGAACTTAAGAAAAGATTTAGTAAAAGTTGATTTAAATATTAATGGTAAATCACATACATATGACTACCCAGGAGGAGAACAAGACTTAGAGGTAGATATTAGAGGTACAGATATACCAGACTATAACAGAGCAATTAGAAGTTCAGATTTACAATATAAAGCAGCAGCACAATATGATCAAGACGCAGATAAATTACAAGTATATGTAACTTATAAGATTCAATTAAAAAATCAATCAGTTGGTAAGATTACAGGATATGTAACAGACTTAAGTGATTACTATGATACTTCTTATGAATATATAAGATCATATGATGAGAATGAACAAGAAATTACTTGGGAACAACAATCAGATATATCAGGATCTGGAAAGACATATCATACAATGCATACAACAGCATTGGCTAACCAAGGAATTGATGATAAGAAATGGATATTTGTAGAATATAAAGTAACAAATGATGCTTTAAGAGCATTATTAGAAGAAAAACAATCTACTAAAGAAAACTTTGCACAAATATCAGGATATAGAAATACATATAGAGAAGACAGAAAAGACTTAAATGGTCAATTAATAACAAATGCAGGCGAAAATGCAGGATTAATTGATATAGATTCTACACCAGCTAACTTAAACCCAACGGATTCAAAAGTACAAGAATTTGTGGCATATTCTAAGACAGATGAATACCAAGATTTAGGTGGAGAAGAAAAGACAAGTAGAAGTATGGCAATCTTCGAAGATGATGCAGATGCAGCACCTGGATTAAAACTAATAGTTGATGACACAAACAAGAGAAGATTAACAGGTACAGTATTTGAAGATGCAGCATTAGCAGAAAAACTAGAAGAAGACAATGAAAGAATTGGTGATGGTGCATACGAAGATGGTGACAATTTAGTAAATCAAGTTAAAGTACAATTAATTTGTACAAACGGAGATGTAGAAGTAAAAGAAACAAGAACAAATGACCAAGGTGTATACGAATTTACAGATTATATCCCTGGCGATTATACTATTAAATTTACATATGGTGATTATGAATCTTTAGTAGCAGTACAACCAAATAACGAAATGTACACAGGACAAGATTATAAATCTACAATATATCAAGAATCTAATTATTCAGACGTATATTGGTATAACAACAATATAGATACAAAAATAAATGATGCTAAAGATGACCAAACAAGAAGGGAAGAAGTTAATAAATACAGTGAAGACTTAAAATATACAAATGCAACAGTATTAAATTCTACAGCCCAAACAGATGAAGCAACATTAAGAACTTTAGCAGATAATACAAATATGAATGCCAATACAGCTCAAATGAGTATGGAAATTGAATATGTAGGTCAAGAAAATACAGAATACTCAGTAAGAAATATAGATTTGGGTATAATCGAAAGACCTCGTTCAGATATATACGTAGAAAAAACAGTTTCAAAATTAAAATTATCAACAGCAGGAGATGGGCAAACAATATTTGATGCTAATCAATCTGTACCAAACTTAACATGGAAAGCTAATACAAGAGAGAATAGAGGACTCGTTCAAGCTACTGTTGATGAGAACTTACTACATGGTGCAACATTAGAATTAACATTTAGTATAAAAGTAATAAATACAGGTGAGACAGATTATAAAGATGAAACATATTACAACACAGGTGTAATAACAGATGTAAATAACATAGTAACATTAGACCCAGCCGTTGTAGTTGACTATGTATCTAATAACTTATCATTTGATATGAGCAGAAATTCTGGATGGCAAGAAATAACAGATAAAACACAACTAACATCTGGTGATGATCCATATATTAAAGCAGTCGATGAAAATGCATTTAATGGATTACAAAAAATAATCGTTTCAACATCTGATAACCCTATAATACAGGCAGATCCATTAGTACCTGAAAAAGCTAAGGATAAAGCAGGAAAACAATCTGAGACACCAACAGCAACAGTATTCTTAACTAAAGTAGTTGCTTCAGATGGAAGTACAACTGATGATACAGAATATGAAAATACAGCAGAAGTAGTTGAATCTATTACAACAAACGGTAGGAGAACATATAATGCAGAAGTAGTTTCAATACCTGGTAACTATAATATAGGAGAACCTGACACAGCGCAATCAGAAAGAATTGCATTAGTTCCACCATTTGGTGCAGCAGATGCAGTAAAATATATACTAATAGGAATAGCAATTATAGGAGTATTAGGAATAGGAATTTTCTTAATAAAGAAAAAAGTTCTAACAAAATAGATTAACAACCTTAAAAGGATATGAGGAATTTTCCTCATATCTTTTTTTGTATCGAAAAATGTCGTACGGAAAATTTGGACATTTAACTTATTTAATGATAGAATATACAAAAAAAGAAAGGGAGTAGATATATATGACATACGGTGAAGAACTAAAAGACAAACTATTCAAGAAGAAAGTAAATGGTTGGTTTAAAATTTCTGATGAATTAAAAAAAGAAATCTTTGAATATAGCGAAAGATATATGGAATTTTTAAACAACTCAAAAACAGAAAGAGAAATAGTTAAAAGTTCTGTAGAAATAGCAAAGGCAAATGGATTTAAAAATATAAACGAGGTAGAAAATCTATCTGTAGGAGATAAAGTATACTATATAAATAAAGAGAAAAGCATGTATCTTGCAGTAATTGGAGAGGACAAACTAGAAAATGGTTTAAATATAATCGGCTCACATGCAGATTCTCCAAGATTAGACTTAAAACCAAATCCATTATATGAAGATCAAGAACTAGTATATTTTAAAACTCATTATTATGGCGGAATAAAGAAATACCAATGGACAACTATTCCACTTAGCATTCATGGTGTAATAGTAAAAGGAAATGGTGAAAAAATAGAAGTAAGAATTGGTGAAGATGATAAAGATCCAATATTTACAGTAACAGATTTATTACCACATTTAGCAAAAGAACAAGAAAACTTAAAATTAAAAGAGGCAATAAAAGGAGAAGATTTAAATCTTTTAATTGGAAGTATGCCTTTTGACGAAGAAATTCCAGAAAGGGTAAAACTAAACATTTTAGCAATATTAAACAAAAAATATGGAATAGTAGAAGAGGATTTATCAAGTGCAGAATTAGAATTAGTACCTGCATATAAAGCAAGAACACAAGGCTTTGACGAAAGCATGGTAGCAGCATATGGACAAGATGATAAAGTAAGTGTATATACATCATTAACAGCAATGATGGAATTAAATAATATTAAAAGAACAGCAGTATGTATTATAGCAGACAAAGAAGAAATAGGTAGTGTTGGAAATACAGGAATGGAATCACATGCATTTGATACATTCATAACATACCTATTAAATAAAACAGGAGAAAATAAAGTTAATTTATTAGAAAAAGTATTCTGTAATTCAAAAATGCTTTCAGCAGACGTAGATGCTTGCTTAGATCCTATTTATGCAAATGTTTCAGACAGACTTAATGCAGCATATATGGGGTATGGCGTAGGAATAAATAAATACACAGGTTCTGGTGGAAAGTACGAAGCATCTGACGCAAATGCAGAATATCTAGCAGAAGTAAGAAAAATATTTGATGATAATAATATAAAATATCAAATAACAGAATTAGGAAAAGTAGATGTAGGTGGTGGCGGAACTATAGCATATATTCTAGCAAACAAAGGAATAGATGTTATAGACTGTGGCATACCAATTTTATGTATGCATTCACCATATGAAGTAGCAAGTAAATATGATGTATATTCTGCATATCAAGCTTATAAAGCATTTTGGAATGCATAGGAATTAAGAGTCGTTCTTAAAATTCGGGTTTTGCCGGGATTTATAGAACGCTCTTTTTTATCTGGAAAAAGGGTTGGAGTTTTTGGTAAAATGCTTATATCCGATACTAAAAGGTGAACTAGAAAAGGGAAAAAAGTAATGTCCCAAAATCCCTATATTGCAAAAGCTGGAAAAATTGTGTATAATAGTATACAGAGTTTATAAAAAAGAGGAGAGAATTATGTTTCAAAAATTAGATGCAGTAGAAAAGAGATATGAAGAATTAACAAAATTAATAAGTGATCCAGAAGTAATTAGCAATCATAACGAATGGCAAAAATATGTAAAAGAGCATGCAGAGATTACAGATGTTGTAGAAAAATATAGAGAATATAAAAAAGTAGAACAACAGATGGAAGATGCCAAAGAAATGATGGCAGATAAAGAATTAAAAGAATTAGCAGAAGCAGATTATTATTCAGCAAAAGAGCAATTACCAAAATTAGAAGAGGAATTAAAAATGTTATTAATTCCAAAGGATAAAGATGATGACAAAAACATTATATGCGAAATAAGAGCTGGTGCAGGTGGAGAAGAAGCAGCGTTATTTGCTGGTACATTGTTTAGAATGTATAATATGTATGCAGAAAGAAAACATTGGAAATTAGAAATATTAAATGAAAATGCGACAGAACTTGGTGGATATAAAGAAATATCTTTTATGATTACTGGAAAAGGTGCATATAGTAGATTAAAATACGAAAGTGGAGTACACAGAGTACAAAGAGTTCCAGATACAGAAAGCAGTGGAAGAATTCATACATCAACAGCAACAGTTGCAGTACTTCCAGTAGTAGAAGATGTAGAAATAGAGATAAATCCTGCAGACATAAAGATGGAAGTATTTAGAGCATCAGGAGCAGGAGGACAACATGTTAATAAAACATCTTCAGCAGTAAGACTTATCCACGTACCAACAGGAATTGTGGCAGAATGCCAAACAGAAAGGTCACAATTACAAAACAGGGAATATGCAATGAAATTATTACGTTCTAGACTTTATGAGATAGAAAAAACAAAACAAGATAATGCACTTGCAAATGAAAGAAAATCACAAATAGGAAGTGGAGATAGAAGCGAAAAAATAAGGACATATAACTACCCACAAGGAAGAATAACAGACCATAGAATTGGATTAAGTATATTCCAAATGGAAGATTTCTTAAATGGAAACTTAGATAATATGATAGATAGTTTAACTGCTGCACATATGGCAGAAAAGCTTAAAGGAAATGAAGAAGAATAAAAAGGTTTGGAAAAATGTTTGTATAAAGAAGCTTATTATAAGTTAATTGCAATATTGGAGTTATTAATATAAAGCTTATACTGAAAAATTGGAAATAAGATTAAAGAATATAGAAACAATCAATATTATAAATAAAAAATAAACATTATAACAATTATTAGAGTTATAATGTTTATTTTTTCTGTAATACAATATTAAATTTTGAATATATATATAACAAAAATGTATGGGAGTGATAATTATTACTGCGTTAATAAAAACGTTTTTGGTAGGAATATTTTTTGGAACATTTGGAACAACAATTGGAGGTCTAATTGGAGTTAATTTAAAAAGCGATTCAAATAAATTTTTAGGATTTATATTGTCCTTTGCATCAGGTTTAATGATGGCAATTATTTGTTTTGAACTATTACCAGAAGCGATGGAAATAGGAAACTTAGTAGTAATTTTATTCGGTACATTATTAGGAATAATTGCAATGATAATTTGCGATACACTTGTAAAAGAAAAATTTAGTAATAAAAAAGGAATGAACAATCTATTAAAAACAGGACTAATAATAAGTATTGGTTTAGCACTTCACAATATACCGGAAGGACTAGCGATCGGAACAGGATTTCAGACTTCTATAAATTTAGGTTTATCATTAGCTATAGTAATCGCAATACATGATGTACCAGAAGGAATTAGTATGGCAGTACCAATGAAAAAGGGAGGAATGAGTAAAGGAAAAGTTATATTTTATGTAATTATATCTGGAATAAGCACAGGTATAGGAGCTTTAGTAGGACATTTAGTTGGTGGAATATCAGAAAGTATAATAGCAGCATCATTAAGCTTCGCAGCGGGAGCTATGTTGTATATAGTTTCTGGAGAATTAACACCAGAAGCTAATAATATGTATAAAGGAAGAATGAATGCTATAGGTAATATTTTAGGATTTATTTTGGGAATAATTGCTATAACTATATAATTGATTATTGCTTAATATTAGAAGAATAGAAGCAAGACCTACAAATTAGATAATTTCAAAATAAAAAAACGGATATAAAAGTGTATCCGTTTTTTATAATTAATTATTTTCTTTAAAAGAAGTTATTATTTGATCAAAAATAGATTCATATTTTTCTTTATTTTCTGAAATAACTTCGAAATCTAAAATATAAATATGCTTATCTGTTTTTATCCATACAACATTAGAATGAAGATCTGTTTCTAAACTTGAATCATAGTATGTGAAAGTATATTTATATGCTTCACAATTAGGTACGTCTATTTTGATAACATCTGAGATGTCTCTTGCATTTTCTCTTGCATTTGAAACATTATCTTTTTCAGAAGTAATAGCTTCTTCTAAACTCATATTACCATCAACATTATCAATAATTGTGCTATATAACATCATCTGGTCTTTTAAAGAATAAAGGTCTAGTACATATTCTGAAGAACCTGATGCTGCTTCTTTAAAATCTACTTTACCAGGTATTTGTATGCTAAATTCATTATTACTTGATGTAACAGTTACAGGAGTTAAATATTTATATAGTGAATATATTCCAAATCCCAGTAGTATTAAAATCAATATTATTACTATAATAATAAATACTTTTTTTAGTTTCATAAAAAATCCCTCCGTACAGCTATTGTATTATAAAAATTGATACAATACAACATGAATGTAAAAAATGTTATAAAAATGTAAATAAAGTATTCGAAAAAGGGTGTGCGTAAATAGTTTTAGAATTTTTCATTTAATACGAGTATTTACAAAAAATAAAAAATTTAATAATATAGGAAAAAGAAAGAAAATGGAACAGGTTAAACTATGAATACGATAAAGAATAATAATATGAATAAAAATTAAAAAGCGAGGGGTAAGGAATGCAAAAACGAGTAGAACGTGAAAGCCTTGGCGCTGTACACACACACACACACACACA
>MNRL01000008.1:104262-104658 GCA_001915925.1 Clostridium sp. CAG:354_28_25
GTCGAAAATATGAAAAGAGCAAAAGAATTACTAATAGAAGGAGGTGTAGGATAATGAAAAAACAAAAAATAAAAGAGGAAAAAAAGATAATAAAGAACCCAAGATTTATGGTAATAGGCTTAATAGCAGTTATATTAGTAATTGGACTGATATACACAATATTTTTAAAATATAGTCCAATAATGAATTTTAAATATGAAGGATATGCAGTAAGTGGGAAAGAGATAACAGAAAATTTGTTAGGCTCTTTAGAAGATACTGAAAATAATGCTGAAGCCAATAGGAATATTGAATTAGCCAAAATAGAAGAACAAGGAAGAATATTTAAAAAACTAAGTAAATATTTTGTAGGAAATAAAGAGAAGACAGAAATAAACTTAAATTATCCAATATATA
>MNRL01000009.1 GCA_001915925.1 Clostridium sp. CAG:354_28_25
AAACGCAATATTTTGTAGGAGAAATTTAGAATGAGTAATGAAATAACTGTAAAATTAAAATGTAGTATAAAAGAATTTTGCAATATTATCGAAAGCAAAGGGTTTGAAATAGTAGATAGATTCTTACTGGATGATACTTATTTTATACCTAAAGATATAGATATTCATAAATTAACGCCAAGAGAAATATTAAAACATTCCATTTTAATAAGAGATATTACTCAATATATGTCAGATAAACACAAAGTATTTAAAATGACCTATAAGAAAAAGAATATAGCAAGTAATGGAGATATTATTAGCCAACAGAATATTGATTGTGATATTAGTAATATAAATGATGGCAAAAAATTTTTAAATGCTATAGGGTATAAAGAAATAATGAATATTAAAGAAAACAACATTGTTTATGGAAAAGAAGGATTAAATATTGCATTAAAAGATATAGAAGATGGAGAAAAACTAATTGAAATCGAAACAGTAGAAACTAATGAAGATTTGAATACAGTAGAGAAATTAAAAGAAAAGCTAAATGAATTACAACTTCCATTGGATACTAAAGATTATTTTATAAAAAAAGCTGAAATGAAACTTAAACAAATTTCAGAGGATGGTGTATAATATGTCAAATGTCAATTTAAACTTGTACAAGATTTTTTGTAAAGTTGTCGAATCAAAAAGTTTATCTGATGCATCTGAAAAATTAGATGTGTCTGTTCCTAATATAAGTACTCAAATATCAAACTTAGAAAATCAGTTAGGACTAAAACTATTTAATAGAGAACCAAAAGGACTTAAAATAACAGAAGATGGAAAAGAATTATATGAAATAGTAAGTAAGTCAATATCTAGTTTCGATTTTGCAGAAAAGATGGCTCAAGATAAGAATAATATAGAGACTGGAAATATAACAATAGGTTGTCCATCTCATTTTACAACATATTTTTTAATGGATAAAATTGAAAAAGTAAAGAGACAGTATCCAAAAATAAATATAAAAGTAGTATGTGAAGCCGATACTAATAAAATGCTTGAATTATTACAAGAACATAAGATAGACTTTGCTATAATAGATAGTGATCTAGATAGAATTAATGTAGTTGTTGAAGAAATATTAAAAATAGAAAACATATTTGTTTCAAAAGCTCCATTAATAATTCAAGATATAAAAGAAATACAAGATTTAAATTGTATATTAAATCTTGAAAATACAAAGACAACTCAATGCTTAAAGGAAACATTAAGAGAGTATAATGTTGATATAAAAAGCAACATGATGTCTGATGCTACAGAAGTAAGAGTAGATGCAGTTAAAAGAAACATGGGAATAGCATATGTTATTAAAAAGTCAGTAAAAAGAGAATTAGAAGCTAAAGAACTGTATGAAGTAGAATTGCCAATAAAATTGCCAAGTGTAAAATTAAACTTAATATACTTAAAAGGCGAACTTTCAAAAGTGTCAAAATCATTTATTAAAAACTATTTAAGAAATAAAGAATAATAAAAATGTAAAATTATGTTAATTAAAATAAAACTATTCTTAATAAAAAAAGAATAGTTTTTTTGTGTTACTTCACATATAATGTTATTGTATAAAAATATATATGAAATGAGGATATATATATGTATAGTAAAAATAAAGTATGTTGGAAAATAACAACTAAATGTAATCAAGGATGTAAATATTGCTTTGGATTCAATAATATAGCAGATTTATCCTTTGAAGAAAATGAGAAGGTATTAAATAATCTAATTAACAATGGATTAACACATTTAACATGGACTGGTGGAGAGGCAGTATTATATCCAAGAATTAATGAATTAATGAAATTATCAAAGGAAAAAGGAATAATCAATAAACTTGTTACCAATGGTATTTTTATTGCTGAAAATGATACAGAATATGTTGAAGATATTTTAAACAACTTAGATGAAATTAATTTATCTATTGACTCTACTGATAACAATATAAATGTTTTATTAGGAAAAAAGAATAATCATTTAGAAATTATAAAAAAAGTATTAGAGAAAACTAAAAACAAAAAAATTAAAGTAGGAATAAATACTGTAATTACTAATAAAAGTATAGAGAAATTAGAAGAATTAGGAGAATTTTTAAATAATTATAAAATAGAAAAATGGAAATTTTTAAAATTTATGCCTATAAGAGAAAGAGCATTAGAAAATAAAGATTTATTTGGAGTAACTGAGGCTGAATTAGAAAGCAAAGTTAATCAACTAAGAAAGTATGAAAATATAAAAGTTGTCCAATATAAAAAACAATCTGAATTTGAAAAGAGTTTAGTAGTTCTTCCAAATGCAGATATTATCCAAACACAAAATGGAAAAGATAATTATTTAGGAAATGCATTAGAGCAAGAAGTCATCGACTTTGAAAGAATAAGTGGAAAGAATAAAATTAGGACTATAATTGCTCATAATAATGAAGAAATTAGAAATACAATAGTAGATTCAATAAAGAAATTGGGATTTGCTGATGTAGTTGCTACAGCTACAAATGGAATAGAAACATATAATAAGATTATTGACTTGAAACCTGAAATGGTATTTGCTAAATTTGAAATGGAAGACATGAATGGATTTGAGATTGTAAAGAAGTCAAAAGAAAAATTAGATAGCGATATTCCAGTATTCAATATATTTGCTGAGGAAATGCCTAAAAATGAAATTGAAAAAATTTATAATATTGCAGGTCGAAAATTTAATGCAATAATATCTGAAGAACAATATCAATTTGAAGTACCATTTATTTTGGAACAATATAAAAAATATAAAGAGTATAAAGAAAGCAAAGAACAATAAAAATAATAAAAAATCAAGAAATATTTTAAAATCTAAAAAAATATTTCTTGATTTTTTTGTATGTGTAGATAACCAACAAAGACATCTAAAAATCTTCCAGGCGATATATTTTTTCCTTGTTCAAATTGCATTACAATAGGATGATTTTGTAATATATGCCTTTTTCTATTTAATGGTTTCAATGATGTTCTAAGTGAAGAACGAATTGCTTCTTCATCCATATCTTTATGATGATATGAGAGTATTTCAAATAAAGATTTTAAATCATGTATTAAATATGTAAAATGATAACATTCGGTAATTGCTTCTATCATAAGATCAGTACAAGGAGAGTTTATAACAAATCCTAATTCTCGTAATAGTACGTTCATTTCATTTTCATCAAAATCATCATATTTATATTTTTCGTTCATTTGACTAATTGTATTATATAAATTTCGTAGTTTAACAGGTTTTTTAAAAAATTTATAGATTTTAGATACATTAACGAAAGTAACCTGTTCTTCAGCTGAGTTAGCAGTCAAAAGTATATTAGAATTATTTCCTTCATTATAAGTTATAGATAATATATCAATTATTTCGGTTGAATTTATATCATTGAAGTGTGAATCTAAAATAAATATATTCGGTTTTATTTTCAAGTAAGTAGATAATGCTTGATCTCCGCTATTTACAGTTTTAATTTTTAAATCACGGCATTTTGATAAATACCTACAATATTTATTCGCTTCTGCAACATTTTCTTCAGCGACAAGAACTTTTATCATTTACTTTAGACACCCCCAAAAAAAACAAAAAATAATTAAATTCACCAATATTATATCACTAAAATTATGTAAACACAATACAAAAATGGAAAAATATTACAAAGAAATCAAATAAAGTGTCCCGTTTATCGCCGTTTTCAACACTGATTGTGGAAATCGAAATATAATGCAGCTAACTTAATCAAAGTCTGAAAAGGAGACACTACAAAAGATTTTATAGAAACAGAGGAAAATTACAAAAAATATTTCGGACTTTGATGAGTAAAAAATATCCCCCAAAAGATTAAGAAAGCTCCTTTTAGAAATTGTTAAGTCAATTTTCTTTAAGGAGTCTTTATATGTTAGAGAATTTTGCTAATGTTAGCAGCTATAATAAATTTAATAGAATAACATATTTTCTAACAAAATTATCATGTTTGTTTTCAAAAATTAGGTATGCGTGTTTTCCATGTGTACTTAATTTTTTTTTAGATACAAATGAAAGACACTGTCGTGATCCGCCGAGTTCATTTCAAAAAAATGAAATGAATAGGAGGAAAGAGAAGTGCGATACGAAGTAGATAGTTATACTTTAGAATATGTGGAGGATGAGGATAAATATTATATATCTTTTAGAGATAGTGTAGAACAGGATTGTAGAATTGAAATTGATAAAGATATATTTGATACTTATACCAATTCTAAAAAAGCATATATAAAAATAAAAAATGAAACAAGTAGACATTTAGAACAATCAGACTTAACAGAAGAGGATATGTATAAAAGAGCATTTGAACCAGTTGAAAGTGTAGAGGAAACTGTTATAAAAAATATAGAAAAAGAAAAAGTAAATGAAGCATTGAAAGACCTGACAAGTACACAATTTAGAAGAATAGATTTACATATTGTAAATGAGATTACGATAAGAGATGTGGCTAAACTAGAAAAGGTACAAAAAAGTCAGATACAAAAAAGTCTCGAACTAGGATTAAAAAAAATAAAAAAATTTTTTGAAGAATAGGGGAGTACAAAACGGCATTTTGTGAGCAAATAAGTGAAGGGGTAAAAACTCTTTCACTTATTTCGTTTTTTGAGAGATAAATTGCACATTGAAAATTAAATAACATTCATTAAATAAATCCTTTATTAAGAGCTAGTTTCATATAGAAGCAGAACTATATAAACTTAAATATTGGATAGCAACCAATAAGGCGATAACTAATAAAGGCAAATAATAATACTCTTGTTTAGTCATAGAACGAGCGTTAAGAGCGTCCCAAGCCATGAGAACAAGTCTGAGTTCAGATAGGTTAGATTCCTGAGGAGTAATGTAGCTGATTACCATTTAATGAATTAAAATAAAATAGATTATATTTAACATAATAAAGAAAAATGGAGGAATATATATTGATGAAGATATTATGGATAATTATTTTTTTTACATCATTATTAATTGCAGTTATGATGTATTTAGTTATATTAGGAGGAAGTAAAAATAAATCAAATGAAGAAATACAAAGAGAAGATGAGGAACAAATAAATTATCTAAAGAATTATAAAAATAAAAAATAAATCAATTATAACGGAGGAATAATAAAATGGAGAGAATTTTTATAGATAGAGAATGGTGTATTGCTTATGTGGTATTAGCATTAGATAGTATTTATAATAGTGCTAATAAAGAAAGAACACTTAATGATTTTATTGAAGAAATTAAGACAATGTTTAATGTTCATCAAGATGAAACCATATTATTGAAAATAGCAGAAGAAATTATAGCCAATAAAGAAAAACTTTTGATAACTGTAGATATGAAAGAAAAATAATCAAGAATCTTTTACAAACTTTTTTTCTTCATTTTAAATGAAAAAATATGTTAGATATTATTTCAATGATTATATATTTATAATTTTTATGATATTGTTGTGTATTATTATGAGAATTTGATTATTAAGAAAATATTTGTCAAGTGTGCAAATCCAAAAAAATAGTGGATTTGCACCTTTGTTTTTACAAAAGAAGATATGCTAAATTTATTACAGAGAATATCACGAGAGGAGCTAGAAAAAGTATGTCTTTTTTGCAATATCAAAAAGAAAGTCCAGAATTCCTTAATAATTATCTAAAATACAAAAGATATATAGATTTTGGTGCACAGACAACTATCGATGAAACTTTTTACGATTTAAGATGTTTGTTTAGATATATTAAATTATATTTAAATGATAGAAACAAACTAAATAATATAAGTAAGGAAGATTTTAGAAATATAGAAATAACAGATGTAACAATAGCAGATTTAGAAAGAATGAATCAAAATGATTTAACTAATTATTTGTTTTTTTTGGATAATACCTTAGAAAATATTAGTAAAACAAGGAATAGAAAGTTAGCTTCAATGAAAAGACTTTATGAATATTTAGAAACTAATAATCTAATTAATGTAAATCCAACGAAATGGATGCAATCTGCTACAATAGAAAAAAGGCAACCTAAATATTTAGATTTAAACGAAAGCAAACAATTACTAGCAAATGCCATAAATTCTGATTGTAGATATAAAATAAGAAATTATGCAATAACATGTTTGTTTTTAAATTGCAGTTTAAGGCTTTCAGAATTAGTAGGAATTAATTTGTCTGACTTAAAAATAGATAATAGCGAACAAACATTAAAGGTTACTGGAAAAGGAAATAAGCAAAGAATTATATATCTTAATAGTGCTGTTTGCGAAGCTATAAACGCTTATATAAAAATACGTCCAAAACTAGATAAAAGCAATAAGGACTATAATGCATTATTTCTTAGTTCAAGAGGAAAAAGAATTTCTAAAAGATCTGTTCAAAATATTATCAAATCTGAACTAGTAGAATTAGTTGAAGCTGAAGGAAAAGAAAGCAAAAAATATCATACACATACTTTAAGACATACTGGTGCAACACTTCTTTACAATGAAGCTAATGCAAATATATTTGTACTAAAGATAATACTAGGCCATGAATCTTTAGATGCAACACAAGTCTATACACATGTTTCTGATAAGAAACTAAAAGAATTAATGCAAAATTTTAATATTTTAGATAGGAAGGAATAATATACTATGAGTGAAATAAAAACACCTAAATTTGTTGAGGATTTTGCAAATTACCTTGTTGCAATTAGAAATCTATCACAAGTATATATAAAAAATATGACTGTTACAATAGAACAGTTTCTAGAATTTATTAATGTTCATAAATTTAAAAATAAATATAATACTATAGAAGATATTACCTTAAATGAAATTAGAAGTCTAAATAATAGTGATATTTATAGTTTTATATTCTTTTTAGCAGAATCACATTATCAGAATAATTCAAGAGTTATAAAAATTGAACATTTAAAAACATTCTTTGATTACCTTTTTAACATAAAACATACTATTTTTAAAGAACCATTTAAAAAAATTAATAGTGAAAGAAAACTTGAGAAAAAGTTACCTAATTATTTATCATTAGATGAAGCTAAACGACTTATTAATCTTTATGAAAATAGTACAGATGAAATTGAAATTAGAGATAATGCAATGCTTCATATATTCTTAAATTGTGGTTTACGACTCTCTGAAATCAAAAATCTAAATATTGAAGATATAAATTTAGATGACAATAAATTCACTATTATTGGTAAAGGTAACAAAGAAAGAACTAATTATTTAAATAAAAAAACAAAAGATGCTCTTATTAAATACTTGAAAATAAGAGATAATTCACATGATAATAATAAAAAACGCAATAATGCTCTATTTCTTACATTCTACGGATATAGGATGAGTCAATTTACAATAAATAAAATTGTAAAAAGAGCATATAGAAAAGCAGAACTTGATGAAAATGTATATACAGTTCATACATTAAGACATACCTGCGCAACTCTTCTTTATAGGTCTGGAGTAAATATTAAAACTATCCAGGAATTGTTAGGTCATGTTCATATTGATACAACTGAAATTTATACTCATTTAGACAATCAAGAAGTTAAAGATGTCATGTTTGAGCATCCATTAGCACAATTTAAAATGGAAGATGCTCTTGCTTATTGTGCTTAAATACGATATAATAAGGAGGAACTCATGAAAGATTTAGAAGTGAAATTCGATACTAATAATATTCATTCTGTAGAGTTAAATCTATTGGATGGACAAGTCGAAATAATTTTGAGAGCTTTAGAGTTATATGCCTATAATTTGGATTATATGTTAAATAGTAACGACTCTGCTAATGACATAGGACAAGAAAAAAAAGCTTTATTAAAATATACTTATGAACAAGTATTAGCAACTCAAGCTGAACAAGTTCAAAGTAAGAGTAACAACATAGATAACATACCAGAAATAGGTAAATTAATAATAAAGGAAGGTATGAAAAATAACGGATTATGTGTTCAATTAAATGCTGGATAATATTTACTTTATTCAGGAAAAATGGGAGAGTAGGAGAGAGGGGCTGTTTTGAAAAATTAGAAATTTAAAAAGAGTTTTTTAAAATAACAAATTTAATTTCAAAACAAGTTTTGTAACTTCTCTAAAAATCTATATAATAATTTTACAAAACAAAATCATAAAAATTAAAATATCTAAATTAGTATAAAAAAATTTTTTGTTAAAATAAATCAAAAATAATTTTGTGCAAAGTTAAATTTATAAATTTTATTATTTACATTTATAAATAAATTTACAATAAATATTTTTGTACACAATTTATAAATTGCTAATTAAAAATTCATTATACTAGTTATAAAAATATTTTAATTACTAAACACTTTAAAATCGTTTTTAAGGCATTTTTATATTAAGGTTAATAAGTTAATCATTTATGATTAGTTACTCAATAATATGAATTACACATAATTTTATATTAATAATGTAAAAATACTGATTTTAATAGACTACAAGAAAATTACAAAAAAGTGCCAAAAAAGCAACGCACGAGAATCGATTTTAGGCCGTTTTTATTTTTAAGACATATAGTTTGTTGTCTGTAAAATAGGCTAAATACGGTTGATATAAAGGTTTTGCAAATTTTGATAAAAAAATAAAAGAATTATATAGAAAAAATATTTAGATATAAATAAAAAGTTATAACTATAAGTATTAACACATTAGAATTAGATTTAAGACAATTTATTAAAGAAATAATATAAGTTATTAAATAATAAGATATAAAGTGTAAGAACAGCTAGATATAGTAATAGATAGAAGGACACCTAGAATGGCAGTCCATATATTTTACCCCTATGTCTTTTTGCACAAAACTTTGATTTTGTGCAATGTTATATATTGCAAAATATACCGTTCTTCTTGTCCCCTCTAGCTATTTATAAGATTTTTTTTATAGTTTTAGGCATTATTATTTTAAACATTTTTTCTAAACATTACTATTTTTTCGTTTTTATCTTTTGAAGATGAACTACAAAATGACTCATACTTTTTCCATTCTGTAATACTTCGTTGTAAAATACAAAAATATTTTCCCGATAAATTTGGTGGATATTTATTATCATAAAAGTCATTATCAACATAAAATATCCTACCTCTCTCCTGCTCGTAGTCGATAATATTATTTAAAGCGTTACTAGCTTCACGAAAAGTCGGATAAGATGAAAGTATATATGGTTTTCCTCGACCATTTCGAACATAAATACAAAATTCTTTTTTAGTCTTGTCTTTTTCCATAATTAATCACTTCCATTTTTTCTATCTTGAAATATTTGTTTTGAATTATAATAATTTTGACGAAAATCGTCAATAAGAAAAAATATATACAACAAGTGAGTAACTTTATGATAAAAAATATAAAATGGCTTAAAAACGATTTTAAGCTTAATTTAATAAATATATAAATATTAATAATAAAAAAATAATGAGCGTACTACAAAAATACACTCATTACACTATAAAAACCTCCATAAGATGTTACTATATCAAGTAAGTAACATCTTAATTTTATAACCAAATACCGGAAAAATTAGACAATAACGGCATATATTAAGCTTCAGCACTACATTAAAGGTTTAAATTTTTTCGACGAATATCGAATTCCTCGAAAAAAAAATAGATTAGAGGCTTAAGCCTCTTTTATGGTTTAAGGATATCAACAAACACTAAAACCATTAAACTTGAAACTATATTGAAAACAGCACTTTTTTAATATTAAAGAAACTATAAAGCTTGAATTTGAACATAAAAAAAGGCTATATAAATTTTGATTATATATAACCTTAAAATAATACTTGAGCCTTAATATAAATAACTATTCAATTAATAATTATTATACACATGATTTTAGCATTGTCAATATTTATTTTTATTTCAGCTTACCAAAAGGGGTAAATTTATAACCCCCTTTTGCTAAGCAAAAACTAATTATCATACAAATCATTTAAATCATCAGAACTGTAATTTCTTTGTTCAAAATTTTTTTTAGAATTCTTTTTCTTTATATTCTTTTTAGTATTTACTATATTAGTATTTAATAGGGTGTGATTTTCTAGATGTAGATTTTCAAGGTATAGAAAACCTATATCTTGTTTTTTGTCTAATGGAAACTCGTAAACTATGTATTCATACTCGATTCGTCCACTTTTTGTCTCATTAGGCATAAGTTTTTTAATTACCAAATAATTATGGTCTTGTAATTCCTTCAAAGTACTGCGAATAGAGGTCAAATTGTCTTTACTAGCCGAGCATAAACCTTTTAAAGAAAAATCCCAACAATCTGGCAAGCTTAACATATAAGATAAAAGCCCTTTTGCCTTGAAAGATAGCCTTTTGTCCTTTAAATGATAATTAGACATAACAGTATAATTTTTTGTTTTTTCAATTCTAAAAATTGCCATAAAAAAATACCCCATTTCAAAGCCTAAAATATCAAAATAAAATCAATTGTTAAAGATTGCCGGATAACTTTGATTTTGTGCAATGTTATATATTTATTTTTTAAGCTTTTTTCTACTATATATATCCTCCCTCTTTCTTCTTAAAAGATTAAGGCTATTTTAGTACCACTAGATATGTACTTCTATATTCTTAAGCTATTATTGTATGATGTTGATTTGGAATTGCCACTAATGAAATACAAAAAATCATTAATAATAAAATATATACAATAATCATAAATTTTAGTTCTTTTTTAGTATCTACCCTATTTCTTGTTATAAAGTAAAAAATAACATTAATTATAAAAACTATAATTGGAGGAATTGCATTAAAAGTTGGTATACCACAGGCACATCTTATTAAAGTATTAACAAATAAAAATAACAATAATTCCAATACAATAAAAATTTTGCTTATAATTCTATATCTCTTGCTATAATCAATCTGGTTATCTTTGATACTATTTTCCTCGGTTGATGTCATATTTATTCCTCCCCCCTCTTTTTGGTATTATATAGTTATAATTTATATTTGTCCATATAATATGATAAAAAAATTGAAGAGCCAGAACCGCAAAGTTCTGACTCTTCATAGTGACAATAGTCACATACCTGTTCCCATTCATATTATTTGAACAGTGGTTTTTTGATTTCTTCAAGCGTTGCATTACCAATGCAGATGAAATCACGTGCCTCCACAGGTTTGAAAACATAGTTATCAAGAGTGACACCAGATCCGTTTGTATAAGCTTCATAAATTAAACTTGCAACTAGTTCTTTGGAATCTATTATGCCAACTTCTGTTGCGTAAATAGCACCATTTTCAATCCGTGGATTGGTTACCAGAACAATTGTAGCCGTACTCCCGTTTCTGATTGCATTTACCTGTTGTAAAACATAAAATTTTTTCATCTTGTTACTACCTCCTGATTTATAAATGGGTTTATAATGGATACAATCCACTATTTTCAGTGTTTTCAAAGCACAACGCACGAGAATCAATTTTAAGCCGTTTTTATTTAAAAGTCATATAACTTCATTGCTAAAAATAGCCTATTTTTACTAATTTTACTATTTTAATTGAATTTATATATAAAATGTCATATAATATGAAAAGATTTTATATTTTTTAGGAGGATAATATGGAAAAAGTAATTTTAAAAAATCTATATAGACAAAAAGAGAAATATGCAGATAAAGATATTTGTATCGAAGGTTGGGTTAGAACTATAAGAGATTCAAAAACATTTGGATTTATAGAACTAAATGATGGTACTTTCTTTAAAAATGTACAAGTAGTTTTTAATGATAATTTAGCAAACTTTAATGATATTTGTAAATTAACTATTAGTTCTACAATAAAAGTTGAAGGTAAATTTATATTAACTGAGAATGCTAAACAACCATTCGAAATACAAGCAACTTCAGTAGAAATAGAATGTTTATCAGATAATAGCTATCCACTTCAAAAGAAAAGACATTCATTTGAATATTTAAGAACAATTGCACATCTACGTCCAAGAAGTAATACATTTAATGCTGTATTTCGCGTTAGAAGCGCATTAGCATATGCAATACATAAATTTTTCCAAGAAAAAGGCTTTGTATATGTAAATACACCTCTAATTACAGCAAGTGATGCAGAAGGTGCTGGTGAAATGTTTAATGTAAATTCATTTGATTTAAACAACTTACCTAAAGATGACAAAGGAAATATAGATTTTACTCAAGACTTCTTTGGAAAGCCAGCACATCTAACAGTAAGCGGCCAATTAAATGCCGAAACATTTGCAGAAGCTTTTTGCAATGTATATACATTTGGACCAACATTCCGTGCTGAAAATTCTAACACTGTTAAGCACTCTGCAGAATTTTGGATGGTTGAACCAGAAATATGTTTTGCAGACTTAAATGATGACATGGATTTAGCTGAAGAAATGATTAAATACATCTTTAAATATGTTATAGATAATTATCCAGAAGAAATGCAATTCTTTAATAATTTTGTAGATAAAGGTCTTTTAGATAGATTAAATAATGTTATAAATTCAGATTTTGCAAGAATTAGTTATACTGATGCTGTTGCAGAATTAGAAAAGCATAATGATGAATTTGAATATAAGGTTAGTTGGGGTGTTGATTTACAAACAGAACATGAAAGATATCTATGTGAAAAGATATTCCAAAAACCTGTATTTGTAACTGATTACCCAAAAGAAATTAAAGCATTTTATATGAAACTAAATGATGATGGAAAAACTGTTGCAGCAGCTGATTTATTAGCTCCTGGAATAGGTGAAATTATTGGTGGAAGTCAAAGAGAAGACGACTATGACAAATTATTAGCTAGAATAAAAGAATTAAATATGCCTTTAGAAAATTATGACTGGTACTTAGATTTAAGAAAATATGGTAGCTGTAAACATGCAGGCTTTGGTCTTGGTTTTGAAAGAGCTATTATGTATTTAACAGGAATGCAAAATATTCGTGATGTGATACCTTTCCCAAGAACACCAAATAACTGCGAATTCTAAAAGAGCAAATGTTCGGTATTCATTTAATAGTACAGTCCCCTATCTTAATTTAATAAGATAGGGGACTTTTATATATGTTAAATATTAAATGATAGAGATTTAGAAAGCACCTGCTCCCCCTCCTCCGGCCTCCACCGCCACCGGAACCAGAACCGGAATAACCAGTAGAAGAATTTATTGAATTTGTAAATGAAGATGAATAGCTGGACATACACAAGACTGGATATGTTAAATATATCTTATCATCTGAGTATCCAGCTTTTATTAATTCTTCTTTGAATTCTTTCGCTACTTTATCTGCAATACCAAATAAGGAAGCAAATACCAAGTATTCATTCCAAATACTTATCTCTATCGGGTATCTGTCCTTTATTAAACTATAATCTTTTAAATATTTCCATAATCCGAGTAATTCTTTTTGATCCTGAGCATATTTATCTGTAGGAATTTTATATAAATCATCTAATATTATTACTACAATGAATGTTAAAAATGCAGTAAATACGGAAGACATAATAAACTCAACAATTCCAAGTGCTTTATCAGGATTCATTACCAAAGTATTAAATAAAAATACTATTAATAATGTTACAATTAATATTATGAAATTTAATATTAAACTTGTCTTAACTTTTTTATACATTTTTTTATTATCAATTAATTTTTTTGAGCTAGCTTTAGAGATTTGTTGAACTAATTTTCTGTTCTTAGAAATTTCTTTAAAGCGAGCATTTAATTCTACTGTTGTTTCTGTATAAGCTGAAGCATTAAAATCTGTAGATATTTGATCTGAAAAAATTAATGATAGTATTTGTTTTTCATATGGACACAATTGGGTAAAATCTGCATTCTGATTAATAGAAACATTATATTCATAATCAGCTTCTTTTTTCTTATTAGCACCTTTTTTTGTTTCCATATTTAATATTTTCCTATTAGTTAAATCTAGTATTGTTGCAATAATTAAATTAGAACTTAGAGCATTAGTACTCTTTGCTGGTAATAATGCTTGATATTCTAATAAATTTAAACGTTTGGGTATATCTCTAAAATAGTTTGCATTTTTTACAGTTGTTCTATATTTTTTACTTTTAATAATTCCATACGTTAGGAAAATTATGCATAAAATAACTAGTAATACTACTAAAATAACATTAATCGTTATATGTATAAAATATCTAGTATTTCCTAAAGACATACTATTTTCAATTTTATATAGACTGTTAAAATCATAATCATTATTATATTTTTTTGTACAATTCATTAGTACAGTATTAGGAAAAACTATTCTAGCATCAACAGGCTTACCAGATGGAATATTACTAATATTAAAACTAATACAATTTGATGCCGAATCCAACATAACTTGTATATCCTCTAGTTTTGTAGCATATGTATGAGGATAATATTTTACATCATCCATATTTATAGATTTTGGCAAATAAATATCTAAATTAAACTCATCTACATCAGTTTCTATCCCATTACCTATAAAATTATAATATATTTCACTCATATCATTATATTGAACAACAGCATCTGTTATATCATATGAATAATGTACAGTTTGAAAATTATTAGAAGATATTGGAGAATAAACCATTATATCATATCCGTCTGTTCTATCTGCATTTACTGCATCTACAGTGTAAACACCATTATCACCTTTCTCAGCATTAGATGCTTTTGTAAAATTGGTTGTTATATTAGCTGGATTTGTAACAACGACAGTTATATTTTCAATTCCAGTTGCTTGATATCTAGCAGAGTTTGGTTCCATTGAATCTTTATTAGTTTTATAAAAATATCTTAAATCACGCGTTAAACCATTTGCGCTACTAGAAAAATAATAAGTAATAGACTCATCTATATGAATTGTTCCGTCTTCTTGAATATAAGCATCCATATCATAATTGGTAATATCATAAGATGGTCCATCTGCTAATACATTGTTAGGTATTAATGCTATAACTGCCAAAATAATAGATATCATTATTATCTTTAATTTCTTTATATGCACCATATAAAAGCACCTCATCCCCAATTATTTAAATCTTCTTAAATATAAATCTATTTTATCTAGAAATTCTGCATTATTCTTTGTTTGTACCATTTGAGAAATAATGTTTTCTGTAACATCGGCTACAGGTAAATTATTTAAAGCCTTACGCAATGCATAAACAGTCTCCATTTCCTTAGGAGTAAGAAGTAAATCTTCTCTTCTTGTACCAGACTTATTAATATCAATTGCAGGGAAAATACGTTTTTCAGATAATTTCCTATCTAAATGTACTTCCATATTACCAGTACCCTTAAACTCTTCGAATATTACATCATCCATTCTACTTCCAGTTTCTATTAAAGCTGAAGCGAGTATAGTTAAACTTCCTCCATTTTCTATGTTTCTTGCAGCACCGAAAAATTTCTTAGGCTTATGTAATGCATTTGGATCAAGACCTCCAGATAAAGTTCTACCAGATGAAGGAATAACTAAATTATATGCTCTAGCAAGTCTTGTAATACTATCTAGTAAAATAACAACATCTTTACCTTGTTCTACAAGTCTTTTAGATCTCTCTATTACCATTTCTGCTACTTTTACATGATGTTCTGGCAATTCATCAAATGTTGAATATATTACATCTCCATTTATAGAACGTTTCATATCTGTAACTTCTTCTGGTCTTTCGTCTATTAATAATACTATTAATTCTATTTCTGGATTGTTTTTTGTAATACTATTAGCAAATTTTTTAATTAAAGTTGTTTTTCCAACTTTTGGTGGAGCCACAATCATTCCTCTTTGTCCTTTTCCTATTGGACTAATTAAATCTATCATTCTCATTGCATATTCATTTGGCTCAGTTTCTAATTTTATTCTTTCGGTTGGATAAATAGGTGTTAAATCGTCAAATTTCTTTCTCCTATATGCTTTTTCTGGTGCCTCACCATTTACTTCTCCAACGAAAATTAAAGATGGGAATCTCTCCCCTTCCTTTGCCATTCTGGAAATTCCTTTTATATGGTCACCTGTATCTAGTTTAAATCTTCTTATTTGTACTGGGGAAATATATACATCATCTGGTGTAGAAAGATAATTTTCGCCCCTTAAAAAACCATATCCATCAGGTAATACTTCTAATATTCCTTCTGCAATTTTGTCATCACTATTAGTAATTTTATATGTTGTATTACTATCTGTTACAACACTTTCATTATTTTTGTCTTCGTTATTAGTTGTATCATTTTCTGTTAATAGGTCAATTAATTCACTCTTTTTATATTTTGAATATCCTTTAATATTTTTGTTTTTTGCAAGCTCTCTTAATTCACTTAGACTATAATCTTCTAAGTTCATAAAATCCCTCCTATATTTAATTAAGCTAATTACATGAGAAATAATATTCTAGATTAAAAGTTTGATAATAAGAAATAGAAAAATAAATGGATAAAAGAAGTATATATCTGTTATTAAATAAGAATACGAAAATAGAAGTTTAATAACAGATATATATGTATAAAGTCTTTAGAATCCTATTATTAATATTTTAAATTTTATTTATTGGCGTCAACATAAACTCTCTCATTAGGTAAATACATGTCTAATTTATCCCTAGCGATTTGTTCTATGTATTCATCGGAATTAATGTTTGCTTCCATATCTGCTAATTCGTTTTTATATTCTTGTTGATCTTGAATTTGTGAAGAAACATAATCTTGTTCTGTTTGATATGAATTTAATGTTGTTTGTTGTTTAATAAGAACATAAATAAAATAAGATAATACAATTAAAATTATAATAACTTTTAATATTTTTTTATTTCTAAAAATTCTTTTCATAAGTATATTTTCTCTCCTATAATCAATTCTACCTAATTATACATTATAATTGTTTTTTTGTATAGTTTTTTTTGATTTATTTTTACAATTTTTTAGACAATTAGTTATAAAAACAAAAATTTTCTTAGATAACGATAAAATAAAGTCTAATAATAATTTAACAGGTGTAAGAATTTTTAAGAATATATTATTTACTAGCTTTGTAAATAGCATTATATATATTATTATGCCTAGAAAAATTCCAATAAAGAGATAGGCTCTTAATTCTCCATCATTAAACTTAAATATAGCTGAAATTATTAAAAATCCTGATATAACCCAAAATAAAATATCTTCTATATAAGTAATAAAATTGCTTGTTTTGAATTTTTTTCTTAAAATTCTAAATATATCAAATATAAAACTAATAATTATACCTAAAATAATAAATATAAAAAAATTATATAGTTGTAACATACAAAACCCCTAAATTATCTAAATATTTTACTAAAGATATTTTCACTTTTCTTCTCCGCTATATCTTGACTGTATCCTATATTTGATATATTTCCCTCTATTTTTACTTCGCTTTCATCTATGTTTAATTTGTTTATTTTTAATTCAGAACCTTTTATTGTAAGCATACCTAAATCTGTTGAAAGAATAACTACTTGATCATCAAAACTTAAAATATCATTTATTCCTGTTACATTTAGTTTTTCTCTATTTTCTAAAACAATATTTTGCATAACATTAATATTAGTTTGCTTTCTTTCCTCTACCATAACTCGTACCTCCTTAAATATATATATTCAAGGCATGTATAAATTATTACTATAAATAGTATAAAACTGGAAATAGTTAAGTACTATTTCCAGTCTACATTAATTATTTGCTCTATCTTGCTCCTGTTGTTTTAATTTTAGGTAGCCAAGTTCTTCCCATCTGTTATATGCTAAATTTAATCTAAATAGCAATTTTGGCTTAGCACCGGCTCTGTTCTTATCTACAACACAAGCATAATATCTTACATCTGGGTCATCATATTTTATTAAGTCATAACATTTTTCATCCATTTCTTCTATTGAATATTCATAATCTTTATAATTTTCGTGATTGATTTGTTTTACCAAACATAATGTATCTAATACTTCTTTTACTGTTCTACTAGCTTGTAAGTCATTGATTGTTAAATTGATTGGCCAAGTTGCTGTTTCTGTTAATTGTAATGTTGAAAAGATAAACATATTAAAATTTTGTGCTAAGTTAGAAAGAATAGTTGCAGTTTTCTTTACCTCTTCCCCATTTCCTATGTGTTCAGTATCTGTTTTTAATGTATCGTAGAATATATATTCAATATGTTTCATATAATAGTAATTCATTATAACTTTTTGCAATTCATCATTAGTATGATCTGTTATGTTAATAAAATAAATTGAGTTATTAATTTCTTTATCTATCCAATCTGTAACAGCAATAGTGTCTCTAAATTCTTTAGAAATTTTAGCTAGCCTTTTTACAAAATCTGCTCTAGATTCTCCATCTTCTTGTAATATAAAACCATCCTCGTCAGTTTTTACATCTGACCCCTCATCTGCTCTAAACTTAAATTCTAACAATTCTCCTTCGGTTTTATGTAATTTTTTACCATGAATTTTTTGAATTTCTGGATCATTTATAATTGTTGTCATTAAACATAATTTCATTTTTTCTTCTGACATCTCGTTAGAGATTACCAAAACTCTTTTTTTATGAACTAATGATAAATTAGCTACTAGATTGATTGTAAATCTACTTTTTCCAGAGTTAGAAGGCATCGCAACAGCCATTGTTTCTCCTTTTCTTAAACCTTTAAACTCTTTTGATAAACGTTCAAATGGCAACGGAATTCCTGCAGTTAAGTTGTTTTCTCCTGTTTCTAAGAATTCTGTAAGTCCTTTATTTAATACTGCTCTTTTAAATTTTTCTGTAGCGGTAACTTGTTCTACAGCACTCTCTACTTCTTCTACTGACATTTTATCATATAATTCGTAATTTCTAATTTCAACTACTTTTTCTTGAACACTTTTGATTGGTATTTTTAAATACCAATTTCTTAAGATAAATAATTTTTTTAAATCTATATATACTTTTTCCATAGTAACTGTTCTTTGTAATTTTATACGTGTTACTAATTGTTTCTTTAATTCATATACTTCTCTAGTAGTTTTTGCAAAGTTAAATTTCCTTTTTACTGCTTCTGGTGCGTATTTTTCACCTTCTGTAAAGATAACACTTTTATATAAATTAAGCATTCTTTCATCTTGAAAGCATACTTCATCATATAAAAAATTATAGCTTACTATATATCTTGGGTCATAAAGTAATAAACCAATATAGTCTTCTTCTAAGTCTAAATCTTGTAATTCTTTTGGAAATCTTTCTACTTCATCTTCTTTAATTTGTTCAGCTTCGAATTCTTTCTTTTCTGCTTCTAAAGCATCTTGTTCATCTTTTTCCTTTTGGGTTTGTCTTTTTTTTAATTCTTTTTTCTTATTTTGTATAGCTATATTTAATTCTTTTATACCATCAAGTGCTTTTTTTAAGTCATTTTTGCCAATTGCATCTTTTATTTCTTGAATTTTAGCAGCATTATCTTTTGTTACTGGTATATGATTTAGCAAGTCATATAATTGTGATACATTATTATCAATTGTTCCCATTTCCTTACTCCCTTTTTAATAATTTTAATTTATTATACCAATAAAGAAAATTTTTTTAAAGGCTTTTTTATAAAATTCTATTCGGGATTTAGGGACGTTCATTGTTTTTCATATAATAGGAAAATGCGGGGATTACCCCCGCTTATTTCCTGGAAGATATTCAGAGATTTGTGCGTAAAATCTGATTCTTTGTAAGACTTCTTCGTCTTCTTCAGAAACCAGTACAGTCTGCTCAATACCGAGTCTTTTCTCTTGCTTTTTAAGGTGTTTGAATTCCTCAATTGCCAAGACTAATGCTGGTACACCCACAAGTTCAGCATAATCCTTTAGCTTTTCCATCTCTACTTTTGTCTCTTTCAAGAAAAGCCTGGACATCTGCACAATTTCCTGCAGTGATGGGCTGTTTAACAGAAATTCCTCCTTTGCTAGTTTTTTTAATTCTCGATGTAATAAATTAATGAAATTTCTGGGTTTACCATATCTAGAACGAATAACTCCAAATTCTTTTGGAAAATTATCGTCTTCCAAAATTTCAGATTCATGGACTTCTTTGTCCGTTGCATAAACTGCTTCCTGGCAAAATTCCTCAACCAGTTCAAGGTAATTCGTTAACAGTTCCCGACACAGTCCTTCTACCTCTGTCATAATTTTTCCTCCTTGTTCAACAAATTCTTTTGTATCACTCTTAATTATACCATAAAACATGGATTTTTACTAGGTTTACTGTAAAATCATTTTTGTCTTAAGCATTAATTTAAACCAAAAATAATTATAAATTACAAAGAAGAAGCCTAAATAAGCTTCTTCTTTATTTTTACATATCAACTTTAATGTTCTCTCCCTCAATTTTTCTATCCTCTAATTCAAATAAATCTCCTTCTTTAAAATTAAATATTTTACCAATAATATTAGAAGGAAAAACGTTTAATTTTGTATTATATTTAGTAGTATCATTGTTATAAATTCTTCTTGCTGCTTGTAATTCACTTTCAACTTTTATAAGGCTCTTCTGCAATTTTAAAAACTGTTCACTAGTTTTTAGTTCTGGATAATTTTCTACTACTAATATTAAATTATTATATTCTTCATTTAATTTATTTAATGCATCTTTATCTTTATGTTGATTATAAGCTGTTCTATATTCTGTTATTTTAGTTAAAACATCTTGCTCATAATTAGCATAACCTTTCGTTACCTCTACTAAATTTGGTATTAAATCAAATCTCTTTTTTAAATAAACATCTATAACACTATATGAGTTATTCATTTGTTTTTTTAGTGTTACAAATTTATTATATGTGATAATAACATATAATACTAAAATAACTAATATTATTATTAATGCTATTGTCATTATATTCCTCCCTTATTCCCTTGTTCATAATTATATTTAGTATAAAACTTTTTATAAAAATTGTCAAAAAATTTACATACTATATTAAATTATGATAGAATATCTTCAATAGGAGGAATTACAAATGATATTTTTAGAGATTTTAGTTGTAGTAATGGTTGGTTTTTTAGTATACAAATTTATTTTAATGCCAAATTTTTCTACTAAAAAAGTAGATATAACCCAGACACCTAGAGAATTTGAAGAATTATATAACAAATTTAATGAACTTGATTTTTTAGATATCACTATTAGCAAAAAGAGGCTGATGTTATTTAGTATTATAGGTCTAATCTGTTTTATGGCATTCTTATTTACTTTTATTTTTACCTATTTAAATTCTTTTAATATGGCTTTTGCTATAATTCCATTAATTGCATTAGCTATAACAGTAATATTATTTTTACTAGAATTTAAAAAATTTAAAGTAAAATATTCAGATGTTATAAAAAGATTTATCCAATTAATAGATCCTAACTTAACTTACAATAACACATCATATGTAGACGAAGAAAATTATTATCAAACAGCTTGTTTTGATAATTTACAACTTAGTAGCTTAACAACAAAAGATACAATAAGTGGTGTAACTAAAGATAATTATAAGTTTTATGCTTCTAATATTTCAGCAACATCTACAGATGAAAATGTATTTAATGGAATTTTTTCTACAGTTATTTTGGATAAAACGATTCCTTCGTATACTAAAATAAATACCGAAAATTTAGAGTATAATACTACATATGCATTAGGAACAACTAATTCATTACTAAAATACATAGAAATGGATAATGCAGATTTTAATAAGGTTTTACATGTATATTCAAATGACAGAATAAATGCAACAGAAATATTAACATCAGACATGTTAGATTATTTAGCAGAATTTTATAATAAATATCATGTTAATTTTCAACTTGTATTTACAGGAAATTATGTGTATTCAAGATTTTATATTAATCAATTATTTACCCCATCTTTTATAGGTAATTTGTTTAATAAAAATAATTTTGCGTTATGCTATATTATAATAACATTCATTTTAGATGTAATAGATAAACTTTCAAACAATATGTCAAACTTTGAAGAATAACATAAGGAGGAACAAATGATTTCACGTGATATGAACCCAGAATATTTAAATTCTTTTTTAGACTATTCTGTAACAATTTTAAATAAATCACCAAACACAATAAAAGAATATAATTATGACTTAGCAATGTTCTTGAAATTTATTATGGTTCATTTTCATCTTACAAATGCTAAAGATTTTAAAGATATTAATATAAGCAATTTATCTCTTGATGTAATAAAAAAGATAGAATTAAATGATATACATGCATTTCTTGCATATTTAACAACTACATATCATAGTAAAGCCGCAACCCGTGCAAGAAAAGTTAGTAGCATTAGAGTATTTTTTAATTATCTATCACAAAAAACTAATTTGATAGAAAAAAATCCTGCTCAAAACTTAGAAACACCAAAGATAGAAAAACGTATGCCCAAGTACTTAACTCTTGATGATAGTAAAAAGTTATTAACAGTTACAAGTGATGAAGAACGTAACAAAGAAAGAGATTATGCAATTATAACTTTATTTTTAAACTGTGGACTTCGTTTATCAGAATTAGTTGGGATAAATATTAATGATATTTCATTTGACGATGCTAAAATGACTGTAATTGGTAAAGGTAATAAAGAAAGAACAATCTATTTAAACAAAGCTTGTTTAAAAGCAATTAATGACTATTTAGAAGTTAGACCTAAGATTGGCATAAAACCTGATTCAATTAAAGCACTGTTTTTAAGCGAGAGAAAAGAACGAATTAGTAAAAGAACAGTTCAATATGTAGTTGATAAAGAATTAAAACGTGCAGGTTTAGACACAAAAAAATATTCTACTCATAAATTAAGACATACTGCTGCAACACTTATGTATCAGTACGGAAATGTTGATATAAGGGCTCTTCAAGAGCTTTTAGGACATGAAAGTATTTCTACAACAGAAATTTATACTCATGTTGCTAATGAACAAGTTAGAAATGCAGTTGATGTAAATCCACTTTCCGATTATTCAACAGATAAATAAAGCAAAAGACACTAATCAATGTTATGGTTAGTGTCTTTTAATGTGAAACTAGATCCTAACAGTGACATATTAATATTATATGACCATTCGAGCATTATATAAATTGCTTAACCTATTACTGGTTGTAGTTGCTTGTTATCTAAAGCTTCTTTTATGGTAGGTATTAAATAATCAAATTTGAATACTAAAGATGTAGGTTTGGTAATAGGATTATCTTGTGTAAATGGCACGAAATAATAATTTTTCCTATTCAGTAATTTTCCTATGTTTTCAGCAGAACCTGAAAGTCCATCATTTGTTGAAATACCTATTACCAGAGGTCGCTGATTGCGTAGATGAGATTTTATTGCCATAACAGCAGGCGTATCAATTATTGAATTTGCAAGTTTGGCGATGGTATTGCCAGAACAAGGTGCTACAACCATAATATCAGTTAACCCTTTTGGACCTATAGGCTCTGCTCCCTGTATTGTATGAATAATTTTATTACCTGTTATATTTTCTATTTCATCTATAAATTCTTTAGCTTTTCCAAATTTAGTATCTAAATTATAGCTATTATAAGACATAATTGGTATTATATTAGCACCCAAGTCTTTAAGTTCTTTAATTTTAGGAATTACTTTTTTAAATGTACAAAATGAACCTGTCATTGTAAATCCTATATTTATATTTTCTAAATCCATAAATTCCCTCCTTTCATATTATCTTTATATATAATATGAAATTATGTTAATTATGGTATGATAAATTTTATATAAAAACAACGAACGTAGTTTTACAATCAACTACGTTCTTCGTTCTGTTAGATAACACCTTTGAATGGGATGTCCTTTCCATAAAAAATCTTGTACAGATGTAGCAAGAGAAGCTGATATGGAGCCCAATCTCCGACTATCTCTCTGAATGTATAGCCTGTAATGCAACCATTCTCCATAGGAATCAATTCCCGCCCGCCACGAGGACGCTTTTCTCTGGATAAGCTACATCCTTTCTCTCCTAACAGGATACATTGATTGTATCCATAATTTTTATCAATGGCCACCGGTTCGCCAACATTCCTAACCTTTAATATTAGGGAATTTTGTAACCCAGTATAAAAGCCATCTATAGGATATATTGATGTATATCCTTTGCAAAGATGCTTAAAGAGTGTCTCAAAACTTATTTCTGAGAAATCTTTAGGCGAATAGTAGCACCCTGTTCGCTTGCAACATTTCCCTCCGCATTTTTCGCAAAGCGCAGGATTGAACCTTGGCAGAGCGTCATAATATCCATTCTTTTTCTGGATATATTCTACTAAATCGGAAAACAAATATAAATTTTCCGAGAAATCGGTTTGCCACAGAGCCATAACCAATTCTGCCTCTATAGTTTTCTCACCAGCCTCCAGCATTCTGATTTGCTTTTTGTCCATTTCATCATACTGAATCGGTAACCAGACTGTATGAAAAGTATCAAAATTAAAACCTACAAATCCGATTTCTTTTGATTCATACAGCTGATTTATTTTTTTGAAGTTTACACTCCGAAGTTCCATAGGTGTTAAAAATTTCATTGTTTTTCTCCCTTCATTATTTAGAGTTATTTTTACAATATATCTGGTGTATTATATCATATTTTACGAATTATGTAAATAAAATGAACTTTAAGGACCGTCCCTAAAGTTCAAAATTAATTATTTTATTAATTCTAGAGTTTGTTTTGCTATCATTAGTTCTTCATCTGTTGGAACTACATATACTTTAATTTTAGAGTTATCAGAAGAAATTAATCTTTCTTCACCTTTTACATCATTTCTTTCATCATCTATCTCTACACCCAAGAATTTTAAATTTTCGCAAATTCCTTTTCTAATATTCTTTTGGTTTTCTCCGATTCCTGCAGTAAATAGCATAACATCAAATCCATTCATTGCAACAGCACATTTAGCTATTTGTGCAGCAATTAAATAATTGTGTATTTTTATTGCAAGTGCGGCTTGTTCATTTCCTTCTGCTGCTGCAGCTTCCATATCTCTACAGTCTTGTGTAACTCCTGATAATGCTAAAATACCAGATTCTTTATTTAATATACGTTCCATTTCATCTGGTGTTAAGCCTTCTTTTTTCATTATAAATGTAACTACAGATGGGTCAATATCACCAGAACGTGTACCCATTGGGATGCCAGCAAGTGGTGTAAGTCCCATACTTGTTTCTACAGATTTACCACCTTGAACTGCACATATACTTCCACCTTGACCTAAATGGCAAGATATTATTCTTAAATCTTCTATTGGTTTTCCTTCTAATTCAGCTACACGATTAGCTACATATTGATGAGATGTACCATGGAAACCATATTTTCTAACTCCATATTCATTATAATATTTATATGGAATTGGATAAATATAATGTTCTTTTGGCATTGTTTGATGAAATGCTGTATCAAATACAGCAACCATTGGCTTATTAGGAATTAATTTTTGTGCAGCTTTAATTCCCATTACTGCTGCTGGATTATGAAGTGGTGCTAAGCTTGCACATTCTTCTATAGTACTTATAACTTCTTCATTAATAATTACAGGTTTATTAAACTTTTCACCACCATGAACAACTCTATGTCCTGTAGCATTTATTTCTTCTAGTGAATCAATTACTTTGTATTCTGGATTTAATAATTGTTCTAGTGAAAATTCTAATGCTTCTTCATGATTTTGTACTGGTTTTTCTAATTTATATTTTTCTCCATTTACTTTATGTGTTAAAAATGAGTTTGGTTGACCTATTCTTTCAAAAGTTCCTTTTGCCATTACTTTTTCTGAAGCCATATCTATTAATTGATATTTTAATGATGAGCTTCCACAATTAATTACTAAAATTTTCATAAAAAACCTCCAATAAATTTATTTATCCTGTTCTTGTGCTTGTACAGCAGTAATTGCTACAACTCCTTCTATGTCTTTACTGCTACAACCTCTTGATAAATCATTAACTGGTTTTGCAATACCTTGACATAGTGGACCATATGCTTCTGCTTTTGCAAGCCTTTGAACTAGTTTATAACCTATATTTCCAGCATTTAAGTCTGGGAAAATTAAAATATTTGCTTCACCTTTTAAATGACTTCCTTTAGCTTTATATTCTGCAACCTCTGGAATTATTGCAGCATCTAATTGTAATTCTCCATCTACTAATAAATCTGGAGCTTTTTCTTTTACTAAATTTGTTGCTTTTATTACTTTTTCTGTTAATTCAGATTTTGCACTACCATGTGAAGAATATGAAAGCATTGCTATTTTAGGAGTTTTACCTGTTAATAGCTCAAAACTTTTACTAGATGATATTGCTATTTCAGATAAAGCATCACTATCTGGATTTTCATTTAAGCCACTATCTGAAAATAGAAATACACCATTTTCTCCATATGTACAATTAGGCACAATCATCATAAAAAAAGCAGATACTAATTTAGTGCCAGGTGCTGTTTTTAATATTTGAAGTGCTGGTCTTAAAGTATCTGATGTAGAATGAACAGCTCCAGAAACTAATCCATCTGCATAACCTTGTTTAACCATCATCATTCCAAAATATATATTGTCTAACATAAATTCTTTTGCTTTTTCTATTGTCATTCCTTTATGTTTTCTTAATTCATAAAATTGTTCTACAAATTCATTATAATTTTCAGAGTTATTAGGATCTACAATTTCAGCTTCTTCTATGTTATCTAGACTAAGTTCTTTTGCTCTTTCTAATATTTTATTTCTATTTCCTATTAATATTATTTCTGCAAATTTTTGTTTTAATACTTCTGATGTAGCTTTTAATGTTCTATCATCATCTGACTCTGGAAGTACTATCTTTTTTATATCTTTTTTTGCTCTATTTTTAATTTCATCTATAAAAGCCATCTTAATCCTCCTTTTAGTTTTGTTGGCTAAAATTTCTGCCTATTCAATTATATATTAGTATTTTTTTATTGGCAAGCTTAATTAAATTAATTTATAAACTTTACTTTATCATCATTTGAATCAGAAATTATGCTTATATTACCATCTATAATTTTTAATGCTTGTAAATTTTTTAACCCTACACCTTGTACATCTTTTGTTCGCTTCATAATTCTTTCTAATTCCTCTTCTCTTCCATCTAAATTATAATGAGGACATACAAGTAAATCTACTAATCCAATACCTCTTACTCTAGTTAGTTTAAATTCTTTATATTTTCTCGCATCAGATAATCCATATTTACAAATAGCTATTGCTCCAGCACTAAGACCACAAATTACTTTTCCATCATTATAAGCCTCTTCTAATAGTGAAATCATATTATATTGCTTTAAAATCTTCATTAGTTCTAAAGTATTTCCACCACCAATATAAATTATATCTGCATTATTAAATCTTTCTAGAATTAATTCTCGATTGTCCAGTTCTTTCTTTAAAATAGTTTTAGATATACATCCTAAATTCCTATAATTTCTTTTTATAACTCTAAAATATGATTCTATATGATTTACATTAGCAAAACCAAGAAAAAGAAAGTTTGGCGATTGTTTGTTCGCAAGTGCTACTATTTCCTTATCTATTTTTTGTGTTTCATATTCGGTTCCTTTTCTTCCTATTTCTCCACCACCAATTATAACAGCTTTTTTCATATCTACCATCTCCTTATAAAGATTGCTCTGAATCGTCTAGTTTTCTTTTTCTTTCTGTAATAGCTCTTCTTAGTAATTTTACTCCATTTTCTGTTCCTCTAACTCCCAATCTTAATCCTTCTTCTTGTAATTCTGGAATTTTATCTATATCTACATTTAAAAATCTGTTGTATTTATTAGAGTATAAAAATACAGTTGGTTCTTGCTCTCTTATAAATATACAACTTGTATATTCTTCTTGACTCGTTTTGCAAGGAAAGATATAAAGCTTTTTCCAAATTTCATTTTCTGCTAAACTGGTTAGCATTTTATAATAAAAAGAATATTGCTGCATATATCCCATATTAGCTGAAATATTAATTATATTCTCATCACCTATAAATTTTGTTACTTTATCTTTTAATGGTAAACCAGACAAATCAGCTATAACCGAATTTATAACTTCATCAGTATATTCTCCAGTTTCGCTTGTATATCCGATATTCCTATCTACTCTTTCAAGTTCTTCTGTAGGAACCTCAGTTAATAAAACATATTCATCATCATTTGTACCAAAATGTCTTGTTCTCCTTCTAGTTTGTATGAATTCTAAATCAGCTTGTAAGTCAAGCTTTATCCTATCACCATTTTTTAGTGTAAGAATATTAAACACATGTTCTAATTCTTTTGGTTCATGTGTAACTGTACAACTATATCCTAATTTCTTAAAAATATATTCGCATTGTCTAGCTAACGAATAACATATAATTTCTCTGTCATCAAGTCGATCTTCAACTCCAGTTCGCTTTTTAGCTAATCTATATATTTGCTTTTGAGTCGCTGTATTTCCGAAATAGTATCTTACATCAAAAGTCTTGTTTTTTCCGATTTCTATATAAATCTTTCTAATAAAGCTTAATTCATCTAATTCTTGATATTCAGGATTAGTTTGAATTTCGCGTAATAATTCTTTTACTTTCAATATTTTAACCTTCTATCATTTTTAATATTTCTTCTTTTAATTCATTTACAATATTTTCTTGGGGAATTTTTCTAATTATTTTTCCTTTTTTAAATAGTAAACCTTCTTTTATTCCACCAGCAATACCTATATCTGCATTACTAGCTTCTCCTGGTCCATTTACTGCACATCCCATGACAGCAACAGTTATATCACTATTTATAGTTTGTAAAAATTCTTCTACTTCTTTTGCCATTGGTATTAAATCTATTTGTGTTCTACCACAAGTAGGACATGAAACTAATGTTGGAACATTATTATACAAATTACAATCTTTTAATATTTCTTTTACAACCTTAATTTCTTCTATAGGATCATCTGATAAAGAAACTCTTATTGTATCTCCTATTCCCTCTCTTAATAAAATTCCAAGTCCAATACTTGATTTTATAGTACCACTAAATGCTGTTCCAGCTTCTGTTATTCCTAAATGTAATGGATATTTAAAAGTTTTAGCAGCCTCTTCATAGCTTTCTATACATAAATCTAAATTAGACGCTTTTAAAGATATTGCTATATCATAAAAATCTAAGTCTTCTAATATTTGTACATGTCTTTTTGCACTTTCTACCATCGCTTTGGCTGTAGGCTTACCACCATACTTTGCTAACAAATCTTTTTCCAAGGATCCAGCATTAACTCCTATTCTTATAGGAACATTGTATTCTTTGCATTTGTCTACAACTGCTTTTACTTTCTCTTTGCCACCAATATTACCTGGATTAATTCTAACTTTATCTACTCCAGCTTCTATAGCACATATTGCGATTTTATAGTCAAAGTGAATGTCTGCTACTATTGGTATATGTATTTGTTCTTTTATATCTTTTATTGCTTTTGCATCTTCCATATCTAAACATGCAACACGTATTATTTCGCAACCAGCTTTTTCTAATTCTAATATTTGTTTAACTGTTGAAGCTACATCTTTTGTTTTTGTATTTGTCATAGATTGTATTATTACTTTATTTTGGCCACCAATTTGCACATTACCAACTTTTATAGGTCTAGTTTCAGTTCTTTTATACATAACATCCTCCATTATTTTTTTGTTAATTTAGCTATTAAAGCTTTTATCTTTATTCCTTTTTCTGAGAACATTTTTTCATGTTCTGTTTGGATGTCTTCCCAATCGGTCTCAGAATGTAAATCATAGGTTAGTTTTATAATTTCAAAACCACTCTCTTTAAAATAGTTTATGCTAGATTCAAATAAATCATCATCATCAGTTTTAAAATGTATTTCTCCACCTGCTACTAAAAATTCTTTATACTTTTCTAATTGCCTTGTATGTGTTAATCTTTTCTTTCTATGCTTTCCTCTAGGCCAAGGATTGCAAAAATTAATATAAATTCTTTCTATATTATCATTATTATTCATCATTAAAAGAATTCTTTCTATATCAAATCTTGTAAGAATAACATTATCTGGTTCTTTATTGTTTTCTTTAAATTCTTGTTCTACATTTCTTTTAGCTAAACCTAACATTGCATCTACTAAATCTATTGCAATATAATTTACATTTGGATTTTGCAGAGCTATTTGAGATATAAAATTACCTTTACCACACCCAAGTTCTAAATGTATAGGATTATTTGTATTTTTAAAAGCTGTTTTCCATTTTCCTTTATAATCTTCTGGATTATCTATATAAAATTTGCAAGCTTCTAATTCTGGTCTTGCCCATGGCTTAAATCTAATTCTCATTTTATTCCTCCTTAGGGATTTGAGGACGGTCCTTTTTTCCCTTCTATTTTGCATATCTATTATATCTAATTAAGCATAAAAAAACAACCAAAACTTAAGTTCTAGTTGTTATTGTATAGGGGTAATCTCGTATTTCATATCCTCTATTATATCTTTCATTACGATAGGTGTAACATAGTTTTCTTTTAACTTATCTATAATTGAGATTACTTCAGTTTCATTTTCTGATATATCATCTATGTTTCCTACTTCTCTTGTCATTTTTGAATCCTCATTATATTGAATTTTTACTATTTCTAATCCATAGCTTTTATTCGCATAGGTTAAATAATACAGCAAACTCACTGGATGTTCTACTCCTAATTCAATCATTAACTTTGGATCAAAAAATATTCCTCCACAAAATCTTTTACTCATTTGTTTATTACCCCTTCCTTTTTTTCTTAAGTTAAAATTGTGTAAAAATTTTAGCTTGTATATTCTACTGTATACCTATAGCCTTATAAAATCAAGCATTTTCGTTCGTCATTTTTCTCGCTTTTTGACTTTTTTCGACAAAACGAAAACCCATAACTTAACTACATTATACCATATTTAAGTTATGAGTTTTATTTTTATACAGCTTCTGCATAATACTTAATTATCTTATTATTAATTTCGTTATCTGATGCGTTTAATATCCTATTATAATTTTTAGCTTTTTTATATATTTTTATGATTTTGTTAATTCCATATATATTAATTAATGATAAAGTAATAAAATATGCATCACTAAAAGATTTTATATCATTAATATTTAATTTTTGATATGAATAAGTTGTTTTTGCATCGTTTAAGCCGAAAAGATATGTTGTAATATCTAACCAATTAGGAATCTCGTCAAAATTATCAGCAAGAATCATATCTGCAACAGATTTTTGTGCAATTTTCATAATATCGCTATATGAATGTACATTTCCTGGGTTTAAAGGCGTTACTAATTTTAAAGTTCCATCTTCGCATTCTAATGCAACTTCCCATTCTTCTCTTTTTTTACCAAACACTTCTTTATGTAATTCTTCTACACTATTATATAACTGTATTATAATTTTTCTGTCATAATTTTTTAACTTAAATAAACTTGTGATAGTCTCATACGCAATTAGTACTTGGTTCATAAGTTCGAGCACACACGGCTCATTCTCGTCACTATATTGAATTTGGATATTACCATCATCAAATTGCTTCATTTATATAAATCACTCCTTAATTTCTTAATACATTTATTATATATTATTTTAGCTTGTGTGTCTACTTTTAATAATTCATATTGTTGATTTAACGATACAAGCAGTTCTTTTATGTTTTATTGTATAGGGAAAAAAGGAACGTCCCCAAATCCCTATATTTCTATATAATTATATTCACAAGCACGTAATAATCTATTATTTAATGCCAATCCTAATCCATCTTTTTGCATACCTTCTATAATTACAATATCTACATTGTAATTATCTACTTGCCTTAATATAGAAAATATATTATGTGCCATTTCATCTAATGAGCTACCCATCTTTATTTTATTTTTAGTAGCGTATTTATCAAAATTTTTATCTCTACATACTACTAATGCATTTTTACCACTTATAAGCTCATTTATTTTATTTACCATAGATTCTTCGTTCTTACTATATACCATCATGCATTTAGTATTTGGCGCATAATGTCTATATTTCATACCTGGTGACAGTACTTTTTCTTTCCCGTCATATTTTCCAAGAATGTTCTTATCTATCTCTACTTCTATTCTTAATTTTTCGATATCTTCTTTAGTTATTTTACCAGGTCTTAATATTCTTACTTTATTATCTATAACTCTAACTACAGTTGATTCCAATCCTATATCTACCATCCCATCATCTATAATAGTTGAGACTTTTCCATCAAATTCTTTTAATATATCTTCTATTTTAGTTCCACTTGGTCTGCCAGATACATTCGCACTTGGTGCAGCAATTGGTACACCCGCATATTCTATTAATTTGCTTGCAATTTTATTTGATGGCATTCTTATCCCAACAGTATCTAGTCCTGCTGTAACAGATTTTGGAATTATGTTTTTAGCTTTTAATATTAATGTAAAAGGACCTGGGCAAAAGGTATTAATTAATATTTTTTCTACTTCATTTGGTTCTTCTACGAGTTGTTTAATCATGTCTACATTATTTACATGTACTATTAAAGGGTTATCCCCTGCCCTCCCCTTTGCTTTAAAAATATTTTTACAAGCATTATCATTTAATGCATTTGCACCTATTCCATATACTGTTTCTGTTGGAAATATTACTAGTTTCCCATTTAGTATATCTTGTGCTGCTTCTTTTATTTTTTCTTCATTATATTCTTCTTTTAAATTTATATATTTTGTTTTCAATTTTACACCTTCTAATTATTTTTCCTCCAATATTATAGTCTGTTTTTGCTTAAAAATCAAGGCGTGATAATCGTAATATAAAAGGGAACACACCTAAGCTTGAGTGCTTAGGTGTGCGAACAAAGTTTGTTCTTTTTCCCTTAAGAGATTACTTACACATATTCCAAATGTTCTTATACCTCGGATCTGTGGGCACTTCACCGTTTGATAACGGTACGAAGCGGTCCTTGCGTTTAAACCCTGATGCCTGAAGTGCTTCGACCACGTCCCAGTTTCTAGTTACATATGTTTTACCATCGCAGTACACGAACTGGCATGTACCATTATTGGTTGCATATGTTCCCATCCAGGAACATGTGGTAGAGTCAAAACACATGCTGCTCAGGACCGGATATACAATACTGTCACCATAGAGGTGATGTGTTATCAATCCGCCTCCAGGAATCTCGAAGCACATTGCCACGAGCTTGGGATCAATACTCTTAATTCCGTTTTTCTTGCAGAATCCCTTGCAGTCTTCAAGAAACTCTTCTCTCAGGCTCTTTCTCTGCTCTTCAAGCAACTTTTTCCACTGAGCTTCATATGCCAGCGGATAATCTCCATTGCTGAAGGGTACATAGAAATAGGATTTGCGGAATCCTTCTGACTGCAGAGTTGCGTATGCTCCCCACATTTCGGGAATAACATACACCGTTCCTTCAAGAGCGAAAGACAGGATTCCATTGTTCATATCGAACTTATGCTCGAATTTGAACGGGATTTCTCCCAATGCCAACGGTTCATTTTTTCCTTCCTGCGGCCAGTAGACCACCATTCCATCTTTTACCTCGATAGCATCCTTCCGGATTTCTTCAACATTTGCATATTTTTTCATCTCTTTTTACCTCCTTTATTTTTTTGTCAAACCTTGTTGCTATATATAGAAAGTTCTCTATATACAGGAGATGAAATATTCAACAGATTTGATACATTTAATTATATCATATTTACATAAAATAGTAAAATATTATATGTTTTTAATATTCCTCTTCTTAAATGAAACTATAGAAGCTACTAACATGATTGCAAAATATATTGCACAAATAGTTATAGAAAATTCTATACTAATTCCATTAAACATTGGAGTTCCACCAAATAAATATTGGCTTAAATCCCAGTTAGGTGTTACAAAATATTTTACCCAGTCCCATTTATAAGATATAGCAATCATATTAATCATATCACTACCCATGTATCCAAGTATAGGTAATGCAACTGCAAGTGGTGAATTTAAGAAAAGTGTACTTAATGCAAAAGCTAATGTTCCAATTAAAATAAATATTGGTAATTTACATATAAATATTAAACCAAGATATGCAAAAATGTTTAATGTTACAATACTATTAGTTGTAAAATCAAACTGTACAACATTCATCATATAAGTTCCAAAGCCATATACAATTCCACCAATAATAAATTGTAATAATAAAATTGTGGCTGTGGTAATAAGCATTGTTATAAATACAGCAATTAATTTTGAAATAAGTATTTTAGTTCTACTATATGGTCTAACTAATAGTAATTTTACAGTACCTTTATTAAACTCTTCACTAATTGAAACTCCAGCAACTATAACAACAACCATAACTATAATTGCGATATATGTGCCTATTGAATTTTGGAAAGTATAATTTGCTGTAGCAGTATTTTGATATTCTGTATCATTATATAAATCATATTTATATAAATTTGCTTTTTCTAAATATCCATTTATTTCTGACTTTTCATCATCTGTTAGATTTTTTCCTTGTGATGATTGAATATAATTACCCATGTACATTCTATAATTTTGTACAGCTATACTTTTATAGTTATCACTACCATAATTAATGTTCTTATCTAATCTTAAATTAACTACTTCTTTTTGTAATTCTAAACTCTTTAATTGAGTTTTTAAATCATCATTTTCACTATCTTGTGCTATTAAGGCATTCAATTCTTCTATTTGTGTATTTAAACTATCTAATTCTTTATTTGCAAAATACTTCCAATCATTATTTTTTAAAGCTGTAAGCATTTCATCATATTTAGCTTTAGAACTAGTAAGTGCTTCATTATTTTTATCTATATATTCATAATTATTCATTTCCTCTATTATAGGAGAAATAACTGTTCCAATTACTTCTGCTTGCCAGCTAGTTTCTTTATAATCTTTTGCAAGAGTTGCTAGATCTTTTTGTGATTTAGTTTCTACATATTTATTTATATCTGAAGGTTTATTAGGGTCTAAATTTGATAATTCTTCATCTAAATATTGTATATAACCTTCTGAATATGCAGAATATGAATTTGACATGTTTTGACTTACTTTATTTAAAACATTAAAACCTATTATTATAACTAAAATAATTACTCCAATAACAATCATACTTTTCTTTGAAAAAATCTTTATTAACTCATTTTTTATTAACTTACTCAATTACATTACCCCCTGTTTTCTTTAAGAATGCATCTTCCAAGCTTAAATTTTCTTCTGAAACATTATATAGTTTTACATTTCGTAAAACTAATTCTTTAATTAGAAGAGGAACTTTTTCTTTCTCTATATAAACTCTAACTTCTGTTTCTGTTAAAATATCCATCTTATAATCTATAATAGAGCCTATTACACTAGAATCCTCTACTTCTAATATATAACAATTGTTTTTAATATCTTTTTTGAATGTATCTATATCATTTGTTTCTACTATTTCACCATTCTTAATAATTGATATCTTATTACAGAATGTATCTAACTCTGCTAAATTATGGCTAGATATTAAAATTGCCATATTTTCTTGTTCAGCTAATTTTTTAAGCAATACCTTTACTTCTTTTATTCCTTCAGGATCCAAACCATTTGTTGGTTCATCCAATATTAATAATTTAGGTCGATGTAATAATGCTTGAGCAATTCCTAATCTTTGTCTCATTCCTAATGAGTACTTAGAAACCTTATCTTTTATCCTGTTTTCTAGTCCAACTAGTTTTACAATTTCATCAATTCTTTTTTTGTCAACATTTTTATATAAGTTGGCTACTAATTTTAAATTTTCATAACCAGACATATACATATATAAATCAGGACTCTCTACTATTGTTCCTACATTTTCTATTGCTTTTTTAAAGTTTTCCTCTATATCATATCCATTAATATATACCTTTCCAGAAGTTATATTTTGAAGTCCTAGTATAAGTTTTATAGTAGTTGTTTTACCAGCACCATTCGGACCTATAAATCCTAAAATATCTCCTTCCAATAATTGTAATGATACACCTTTTAAAATTTCTTTCTGACCGAAAATTCTTTTTTAAATTTTCACATCTTAATACAATCTTTTTCAAGTCTTTCCCCTCCCTATTGTTTTTACTGTTCATATATTAGCACATAAATATTAAGGAAAAAGTATACAATTTATTAAGATTTTATTTAGGAGGATTAATTTGAAAATTAAAGTTATACAATTATCTAAAATGCTACTTTTTTTAACAATATTAGTAATTCTTTTAACAGTTGGAATTTCTATAGCTATTGCTAATTCAGAAGAATATATAAAAGTTCCAATAATTATGTATCATAGTATTTTAAAAGATCCATCAAGATCTAATAAATATACTGTTACTCCTAGCGTTTTAGAAGAAGATTTAAAATATATTAAAGATAATGGTTATACTACTGTTACAATATCTGATTTAATTTCTTATGTATATGATGATACGCCACTACCAGAAAAACCAATAGTATTAACTTTTGATGATGGTCATTACAATAATTATGGATATTTATTTCCTTTGTTAGAAAAGTACGATATGAAAGCAGTTATATCGATTGTTGGTTCTTATACAGATAAATTTACAGAAACTGATGAAGCAAATTTAAATTATTCATATTTAAGATGGAAAGATATTAAAGAATTAATGGATACTGGACGCATAGAATTTCAAAATCATACCTATAGCTTGCACAGTAATACTGGCAAACGAAATGGTACAAAGAAAATAAAAGGTGAAACAGATGAACATTATAAGAATGTATTAGAAGAGGATATTTTAAAACTTCAACAAGAATTTGAAGAGAATACTAATTATACTCCACAATGTTTTACATATCCTTTTGGAGGAATTAGTAATGCATCATTAAACATAATAAAAGAATTAGGTTTTAAAGCAAGTTTATCTTGCGAACAAGGCATCAATAAACTAACCAAAAATCCTAATTCCTTATATTTGTTAAAAAGATATAACAGACCAAGTTATATTAGCACATATAACTTTTTTCAAAAAATTAATTAACTTTTATTATTTCATATTGTCTAGTACCAATTCCTATTTTTTCAGCATGTTCTAGACAAGATTTCCATTCACTTTGTGGAGTTGTATTTTTAAAGTGGTCATGATGATCTTCAAAATCTTTTGAGTGCATATTATCATCTAATCTACTTCCAGGTATAGGTTTTTGTGCATTACAAGCATCTGCACATGCTTGATCTAGTGCTACTGGATCAAAGCTTGCAAACATTCCTATATCTGGCAATATTGGAACATCATTTTCTGCATGACAATCACAATATGGTGAAATGTCTAAAACTAAATTAATGTGGAAGTTTGGTCTTCCAGCTAATACTGCTTTTGAATATTCTGCCATTTTCTTATTTAATAATTCATTTGCATGAGAATTATTATTATATATTGCATCAAAATTACAAGCGCCTAAACATCTACCACAACCAACACATTTGTTATGGTCTATATGTGCTTTTCCGTTTTCATCAAATGAAATTGCACCATGTGCACAATTTTTAGCACATAAATGACATTTTTTACATTTTTCTATATCTACAGATGGTTTACCAGAGCGATGTTGTTCCATTTTTCCAGCTCTACTGCCACATCCCATTCCAATATTTTTTAAAGCTCCCCCAAAGCCTGCTGCTTCATGTCCTTTAAAATGATTTAAAGAAATAAATATATCTGCATCCATTATAGCTCTTCCAATTTTGGCAGTTTTTACATACTCTCCGCCTTCTACTGGTACTTCTACATCATCAGTTCCTTTTAACCCATCACCTATAATTACATGACATCCAGTAGAAAATGGGCTAAATCCATTTTCGTATGCTGCTTCTAAATGGTCTAAAGCATTTTTCCTTTGTCCAACATATAAAGTATTGCAATCAGTTAAAAATGGTTTGCCTCCTAATTTTTCAACAACATCAACTACAGTTTTTGCATAATTAGGTCTTAGATATGCCAAATTTCCTGGTTCTCCGAAATGAATTTTTATTGCAACAAATTTATTTTCAAAATCGATATTTTCAATTCCTGCTTTCTTCATTAATTTCGCTAATTTCTTTTGTAAATTTGTTCCTGGTAATGCTCTAAAATCTGTAAAATATACTTTCGCTTTTTCTTCCATCTTTATTCCTCCTAAATATTTTTAAATATATTTCCTAAACTATCTTTAATAACTAAATTTGCTACATTATCAAAAGGAGTAACATCTTTATTTATTAAAATCAAGTTGTTTCCATTATAATATCTAATAAGTCCACTTGCAGGATATACTGTTAATGATGTTCCTCCAACGATTAATGTATCACAATTAGAAATTTGATATATAGCCTCTTCTAATATATCTTCATTTAACCCCTCTTCATATAAAACAACATCAGGTTTAATAATTCCTCCACATGTACATTTTGGAACACCTACTGAATTAAACACATATTCTGCGTCATAAAATTTACCACATTTCATACAATAATTTCTATGTACACTTCCATGAAGCTCTAAAACATTTTTTGAACCAGCTTTTTGATGCAAGCCATCAATATTTTGAGTCACTATAGCTTTTAATATTCCTGTTTGTTCTAGTTCTGCTAGTTTGATATGCGTAATATTAGGTGCATATTTTAATGAATTCATTTTATCTTTATAAAATTCATAAAATTCTTCGGTATGATTAATAAAAAAAGTATGGCTTAATATTTCTTCTGGGGGATATTTATATTGCTGATTATATAGTCCATCTTTACTTCTGAAATCAGGAATTCCACTTTCTGTGGAAACTCCTGCTCCACCAAAGAAAACCACACTTTTACTTTTGTTTATAATTTCTTTTAAATTTTCCATTAACTTCACCTAATTATTAAAAGATAGTAGTTTCTTAATAAATGCAATTAATCTATTTTTATATATTATAGCTAGTGCATTTTTGCTAGTCTTTTTCTTAAGTTGCTTTTCTTTTTTGTTTAAGCTCTCTGTTATTTTCTGGTAACCTTCTTCATAAAATTTATCTTCTTCTACTACACCCCTATAATTCTTTAATCCTTCTAATTTTTGTTTTGCACCTAGTATTGCCTCTTCATCAGCTATGTGAATTGGTGTATAGTAAAAATAAAATTTCATAATATAATTTTGAATACTAAAATACATTTCTCTTATTTCTTGCTCTACTTTATATAAATCATCTGTTGTTTTGTAATCTAGTATTAGATAATATAATTTATTAAAATCACTTGTAAGTCTATCTATATTTCCATTTGAAATTTTATTTATTAATTCATAATAGTCATCATTATTATTTATAACAGTTTGCACAAATTCTTTTCTGCCTACTAAAAAATCTATTTGCATAACCAAATTAACTAATAGTGCATAATCCCCTTCAATTAAAGAAGAGAAAAATATTCCAAATTCATTCATTCTTTCTTTTAAATCTTGGGTTAATAGTTTGGCTGCAAAATAATTTAAAGACTCTTGAAAACAAGTTTGCTCTCTGCAATCTTGTAAAAAATGCAAATATTCTGTAACTAAAATTTCGTTTATCGAATTTGTATGAATTTTATTTGAAAAATATATAACTCCATTTGAATAATAATGCGACATATTTTCATCTTCAAATTTTGCAATCCTTATTTGACATTGTTCTAATTTCTTTAATAACTCATCATATTGCTCTTTTAATTCTGTAAATACATTTGAAATTCTTATAGCGATTTCGTTTGCTATCTTATTTACTTTATATTGCGGTATTTCTTCTATTATTTCTTTTATCTTTTGCTCTTCCATATTAATTACCCCTATTATTTTATAATTTTCTTTTGTTATGAACTAATTTTTATTTATTAGTAATTTTATTATATAATTTTCTTGTTTTCCAATAATATACAAACCTTCTCTTTTCTTTATAAACCAAGATGTTAAATCATTATATTTTTCACCATCTATTATTAAACCATTAAAATCTGAAGGATTTCTCACTCTATATTTTTCATTTTCCAAATCTATTACAACTGTTTTTATGACTCCTGCTTCTTCTAACTTTTCTAATTCTTCCATTCTAGCTTTACTATTTTTTGCAATTTTACTATATTGCCATGTTTTTAAAATATATACGACAGCTCTTAAACTTATAAGAGTAATAGTTGCAAGTATTGCACTTAATATAATTATAGTATCATCACTCATAATATTTACTTCCTTATTTTTATATTTACTCGAATTATATCACAATAGAAATAAAAAAAACAGATTTATTAAAAAAATCTGTTTTTATATCTTGCTATTTAATAAACTTTCTTATATAACCTAGCTTGATTTTTCCTTGCATATCTATTTATTAATGCATTAAGCACAAGCAATACTAGCAACAAAAATATTAGTAATACTGTAGTATTTCTAAAAACAAATATAGTTAACGCAAGTAAGATAATAACAATTACAGCATAAAAGAATTCATACATTACATTTACATTTTCCTTCATCATAGTATATTCGCTTGTCCACGTTATTTTTGGCGCGTTTAAATCTATCAATACCATTATCTTCTCTTCTAACAAGCATAATTCTATTAATACAACAAATAATGTTAAAACTAAAATAAAATTAAATTCTGGCATAAAAAGACCATAAAATGCTGTAATTATTATCGCTATTATTCCATTGGCTATTAGTCCTGGATATAATTTATATCTAAATTGATTATATAGACCAATAGGAATTGTTTTCATTAATTTAGCAGATTTTCCTTCTCTAGAAATTGCTGTAATTGAGGTAAAGTTCATTATGTATAATACTTGTGCAATACATACGCATATTACTACACCAATCGGTTTTAATATGTTTTGCTGTGCATCTGCTAAAAAGTCTAATCCAATACTTCTTGCAAAAGCAATTAATGCAAATACTGGTAATCCTACAAATACTACAGGAAATACTACAGGAAATATTATGCATTGCATACAAAATATGGGTGTTCTAATAATTTGTTTTAGTTCCTTTGACAAGTATGCTATCTTTGAATTTTGTGGCTTAAAATCTTCTGGTTTTAGTTTAACATCTATTATCCTGTCTTTTATTGATCCATTTATAGTTGCACCTATAGCACCTTTTAAGTATACTTTAGAAATCAACCATGTCATTACATAGTAACAAATTATACTTTCTGCTGCAAAAATTACAATATTAATTAACCCACTTAATTCTTGATAATATAGTAAACTATTCATTATTGGTTTTAATATTACGAAATAGTCAGAAATCAATTCGATTAAACCATTAACTTGTAACATTCTTTCTGTAAAAATATCTGTAGAAAAACCTTCACCGGTAGAAAATAAACTAGTTATTATTCCTAAAATTACAAATATTATAAATACAGTTATATATTGCACTTGTGTTTTATTTTTTATTACATTTGTAAATCTCATAATTGTTGCTGTAATTAGTGAAGTCAGCACAATTGGTATTATTGGTAACAGTAACAATATTATCGCTGAATAAATATAAAATATATAATTTACGTTCATTATTATTCCATATACAATTATTGGTGAGGCTAATAACATTAGTTCCATTAAATATTCTGAAACAATCATGTTTTTAATCTTTGATTTTACTAATTGCAATGGTTTTATTGGCATTCGTAAAAATATTTTTAAATCCTTAGAAAAGTATAAATTATTTAAACTTTCAAAAACACTTCTAGAAAATAAAAATACTATCATTATAAGTAAAATAATATTTATAAATGCTGGTGCTTGGTCTACTTCTATAAGCTGATTTGTTAATCTATAACTTGCAAATGCCATTAATGATGAAATTGTTCCAAATATAATGACAAAAACAAAAGCTGATAAAATTTTTGCAGTAATATCTTTATTTACATTATCTCTTCTATAAGCATTTTTAAAAATAACTTTTGTTAATTCTTTCATATCTATATACCTATTCTTCTATAATTTTTAAAAATAATTCTTCCAAAGAACTGTTAGATTTCCATTTTTCTCTTAGTTCTTCACAAGTTCCAACAAATTTAATTTTTCCTTTATCTATTACTGCTATTTTGTCACATATTTTTTCTGCTACTTCTAAAACATGTGTAGAAAAGAATACTGTATTACCTTTATCACTATGTTCTCTCATTAATTCTTTTAATTGGAATGAAGCTTTAGGGTCTAATCCAGTCATTGGTTCATCTAAGATCCAATTTTTAGGATTATGCAATAACACTCCTATAATAACTATTTTTTGTTTCATTCCATGTGAGTATCCTTGGATTCTATCCTTTAATGAATTATATATTCCAAAATCATTTGCAAGTTTTGATATTCTCTCATATCTTGTTTTTTGATCAACACCATATACATCACCAATAAAATTTAAATATTCTATACCTGTTAATTTTTCAAATGCATCTGGTGAATCTGGTACAAATCCAAATTCTTTTTTGGCTTTAATAGGTTCTTTTTCTATATTTATTCCATCTATTAGAATTTCGCCTTCATCTATATCCAATATGCCTGTAAGCATTTCCATTGTTGTTGTTTTACCAGCACCATTTGGTCCAATAAATCCGAAAATAATTCCATCTTCTATTTTTAAGTTTATATTCTCTACTACTTTCTTATCTTTCACATAAGCTTTACTTACATTTTTTAGTTCTATCATTTGTTCTCTCCATTTATAATATTTTTCATAATTTTTTATATCATAAAAAATATAAATTGTATAGGAGTTTTTTTATAACATAATCAAATTTTCCAAATCACTTTACCGTCTTTAATTGTTTCTAAAATCTTTATATTTCGCAGTTCATCTTTTGCAACCTTTAATGGATTTTTGTCTACAATAATTAAATCTGCTTTCTTTCCAGCTTTTAAAGTTCCTTTTATCCCTTCTTCACCATATTGATATGCAGAATTTATCGTAACAGCTTTTATGGCTTCTAATATAGAAATTTTTTCATCTTCTCCTAGCAATTTACCATCTCTTGTTATTCTATTTACAGCACACCAAATTGTTTCGAACATATCTGGTTCTATAACAGGTGTATCTTGGTGAAAAGTAAATAATATATTTTGTTTTAGACTTGAACCTGCTGGACTAATATGTTCTGCACGTTTTATTCCTAAGTTTTTTATATGGATATCTCCAAAATAATATATATGGCTTATAAAGAATGAAGGTATTATATTATATTTTTTTACATCAGGTAATTGGTCTAATCCTAAGAGCTGTGCATGTATCATAACTGGTCTTTTTAAGCCTGATACTTTTTTAATTGCATTTATATATTGTTCTGCTGCTTTATCACCATTACAATGAGCTAATATTTGCAAATTGCTTTCTTTGCTATTTTCTAGTATTTCTTCTACATCTTCATCTTGCATTATTCTATATCCATAATATTCTGGTTCATTTGCATACGCTTCTCTTAGCCATGCGGTCTTTGCCTGTGGCGAACCATCTAAAAATATTTTTATACCACCTATTTTAAAATTATTGTTATATTTATTAATAAATTTACTATATTCTTTCTTTATTTCGTCCACATTTATATAATCCATGTATGCAACTACATCAAGAAATATTTCATGCTTATCTGACAATAACTTGTATATTTTTGCTAATTCGTTTGTTATAACACCTTCTTGTGCCATAGTTATTCCATGTGATGCATATATTTCTTGTGCTTCTTTAAACGCATTCATAATTTCTTCTATTTTTGGAAGAGGTATCTTTTTAAGAGAATCAATAAATGCATTTTCTTCCAATAGTCCTGTATCAAAAATAATTCTTCCACCTTCTGGGTCTACTGTTGTTTTTGTTATGTTTAATTTTTCAAACGCTTTACTATTTGCAATACCATTATGTCTAGATTTATTTTCTATAATAACAGGAGTATCTGGGAATATCTCATCTAACTCTTGTTTAGTAATATGTTCTCTATTCTTTAATATGTTATTATCATAACCATTTACTATAATCCACTCATCTGTTTGGTTTTCTTTTTTATATTTGTCTAAGCAATTCTTAATTTCTTCGATACTAGTTAACCCATCTATGGATATCTGCATTAAACTTTTAGCTAGCGCAAATATATGGCTATGAGCATCTATAAATGATGGCATCAGTGTATTCCCGTTTAAATCTATTATCTCTGTATTAGCATCTGCTAATTCTAATATTTCAGCTTTAGAACCTGTTTTTATTATCTTGTCATTTTCCGTTGCAAGTGCTTCTATATTATCATTCTCTAGAGTTATAAAATTCCCGTTTATATAAATCTTTTTCATGGCTACCTCCATTTTATAATTTATATAAGTATTTCCCAATTTTTAAAATTTATGTTTAATTATAAGCAAAATATTACCGGAGGAATTACATCTTCCTCCGGTCAAAATACGCATATAACAATTTTATTTTGATTGCAGCACCAATATGCAATCAGTTGGAGTATTATAAAACATATATCCCTTTCCGGTTTTTACTGGTATAATTAAAACTTTAAAATATTTTTTTAGCTTTTTATAGAGATTACCAGTATTGTTTATTTGCTGTAACACTCCAAATTCCTTAATACCATCTTTGATGTAGGCTCTGTTTAAATCTTCTTCCTGTATATCTGGTAGTAGATTTTTATCCCAAGAACGAAACCACTCCGTTTTCATTCCGATAAAATACAATACAATTTTTCCGTTTTTTTTCAGTTTTGATGAAATCTCATTTAGTTTATCTACATAATAATCTATTGGATAGAAATTATGCAGATTTGACAAACAAACAACATCAAAAACATTTTCAGGAATATACATGTCAAATATATCTTCCCGCTCTAAATATATTGTACTTTCTGATAAAGCTTTTCTTACCTTTTCCCAGTTATCTTTTTTTACGTATTCAAAATTTATACGCCTTTCTTCACCTGTTCTGAGATAGTATGTCTCATTTGCAAAATATTTTAATCTCATTTCTAAAGAATTATTTTCCTTATAAACAAGTCTCCAGAATTTATTTTCTTCAGAAATATTTGTTCGATTCAGTATTTTGCTTGCAACTCTGTCTGATAAAGCAAATACTGAAGTATCAATTGCAAAAGCTTTAAATTCATCATAACTATCCAATTTAGTTAAAGCATAATACTTTAACCAACAAATAGGAATTTGAACAGGGTTTACGTCAACCGCGTATATGTTTCGAATTCCACATAGTGCCATATCAAAAATAGAATCCATAGAACCAGCGATAGTTAAGACTGTATCTGTCGGTTTTAACATTTGAAGCATATATGCTCCATTCTCGTTTGACGTCCAAATAGGTGCAACATGATTATATGGACTTTTGTCCCTTACATCATGAAAAAAGATTACATCGTGCCGAACATTATAAAAGCTATCACGTAAAGCTTGGGCATTTTTATTGTTTTTTGTTATCAGCATATTCTTTTCCTCCTGCATTTTTTTCTAAATTATTATATTACTTCTCTCATTTTATGTCAAATTGTACCATGCAAACATTTGTCTTGTTGAACACTATATATTATGTACGTTTACATAATTTTAGTAATATTTCCTTTCACTTTACGCAAAAAAATAAATCTTCCTTACTAGCTTTTCGTCTAGCAAGAAAGATTTACTATATAATTCTTTTGGCTTCTATTAAAAAATTTTTATGTCCTTCATGAAAATTAAATTTAGTCTCCTAAACAAATTCCAACATCTCTTGCTGTTTTTACTAAATCATCGTCCATTGTAACATATCTTACATTACTTTCTGCTGTACCACCTTGAACAGCACCAATTTCTTTATTTTCTCCAACAACTACCTCTAAAGGAACACAATCTAATTTTCCATTCTTTATAACTGTTAAAACTCCAAATTTTCCTTCCATTGCAAGTTCCATTGCTTTTGCACCATATTTTGTAGATAAAACTCTATCATATGCTGTTGGAGTTCCGCCTCTTTGCATGTATCCTAAAATTGTACATCTAGAATCTAAACCAGTTAATTCTTTTAGTTCTTTTGCAACTCTATTTCCTTCTCCACCGAATTTTACACTTATTCCGGCTTTATTATCTATACCTTCTGCTGCATGTGTTGTTTGTTCTGCATTTATTGGATGAGCTCCCTCTGATACAACAACAACGCTAAATCTTTTTCCGTTTTCTTTTCTTTTATTGATTGCAGCAGCAGCTTTATTTATATCATATGGAATCTCTGGTATTAAAGCAACATCTGCACCTCCGGAAATTGCTGATTCTAATGCAATCCATCCTGCAAATCTACCCATAACTTCTAGCACCATTATTCTGTCATGTGTTTCTGCAGTTGTGTGTAATCTATCTAAAGCTTCTGTTGCAACGTGAACAGCTGTATTATATCCAAATGTAACATCTGTACATGCAACATCATTATCTATTGTTTTTGGAACACCTATTGTGTTAATTCCTTTTAAATATAAATCTCTTGCAGATTTTTGTGTACTATCTCCACCCAACGTAAATACACAATCAAATCCTGCTTCTTTTACATTTCTTACACATTGGTCTGATAAATCTTCATAAGTAACTGTTCCATCTTCGTGCTCAACTTTGTAATGGAATACTATAGCATTTGTTGAAGAACCTATAATAGAACCTCCCTTTGTTAAAATACCAGAAGCTTTTTCGTTTCCATCTAGACGAATATAATTGTTATTTACAAGACCTCTGTATCCATCAATATAACCATAACATTCAATTCCATTTGTTTCACAAGTCTTTTTAATTGCTCTTATGACAGCATTAAAACCTGAAACATCTCCACCATTTGCTAAAATTGCTACTTTTTTAATCATTTAAAAAACCTCCCTAATTGATAAGTACAAACAAATCACTAACTAATATACAGTGATTTAATTTCCCAATAATCTTTCACTTGTTTCTTTTAAGTGTTCAAAATTAGTATGTCTTAAAACTTCATATGCTAAAATAGAAACAGCATTTGATAAATTTAAACATCTAATTCCATCTATCATTGGAATTCTCATAGTTTTATCAATATATTTTTTCATTATATCTTCTGGTAGCCCTTTTGTTTCTTTACCAAATAGCAAAAATACTTCATCCATATTTTCGTATTTAGGTTCATCATATCTGTGTGTACCTTTAGATGTAATAAAAAACATATTTGTTTGTGTAGGGTCATATTTATTTAGAAATTCTGCAAAAGAAATATGTTTTTCTATTTCTAACTTGTCCCAGTAATCTAAACCAGCTCTTTTTAAATATCTGTCTGATATTTGAAATCCTAATGGTTCTACTAAATGTAATTTAGCTCCTGTTGCTGCACAAGTTCTTACAATATTACCTGTATTTTGTGGTATTTCTGGTTCTACTAGTACAATGTTTAATTTCATTTATATGCCTCCTTACGCAAATTATATGATATCAATTATATTATTTTATTTCAAGAGTTTTTACTTAATTTACCAAAAAAATTAACAGGTTCTACCCTGTTAATTTTACTGAAGAATCCATAGTGCTGTTGGCACTATATAATACAAGCCATTGGCAGTTTCGACAACATACCACCCGATTGCTTCTAAGTCTTCGCGGTTTGATTTATATAGTGAACCTTTTGCGATTGGAAGATATAGAACGTTCTTCCACATTTCAGCATTCGAAAGTTTTTCCTTATTAGAAAGGATTGTTTGTTCAATTACTTTCCACTGAATTCTTCTTTTTTTGCCAAACATATTATGTCCTCCTTGTACTCTTTCTGGGAGTACCTTCGTCTTTTGTATACAAGCCTTAAGTTTATATTTATTCTTCCTTCCAATTTTTTGGAGTACTTACCATTTCTGGCGATAAATATAATACTTGCAAAAAACACTTGTTACATATTAATTATACAACATTATGTAAAATACCGCAAATTACTTATTACTGATATGTATATTCTCTATTTCTGCATTCATTTCTCTTGCAATGATATTTTGTATCTGAGCTATAGTATCTTGTTCTAATGTATCAGCTTTTACTATTACATTTATACTTTTATCATTTACAAAAATAACAACATCACTAATTCCTTTGGTTTTTATTAAATTTTCACAAATCATAATACTATTCTGCATATTATTAATTTCTGTAATCTCTTGCGTTGCTACAGTCTTTTGCTCTTCACTCACATTTTGATTGTCCAATAAATTTTGATAACTTTCTATCATTTGTGAATACATAGTATCTCTACCTAACCTAGAACTTGCAAAATAATCATCAGTTTTAGAAGAGGAACTACTACTAGTTGTAATACTCACTTCATTTAAACTATTAGAATCTATAATGTTATTACTAGAAACTAACCTAGCATCTCCGATACTAGATACCTCATTTTCTGAAACAATGTTACTAGAAACAGGGGTTCCTTTCATACTATAACTTAAATATCCTGCTGACACTAGCATTAATGCTACAACAAATAAAATAATTTGATTACTCTTAATATTTTTTAAATTCATAATTTTCTCTCCTTTTATTTATTTTGACATTTGGAAAACTTGTATTTTATGTGATGCAAGTCCCGTAGCTGCTGATACTGCTTGTATGATATTTTCCTTAACATTTGCATCTCCCGCACCCTCTGCAGTTATTATTGTTCCTTCTATTTTTGGCATAATAGTCTTTTGTGTAATTGGTGTTTTCTCTCCATTATCTTCCTGAAATATGACATCTCTTTGAATATCATTTTCTGTTATAACCCTAGTACCACCAGATTCATCTTGTTCTTCTGTAGATGTTTCTTTTATGTTCTCGTTATACATTGCAACTATTTCTGTACTTTCACAATAGTTAATTAATACATCTACCTTTCCAACACCATTAATTTTTGCTAATATCCCTTCTAATCTTTCTTCTAAACTATTATTAGTTACTTGTGTTGTTTCTGCTACTGTCGTGTTATTTGCTGTATTACTATCTTTACTTGTTTCTTTTTTATCATCATCTGCCAAGATGGTATTAATTGCAATTACTGTTACTATTAATATAAGTATTCCGACTACTAAATTTTCTACCTTTTTCTTACCAGTTTTATTATCGCTTTTAGTCATATTTTCTTTTAATTGATGTATTTTTTCTTTTAACATTCATACCACCTCCTTACTTTCCATTTATATAAATCTTTTCTTTTTCTATTTCATATTTTCCTGCCAAGACTTCTTTTAATTTATTTACTTCACCTGATGATAAAGTGGATTCTTCTACATTAGATTCATCTGTACTATTACCTATCTCTACTTTGTTTACTTTCTTTATGTCTTTTTCAGTTTGCTTTTTAGTTACCTCAATATCAATTTTGTATATTTTCGCTTCTTCATTTTCTACATTTATATCTGCTGTTATATTAATCTTCTTACTTTCGTACCCTTCATTATCTAATTCTGTCTTTATATCTGTTTTAATAGTATTTAAATACAAATTTTCTATACTTTGATTATTAATACTTGTAATTTCGTTTGCCCCTTGTACAGAATTTGAATTAAATAGATCTTCATATTTACTAACATCAAGTTCAAAATTATTTCCGGTAACTTTTGTAATTATTGGAGAAATTATTGTAAATGTAATATAAACTCCCATAACAATCTTTATGTATTTTTTATTTTTACCTTCTGGCACAATCATCTCTAAGATAGTTACAATAATAACTGCAAGAATAATTCCTTGTGCCCAACTATTAAACCATGAAATCATTTTAATACCTACCTATACATTAGTCCTGTATTAGAAATATTAATAACTAAAGTTATTCCAATTATTAGCATTACACTTATCGAACACAGTATTGCTAGTAATATCTTAAATGTATCTGCCATTTGAGTTATTAATGATACAATTTTGGAATCTGCTATTGGCTCACATAAAGCTGCAGTAAGATGATATATTATAGTTATAATTGCTAGTTTTAATATTGGTGTTATACATATAGCAATTACTACAATAACACCAACTATTCCTATAGCATTTTTTAAAATTGCTGAACATCCAATTACTGTATCAACTGCATCTCCTAGTACTTTACCTACAACAGGAATAAAACTAGAAACTGCAGCTTTGGCTGTTTTAGCTGTTATACCATCTACACTACTGCCTAAAGTTCCTTCTATTGACAAAACTCCTACAAATATTGTAAGTAATATTCCTATTACCCAAACTGAACTAGATTTTAAAAATTTTGATAATTTATCTATTTGAATTCTATCTGATATTTTTGAAACAATTGCAAGTGCTGTACCTACTAAGATTATTGGTATAATTATTGATTGAAATATATTTGAAATTAAATTTATTATAAATAATATTATTGGCTGTACTAAATTTACCGACACAACACTTCCAGACGCAAGCATTAATGTCATTAGAAGAGGAAATAATAATTGGATAAAAGAAATCATATTTCCCACAGCTTCTTTTGTAAGTGTTATAATACTTGAAAAATTTGTCATTATTACTGTTGCAATTAAAATATATTGTACATAATATGTAATTTGAGCTACACTTTTATTATTTAGATTATCACTTATACTTTTTAGTACACTATGTATTAATACAATTATTAATATACTTCCCATAACTTTTAACGCTTCTTTTATTTCTGTCCCAAGAAGAGGGAAAATATTTTTTAATAATTGATTTGTGTCTAACTCTCCTTTTATAGCATTATTCAACAATTCTTGTATGTCAATATCTTTAAGAACATCGTTAGAATATTTGTTGGCCTCATCTATAAAATTAGAAATATTAAATGAATCCATTTGAGAATTTATAACTTCATCTTCTGTATCTGCTATAGAAATACTTGTACCAAAAATACAAATCAGAATAGCAAATATTGTTATTAGTTTTTTCATTAGCAAACTCCTTTAAGGTAGAATTTGTACAACAGATTCTACTAATGAAGATAGTATTGGAATAGAAAGTGAAATTATTATAACTTTTCCGCCCAAATCAACTTTATTAGCCAAAGCAGACTCTCCTAAATCCATACATATTTGAACTGCAAATTCTGCTAAAAAAGCTATTCCTGTAATTTTTAGAAGTATTTTTATAAAATCACTATTTAAATTTGCTTTAGTAGTTAATTCATTTATTAAATTAATTATTCCAGAGAGCTGCTCAAAAACCATAAAAAAGATAATTATGCCAGCAATAATAGAAACATAAATAGCAAATTCTGGTTTATACTGTTTTATTAAAGTTATTATAATTACTGCAACTATAGCAATTCCCACTATTTTTACAATATCCATATTAGCTCCTTTAGGGATTTTATAGGGATTTTTGGACGGTCCTTTTTTCCTTTTTTGTATAGAATAGAGCTTTAAGGATCGTCCCTAGTTCCCTACTATTTTTCTATAAGTTAAACATTGTTCTTACATTACTAAATAATGAGCTTATTTCTTTTATTACCATTGTTAATACTATTATTAGACCTGCCAATGTTGTCATCATAGCTTGATCTTCTCTCCCTGCTCGTACTAAAACTTGGTATAAAACTGCTACCAAAATTCCTATTGCTGCTATTTTAAATAATAAATTTATATCCATATTGCTCTCCCCTTATATAAAGATAATCATTATAGCAAGTCCAATTGTCGCTCCTAATGTTTTATATAATTTGGTGTTTTTAGTTTGTAAATTTGTTGCTTCTATTAGCTGTTCATCTATTAATTTGATTGTTAATTCTATTTGCATAAGTTGTCCTTCTAAATCTGTTTTACCTAATAGCTTTGATAGTCCTTTAATGATAGTTATATCCTCATTTGTAAAGTTGTTGCTACTCTCATCAACTGCTTTTTCCCATGCATGTCCTGCATTTAAAGTTTCCATATATGTATGTGCTTTAATAAAAATATTAGCTATGTTTTCATTTAAATCTTTTGATATTTCTTTAAATAACTCTGGTAATGGTTCATATGTATATCTCATTTTTGTTATCGCTAAATTTAGAGCTTTTTTCATGTCTTGTAAATCAATTACTCTTAATTTATATTTATTTGCTTTCATAATTCCTAAAACTGTACACATGCCCATTACTGCTGTTAAAAGTATTATTTTAAAAATTTCCATTTTTATCTTCCCCTATTATATATATTCATAAAATTTCATTTTAGAACTAAAATTTAAATTGTTACATACTCATTATTTATTTTATCTAGAGCATATACCGTTTTTACTTTTCCTTTAATTGTTTTATCCAAAAAAATTATTCTTTCAAATATATGTTTGTCTATTATTTTTGATATTGCAGGATTTAATTGTAATTCTTTTAAACTTCCACCATGTGCAGTGAAAATTCCTTTAATTCCAGAACAAACTGCATAATTTATAGCTTCCACATCTTCGTCTTTACCTATTTCATCTGCAACAATTATTTCTGGAGACATTGATCTTATTAGCAGTTTCATACCAATACTTTTGTCCACGTTGTCCATAACGTCTGTTCTAACTCCAATATCATTCTGCGGAACACCTTTATATACTGCAGCAATCTCTCCTCTTTCATCTACAAGACTTATTGTTTTACCTTTAAAATTAATTTGATCTATTCCATCACTTAGCCTTCTTACTACATCTCTTAAAATTGTTGTTTTACCAGCTCCTGGTGATGATGCAATTAAAGTATTGTATATACTATTTTCTTCCATATTTATTATGTATCTTAAAATTTCATTACTAGCACCTATTATTTGTCTAGCTATTCTAAAATTAAGATTTGAAATATAGTTTATATTACTTATCTTTCCATCAGTTTGTACTACACTCCCTGATATTCCTATTCTATGTCCACCTTTTATAGTAACAAATCCATTGCAAATCTGGTTTTGATATGTATATATTGAATTATCACAAATATGTTGAAGCGTTTCTAATATTTCATTTATTGAAACTGTTGTTTTTAATATCTCTTCACCTTTAGAATGTTTTATTATTATTGGTCTTTCTGTTCTTAATCTAATTTCTTCTATAACATAATTCGTTTGTTTAAAAACTTCTTCTAGGCTAGTACTTATTCTTCTTGGAAAATATCTTAAAATCTCGTTATATGTCATTACCTTGTCCTTTCCATATCTATGCTTTTCATATTCGAAAACTTAATAATAGAACATGAAAAAAGCACATATATTAAATATATATGTGCTTTATATATAAATTATTACTATTTTTTAAATTATTGCATATGAAAAATTGCCAAATTCTTCATATGCATTATCTGTGTGATTGTAAAGTAATTGTTATTATTGTTCCCAGTTATGGTATACGTTCATAACATCATCTAAATCTTCTAGATTATCTATTAATCTTTGCATTTTTTCTCCGTCTGCTTCACTTAAAGAAACATATGTAGTTGGAACCATTTGTACTTCTGCTTCTACAAATTCTAATCCAGCTTCTTCTAGTGCATCTCTTACACTTGAGAAATCAGAAGGATCTGTTGTTATTTCATAACAATTTTCATCTGAAGAAAAATCTTCTGCACCAGCATCTAATGCTAGCATCATTAAATCATCTTCTTCCATGTTTGTGCTTTCTTTATCTATAACAATAATTCCTTTTTTGTTAAATAAATATGATACGCAACCTGTTGTTCCTAAATTTCCACCAGCTTTATCAAATACGTGTCTTACATCTGCTGCTGTTCTATTTCTATTATCTGTACTAGCTTCTACTATAACTGCAACACCATTTGTTCCATATCCTTCGTATGTAATTTCTTCGTAATTTGAAGTATCTGTTGCTCCAGAAGCTTTTTTAATAGCATTATTTATTGTATCATTAGGCATGTTATTTGCCTTACATTTTGAAATTACATCTTTTAATTTGGAATTACCTGCCGGGTCAGGTCCACCTTGTTTTACTGCGATTAATATTTCTCTCCCTAATTTTGTAAATATTTTTCCTCTTGCTGCATCAGCTTTTCCTTTTTTGGCTTGTATATTGTGCCATTTACTGTGTCCTGACATTGTTAATTCCTCCTCTTTCTTATTTTTTATAAATTTTATCTACATCGAAAAAAACATATTTCGCATGTAGATTAATTTTACGGTAATTATTGTAACATATTTTTTATCATTTGTGTAGTGGTTTTGAATATTTTTATATTACATAAGTCTTTTCTCTTATACTTATAATCTTTTAAAGGAAAGCCTTAAATTTGCTAAATATTACATTATTTTCTGTTCAATCTATTAATTCCTTTTAATTCATCTTTAAATTCATTCATACATATATCATCACCTACAACATATGATAGGTGATGAACTTCAATTATGTCTTTATTAAGATTTTTATTGCATTTTTTATATACCATATTAATAATTCTTTTTAAGCCAATTCCACAACATATTATTAGTTCTGGATTAATTATTTCAATTTCCTGCACGATGTTATCACTAAATTGCATAGCATAAGTATTTAGAATTGTCATATCAGTATAAGAAAAACCTCCTCTTTTATTAATGTTCATAAATGTAATATCATTTATATTCGTTCTTAATACTTCCTCTTGCATCTTTTTTATTCTTCTAGGAAATATTGAATTCTTAGACATATTTTTCTTTAAATATGTATATTCTTTGGTTTCTGCATCTTTAATTATACTATTTATTGTTATATTCATGACTCTCTTTAGCAATATATAGTATAGTATTTTCTTTAATTTTATTAGATACACAAAAAACATCACTTATGAAATTCTCTTTCGGAATATACTTTCCCTTAATATTAGGTGTATCATATTCATATAGTGTATCTTTTTTATGATCTTCTTTCCATTTTTCAAATAATTCGTTAAGTTTAATTTCTAAATTATTCATATAGCTCTCCTTTTGCTATTTATGTTCATTTTTTAATAAATCAATTACATCAGTTAAAGAATTTAATTTTGCATATAGCATATCTTCTACTTCTTTAGTTGGTTCTTGTAAATCTGGAATCATAACTGCTCTCATTCCAGCTCTACAAATTGATAAAACGCCATTAATACTATCTTCGAGCCCTATACACTCTTCGATAGGTAGATTTAGTAATTCAGCTGATTTTAGATATATTTCTGGGGCAGGCTTGCCTTTCGTAACCATTTCTCCACTTAAGATTACTTCAAAATCTTTTATAACATTTAGCTTGTCTAAATATGTCCTAATGTTTTTTTCTTCTGAAGAACTTGCAACTGCCATCCTGTAATTATTATTTTTTAAGAAATCTAAAAGCTCAATAAGTCCATCTTTAGTCTCTATCCCATTTTTTGAAATTTCTTTTGCTATAAATTCTTCCCTTATCTTAAATAATTTTTCAAAATTCATTTTATTAAATCTTTTACCTAAATATGATTCAATGTATTTATTAGTAGTTCCTCTTATTTCTGAAATAATTTCATCTGTAATTGTTATTCCTAAGCATTTCCCAGCATATTTCCATCCATTTTCTTTTATTCTTTCTGTGTCAAGCATTGTACCGTCCATATCGAAGATTACAGCTTAATCATATAATTCATCCCTCTTTCATATTTAACTGCTATGGTTTTCTAATAATTATACTTTTAAAAAATCTCTCTTGAAATTCTGTTAAAGCTCTTATTGCGTCATCGGAATAATCTTTACCTTCTGAAGTTAAAATTAATTTATCATCATTATCATTCAATCTATGTATGACAGCTATACATTTTCCTTTAAAAGTTTTAACAGGTTCAAATACACCTAATATATAGCAATCAAGCTCTTTACCATCTCCACTAACTGTATTAGGAATATATCCATAATTAATAGGATATATTGATTCTGGAAATTTAGGATGTTCTGTTCCCATAGGTCTATCTATCTCTGCTTCCAGTATTTTACCAATGTATTCTTTTGAATTATCCATTCTAATCTCCTCCTATTCATTAATAAATTTTTCTACACTATTGCGTATTTTGTCTAGTTCATAACCATATGCATTACAAGTATTCCAGCCTCTTTCTTTAGCAGGTTCCAGATTTTTTTGAACATCATCTATAAATAAGATATTATTTGGACTTATATTACAATCTTTTTCTACAATTTTATAAACTTTTTCATTAGGCTTACTACATTTAAGTTCACATGATAACCATACATAATCAAAAACTTTTAAATCAACTTGCTTATCTAATCTTGCTATATCCACTTTACCTAAATTAGATAATATTCCTATTTTACATTTTGATTTTAAACTATGTGCATATTCTACAACGTCTTTATAATATTCTATACGATTAAATTCTTCTTCGTAAAATTTATAAAAGTCATCTTCACTGCATTGTAGATTAAATTCATTTCTTATTTTGTCAAACCATGTATTTTCTTTATTTCCTTCTTCTACTTTCCTTGTGCACACATCAAAATATCTTTCTATTAAGTTATTCTCATTTACTTTATTGTTAAAATGTTTTATAAAATTTGTTATAGCTGTATTTAAAGAATATTCTCCTTCTCTATGGCTTTCGATTACTCCTCCCCAATCAAATATTACTATTTTATTTGCATTATACATAATAAAGCTCCTTTTCTCATCTTTTTGAATTTTATCATTAATTTATTTTGTTTTCTATATTTTTAGTACAAAAAAAGATTGATTTATAAATAAATCAATCTTTTTATTAATTATAGATTTAAATAATATCTCTATTTTTTATTCTCATTTTCAATTATCTCTAAATTTGCTTGTCTTTTTATTTTGCTTGTTGTTGTTTTTAATAATGGTTCTTCTGAAATTAATATTCCTCTTATCGCTTTGTATTTTGGCATGATTTGGTTTACTTCTTTAACTTTTTCTGCTAGAACTTTATAAATTTCATCATCTGTTGTAACTTTGTATGCCTCTTGCATAATTTCTCTATCAAATATTATTTTTACATTTATTTTTATATCATCTTTATCATCTGATTGTTGTTTACCAAAAATAAATGATTCTTTAACACCTTCTATTTTATTTACTAGTGCTTCCATTTCTTCTGGGAATATATTTTTACCATTTTTTAATACGATAACACTCTTCTTTCTTCCACAAATAAATATATATCCATCTTCATCTATTTTTGCTAAATCTCCTGTACGGAACCATCCATCTTCTAAAACTTCTTTTGTTGCTTCTTCATCATTATAATATCCAAGCATTACATTTGGTCCTTTAACAACAAGTTCTCCCATTCCTTCTTCATTTGCATCTTCTATTTTAGCTTGTATATGTGGAAGTGGTTTTCCTATTGATCCAACTCTAAAGTTTTCGTTTGTTTCTACACCTATAACTGGAGAAGTTTCTGTTAAACCATATCCTTGGCATAAGTTAACTCCCCATGCTCTAAAATCTTCTTCTACTTCTTTTTCTAATGCTGCAGCTCCACTAACAAATAATTTAATTTGTCCTCCAAATACATTATGAATGTCCTTAAATATCTCTTTCTTTTCTGCCATTGTTTTATCTTTGTTTGCTTCCATAAGCTTTCTAACTGCTTCTAGTTTGCCTTCTTTTTCTAAGTTTTTAATTATAGTTTTATGCATACTTTCATATATAGCTGGTACAAAAGAAGCAAATGTAATTTGGTATTCGTTTAGATTTTCTACTATATGTCTAATTCCTTCGCAGAATGATCTTTGTGCACCAATATATAGTGAATATAACATACCTACAGTACATTCAAAAACGTGATGTAATGGTAAGAATGATAATATTCTATCGCTTGAATCTATATCTAATACAGAAGCAAAATCCATTACGTTTGATACCATATTTTTGTGAGAAAGTGCTACTACTTTTGATTTTGATGTTGTTCCTGAAGTAAATAACATTATACTCATTTCTTCTGGATTTATTTTTGCATCTATAAAGCTTCTGTGTCCAGCTTCTACAAATTCTTTTCCTTTTTCTATTAATTCTTTTTGTGAATATATTCCTTCCTTATGTATATCTGAATCCATAGAAATTAAGTGTTTTAACTTATTTTTTTCACTATATTTAATTTTTTCTACTATCTCTTCATATTTTTTAGAATAGAATATTGCTTCAACTTCTGATCTTTCTACTAATTCTTCCAATTCGTTTGCTGGTAATGATTTATCTAATGGAACAACTGTACCTGTACCACATACTACAGATAAATATGCAAGTTCCCATTCATATCTATTTTCACCTATAACAGCGATTCTTTTATCCTTTAATCCTAAGTTAATTAATGCTGTTCCTAGGTAATCTATCATATCTCTAATTTCATTATGTGTATATACTTGATATTTTCCTTCTTCAAGTTTTATTTTATATCCTGGTCTATCTCCATAAAGTTCTCTTGTTTTATTTAATATATCTTTTAAATCGCTTACAACTAACGTGTTTTTACTCATTTTATCTTTCTCCTTCACTACTTTTTTTCTATTTTATTGCCTTTATTAGAATAATATAAATAAAAAAAATCGTCAATTATTTTCCAAGTTTTTGTACCGTGAGTACAAAAACTTATAAATAGCTTTTTATCTTATAATAATAACAAAAAGACTCTGCATACAGAGCCTTTATTTTAATTAATATCTATCCTTTTAATATAATTCATTCCGTCTTGATCTTTTTCTACCTTTAAAACAAAGTTGAATTTGTTTACTTCTGTTGCTAGATAAAAGTCTCGTTCTGGAAAAATGTCTTGTAAGTTTTTATCAAAAAATCTTTTTCCTGCTATAATTTTTAATTCTTCTATTTCATTATCTAAATTTGAATTTTCGCCTTCTAATAAACTCTTTATATATTCTGCGCATAAAGTATCTTCTTTAGCCTCTGATTTTCCCATTCGCCTATCGATATTTCAGTTATTCTTTCATCATAAATTGGTTTTGCTTCAGGGAATATTACATTTAATGTTTGCTTAGTTCTTTTTAAAGGTGAGCAATATATTACATCAAAATTATTATTTAAACTTTTTCCTAGTTCTTTGGCGGCTTCAATACCTTTTTCAGTCAAATTACAGTCTGCCCTTCCAGCCCAAATACCATCTCTATTATATTCTGATTCAGCATGTCTAATAAATACTATTTTTGTCACAATAATACTCCCTTCGAAATACTATTCAATTAAATCTGTATAATATAAGATTTCTTTATTTAATGACTTAGCATATTCAATTTCACTTTTTGTACTGTTTCCAATATATCCGTCTACATTAACAACTAATATAGCATCAGAAAGTTTTATTTTTTCTTTATGCATTTTATCAATCATAGACGCTTCTTCTTTTGTATATGCTTCTTTATTAGGCTTTGTAAGTTCAATTGGAGTTAGCATACAATTCCCTTTTAGTGCCATTTTCTCCGTTATTTCTTTCATTTCATTTTTGTATTTATAACTACCACATACAGTTATTACTTTCATTTTGGTTCCTCCTTGCATTATTATTCATCATATAATTTGCATTGTTCTTTGCTCCAAGCAGGTGTACATACAATTGCTACCTTAAAATTACCTTCCCAATAATAAATATCTTTTTTATTTAAAAAGATAATGTCTCCTGCTTTAAATTCTATTGTTTCTTCTCCTTTTTTGTATATATGACCTGTTCCATCCAATACATAGCATAATTCTTCACATGCTAAATTAGAACAATATCCCTTTTCTGGATATCTACCTGTAATTGTATTTATACAGAAATCCAAATTTCTCTCATTTAAATCAATTGAATATTCTAATACTGAACTAGTATCAGCATATTTAAAGTGTTTTGCATTTTCTTTTTTTACTATTTTCATTTTTTCCTCCTACAGTGAAATGGGGACGTTCCTTTTTTCCCTTTTTATTTTTTCATTTATAGAGATTTTAGGAGCACCGCCTAAATCACCTTTTTTAATACATATACTAGCCATTTATTATTATTTGAGCCACCTTCTTTGTGAAAGTCATAAACTTTGAAGCCTGTTTTGGTAATGATTTCATTCATATCTTCTTCCGAGAAATATTTATAATAACGCTCTGCTCCCATATGATATTCATTAGAAAAATCAACCCATTCTTCGTCAACATTTTTCCCTTCACGGTTCATTACATTAAAAACAAATAATCCATTATCTTCTAAGGCTTCATATGTTTTTTCTAATACTTTTAATGCATCTTCTTTAGTAAAATGAACAAATACTCTCCATGCAAATATGCCAGAATATTTTTCATCAAAATTATCTTCTAATACATTAAATTTTATAGTATTTACACCTTTAGATTTAATTGCATTAATAAAATCTTCTGCCACATCACTTGCAGTTACATTATATCCTAAATCTACTATGTATTTTGCATTTACTCCATCACCTGAGCCAAACTCAAACACCTTCGAACCTTTAGGTAATGTTCCAATATTAGTTGTAATAAATTTATGTAATTTATCACTTTTACGTTTTGCCTTCTCTGGATCAAGATTATCATGTGCAATACTTGTCTTTAAATATGTACCTGCCTTTCTATCATATATTTTTAATGTTTCTTCATTTTCTTTACTCATAATTTTTATCTCCTTATATTTAAATTTTTATTTTTACTATATCTAAATTATTTACACCTTCTACTTTTAAATTTAAAACTCTTTGAAAAGCATAAATTACTCCCGCATGTGTAACAACAAGAATCTTTTTACCTTCATAATTTTCTTTTAGAAAATCAATAAAGTCCTCTACTCTTTTTGCAACATCAGTTATTAACTCTCCATTTGGTGGTCTTTTTTCTATATTTTTAAGTAAAAAACTTTTTTCATCTGAAATAGGTGTATTTTCCCAGTCTCCTAAACTTCTTTCAATTATTCTTTCATCACAAATTATTTTTAAATTTGGAACTAGAATTTTTGCAGTTTGAAGAGTTCTTTTTAGTGGTGAAGAAAAACATATATCATAATAATTGCTATCAAAGTTCTTTGCTCTTTCTTTTGTTTTTCTTATTCCTTCTTCACTTAAATTACAATCAATTCTTCCTTGTAATAATCCTATCTTATTGAATTCGCTTTCTGCATGCCTTAATAAATTCAACTCCATATTTATTTCTCCTTAGATTTCTCGCATTATAATATAAATAAAATTATCTTATAATTATTTACTACTTTTCTCTCCAAAAATCATAAATCATATTAGATAAATCTTTTGGATTGTCTACATTCACTACATGTGATGCGTTGCTAACTGTCTTAAAAGAACTGTTTTTTATAGTCTTATTTAATAATTTTGCATTTTCCATATTATGCTTATCTTTTATTCCGCATAAAATTAATGTTTTGCAATCTATTTTATCTAAATTAGTCTCTATATCTAAATCGCCCATTGAAGCAACTAGTGAAATAAAATCTCCTTTTGTGCATCCGATTTTCTCGAATGTAGATTTTGGAGTAATATGAAATATTATACCTTGAAGTTTAAAAAGAAATTTTGGTATTTTGTAAGGTGTTCCTATTAAAATGAGCGAATTCACTTTCTCAGGAAATTCCTTTGAATAGTCTAATGCTAATATTCCCCCAAGAGATAAGCCACATAAGTTTAATTTCTCGCTAAAACTGTTACAGTAATCCGCAAATTTTTTATATAAAATAGAATAATTAATTCTTGTATCTTTTAACATTGAATATAAATTTGGCTTTTCTATCTTAATATTATGAAGATTTAATTCTTTTTCTACTATATTCCAACTATTCTCGTTTTGCCCTAACCCATGTATTAAAATATTTTTCATATTTAAGGCTCCTTCCATATTTTAATCGAATTGTACTTTCCAATCTTTATCTTGATTAGCTTTAAAACACATCTCTATCTGTTCTTTGTTGTTTTTTGCCTCTGATAATTCTGGTAATTCGTCTAATGAAAAATATGCTATCTCTGTTGTTTCTATATTTTTTTCGAATTGTCCGCCTACCACATCACATAGAACAAAAACCTTACATACGCCATAAGCATATACAGGTTTATTATGCTGATTTCTATCCTGAACTGCAATTAGTTTTTTTGCCAAAACATCTAAACCAGTCTCCTCTTTTACTTCCTTAACTGTATTTGATTTAATTGACTCTAGCACATCAACCCATCCTCCTGGCAAAGACCATGTTCCATCATTTTCGTGAGTTAATAATATTTTATTATCTTTAAATATTGCAGCTCTTGTATCTAATTTAGGTGTTTGATAACCTGTTTCATTACAAAATAAATCTTTTACTTTCTCTAATGAAATTTCGGTTTTCATACTTAACATTTCTGCAGATATATCTCGTAATCTTTTATATCTTTCTATGTCGTATGCATTGTTTGTATAAGCCAAACCATTTTGTGCTAAACTTTGTATTTCTATTATTAGTTCTAACCATTTATCCATTATTTCACCTACTATTTAAATTGTTAACTATTATGTTTATGATTTCATCAATTTTTAGCTCTTTACCTAATAATGTTTCCGGAATACAGTCTAGTAAATCATTTTCGTTCCACCATTTTCGTAATTCTGTTTCTCCAAATTCATTTGCATTAGGTTTAGTTTTATGCCTTCTTAAAGTTTCCTCAAATGGAATATCAAAGTAAAATGCATAAATATCCTTATCAAATTCTTTAATCAGCTTTTTAAATAAGGGCTCATACCATTTTGAGTTTAATATTCCCTCTAAAATTACTACTTCACAGTGCTCTTTACCATAAACTGCAAGTTGAAAAAGTAATTCACTTACTTTAGGCTTTTCGCCATCTTTTACATATAGCATTTCTCTTCTAACAACATCTTGTGAAATAAGCATCGTTCCATGTCCTAATTTCTGTTGCAAGCCTTTTGCAACAGTTGTTTTGCCGCTTCCAGAGTTTCCTCTTAATATAACTAATTTAGACATTTTTATTTCTCCTTAAATTATTTGCATAATAACACAAAAGTAGGTAACTTACAATAAATTACCTACTTTTTAATATACTTATTTTTAAATTTTTACAAAATAGGGATTTTAGGACCGTCCCCCAAATCCCTGTCTGACTCAAAACCCTATTTTACTAAATTAATTCCGCCATTTTTTAAACTCTTTTGTACATCAATTACTCTTTGGTTAGAAGAACCTTTCCATTTTAATGTTGGATCATGTAATTCGTCTTCATAATTTCCATCAACTAATACATCTATATATTTTAATGCATCTTGATCTTTTAATTGTTCATACTTATAGCCAGACCATGCCCATACATTTTTATCTGGATATTTTTCTTTAAATGCTTTGGCAAGTTTTGCTGTTCCTTTTATATTAGTAGGAGCCATTGGCTCCCCACCTAATATAGATAACCCTTTTACTTCATTTTTATTACTTAATTCTAGTACTTTATCAATTGTTTCTTGTGTAAATTCTTTTCCACCTTCGAAATCCCATGTTTCAGGATTAAAACAGTTCTTACAATGAAAAGGACAACCTTGCATAAATATAGATACTCTTACTCCTGGCCCGTTTGATATATCCATTTTTCTAATTAAATTGTATCTCATAATTATGCCTCCTTGTTATCGATATGTAAAACTCTTTCTTTTATTTCTTGTGTTCTTCCTTTATTCCAGAAGTTTGTTCCGATATATCCGCAAGTACGTCTTGCAACATTTAATGTATTGTGATCTCTATTACCACAATTTGGACAATACCATTCTAAATCATCATCTATTAAAATCTCTCCTGTATAACCACAGTTTTGACAATAATCAGATTTAGTATTAAGTTCTGCGTACATGATATTATCATAAATAAATTGTATAACTTCAATTACTGCATCAATATTTCCTTGTAAGTTTGGTGTTTCTACATAAGAAATAGCTCCACCAGGACTTAATACTTGAAATTCGCTTTCTAGTTTTAATTTAGAAAATGCGTCTATTTCTTCGAATACAGGAACATGATATGAATTAGTAATATAATTTCTGTCTGTAATTCCTTTTACTGTTCCAAATCTTTCTTTTAAGCATTTAGCAAATTTATATGTCGTTGATTCTATTGGTGTACCATAAACAGAATAATCTAAATCTTCTTCTGCTTTCCATTTGCTTGTTGCATCATTTAAATGTTGCATTACTTTTAATCCAAATTCTTTTCCTGGTCCATTATCTGTATGACTGTGTCCTGTCATAACTTTAACACATTCATATAGACCTGCATATCCAAGTGAAATTGTAGAATATCCATGATGTAATAATTCATGTATTGATTCACCTTTTTCTAATCTTGCTAATGCTCCATGTTGCCATAAAATAGGTGCTACATCACTTGTTACATTACTTAATCTCTTATGTCTTATTTGTAAAGCTCTGTGACATAACTCCAATCTTTCGTCAAATATCTTCCAGAATTCATCCATATCACCATCAGCAGAAAGTGCAACATCTGGTAAATTAATCGTTACAACACCTTGGTTGAATCTTCCATAATATTTACCTTTTCCTTCTACATAATTTTTAGCTTTTGCTATATTTCCTATATTTAACATTCTATCAGGTGTTAAGAATGATCTACATCCCATACATGGATAACAATCTCCATCTCCTAGGATATTTTTCTTATATTTTAGCATCATCTTTTCTGATATATAATCTGGAACCATTCTTTTAGCTGTACATTCTGCAGCAAGTTTTGTTAGATACCAGTATTTGCTGCCTTCATGAATATTATCTTCTTCAAGAACATATAAAAGTTTTGGGAACGCTGGTGTTATATATACACCTTTTTCGTTCTTAAAACCTAATATTCTTTGTTTTAAGAACTCTTCGATTATCATTGCAAGTTCGTCTTTATATTCTTCTGTTTCTCCTAAATACATACAAACTGATAAGAATGGTGCTTGTCCATTTGTGTTTGTCATAGAGTTTACTTGATAGTTAAATGTTTGGACACCATCTTCAATTTCTTTTTTAGTATCTTGCATAGCATATTTTTCACAATCTTTTTTGCTAAAGTTTCTTGCTTGATATTTCTTTAAATACTTTTCATAGCTTAATCTAACAAATGGTGCTAAATGTGTAAGTGATACCGTAGCTCCGCCATAGCTTGATGATGTTACTGCTAATATTATTTGTGTTGCTATTGTTGCAGCTGTTAAAAATCTATGTGGTTTTTCTATCATAACTCCATTTATTACTGTTCCGTATTGTAACATATCATCTAAGTTAATTAATTCACAATTATGAAGAGCATTTTGCGCAAAATAATCAGCATCATGAAAATGTATAATACCTGCATCATGTGCCTCTACTATATCTTCAGGGAGTAAAAATCTTCTTGTTATATCTGTACTTGTTATTCCTGCTAAGTAGTCTCTTTGTGTTGTAACTACTTCTGCATTTTTATTAGAATTTTCACTATTCCAATATTCGTTTTCTCCTTCAATTAATTCTTTAATTGATTTGTCTGTTGTATTTGCTTTTCTTACTAATTCTCTAGTATATCTATATGTAATATATTTCTTTGCTAATTGATATTTGTCAAATTCCATTAGCTTTTGTTCTATTATATCTTGAATATCTTCAACTAAAATTCTTTTTTTATTTAAATCTTCGATGTATTTTATGATTTCTTTTATTTCTTCTTTAGTTGCTTTTTCTCTTCCTCTTACCTCCTCATTTGCTTTTCCAATTGCTACTCTAATTTTTTCTGGATCGTAGTCCACAATGTGTCCATCTCTTTTAACGATTTTCATTCTTTTGTTCCTCCCCTGATTTATTTTTTTGTATTATTTATTACGAGTAAATATTATATATAATTTTTAATATATACAAGTTGCACTTGCAACTTTTTTGTTTTTTTGTTAAAATTTTTTTAGGTGATAAAAATGAGGCTTCCTTTTGAAGGATTAACAAAATTACAAATCGGTAAACTCTTTGTGCTTCTAGGCGTTCACAGGTATAGATATACTAAAGGTGAAGAGATTGTTCCTACCATAAAAAACGATAATATTATTGGAATTGTACTTAGTGGATTTGCCCAAATTATGAATATAGAGTACAATGGGAACGAAATGGTACAGGAAAATCTTGGAAAAGATAGTGTGTTTGGAACAACAATTTCTGCAACTAATAGTGAAGACTGTCAAATAATCGCAAAGGAAGATACAGAAGTTCTAATTATAGACTATGTAAAACTTATGAGACCTGAAAATACTAATCATAATTATTTTAATATTTTTTTAAGTAATTTATTTGATATAATCAATACAAAATACAGAGAAACTAACGAAAGAGTTAAAGTATTAGAGAAAAAACAAATACGTGAAAAATTATTAAAATTTTTTGAGATTGAACATAGAAAAAGTCGTTCTAAAAATATTTATTTAAGTTTTCCTTTTAAGGATTTAGCAGATTACCTTGCAATTGATAGATCTGCTATGTTTAGAGAATTAAAGCATTTAAAGGATGATAAACTTATTGAAGTTGATGGTAGGAAAATTAAGATATTGTATGAGATATAATTTATGGCATGTAAAAATCACAAAAGTCAAACGACTTTTGTGACAATTTCACACATTTTTCAAAGGACTTTTATTTTCATACTATAACATCAAAATCTTTTTTACAACGAGGACATGTACAAACATGTTTACCTTTTTTCTTTGGTAATCTGATTTCGGCTTTACAATTAGGACATTTTCTATAAATATGAGTTTTTCTATATGCCCATTTTTTCTTACGTAATTTTATCTTTTCTATAACTTTATTTTTAATCTTTAAAAATTTTGCATTTTCATTTTGTCTTTTATAAATATTGCGTGAAAAGACTCTAAACATCATATAAACACAAATTAGTATCTCTAATAGATATATAATTGGATTTCTAATGACTATACTTATAATTGCAATAATCCAAAATATAATAAATAAAAATTTATATAATTCATCTATTCCATATCTGCCTTGCATAAAATCGGCTAATTTATATATAAATTTATTCAATATGCATTCCTCCTTTAACATATAAATCTTGGACCACAACAACAATTACATATAGAATCTGCTAAACACCACCAAAAACATATATTTTGCATATCAAAAGGTCTTCCATATGTTCTACTTTGTTCTCTATACATATTTCCTCCGCCTTGCAATTGTTGTAATAATTCTTGATATCTTAAATTATTAGGTTCCATTTGTACTGCCATTTTTGCATTGTTTAATGCTGTTATTCTATTACCTGTATAATAATTTGCAATACTACTTAAATAATACCATTCAGCAGTTTTATCCTGAATTTCTGAAAGCACTCTTAATGCTTCCCTATACATTCCAGTTTGTATAAAATGACTTGCTACTTGATAAAGATTTGTACTTCCACTATTATTACTATATGAATTATTTTGAGTGTTAGAATAGCTATTATATTGATTTGCAGTACCATTTTTTATTTGATCATATGCTTCATTTATTTCCCTCATCTTTTTTGCTGCTTCTTCGTCCCCTGGATGTAAATCTGGATGATATTTTTTTACTAGTTTTCTGTATGCTTTCGTAACTTCTGCATCTGTTGCTCCATATGACACTCCAAGTACTTCGTATGGATTTTGTATCATTTATTTTTCTCCCTTCTTTTTATGTATTTCATATTTTGTCCAAATTCCAGAATATAATATATTTTCAATTATTTTGTTAGAAATATTTAGGTTTTTATATTTTTCTACACAATCTGATAAAAGTAGATTAAGCATATCATCAAATTCTGACTTTGAATTAGTTATTAATGGATTATATCTTTTATGTTTAATATCTTTTTCTAAATCTATGCATGCATCTAATATATATATAAATTTTCCTAATGCATCACCAAAATCTCTTAGTTTTTCTTCATATTCATCCTCGTATGGTGCAAATATTTCTCTAAATAATTTGCCACTTGCTTGTGCTGCTAAATCTGGATTTATAATATTTTTGGTTTCTATATCATTTAATTCTTTTAAAGCATTTTGTACATTTTGAGCTTTTTTAGGATATTTCTTACATACTTTTTTAAAACTCTTTTTTATCAATTTTGCATAACAATTAGCAAATACATTTTTGTCATCTTGCCAATCATCAAGAAGATTATAATAAGAAAGTAAAATATTCATATCTGCTACATAGTCTATAAAAGTTCCTTTAATATAAGTATGTTTATGAACAGGATGCATCATACATCTACATTCTAACTTTTCGTTTTTTTCTTTGTAAACTTCATTTAATAATATTATTAAAAATGTCATATCATAGTTTAATGTAAATCTGCTTATATTTTTGTGCTTTCTTTGTAATGATTTGCATAGTCCACAGTAACATTCTCTATAATATCTTTTATCTGTATCTTCTAATAATTTAGGATTTGTAACTATATTTCCTACCATTTTACTTCACCCTTTTAGTTTGCTTATGAGATATAGTTTATTATTTTTCTTTGCTAAAATCAACAGCTATAGTAAAGATTTCACGGAAGTTTCACATATATAGCAAAAGAGCTACTTAAATTTAATTAAATAGCTCTTTATTTTAATTTCATACTTATTCTTCTTTTTCCAACTCTATAACAACTTCTTCGCCAGTTGTTTTAAATAAATGCACTTTTAAAGTATCTGTTGCATCATAATTTGTTAAATTAAAAGTATTATAGTATGTTACTGTTCCATCTTCTTTAACGCTTATTTCTCCATCTCCATCAGATCTATGTGCAGGATAATATTTAGTTCCATCAGATGTCTCCACATACTCTTTTTCACTCCACGCAATGTCTTTGCAATTATCTAAATATATTCTAAAGGCAGTATTTGAAACTTTAGCACTTTTAAATTTATAATTTTTATCACTAATAGAAACAAGCTTATAGTCTATAATATTTGACTTAGACATTTTAGTAGGTACATCTATTTCATAACTCCATTCACCATTATAAATAATAGATTTTTCTTCTCCTTTTGTTGTATTTCTTATTTTATTAAATGTTACTTTTAGTGTTTTAGATTCTGGGAATTCTTTTTCATTTCCTGTAGCAGTTAAATAAAATTTTAAATCATGTTCATCTATTTTCTCACTTGCTTGACTATATCCTCCAGTATAGCTGTCATAATTTGCTTTTGCTTCTTTCTCTGTTTCATATAATGATGTCATTTCTTCTGATTCTAGTTCTCTTGTTGCAAAAACTTTTTCATTATTTTCATTTACTACCTTCAAGTCCATTATATCTATTTTACCTTCTTTAGATAGCATATTGGTCAAATTATAAGTTTCATCAAATTTTATATTTATAGTTATATCAAAATTATAATCATCTAGTAAAAAAGATTCTATATTTGCACTAATACCATTAGCTTCTTTATATTCTGTATTTACGTCACTATAATATGCATTATTAATAGCTGTTTGGACACCATCACTACTATTTTTTCCAAACTTATTAATAATTTGAGTTGTAGCAAAAACTACTCCAGTCATAGAAAATGCAGCACATGCAACTATTCCTATCTTTTTAATAGCATTAAATCTATTTTTATTCATAACTATATCCTCCTCTTTTACATTGGATATAGCTATTTTCACCTTTACTTTTTCTAAAATTTTATTATTATCCATATTATTTAACCTCTTTCTTTATTTTATTCCTAATTCTGTACAATCTTTGCTTTACACTAAATTCAGACATCTTTTGTTCTTTAGCTATATCCTTAATTGATTTAGAAGAATAATAAAAATCTAAAAATATTGTTTTATCAATTTCCTTCATGTTTTCTAGTTTCTTTTCTATGTGCCTAATTTCTTGAATATTAGTATCAAGAAAATCAATTTTATCATAACCATACAAACTATTTTCATAATCCGAAATATCTACATTAATTTTAATTTTTCTTAAATATTCTTTTACTAAGTTTCTTGTTATCCCTGCAATATACGAACTTAGGCTTTTGTTTATATCTAATTTGTGTTTATTTTTCCATAGTATAAAAAACACTTCAGAAATAATCTCTTCTTTATCTTCATTACTTAAATTAGTACTTGCCATGTTATTTATAATAATAGCTATATAAGATGAATATTCGTTTATTATTCTTTCTAAATCAAGTTCATTATTTTTTATATATCGTTTTATTTCTCTATCTTTATTCACTTTTGTTTTAAACTCCTTTTTTACATAAGATATCTTACATCTTTATATTGATAATTTTATAAAAAAAGTAACATTTTTATAATTATTTTAACAAAAAATATAGACCTACCATTTCTGGTAAGTCCTCATAATTAAATAGCTCTTTAGTTTTAATTTTACCGTCCCGTCTTATGTTTACCAATTGAACTTTAAGCTCCGTCCCTAAAGTTTATTAATCTCTTAATTTAGCTCCACATCTCTTGTCTAGAGTTTTTAATATGCTATTCATTTTTTCATTTATTTGTTCTGATGTCATAGTTGTTCCTTCATTAAGTATTTTTACTTTTAATGTAACTGATTTTTTACCTTCTGGTATTTGGTCTCCCCTATATTCATCAACAAATTCAACTTCTTTAACTTTTGCTCTAATATTTTCTTCAATTTGTTTCCATGTAATTTCTTCATCAACTATGATTGATAAATCTTTTTCTACTAATGGTAGTTCTGGTAATCTTTCATATTCATTTGTTCTTGAAGCATATGGAACAAATTTTTCTGTATTAATTTCAAACATTGCTACATTTGTTCTTTTTATTTTAGTATCTGCCATTACTTTTACAGAAACTAATCCTAATGTTCCGATTACTTCATTACCTTTAACTACATTTAGGTATGCATTAACATCTGCCCAATATGGCTTCTCCATTTTTTCTAATTTAAGTTCTTCCATATGGCAATATTCAGCCATATTTTCAATTACACCTTTTGCTTCATAGAATATTTCTTTAGCCTCTTTTCCTACTATACATCCAGTTAAATAATTCTTTTGAATTGGTAAGATTTCATCTTCTGAAGATGGTCTATAATCACCTTTTTCATAAACTTCTTCACAGTCAAATAATCTAAATTCATCATAATATCTTAAATTTTTAACAACTGCTTCTAACATTCCTGGAATTAAAGAACTTCTTAAATATGCTAAATCTGGTGCTGGTGGAGTTGCTAATTTTAAAGATTTCTCCATATCTATTCCTGCTGCTTTAATATATTTTTCTTCAATCCATGGATATGTGAAAATTTCATAAAATCCGCATCTATATGCTAAATATTCTTTAATTCTTCTTTCAAGTAAAACATCATTTTGTTTTACAGAATGTTCAAATGTTATAGTAATTGGTTTTGCCTCAAAACTATCAAAGCTTAATATTCTTGCAATATCTCCCATTACATCATCTTTGATTGTTACATCACCTGTTGATCTCCATGTTGGAACTATTACATCATATTCTCCGTTATTTAATGATATTTCATATCCAAGAGCTGTTAAAATTTGTTCAATCTTCTCTTGTGGTATTTTCTTTCCTAATCTTGTATCTAAGAATTCTTCACTTACTTTTATTTCATTCTTTTTAGTTTCGTTTGGATAAACATCTGCATATTTAATTATTTTGCTATCTGGGAATATTTCTTTAATTAATCTTAATGCTAAATTTAATCCTTCATCTACTCTTTGTGTATCAACACCTTTTTCAAATCTCATTGAAGCTTCTGTTTTTTCTGCAAATTTTTTATCTGTTTGTCTAACTGTATCTGCAGAGAAGTTTGCTACTTCTAATACAACTCCTTTTGTATCTGGCAGAATAGAATCTTTTTTACCACCTTTAATTCCAGCTAATGCCATTGCATCACTTTCATCACATATTACTAAATCGTCTGTTGAAAGCTCAATAAAGTTATTATCTAATAATAATAATTTCTCATTTTCTTTGGCATTTCTTATTATTATTTTTTCTCCACTTACATGTGTTTTGTCAAAAGCATGAAGTGGTTGACCTACTGCCATCATTACATAATTTGTTATATCAACAATGGCATTTATTGGTCTTTGACCTACTTTTGATAATAATGATTGCATCCACATTGGGGATGGTTTTTCATATATACCATCTATTTCTACTGCTACATATCTATTACATTTAGTTGTATCTTTTATTTCTACACTATATTCTGGAACTTTTGGTATTTCGTATTTTGGTAATTCTTTTAATGGTGCATCATATATAGCTGATAATTCTCTTGCAATTCCATAATGTCCCCATAAATCTGGTCTATTAGATAATGATTTATTATCTATTTCTAATACTGTATCATTCATTCCAAATAAATCTGCAACACTATCTCCTGGTTTGCAATCAAAATCTTTTAAATCAACTATTTCACTTTCTTCTTCATTTGGGAAGAAATCACTTAAATACACTTCTGTAGAAGCACAAATCATTCCATAAGAGCTTTCTCCTCTCATTTTTGTTTTTGTTATTTTAACAGGTTCTCCTTGACCATGCCAAACAACTTCTGCTCCTGGTTTTGATACTACTACATGTTCTCCAACATAAAGGTTAGAACCACCACATACGATTTGTACAGGTTCTTCTTCTCCAATATCTACCATACATATTCTTAATTTATCAGCATTTGGATGTTCTTTTATTTCTAAAATTTCTCCTACAACTATGTTATGAAATTTTTGGGCAGTATTTTCGACTTCTTCTACTTCTACTGTCCTTAGTGTCATATCATAGGCAATTTGTTCATCAGTTAAACCTTCAGGTAAATCAACATATTTTCTAATTAAATTTAATGATACTTTCATATTCAAAATCCTTTCTATTTAAATTGTTTTAAAAATCTTAAATCTCCACTATGGAATAAACGTACATCATCTACTCCATATCTCATCATTACTAATCTATCTAATCCAATATTAATATAGAATCCTGTCCATATGTCTGGATCTAATCCTGCTGATTTTAATACATTTGGATGAATTACACCACCTGGCATAACTTCTATCCATCCATTATGATTACATACTTTACATCCTTTTCCACCACATACTAAACATTCCATATCTATTTCATATCCTGGTTCTGTAAATGGGAAAAATCCTTCTCTCATTCTTGTTTTTATCGTTCTTCCAAAAACTTTTTCTAAGATTGTTTGGATCATAACCATACCAGATGAAAAAGATATATCTTTATCAACTATTAATGCTTCATATTGGAAGAATGCTCTTTCATGTCTAGCATCAGTTGTTTCATTTCTATATACTTCTCCTGGATATACAAATCTTGCTGGTGCTCCATGTTTTAGTAAATATCTTACAGAACCACCTGTTAAATGTGGTCTTAAGCATAATCTTTCTGCACCTTCTTTATCTTCTGTTCCTTCAAGCCAATATGTGTCCATAGATTGACGTGCAGGATGATTTTTAGCAAAATTCAAATTATCAAATGCATATTTTTCACTACTTATATCATCTTCATTGAATACTTCAAAACCTAAAGATAAAAATGCATCATTTAAGTCATGTTTCATTTGAGTTATTGGATGAAGCGCTCCTCCACTCACCTTTTTACCAGGAATTGTTAAGTCGATTGGTTCATCTAATACACTCATAGAAGCAATAATTTCATCATCTTTTTGTTGTAAGTTGCTTATAAATGTATTTTTAATTTCCGTTGCCATCATTCCAATTGTTTTTTTCTCTTCTACAGATAAATCTTTCATAGATTTTAGAACTTCTGATAATTCACTTTTTTTACCAGTTAATTCTTTTCTGACTTCTTCAAGCTCAGCAATAGTCTTTACGTTTTTAATTTTTTCTAAACCTTTTGTTTTGATTTCTTCTAATTTCTCTTTCATAAATCTTTTCCTTTCTTAAAATTTTATGGTGGCGGGATTTTTGATCGTTCCGGGATTTGAGGACGTTCTTTTTTGTTTTCTATGGAAATAGGGACGGTCCTTTTTTCCCTTTTTTGTTTTCGAATAGGGATTTAAGGAACGTCCCTCTTTCCCTAGTCCCTATTCCCTATTTGTATGTGGATTGAAAATCAAAAAACGAGCAATCTTCCATAAAGGACGATTTGCTCGTGGTACCACCTTTTTTTATAGTATTTCTACTACCTCATTACAGATTAACGCTCTTACACGATTTGACTCCATTACTGAAATTCGTTAATTTGCCTTTCTATTGTAGCTTCCAGTCTATGGCTACAATTCCCTAGTTAGAGTTTCAAATTAACTACTTATATAATTTCTTCGTCAACATTTATTAGTCGTATAGATTATATTGCCTTTTTTGGTATTTGTCAAATGTTTATGGCAAATTGATAGCATAAATTTTTAGTAGGATTTCTCTTTTGTAAAATCTTGAAGCTATTTTGTAGATTAATTTTCGAGATTCCTATTTAATTTTATATTTTT
>MNRL01000010.1:0-71084 GCA_001915925.1 Clostridium sp. CAG:354_28_25
GACTCTTAATCAGAAGGTCCGGGGTTCGACCCCCCGGTGGTGCACCAAACAACACTTATTATATCGAAGTGTTGTTTTTTTATTTAAAATATGATATTATACCAAAAAAGATAAGGAGAATTAGAATGACGTTAGAATTTGTAGATAATTATTTAAATGCAAAACTAGCACAGAATAGAGAAATAATAAAATTTTCATTCTATGAGGTTAGAATGAAATTAAATTTGTCAGAAGAAGATTCTATAACATTTTTAAGTCTAATATCTCAGAAATTAATGAATACAGGATATTTAGTATATAAGACAGGGGAAGAATATACATACAAAGGTAAAACATTTAAAATACAAGAAAATGAGTTATTAGTTGCAATATTAAAAGAAAGCGCAAAATAAAGCAATATAATACTTATAAAGGAGAAATTTATATGAAACAAATGCTAAAAAAGATATTGGCTATTTTAATAGTAGCGATAACGATTATGACCAATATATCTTTAGGAGTTTCATCACAAGATTCAAAAGATTTACAAGATAAAATAGATAAAACAAAAGAACAATTAAATGATGTAAATACAACCAAAACAGATACAGAAAAACAAGTTGATGATATTCAAACAAAGATAGATGAATATCAAGGTTCTATAGATACATTAAATGATAAGTTAGATACATTAAACACTAACATAAGTGAAAACGAAAAGAAATTAGAAGAACAACAAAAAGCATATGATGAGAATTCTAAATTATTAGATGAAAGATTAGTAACAATTTACGAGAATGGAAGTGTATCTTACATAGATTTATTGTTATCTTCTACTAGTTTAACTGAGTTTATATCTAATTATTATTTAATATCAGAATTAGCTTCATATGATTTAGATTTATTAGAGCAAATACAAAATGAACAAAAGCAAATAGAAGAGACAAAGAAATCGCTAGAAAATGATAAAGCCGAAGTAGAAACATTAAAAAGTGAAAAAGAAGTAAAAACTCAAGAGCTAAATGCTACTAAACAAGAAAAAGAAAAATACATAGATGATTTAGAAGGGGAAGCAAAGGATCTACAAGCAGACTTAGCGCAATTCGAAAAAGATAAAGCAGCTATAGATAAAAGACTTGAAGAAATAGCAAATGCAAATAAAAACAACAATAATAACAATTCAAGCAACAATGGAAATAGTTCGTCTGGCGGAAGTAATAGCAGCGGTTCAGGTGGGACTAGTTCAAAAGGATATATATGTCCAATTCTAGGGTTAAGCAAGGCTAATATAACATGTGGTTTTTATGGATATTCTGGTCATGGCGGAGCAGATTTTGGAGGTAACTATGGAAAACCAGTAGTAGCAGCAAAAAGTGGAACAGTAGTTATTTCAGAAACATTAACAGGAACAATTCCAAATTACGATTTAAATGGAAATTTAATAGGGAAATACAGAAGTTACGGAGAATATATAGCAATACTGCATGATGATGGTAATATAACATTATATGCCCATGGTAAGCCGGGAAGTAGATTAGTAAAAGAAGGACAAAGAGTATCACAAGGGCAACAAATAATGACAGTAGGTAATACTGGAAACGTAAGTCCAAGACCAACACCAAGTAACCCTAAGGGTGGAGCACATTTACACTTCGAAGTAAGGGTAAATGGTTCACAAAGAGTTGACCCAGCAAAATACTTACCATAGTAAAAGTCAGTTTAATATAGTGAAGTTAGTATAAAAACAAAAAAAGAGCAAATTTTTGCTCTTTTTTTATGTGTCTATAAAATTTCATAAGACAAAAATACTAAAGAAATAAATGTAAAGAAAAAATAATATTAAAATGTAAAATGAAGAGCCGTAGAGAGATAGTGGTTATATGAAAAAAATGAGAAGGAGGGCATATTTACTTATAAAAAAGGGGTGGCTATAATTATATAATAATATAGTATGTATTTTATAAAAGAAAAATGGTATATACAAAATATATACAAAAATAGGAGGTAAAACATGAAAACCAAAAATAACAGTTGTAACAAATTAATAGCAGTTCTAATAGTTTTTGTTATTATGATAAGTGAAATCATTTTAATACCAACTAATGCTTATGCTGCTATAGATGACTTAGAAAAACAAGGAAACAATACCAATAACAGAAATGTAAACTTTGATGTCTATTTTGGGGAGAATCAAGAGAGAAAACATAGTGTAGAAATTGTAGATGAGAGTGTCGCAAAACTAAAAATTGAGATAAATGTGGGTGCAGGATATTTGACGAATATGCAGATATCTATTAATGAGCCTAACTTTGGTATGCAAACAATACAAAATGAAATGATTAAAAGTATAGAAAATAACACTATAAATTTAAGCGACATAAATGATGCAACTACATTAGAGATACCATTAACTATGCAAAAAAATGATAATTTAAGATTAGATTATTTGGATAAAGAAACAACTGTTAATATGAAAGCTATATATATAAATGATAGCGGTAAAAATATAGAGGTTAAAAAAGAATTAAAAATTAGACTTAAATGGAATTTAAATACCGATTTTGAGTTAACATCAAATATTACAAATGTTTTACCCTTTGGAGAAAGGACATTAATACAACAAAAGATAAATATAAAAGAGATAGAGAGAAAAAGCCCTATAGAGCAAACTAAATTAAGCATTACAGCACCTAAAGTTAACAATGTATTACCTTCGGAAGTAAGAGTATTTGCTAACAGTACAAAAGGTACAAATGGAGATGAGTTTGGTAAAAATTTTGGTACAAATAATTATAAATATGATCAAAATACAGGGAACATAGAGATTGCTGTAAATAATAATGTAAATGAAAATCAAGAGATTGCCTTCTATGACGCATTAGATGAATATATACTTACATACATTTATGATCAGAATACTAATGAATTACTAAAAAACAAACTACAAGTAACGACTTATGTTAAAGCTGATATGAAATTATATTCAAAAGTAGATGTGATTTCTAAAGAAAATAAAAACAATTATGAATTCACAGAACAAGTAGGAGATAATATTACTGCAGATATATTTACAACAGATACTATAAATAAAGGCTTTCTTTATGATAATTATAATGAAACAGGCTATAATTTAAACTATAGGCTAAACATAAACAATAAAGATACAAATAATAGCATTAATATAATGACTATGGAACCTTCTTTTGTAACAGATAGGTACGAAATTTTAACAAACAAAATATATTATAAATCATTAGCTGTAAAAGAAGAATTATTTAAAAAAGTTCTTGGCACAGAAGGTTATATAAATGTGTACGATAGTAATAGTAATCTGATTGCTACTATAAATAAAAACACAGCTAAAAATAGTAATGGAGAATTAGAAGTAATATATCAAAATGCCCAAACTAATATAAGAATAGAAATTAGCAAACCTCAAGTTGAAGGCGTTCTAGAACTAAGAAATTATAAAGTAATAGATGCAAAGTTAAATTATAATATTAATCAAACAAAAGAGTTTTATGCAATAAAAGAAAAAATTAATATAACAAAACAATATGAAAATTTATTAAATTTAAACGAAACATATACAAAAATAGATTTGCAAATGGATAATACAGAACTAATGCCTTTTGTAGATAACAATGTGAATTTAACATTAAGTTTAGTAACTAATAGCAATAAATATGACTTATTTAAAAATCCAGAGATTAGGATTAATTTACCAGAAGAAATAGAAAGTATAAACGCAGGAGAAATTTCTTTAGTATATAATGAAGAACTAAAATTTGAGTATGCACGTTTAGAGGAAAATGGAAGAGTATTAGTATTAAAACTAACAGGAGAAGAAACAAATTATAAACTAGGTATACAAGAAGGAACAAAAATAATAATTCCTGCAGTAATAAGATTAAAGGACACAGTTCCAAGTAAAACTAGTAGTATAAAATTAAATTATTCTAATGACTTAGCTAAAGCTACAGAATATAGCCTACAAGGTAAAGATAGTATGGAAGTACCATTCAATATAGTTGCTAAATCAGGATTGATTACAATAAGTGAATTAAGTGGCTATGCAGAAAATGAAACAAAACGAACAATGGATGAAAATGTAGTTATGGGGCAACTACCAATTGAGTCAAATGAAAAGAATGCTCAAATAAATACTATATTAGTTAATAATTATCAGTCTGATATGAGCAATGTAAGAATTTTAGGAAGAATACCTTTTGAAAATAATAAAAAAATAAATGGAGAAGATTTAGGAAGCTCATTTAATACAACATTAACTGAGGCTTTAAAAACAAACGGAGTAAATGGAAAAATTTATTATTCAGAAGAAAGCGAACCTACAGAAGATAGTTCTTCTTGGCAAGAAAATATAAGCAATTTTGAAAATATAAAATCATATAAAATTGTTTTAGACATTAATATTGGCGTAGGAACTAAATTGGATTTTATGTATAACATAAAAATTCCAAGTAATTTACAACCAAATTTAAAGACTTATGCTACATATACTGTTAAATATAATATAAATAATCAAGAACTAGAAAGTACACAAACTTTAGGATTAGAAACACCTAATATTTCAAATAATATTATTACTGATAACAACAATGTTAAAGCTGAAAATTCTATAAATATGCAAATTACACCAAAATTAGGGGATACTATTTTAAAAGATAATATGGAAATACACGAACAAGAAGTTATTAACTTTAAGGTTGATGTTACGAATAACAGTTCTAGTGCTATAGAAAACATTTCAATAGAAATGCCTATACCTGAAAACTTAGTTTATCTTGAAAAAAATGAAACTCCATATTCAGATCCTGATGGAGATAGTACAGCTGGAAATTATATTGGAGTATATACAGAAAAGCCAGAAAAAAAGACAGTACAACTTGTTATAGATAAATTAGAAGTTAATGAAACACAAACAATAGAATATGAATTAAGAGTAAAGAATTTAGCTGATAATGAAGAAACTAAAACTGTAGAAACAAACTTTATATTAAAAATAAATGGAATAGAACAAAGTACACAAAAATTAACTAATATTATTAAAAAAGCTAAAATAAAAACAGAATTATCTTTTATGAAGAGAACATATATGGTTGATCGTAATGAATATACATATAGTTTTATTATAAATAACATAACAGATGAAGATATCAATGATTTAACAACAACTATACAAATACCTAAAGAAATATTAGTAACAGAACCAAAAGTAATTTCTAACGGACTTGGTACAGATGACGAAAACAATACAACAATCGAAGTTAATGATAATAATTTATTAACATTTAATATGAAAACTTTAAAAAGTGGTCAACAAGCCGAGTTTGAATTTTTAGCAAAAGTAACAACATTAGATATTATAGACAGTTCTATTGATATCTTTGCAAATACTTTTGTAGATAATGAAACATATAAATCAAATATTGCAAAAAATAAAATAGAAGCTGCAGAGGTAACAATAGAAAAAAGTTCGCCTACAGAAAATCAAGAAGTAAAAGCAGGAGACCAAATTACATATAATATAAAGGTAACTAACAAAAGCGATAAAATTTATTCACAAATTTATATAGTAGATACATTGCCTAAAGAAATAATTGCAGATACATTAGAATATAACAGATATATAAATGGAACAGGAAGTAATACTGACTTTATTGAGATTAATGAAAATTATGATTTATCAAAAACATTAGATCAAGAAGGAGATTCATCTACTACAAATACTTCAGAGGGACGTCCAAATTATGATGAGGAAAAGAATGAATTAACAATACCTACAATGCTACCACCAAGTGGAGTAATAAATATTAAAATTACAGCAACAGTTCAAGATATAGAACAAGATACAACATTAACAAATGTTTCAAGGGTATATGGAGAATATGTAAAATCAACAACATCAAATGAAGTAAAACATTATGCTAAAGGAGATGGAAGTGGAACAACTGATCCAGATGACCCAAACAATCCAGAAGACCCATCAAATACATATAGTATTAGTGGATCAATATGGCTAGATAGTAATGAGAATGGTGCGTTGGATTCAGCAGAACAATTATTAGATGGAAATGAAATAATGATTGTAAATGCTGATACATCAGAGATTGTAAAAGATTCTACAGGAGCAGATATAAAAGCAACTTCAACTTCTACAGGTTATACATTAAGTGGATTACCAGCAGGTAGATATATTGTTATATTTAAATATGATAGAAATATATATAAAATAACAAACTATAGACAAGAAGGAGTAAACGATACATTAAGTTCTAAAGCAATTGCTGGAACAGCTACTATAGGAGGAAATTTAGAATATGTTGGAATGACAGATGTAATAGAAATAACAAATAGTAATATTAATTCTATAAATATGGGATTAATAAAATTAGGAAATTTTGATGTTTCTATAGAGAAATCGCTTAGCAGAATTAGAACAGTAAATCCAAAAGGTAAAGAACAAAATTATAGTTATGACAAAGGAACAAGAATAGGAAAATTAGAAGTTGCAGCTAGAAATTTAGTTGGAACAGAAGTAATGGTAGAATACACTATCAAAATATCAAACTTAGGTGAATCTAAGGCATATATATCAGAAATTATAGATGAATTACCAGAAGATTTAGAATTTGATGCATCATCAAATAGCGGTTGGTATGAAGAAGGCGGAAAACTTCGTTATACAAATTTAAGTGAAATAGAAGTAGGACAAACAAGAGAAATTAAACTAATTGCAACAATAAAACTAACAAATGATAATTTAGGAATAATTAATAATGTTGCAACAATTAATGCAACAGATGGTAATAATATACAAGAAAGCAATACGCAGAATAATACATCAAATGCACAATTAATTATAGGAACAAGTACAGGTAGAATAGTATTAAATATCTTAGGAATGGTTGCTTTATTAGCAATAATTGGAGTAGGACTATTTATAATTAAGAAATATAGATAATAGAGGGGAGGGAGAAAATGAAAGTAATAAAGAGAATACTAATATGTTTGCTCATATTATTAGCTTATTATTTATTCTTTGGTTCGGGAAAAACATATGCCTATTATGTTGGACAAACAGGACTTAATATAATATTTGATAATCTAATAGAGTATGATCCATCACAACCATATAACTGTACACAACAAGGAGAAAAGCCACTATGTGGTTCTGCTTCTGGTGGTTCACATTACTATCAAGTTATTTCTAGAACATGGTTATATGAAATAAGTAGAACAGGTTCTGGAGCGAGTATTTCTTCTAATACTGGAAAAGTTAGCTGGAAGAAATATAATGATAGTACATACCAAATAGGTGCGTACAAAGTAAATTACACAGGAAGTGTAACAAAAGTTGTTATAAGTACAGACAAAGGAACAGTAACATTAAATAATAATTCGACATCTAGTAATGGAAATTATAGTGTAAGCAATATAGTTAGTGGTCAAAATTTTTACATATATGTAAAAAAATCAACAGGGGTAAAAGAGATTAAAAGTGTAACAGTATATGTTAGTGGAACATTATACGTAGAATCACAATATAGATATGAATTACATTGTTATGCAACTGGAGGTTCTCATGGTGGATATGGATGTTGGGATCCAAGCCAATGCCAGATATTAGAGTGTTGGGGAAGTGAAACAGATTCAGACACTGAAGAAGATCATGTTAAGCTTCCAGGAGCATTAGGAATAATAGAATTAAACATATATAAAAGAGATAAATATTTACCTGATGTAGGTGTACCTGGTGCTAAGTATGAATTGTGGAGTGATGGTAAAAAACAATATTCTGGAACAACAGATAGTAGTGGTCACTTACTATTAGACGAAGTATTAATAGGTGATTACATAATAAAAGAAGTATATGTGCCATATGGATTTGAAATTGAAGGATATGCAACTATGAATGGCAAAAAATTTACAGACCTTACAAATATGAAGGTAAATTTAGATGATGATTCTACTATGTATGTATATAATGAAAGTTATATAGATATAGGTGGTATAGTATTCTTAGATGCTAAAACAGGAAAAGCAAATGGACCACCTAATGGATATTATGATAGCGGAGATAAAGTTGTAGAAGGAATAGAAGTAAAACTTTACCGAGCAGATAACAATCAAGAATTAGAAACTAGATATACAGATTCTAATGGAAAATACGAGTTTAAACATCGTACAAAAGCATATAATTATTATATAAGATTTAAATATAACGGACAGATTTATGAGGCAACAACGTATAATGAAACATCAGCAGCAGCAAAATTTAGATCATATGCAACAGAAGGATTAAATGAAAGACGTACATTTAATAACAAATTTACTCCAGTAAACGCAAATCATACAGTTCCAAAATGGACAGATACATCAAATAGTGCATTTAATATTTATGCATATACTGGTGCTGATGGACCAAACAATAAAAAGACATATGGAAAAAATAATACGACAGACGAATTAAAAAATATCAATTTGGGTATTAAAGAAAGAGATATATTTGATTTAAACTTAAGAAAAGATTTAGTAAATGTTGATGTATCAATAAATGGTAAGAGTCATACATATGATTATAATGGAGAGGGAGAAGATTTAGAAGTAACGATAAGAGGTACAGATATACCAGATTATGAAAGACAACTAAGAAAAACAGATTTACAATATAAATCAGCTGCACAATATGATTCTGATCCAGATAAATTACAAGTATATGTAACATATAAAATACAGATAAAGAACCAATCAGTTGGTAAAATTACGGGATATGTACTAGACTTAAATGACTATGCAGATACATCATATCAATTAGTAAATTCTTATGATGAAAATGGAAAAGCCATAAATTGGAGTTCTTCTGGTAGTGTATCTGGAAATGGTAAGACATATAATAAAATACATACAACAAGTTTATCAAATGTAGGAATAACAGATAAAAAATGGATTTTTATGCAATATAAAGTTTCATATGACACCTTAAGAGAACTATTATCGAAAGGTGAAACAACCGAAGAAAATTATGCAGAAATTGCAGGATATAAGAACACATACACAGATACAAGAAAAGATACAGAGGGAAGGGTAATGGCAAATGCAGGAGAAAATGCAGGATTAATAGACTGCGACTCAACACCAGACAACATGAACCCAACATCTTCTAATGTTCAAAACTTTGTAAAACAATCTAAGACAGATGCTTACCAAAGCCTAAAAGGAGACGAAAAATCAAAACGTAGTATGGCAGTATTTGAGGATGATGCAGATGTTGCACCTGGCTTAAAACTTATAAGAGATGATACACCAAGAACAATATCAGGTACTGTATTCGAGGATTCACCACTTGAAGATAAATTAAATAATAATGAAAGAATTGGTGATGGACAATATACAAGTGGAGAAAATATTGTAAATAAAGTAAAAGTAGAATTACTTTGCCAAAACAATGAAGATGTTGATACTTTAAATAAAGTAGAGACAAGAAGTAATCAAGATGGAAGTTACACGTTATCAGGATATATTCCAGGAGATTATCTAATTAAATTTACTTATGGTGATAAGGAGTGCTTAATAAATCCTCAAAAGAATAATCAAATGTATACAGGTCAAGACTATAAATCTACAATTTATACAGAAGGAGATTACAAAGATTTATACTGGTATAATAATACCTCACCACGTAAGAATGATGCGGTTGATGATTATGAAGGTAGAAGACAAGTAGTAAATTCTTATAGTAAAGATTACAAATATGATATTGCAAAAGTGCTAAATGCAACAAGAACAAATAATTCTGATTTATTGGAAACGTTAGCAGAGAAAACGTATATGACTGCAAATACAGCTAAAATGGCGATGGAAATAGAGTACTTAAAAGATGAAAAAACATCATATAAAGTACAAAATGTGGATTTTGGTATTATAGAAAGACCAAGAACAAAGATTGTACTAGGAAAAAATGTATCACATATTAAATTGACATCAACAGATGGTACAACGATATTTGATACAAACCAATCAACCTCAAACTTAACATGGAAAGAAAACAAATATAATGATAGAGGAAATATGGTATCTACTGGATTAGTACAAGGTACTGTAGATGAAAACTTACTATATGGTTCAACTTTAAATGTACGATATACTTTAGAGATAAGAAACCATAGTGAAGTAGACTATAACGAAAAATCATATTATGTTACAGGTGTAGTTAAAGATAGAAGTACAATGAATAGAATTGAGCCTACTAGTGTAATTGAATATGTGCCAAATGTATTACAATATGATGTAGAACTTACAAAAGCAAATGGAAAGGTAACGATAAATAATACAACTGCAACAGGAAACAATTCTGTATCAGAATGGGGAATAGAAGGCAATAATGACTTGTGGCAAATTCTTGCAAGCAAGAGAGAAAATAAGAACCTTCCAGATTCTTATAGAGATACTTTATTAGAGGCAGGAGCATTTGACGAAGCTAATAAAACTATAGACGAAATTTTGGTTACAGATTTAAATGGTGTAAAAGCAAAATTAGCAAGAAATGATAAAATAAACTTAACTGATGTCTTAACTCTTACAAGAGTTATTGCAAGAACAGAAGATACATCAAATGCTGATGAAATACAGAATATAGCAGAAGTTATAAGATTAACTATAGATAATGGTAGAAGACCATATTATGAAGATACTTCTAATAAGGAAGTAGTAGAAATTCCAGGTAATACATATCCATCAACACTTAAAAATATAGAAGAGGTGGATACTGGACGAGCAGAAGTATTAACATTTGTTGTACCATTTGGTGCAAACAGACAGTTAACATTAATAGTTATTGCTATAGTAAGCTTAGGAATATTGGTAGCAGGAATTGTAGTAATAAAGAAGAAAGTTTTATAGTAAGAACTTGACAAAGAAATAAAAAATATGTAAACTTAATAATAGGAGTTTAATAGGAGCTTTAGTATTAAAGCTCCTATATTTAACAATGAGGGATTTGGGGGACGATCCTAAAATCCCTTTTTGAATTCACAAGGCAAACAAAAAGAGTAGGAGGGGTTTATAATATGATAAAACTATATAATACAAACTTGGAAACAAATAAACTAGAAAGTGTAGATACATATACAAGAGGAACATGGATACATATGGTAGATCCTTCGGAAGAAGAAATAAAAGAAGTTTGCCAAAATGTTAATATAAAAGAAGATTTTATAAGATATGCACTAGATAATGAAGAAAAAGCCAGAATTGACGTAGAAGACGAAGATGACACAATATTATTCATTATAGACATACCAGTTACTGAGAAATCACAAAGTGGTGGATATATGTATGCAACAATGCCTATAGGTATGATTGTAGTAAGAGATGATTTTTTCATAACAGTAACTTTAAGAGAATGTAGTTTAATAAAAAAATTTGAAACTGGAAAAGTAAAAAGTTTTTGTACATATAAAAAGAGTAGATTTATTTTACAAATGATGTATAACAATTCTTCAGATTATCTAGAATACCTAAAAAAGATTAATAAAGAAACAGAAATTGCAGAAAATGTATTAAAAAATTCCATGAAAAATAGAGAATTATTAAAATTACTAAGTTTAGAGAAATCTTTAGTATATATAACAACATCATTAAGATCAAATGAAGCGGTTATGGAAAGAACTTTAAAAATAAAGAATATAAAATTATATGATGAAGATGAAGACATTTTAGAAGATGCAATAATAGAAAATAAACAAGCTATAGAAATGAGTAAAGTGTATAGCGATATCTTAAATGGTACAATGGATGCATATGCTTCTATAATATCAAACAACTTAAATGGGGTTATGAAATCATTAACTTCAATTACTATAATAATTGCAGTACCAACAATGATTGCAAGCTTTTGGGGGATGAATGTAAAATTACCGTTTGAGGGAAATATATTGGGATTCTGGATAATGATTTTTATAGCAACATTGCTTACTATTATTTCTGTAGTATGGTTAAAAAAGAAGGATATGCTAAATTAATTTAAATAGCGGACACAAAATTTATAGTATAGGGGTAAATTTTGTATCTGCTTTTATTGATTTAATAATAAAATAAGAAGGAGAAAACAAATGAAAAGTAATAAGTTAGATAAAGTATATTTAGTAGTGTTTTTAATATTAGAATTTATAATATTTTTTGTGTTTAAATACTTTGATATTTCAGATATTAAAATATTTATAATTACACAACTAGTTTTTGTAATATTGTTTAGCATATTGTATTTCGTGATAACTTTATTTATAGAAAAACTAGCATCACGTAAGTTTTGCATAAAATATAATAAAATAATGAGAGAATATCAAAAAAGTGATAATGCTAAAATATTTTATGATAAGCTAAAAAATATGAAGGAAAAGCCTATAGGTGATGATATACAAAACACATACTTTTTAAGTTTAGCAACAGCAGCATATAAAAATGGAGAAAATGAAGAAGCACTAAAATATTTAGATATGATAAAAACAGACGATGTGCATATTTTAAAAGTAATAGAAGACGAAAGACAAACAATATTGGGAAAAGGTAAAAATAGAGCCTAAAGTTGTAAAATTATAATAAATGGTATATAATAATGCAAGCTAAAAAAGGAGGAGAAAATATGTTATCTGTAAATGGTGTAACAGTGCGCTTTGGCAAAAGAATATTATTTGAAGATGTAAACATTAAATTTGGAAAAGGAAATTGCTATGGAATAATTGGAGCAAATGGTGCAGGGAAATCTACATTTTTAAAAGTACTTTCTGGTGAACTAGAACCAAGCAAAGGAGATGTAACAGTAGATAAAGGAGAGAGAATATCTATTTTAAAACAAGATCACTTTGCATATGACGAATATAATGTATTAGATGCTGTTATAATGGGGAACCAAGAATTATACAGTATTATGAAAGAAAAAGAAGAAATCTATGCTAAAGAAGATTTTTCAGAAGAAGATGGAATGAAAGCTGCGAAATTAGAAGAACGATTTGCAGAACTAGACGGCTGGAATGCGGAAACAAATGCAGCAACTTTATTAAATGATTTAGGAATATCTCCAGAAAATCATTATAAACAAATGAAAGAAATTGAAGATAGGGAAAAGGTAAAGATATTACTTGCACAAAGTTTATTTGGAAATCCAGATATATTATTATTAGACGAGCCTACAAACGATTTGGATTTAAAGACTATTCAATGGTTAGAAGAATTCTTAATAAATTTTGAAAATACAGTAATTGTAGTATCACACGACAGATATTTCTTAAATAAAGTATGTACACATATCGCAGATGTGGATTTTGGGAAGATTAAAGTATACCCAGGAAACTACGATTTCTGGTACGAATCTAGCCAGTTAGCATTAAAACAAATGAAAGATGCAAATAAGAAGAAAGAAGAAAAGATAAAAGAATTACAAGAATTTATTGCACGTTTTAGTGCTAATGCATCTAAATCAAAACAAGCTACATCAAGAAAGAAATCGTTAGAAAAGATTCAATTAGACGAAATAAAGCCATCAAATAGAAGATATCCATATATAGATTTTAAACCAGACAGGGAACCAGGAAAAGATATTTTAACAGTTAAGAATTTAAGTAAAACTGTAGATGGCGAGAAAGTATTAGATAATGTATCTTTTACAGTAAAAACAGATAATAAGATTGCTATAATTGCAGATAACGAAAATGCAAGAACAACATTGTTCCAAATACTTGCAGGAGAATTAGAGCCAGATGAAGGAGAAGTATCATTCGGGACAACTATAACTAAAGCATATTTCCCAAAAGATAATAGCTACTTGTTTACTCAAGATTTAAGTATAACAGACTGGCTAAGGCAATACTCTAAAGACCCAGACGAAACATATGTAAGAAGCTTTTTAGGTAGAATGTTATTCTCTGGTGATGAAGCATTAAAAAATGTAAAAGTTTTATCTGGAGGGGAAAAGGTAAGATGTGTATTATCTAAATTAATGTTATCAGGTGCAAACTTCTTGATTTTTGATGAACCAACAAACCATTTAGATATGGAGAGTATTACTGCATTAAATGAAGGAATGGAAAGGTTTAAAGGAAATATGATATTTGCATCACATGACCATCAATTAATGCAAACTGTAGCAAATAGAATAATAGATATTAAAAAAGACGGAAGCGTAGTAGACAAAGAATGTACTTATAACGAATACCTAGGCTTAGAATAGAAAATAGGGATTTGGGGACGGTGCTAGAATCCCAGTAAAAGGGAAAAGAGGGAGTTCTCTAAATCTCGGGGGAGATAAATTACTATGAAAATACATCCTAAAACAAATGAATTTTTAGAAGGAATAGAGGCTATGAGCCAATATATAGAAGAAGAAAAAGGAGTTGAGATACAGTATTTTGCTAAAGATGAAGAAAAATTAGTCGATTTCGAAGCAGAAAAACCAATAAGAAGACTTATGAAAAAATTTCCAGCTTTAGAAGAAATAACTGTACATCCACCTCTTTCTGGGTATGATATAGAGTTACTGTTATATAAAAATAAAGATTTAATATATAGCGAGCTTAAGCAGTTAATAGACTTAGCTAATGAATATGGGATAAAAATAAATATTATATATCATACAGAATTTATAATGAAAAAACATAAACTAACAACATTAGAAGATATTAAAGAAATTGCAGAATTTTTAAAAGGAACAAAAGTGACAATTTTTTTAGAAAATCTATTTATGATGAGAGAAAGGTATTCATGTACAGTACTAGATTTATGTGAGCAAATAGATAGCCCCAATATTAGAGCATGTATAGATATATGCCACATATATTGCCAAGCAAAGATTTGGCATGAGCCAATGAAAGAATTTATAAAGAAATATTTAGATAAAGAAAAATGCAAAAAATATGTAGCACATATACATTTTTCGTCAACTATAAATGATGATGGTTATATAGAGAGAAAGACACATGGAAGAAAACATGAAACGGGTGAAAAATTATTCGAAGACGCAAATATACTTTGTGAGTATGGTATGACTGCGAAAGATATTAATTGGGTAACAGAAGTATCAGAAGAAGATTATGTCTTAAGACCGGATCAAATAAGTGAGATAGCGGGACTAAAAAAGTATAGAGAAAGCTTAGCATAAAATATCAGAAGATAAGAGGTATATTTATTTTTAGGAAGGAACATGGTAGTAGAATGAAAAAAATAGAGCAAATTATAGCAGAAGAATTAAATATTAAGGTACAACAAGTAGAAAACACGATAAAACTAATAGATGAAGGAAATACAATTCCTTTTATAGCAAGATATAGAAAAGAAGTAACGGGCGGGCTTTCTGATGAAGTTTTAAGAACTTTTGGAGAAAGACTAAACTATTTAAGAAATTTAGAGAAGAGAAAAGAAGAAGTTACAAATTCTATCGAAGAGCAAGGAAAGTTAACAGAAGAGATAGTAAAAGATTTAGAGAATGCTATTACTCTTGCAGAAGTAGAGGATATTTATAGACCATATAAACAAAAGAAGAAGACAAGAGCAACTGTAGCAAAAGCAAAAGGGTTAGAACCACTTGCAGAAATTATTTTGGCTCAAGAAGAGACAAAAAATATACAAGAAATAGCAGCTGAATATATAAGCGAAGAAAAAGAAGTAAAAACTGTAGAAGAAGCAATACAAGGAGCATTAGATATTATTGCAGAAATGATATCTGATAACCCAGAATATAGAAAATTAATTAAGCAAATAGTATATTCAAAAGGAATTATAAAGACTACTGCTACAAAACCAGAAGAAAAATCTGCTTACGAAATGTATTATGATTATAGTGAAAATGTAAATAAAATACCAAGTCATAGGATTCTTGCAATAAATAGAGGAGAAAAAGAAGAATTTTTAAAAGTTAAAATAGAAAAAGAAGAAGATAAAATTTTAGAAAAAATAGAGAAAGATATAATAAAAGGTGAAAACCAGTTTACACAGTACTTAAAAGATACTATTCAAGATAGTTTTAAAAGATTAATAGAACCATCTATCGATAGAGAGATAAGATCAGATTTAACGGAAAAAGCAGAAGAGCAAGCAATAAAAGTATTTGGTAAAAATGCAAAACAATTATTATTAGGTGCTCCAATAAAAGGTATAACAGTTATGGGATTTGACCCAGCATATAGAACAGGTTGTAAAATCGCAATAATTGATGAAACAGGCAAGGTTTTAGATATTACAACAGTATACCCAACAGAGCCACAAAATGACGTAGAGGGAGCGGAAAAAGAATTAGTAAGATTAATTAATAAAGATCATGTAGATATGATTGCAATAGGAAATGGGACAGCTTCAAGGGAATCTGAAATGTTTGTATCAGAGATGATAAAAAAATGTGACCATGAAGTTTTATATACCATAGTAAGTGAAGCAGGAGCTTCTGTATATTCTGCGTCAAAACTTGCAACAGAAGAATATCCAGACATAAATGTTTCTATAAGGGGTGCAATATCTATAGCTAGAAGACTTCAAGATCCTCTTGCAGAATTCGTTAAAATTGATCCAAAATCTATAGGTGTAGGTCAATATCAACATGATGTAAATCAAAAGAAATTGGAAGAAAGCCTAGCAGGAGTTGTAGAAGATAGTGTTAATAAGGTAGGAGTAGATGTAAATACTGCAACACCATCACTGCTTTCATATGTTTCTGGAATAAATAAAACTATAGCTAAAAATATAGTAAAATATAGGGACGAAAATGGAAAGTTAAAAACTAGAAAAGAATTACTTAAAGTTCCTAAATTAGGTAAAGTTGCATTTGAACAATGTGCAGGATTTATTAGAATTCCAGATGGAACTAATCCATTAGAAAATACAGCAGTACACCCTGAAAGCTACGACATAGCAGAAGAATTATTAAAGACTTTAGGTTATGGAACAGAAGATTTAAAAGATAAAGATAAATTAGTAGAGCTTAGAAAAAAATTAGGAAGTATAAATTTAACCGAAACAGCAAAAGCTTTAAATGTAGGAGAAATGACGCTAAAAGATATTATAGATGAATTATCAAAACCGGGAAGAGACCCAAGAGAAGATATGCCAAAGCCAATACTAAGGCAAGATGTTTTAAAATTCGAAGATCTAAAAGAAGGTATGATATTAACAGGTACTGTTAGAAATGTAATTGACTTTGGAGCATTTGTGGATATTGGTGTAAAACATGATGGACTTGTCCACATATCAGAGATGAGTGAAAAATTTGTTAAAAATCCATCAGATATCGTGTCTGTTGGAGATATTGTAAAAGTAAAAGTTATCGGAATAGATAATGAAAGACAAAAAGTAAAACTTTCTATGAAAATTGGATAATTTAAATAAATAAAAAACTTCTTATACATATTGTGTAAGAAGTTTTTGGCTTTTTTAACTATTTGATAAATTAAAAACAAAATCGGGATTTAAGGACCGTCCCCAAATCCCGAGAGACCAAAATTCCGAAGAAGAATCTAATCTTTATTTTGGTCTAAATTTGGTATGTCTACTATTTCTGCTTTTACATCTTGAGAACCAGATTGTTCTTTTATTTCATTTGTTGTTGTATTTTCATCTGAGTTTTCTGTTGAATCTACAGTACCTTCGGCAACTGTAGCAGAACTATCTATACCAGCTCTATTTTCATAGAATACTATTGATGCAAACCCAATATATGGTGTTAATACAATAGTACCAGCGATTGCTGCTATCCAGCCAATAAAAGGTATTAAAGATACTACAACAGCTAGAGCAATCCATCCAATGAATGAAAGATATAGGCAGAATAAACGACCTTTATTTCCATCCATAAGTTCTTTACTTTTGTTAACACAATCAAGTGGTTTCATAGTTGGATTATCAATTGCAAGGTATATACCTAAACCATATGATAATGACTTCACGAAAAGCCATATGTATGCAACAAGTACAACGATATATGCTATTATTGTTAAAGCACTAACACCAACTATAGCACCACCTAAAGTAGAAGTAGAAGTACTTATTCCTACTGCAAATGCAGTTGCAAAAGATGCGATAATAGAAACTACCATTATAATGATTGCAACTATTATTAATATTAGCGGAGCAATCATTTTTAAAAGTAATCTTCCTGTAAGGCACCAAGCTCTTTTAAAATTAGTAAAACCATCTTTAAAAAAATCAAAGTATCCTACACTTTCTCCTCTTTTTAGCTTCATCATAGTCATCATAAAACCATATATTATTGGAATATCAATGACAATAGCAGCTATAGAAACTAAGAATCCTAAAAAAGGAATAGCAGAAAGTAATCCTACTAAAAATGAGTATCCTAAAAATATTAAGGTAATTAAAACCACAACTCCCCATTTACCTTTTAAAGATTCTCTGGCTTGCTTTCTTGTTTCTGAAGCAGTTAAAACCATTTTTAAATCCCCTCCTTAATTAATTATATTAAATACAAATAAAGTTAGTACTTTTCTTGTATTTGTTTAATAGAATTAAAATCATTATCTAAAATATCTAGGAAAGCTATACCTATTTCTGGGTCAAACTGAGAACCCAAATTTTCTAATATTTCAGATTTTACAACGTCCATTGGTAAAGAATCTCTGTAACTTCTTTTTGAAGTCATAGCATCAAAACTATCAACTATAGAAGTGATTCTAGCAAGATAAGGGATATTTGTTCCTGCTAATCTTTCTGGATATCCATTTCCATCAAATCTTTCGTGATGATATTTTATGATATCTAGAATATTTTTAAACATGTCAGCATTTTCTAAAATGTTATATCCAATTACGGGATGTTCTTTAATTTTTGTATATTCCTCATCTGTTAATTTAGATTCTTTTAGAAGGATGCTGTCTGGAATACCAATTTTTCCTATATCATGAAAAAGACCGCCAATTTTTAGCTTTTCGATATCATCGTCAGGCAAATTAAGTTTTTTTCCTAATAGAACTGCGTATTCAGAAACTCTGTCAGAATGACCTTTAGTATAAGGATCTTTTGCTTCAACAGTGTGTCTTAATATTTCTATACTGTCTATGTAAGCTTTTTCTAAATTGTCATTCATTCTAGTTATTGTTCGCATTTGATTTACAGATTTTAATCCAGATTCTATTAATAGTAATAATTGGTCAAATTTATCACTTTTTTCGCAATATCCTTGGATATCAAGTTCGTGAATAGTTTCTAATGGTGGAGCCAAATCTTTATGACCAGTTAAAAGAAGAATATATAGATCTTTATTAAATTTTCTGATTTCTTCAACAACTTTGTCACCATGAATTGGGTCCATAATAAAATCTAGTACCATTAAATCAAAATGTTCTGTTTTTACGCGATTTATAGCTTCTATAGGATCTGTTATGCCAACAAAATCATAGCCAGATCTTTTCATAAATATAGATAATGAATCTAAAATTCCTTGTTCATCATCTACAGCGATTATTTTAAAATCAGCACTTTTGGATGTAACTTGATTCTTTCTCATAATAACAGACCTCCTAATATAGAAATTATATAAATAAAAAGTTATAAAAGCAAGAAAAAAGTCAAAAAAAATACAAAAAAAGCGAAGGTAAAATTTGCCAATTTATCTTCGCTTCTAATATCTTTAATTATTTATCAGTTTTATTAGAATTATCAATTTTTGGTAAAGGAATAATAATTGAAAATGTAGTACCAGTTTTATCTGAATCACATTTGATATCACCATTAAAATGAGCTTTAATAGTAGAATATGATACGAATAAACCAAGTCCTGTTCCATTTTTTCCCTTTGTGGTAATCATCTCTTTAAATAGTTTTTCTTGAACCTCTTTAGGAATACCTGGTCCATAATCCTTTACTTGTATTATTATGTTATTATTTTTTACATTTAATATTAAATCTATTTTTTGATTTGGTTTGCCATTATATGATTGAATAGCATTTGAAATCATATTATTTATTACTTGTACCAAGCAGTTTATATCACCATTAATATAAGTACTTGAAGGTACATTATTTATTAAATTAAGTGAAACTAAAGCATTTTTTAATTCGTGTTTCATTAATATATCAATATTTTTTAGTAATTCATCCATATAAAAATGAATATTACTTGTAGAAGAGAAATTAACAGCCTGACCTTTAACTGCGGTTATAACATCAGACATATATTCTGTATAAGTTTTAATTTTTTCTATCCAAGAAGTCATATCTTTTGCAATATCATGATGATCTTGTTCTGTTACATCTTTATCTCCAATAGATTTATCATATTCGGTAACTAAATCTGTAAGCCCTTCTGCAGCACCAGATATAGACATTATAGGTGTTTTTAAGTTATGAGCTATACCTCCAATTAATTGTCCTAAAGATGCCAAACGTTCTCTTTCTATAAGCATGTTTTGATTATTATGTATTTGATTTATATTATTCTTTGTTAGATCCTGAATCTCATTAAATGCATTTACTAAGTCACCAATTTCATCATTAGAAACAACTGGTAATCTAGCACTATGGTCGATATTTCTATTTTCTACAATTTTTAGTAATGCATCAGAAACCCTTTTTATTTCATTTGCGATATAATTTGCGAAATATCTTAATAAAATAATATTAACTATAAATAATACAGCAAAAATTGATAACAATCCAATTAAAATAGTATTAGACACTAAATTATAACGTATACCTATAGTCCATGTTTTTCCGTTTATAGTAACACTTCTAAATACCCCTTGAGAATCATCACCATAAAAGTCATAGGTTCTATTCTTTTCAGGTTGTGTAGATGATAAATCATTCATATATTTTGTAAAGAATATTGATAATTCTTCACCATTAGAAGTTGTTATATTGCCATCTGGAGCAATAATAAAATATGAATCTACCTTAGCTTTTTTATATTCAATTTTTGAAAGTGCTTCAGATAAAACTTCTAATGGATCTTCTTCTGTTTGAGTAGGTAAATCTAATGAATTTAATTCCTGATTATAAAAATCATAAGTTAAATTACCCGTTTCTTTTATTATAGAAGAATAACCAGATAAAGCAATTAAAAGTGCAGTAACTATAAACATAGGTATTGTTACGATAAAAATAACATTTTTTATACTTGATCTTTTTACATATTTATTAAAATTACTATCTATATTAGAATAGCCAGAAACTTCATGATATATATATACTAAAATGTTCTGAAAAGTCTTTTTAGAGAATATATATGAAATACTTGCTATTAATGTTAACATAGATAAGAAGAGCAAGCATACTTTTAAAGTAATAAACAATTCACCTTGTAATAAACTAAAAGTTATTGCAATCATAATAACAGGAACTATTATTTGTACTATATATATTAAATTAGGTATTCTGGATATTGTTTTAGAAAGTTTATAGTATAATTTAGTAGCATTTTTTTTAGGCACTTGCAATAGTTCAGCTCTTATTTTATTTGCCTTTCTTAAACTATGTATTAATATAATATTTTCCATTAATAAACTACATAATACAATCATTATATATTGCTGTGTATAAGTTAGTCCATTAATAACTATTTGAAATTCATTATCTATAGAATTTGGTGGGTAACATAAAAATGTAGGCACCAATTTATAGAAAAATAATGAAACAATTATACAGGCAAGGTTATATACTAAAATCAGTTTAGCCCAATTTTTGTCCAAAGTTTTTTTCATTTAAATTTTCCTCCAATCCGTGTTTAAAATAATTAGTATTTATATTAGACCAATTAAAATTAATTTCTTTTAATACCTTAGTTGTATAAGGACTAGATACTTTGATATTGCTTGCTTCGTGTTTACTAGTTAATAATTTATATAAGTAAGAAGATAAATTAATATCTTTTGTGGAAGCTTCTAAATCTTGTAATGAATTATCAGTAGTAAATTGTATGTTAAAACCTAAATTATTTAATAGGTTAACAATTTCTTGTAAAGTTAATTCATTTTGATTATATATATGATATACATTATATTTATTATCATTTTGTAGAATAGATACTATTAAACTAGCACATTCATCAACAGGACTTATATTAAATGTTTTATCTTTTAACTCTAGAGGAATTTTTTTTGCTTTTATAATAAATTGTATTAAATTAAAAAATAAGTTTTCCTCTAAGTTGTGTTGGAATATACCATCATAACTTCTCCAAGTAATATTTCCTAAACGGAATATTGTTATAGGAAGACCTTTTTGGTTTTCTTCTAATAATAGCTTTTCTGCCTCAAATTTAGTTTTTATATAAATATTTTCACTAATATCTTGGTTAACAAATAAATCCTTTTCTGTAAAAGCGCATGAACCATTAGGATCATTACTGCCTGCAACTGAAAGCGTAGAAATATGTACTAATTGGCAGTTTGGAATATCTTTACAGACTGCTATTAAATTTTTTACACTTAATACATTTGTTTTTTCAAAAACAGCATAATCTCCTAGATGTTTAACAGTTGCTGCAGCATTAATTATACATTGTATATTTGTACACAACTCATTATATGCATTATAAATAAGACCTAAGTGTTCTTTAGTAAAGTCACCATTAACAACTATAATTCTATTATTAAAATAATGATCTAATTTATCTTTAAAGTAGTATTGTAGTCTTTCTTTTAATCTGTTAGTTGAACTTTCTAAAGATTCTCCTCTTACTAAACAATATATCGTATAATTTGTTTTTTCTAATAATTCATAAAGAATATGAGCACCTAAAAATCCTGTAGCACCAGTTAATAAGATATTACCATTTATATAACTTGGAGAGCTTTTTTCTATTTGAAAAGTTTCGTAATCTACTGTATTAATTGTACTAGAAATAGGTGATTGTGTATTTAGCGCATATTTTTCTAATAATTTAATTGTAGGATATCTATAAAAATCTTGTGCAGATAATTTTATATCATATTTTGCAGCTTCTACAGAAATCTTTATAGAATCTAGTGAATCTCCTCCTAAAGCAAAGAAATTATCTTTTATTCCAATCTTAGATTTTCCTAAAACCTTTTCCCATATAGAACACAATTTTTTTTCTATATCGTTATTAGGAGCATCATAATTTTCTACATCTAAATCATTTATATGTTCTAATAATTTTTTCCTATCTATCTTTCCATTTGTATTTAAAGGAAATTCATCTAAAAACTCAAACTGATTTGGAATCATATAATGAGGCAACTTATTAACTAGTTTATTTCTAAATGATTCTTGATCTATTATTGATGAATCTATAATTACAAATGCAACTAGAGTAGAATTATCAGAAGATTCTTTATTTAATATAATTGTACAATTTTTTACACCGTGAATATTTTTTATCGTATTTTCAATTTCTCCTAAATCAATTCTATAACCTCTATATTTTATTTGATTATCATTTCTACCCACAAACATTATAGAGCCATCTGGAAGCCATTTTGCAGAATCTCCAGTTCTATATATTCTATTTTTTAAATCAAAAGATGCTTTTGTTTTTTCTGGATTGTTTAAATACCCATTACCAACACATTCACCTTGTACATAGATTTCGCCAACTTTACCAATTGGAACTAACCTTTTTAATTTATCTAAAATAAATATTTTAGAGTTACCAATTGGACTTCCAATAGGTGTTATGTTATTAGGTGGCAGAGTATTTTTAAATTTATACATTGTACAACAAATAGTAGTTTCAGATGGTCCATAACCATTTACAATTTTCATGTTAGGATTTAGGTTATAAAAATTAGATAGAGTAGAAGCTTTAATAGGTTCCACACCAACCAATATTTTATTTAATGCTAATTTAGGATATTTAGCTAATTCCTCATATATAGAATGCAACATAGCAGGTGGGAAGTATGCAAATGTAATATTATTAACCGAGATATATTTAGCAAGTTCCACGATGCTACTATTATTTAAATCTTTATATAAGTGTAGATTGCCACCAAAAGTAAGCGCTGTGAAAATTTCTGCCATACTAACATCAAAACAAATATTAGTTACAGATAAAAATTGGTCATCAGCTTTAATTGAATCATCTAAATAATGCTTAAAAGAGTATACAAAATTAATAATATTATTATGTGATTGCATAGTTCCTTTTGGCTTTCCTGTAGAACCAGAAGTGTAAATGATATAGGCATTGTCAGTTGGTAATACTTTAGGAAATTTAGCAATAGCTGGGTAATCCTTTAATTTATTAATGTATAATCTTAGACATTTTATATTTAAGCTTTCAAAATATTGTTCAGTAATTAATATTTTGCTATTACTATTTTCTAAGATATATTCAATTCGTTCATTAGGATAATCAGGGTAAATTGCTAAGAAAGCAGCTCCAGCTTTTAAAATTCCTAATAATGAACAAATAAGGTTAATATCTTTATTTTTAAATAAAACTGCTACACAATCTCCTTTTTCTACGCCATTTTCGATAAGGTTAGTAGCAATCTTAGTACTATTAGCAATTAATTCTTTATAAGTTATATGTTCGCCATTATATGTAACTGCTGTATTATTAGGATACTTACTTGCAACAGCTTCAATTAACTCATGAATTCCTATGTTTTTAGGATGAGAGATATTAGAATTATTAAATTTATTTATTATAAGTTCTTCTTCTTTCTCGCAGATAATACTTATATCTTTTAGTAAGATAGAAGGATTCTCTAATACATGTAGAGTCATATTCATAATTCTTGAATGAATTTTATCTATTTGTTCTTCCGAAAATTTAGAAATTTTATAATCATAATAAATGTTAATTATTCCAGTATCATCTAAATCATAAAAATGTATTTGTAAGGTATCAGAACAATTATTATTAAAAGACCAGTTTGTATGAAATTTTATATCAGCTACAGTATTATCTATTCTAGCATTTTGGTAAGATATGGCTAAATCATATAAATTATATGAGATATTATATTTGGTTTTTAAATCTTCTAGTAATGTAGAATATGAATATTTTTGATGTCTAAAGAATTTCATTTGGTTAGTTAAAACTTCTCTTAAGAAGTCTGTAAAAGTCTCTTCATAATTCATTTTCATAAAAAAGGCTTGCGTACTTACAAATATTCCACAGGTATTTTTTTCTTTAAAATTGGTTCTATTTAAGATAGGTGTTCCAATTGTAGAAAAATCATTATTATTAATGCGTGCTAAATATAGTGAATATATAGCCATAAAAAATGTATAAAGAGAACAGTTATGTTCTTTGCAAAAAGCATCCAATTTTGAATACAATTCTTTATCTAGAATATATATTTTTCTTTTTGCAGTTGTATCTATAATTTTTTCTTTTTGGTCGGAAATTAAAGATGGCTCTGGCTCAGAGTCAAAGAAAGTATTCCAAAATTCTTTATCTTTTTGGAATCTTGGAGTATGTAAATAATCTTGTTCACTTTTTGCAAAGTCTAGATAGGAATTATTAGCAGAATCATCAATAATTTCACCAGCTATTAATTTTGAATAAATATTCATTACTTGGTCTACGAATAAACTCATAGTCCAAGCATCACAAATAATATGGTGAAAAGTTACGATTAATCCCCCTGTATTATCTTCAAACTTGAAAAGAGTAACCCAAAATAGTTTAGAATCAAAAAAATTAAATTTTTTATTAACAGCCTGTAAGCTAAGGTCTTCTAATTCTTGTTTATCTTTAATAAAAACTCGTCTTATAGTAAAAGGTTCATATGGAGTTATGTACTGCTTTGGTTTGTTATTTTCCATATGAATACGAATTCTAATTGCGTCATTCTTTTTTACAAAAATATTTAAAGCTTTTTCTAAAAAATCTAAATTTACCGGTTCATCAATAATAATGTTACCACCAATTAGATTAACACTACTACCAGATGCATATTCTTCGGTTAAGTAAATAGATTTTTGTGGAATAGTTAAATCATAAAATTTAAAATTATTCATAAAAATCACCTATTTTAATCTTGAAAAAATTATATACTTAAAGAAACTAAAAATCAACAAAAATATTGAACAATTTAACCATTTGTTATAGAATAAAGGCATCCTAAGAGATGTTGGGGGAAGACTTATGAGAAAACAAAGAGAAAATGATATAGAAAGGCAACCAATAAAAAACTTTAGAGAGCTAGTAAAAAGATACGAAAAATTTGGCGATAAAGTAGCATTTAAATTTAAGCAAGCTCGGTGAAGTAAAAGAGGTAACATATAAGAAGTTTGCAGAAGATATAAAAGCAATGGTAGAAGCGCTTATATCTATAGATGCAAATAGAATTGCTGTTATAGGGAATAACAGGTATGAATGGTGCGTTACATATTTAGGAACCGAAACTGCTGGCAAGGTAATTGTACCTTTAGATAAAGCATTAACAGATATAGAGATAGAAAAGCTATTAAAAAGAAGTCAAGTAGATGTAGTTGTATACGAAAAAAAATATACTGATGCTATAAAAAATGCAATAGATGATGGTTTACAAATAAAGCATAAAATTTGTATGGATGAAGCCACAGAAGAGGATGAAATAAATTTTGCAAACTTTATTAACAAAGGTAAAAAAATAGCAAAATCAAATAAGAGGAAATACAATAAAGTAACAATTAACAATAAAGATATGTATATAATGCTTTTTACATCAGGAACCACCAACGAACCTAAAGCAGTAATGTTATCACAAACTAATATTTGTTCAAATATTAGTGCGATAGCTAAACATGTTAAATTATATAAAACAGACACATTACTTTCTTTTTTACCAATACATCATACTTTTGAATGTACAATAACATTCTTATATGGAACTTATAGTGGTGCTACAATTGCATTTTGTGAGGGACTAAGACATATAGCAGATAATTTAAAAGAGTTCCAAGTTAGCGTATTTGTTGCAGTTCCATTAGTATTAGAAACAATGTATAAAAAGATTCAAAAAGGAATAGAAAATAGTGGTAAGGAAAAGTTAATAAATAAGCTTAAAAGTTTTTCAAGCTTTTTATTAAAGCATCATATAGATGCTAGAAAGTTTTTATTTAAAGCAGTTCTTAAACAGTTTGATGAATATTTAAGAGTTGTATTATATGGTGCTGCACCAATGAATAAAGAAACGATAGAAGGTTACAATGCTCTTGGAATTGATTTAATACAAGGATATGGCTTAACAGAGACATCTCCTGTTATAACTGCAGAAACTGATGAAAGAAAAAGACCTGGTTCTGTCGGTTTACCTTTATGCAATATAGAAGTAAAGATTGAAGGAAAGGATAAAGATGGAGTAGGGGAGATTGTTGCTAAAGGACCAAGTATTATGCTTGGATATTATGAAAATAAAGAAGCAACTAAAAAGGTATTAAGAAAAGGATGGTTCTATACAGGCGATTATGGATATATAGATAAAGATGGCTTTGTATATGTAACAGGAAGAAAAAGTGATATTATCGTACTAAGAAATGGTAAAAATATATATCCTCAAGAATTAGAATTTTTAATTAATAAAATTAATTATATAGATGAAAGTTTAGTATATGCAAGAGACAAAGATATAACAGATACATTACTTTGTGCAAAAATTGTGTATAATAAGGATTTAATAGAAAAAGAATTAGGAAATAAAACAGAGGATGAGTATAAGCAACTAATTTGGAAGCAAATAAAAGAGATAAATAAAAACTTACCAACATATAAGCACATTAAAGAAATAGTAATTACAGATGAGCCATTAGATAAAACTACAACACATAAAGTAAAAAGATATCAAGAAATAAACAAGATGGAAAAAATTAAATAATGTATTAAAAATTTTCTTTTGGAAAACATAAAGTTATAAGAAAAGTTTTCCAAAGGAGGTTTTTTTTATGCAAAAATATAGAAGAGTAAAAAGAAATAAAAAAAATGCGGGAAAAAATGTTTTTACAGTATTCATAATAATATTAACTATAGTTTTAATTGCATCACTTATACGATTATATATTAGAGCAGATGTGGGAAAAATAAATGAGGACTTAAAAGTGGAAAGAACAACTCAAACTGTACAAAATGTTACAAGTCAAGATACAACGATAGAAGATATAATAGAAGAGGTTAACCATAGTGTTGTTGGCATTTCGAAAATTAAAGAAATAGGAAGTTCTATATTTACACAAGATGGAATAGAAAAACTAGGGCTTGGAACAGGAGTTATTGTATCATCAAATGGCTATATTATAACAAATAAACATGTTTCTGGAGATAGATATAGTAGTTGCTATGTTACATTAGAGAATGGAAACACATATGATGCTAACGTTGTTTGGGCAGATGCAACTTTAGATTTAAGTATAGTAAAAATAAAATTAGAAGGGTTACAAGCAGTAAAACTGGGAGACTCAACTAGTGTAAAAGCAGGGCAAACAGTATATGCAATAGGAAATCCAATAGGTTATGAATTTGAGAGGACTGTAACATCAGGTATAATAAGTGCAAAAGCAAGAACACTAAAATTTACAGAAAATAATGAAGAAGTCTTAATGACAGATTTAATCCAAACAGATGCTACAATAAACCCAGGAAATAGTGGTGGACCATTAATAAATACAGCTGGTGAAGTTATAGGAATAAATTCGCTAAAAATTGATACTGCAGAGGGAATTGGATTTGCAGTACCAATAAACGTAGCTAAACCAATAATAGAAAAATATAGTACTACAGGTAATTTTGAAGAACCTTCCATTGGAATCTCTGGATATGACAAAAACATTATTCCATATATAGATAAAACTTTTAAATTAGATAGTGGTGTTTATATAGAAGCAGTAACTACAAATAGTCCAGCAGCAAGTTGTGGTTTAGTAAAAGGTGATATAATATTAAAAATAGATGATAGATTAATATATACTATGAATGATATAAAAGAATATATTTATACTAAAAATCCAGGAGAAAGTATAAAAATAGAGTATAGAAGAGGCAATAATACTAATACGGTAAATTTAACCTTAGGTAAAAGATAATAAGACATATTGTCGAAAGATGACGAATAATATCGATAATTTATTCTTGTAAAAATTTAATAAATATGTTTTAATATTAACGTAAAAACTCTGGAAAGGAGACTAATTAATTGTGAATAAAAAATTACAAGCTTTAAAAAATTATATCGAAAACAATACAAAAGAAACAATTAATTTAATAAACCAAAAATTAAGAGAAGATATAAAATCTTTAACAAATATTGAATTAATAGAAGATAACAAAGTTTTTAAAGGAATAAAACTTGTGACCGATAAAGATACAATATTTATTACGATTTGTAACAAAAAGGATGCTAACAATTTGGCATACAAATATTGGGCATATTTTTGCATATTAAATAGAGAAGAAAAAAATATTAGCCTATTAGATGAGATAGATATGAACTCATATAATATGGCAGAACATCACGATATAATGGAAATATCTAACGAGGATAAAAAAATAAATATAAAACTTCATTATATAGTTACAGAAGATTTGTTAAAAAAAGAACTAATAACTCAAGATGAATTATTAGTCCTTATAGTGTAATAAAATTTCTAATTTCAGCTTTAGATATAAGTTTAAAAATAAAGCTGAATAAAATATATGCACTGCTGTAGATTAATATGTTAATTAGTAAAGGAATAATAGCAATCGCATTTATTTTTAAAAGATTAGTTATAACGATACTTATAAGCAAAATCATAGTGGGTTTTAATATCCATAATTTAAATTTAAATTTTATTTTAGTTGTGTTAATTAAAACCCATATGCTTAAAATACAATTTAAAATTTCACTTATAAAAATAACAATTAAATAACCAAAGGTTCCATATACCGGTAGTAAAAAAGAGATAAGTAAAATACTACTTATTAAATCTATAATATTTATAATCATAACACTAACTTGTTTATCAAGCCCTTTTAATATTCCATCAACAATACTATCTAAATACATAAAAATGATTACAGGAGCTAATATTTTTATATATTTAGAAATTTCAGTATTACTATAAATTAATAAACTTAATTCCTTAGAAAAACATAAAAATATTCCAATAATAAAAAAAGAAAATATCAGTGTATATTTTAATATTTTATATATAGAATCTTGTATAGCATTATTTTCACCTCTTACATTAAAAGAAGAAAATTCGGGAATAAGCAGTCCACTAAAGGAACTTAAAAAAGTACTAGGAAATAGTATTATGGGGAAAACCATTCCATTAATCATACCATATTTAGAAAGAGCTTCACTACAGCTTAAACCAGACGCTTCTAGCTTTAATGGTATAACAACTTGTTTTAGCGTTGCAAGCCCAGATTTTATATAAGTTGCAGAGGAAATCGGAAGTGAAATCTTAAATATTCGCTTAGTTATGCCTGTGCTAGGTTGTGGTATATATATATCGTTTTTGCTACATAATTTTTTCCTGTCTTTTATATATGTAATAAACATTAATATGCAGGTAATGCCTTCTGCTATAGAACTACCAAGAACAATTAAACTACATGCAGAATTAATAGATGTGTCAAATATAGTATTTAGCATGTAACTTACTAATAAAATTTTGAAAAATTGTTCTAGTATTTGTATAAAAGCGCTTTTTACTACATGGCGAACAGCAGAAAAATAACCATTTAAGCATGAACAAATAGAAGCAAAAGGGAAAGAGATAGCCATTATACATATAGTTAAAGGAGAGATTTTTTCGTGTAATATGTATGTAGATATCATATTTGCAAATATACAAAATAGTAAAAAGGTTAGACTGCCAAAAAACAGACTATAAATAAGACATTTCGTTATTACTTTTTTTATACTTCCAAAAGAATTTTTTGCGAGTTCTTCAGATACAATTCTAACACAAGCAAGGTTAATTCCCGAAAGAGCAAGTGTGATTCCAAAGGAATATGTAGACATTAATAGTTGGTATAAACCAACTGCTTCATCACCAATTTTATTAGAAATATATACGCCAAAAGAAACACCTATTAACTGCAAAAAAATAGATATAACAGTTAAAACTAGCCCATTTAAGATAAATAATTTTAATTTTCTCAAAAAAATCACCTATTCATGTATATTCATGAATAGGTGAAAATTATACATTATTATCGGCTATAAATTACTAATCTGAGATTTTTATAAATTGTGCTGTTCCCTTATCTGGAGAATATTGAGTTGCAATATACCCATTAAGAAGTTGTGAGCTAGTTTCATCACTTAAAACAGGTCTGTCTACATTGCAAATAAATTCTTCACCTTTATTATTTTTTATATGTATTGTAAAGCTCATATTAAAAGTTAGCTCATCTAAAGTAATATTAGCCTTTTGTAAGATAGTTCCATTTAAAGAAAGGGTATCTGTATTTGCTATTTCAAAGTTTGTTACAATATCTTTGTTTATATATCCTAAAGATATTGGATTAGAACAATCTTGGTAAAAAGAAGGATTGTTATATGCACTTTCTTTATTATCTTTGTTATTAGTTATAATATTAAAATTTATTCTTCCATTTTCAGGTTCTTGTAAACCTTTATAGGTTGCAAAATAATATGGATTTTTATAACATAGTGTTTTTGTACCTTTATTAGAATTACTTGTAACTTTAATATTATCTATATATAGCTCGGCAATTGTATTTTTATCAGTTAGTTCATCAGAAGCATTTGTATTATTAATGTATATAGCTATATCTGTATATTGTCCAATATTTATATTTTGAAAATTACCATCTGAACTATTATCTGTTACAAATGCATTACTATAATATACAATTTTTTCTATAGAAAAAATTGGGTTAGTATAATTTGTATAAGTTTCATAAGAATAAGTTGCAAATTTATTGCTATAAATAATATCTCTAATCTTTAAAATATAGAAAGGAATTAAACTTATTAATATAACTATTAATACTAATAAAATAATTAAATCTTTCTTTTTTAACAATTTCTTCATTTGAATCTCCTTTTAGAAATTTTTGAATAGTCAATCGGGAATTGGGGACGGTCCCAAAAGGGGATTTGGGGGACGGTCCTAAAATCCCTATCGAAAATATTATAAAAGGGAAAGGAACACCGTCCCTAAATCCCTATAGTTTATCATAAAAATATGTCATATATGAAAAGACTTTTGTACACCAGTTAGGGTCTGTAGAATATCTTGTATTAATTCCAGTAAGTGTTGGGCTAGAATAATATCTTCCTGTTGTAGTATCACCATCTGACAATGTCATTCCTGCAGGATTTAAATAAGCTTTAGCAAGTATTTTTGCTACAAACTCTATTCCCTCTGCATATGTATCAAATGTGTAAGCTGAATTATATGCATCATTATCATATGCACCATAACCAAATAAGTTTCTCTTGTCTAACGATATTGCAGATGTTCCCCATCCACTTTCGTGAATTGCCATGGCTACTAATAAAAGTCCATTAACATTATATTTTTGTTCTGCATTATAAAATGCTTCAGCATTACTATATATTACTTTATTCACATCTCTTGGCTCATCAGCTAATATACGTTTGTAATCATCTAGAGATAAACCACTCTTAACATTTAATGCCATATTAAAGTTTAATTTAGATACAATTCTTTGTACTTTGTTTTGTGAAACGATACCAGGAGTTGTAGATTGTGATGTTAATGAAGATGCTGGAACATATCCTTCTTGTCCATCAAAAGAAATTCTACACCAATCACCAACAACTTCTAATAAAACAACATCCATATATCTTGTGATTTTACAAATCTCAGAACCATTGTTAATTGCATCCATTAAAGAAACTGTAGAAATAACATACATTGTATCTCCTAAATGTACATTATAATTTACCAAGAAATCAGAAGTACCAACCTCAACAATTTCTTCTACAGGAGCTTGTAAGATATCTATACTAGAAGTAGATTCATCAATTAAATCTGCTCCTTCATATGTTCTGATAATATTAACACGTTCTAAACCAGGAACCCCAGCTTGTTTAACTATTTTTTCATCTTTTGGTAAAGAATCATTTTTTATATATTTAGTAGAATAAGGAATTTCTTTGTCCCTATAAGTTTTTTCTTTTGTCTTAGTAGAATTTGTGTTATCTATAAGTATTTGACTAATATTAAATGGATTTGTGTTTTTTTCGTAAGTGCTAAAATCACCATAAGGATTCTCTGTTTTATTTTTATTAGAAATATATGTAACAATAAAAATAATTAAAGCAATTATAATTAACAAATAAACCGAAGATAAGATAATAAATTGCCTAAATTTCTTTTTATTGCTTTTCAAAGTATCGAATTTATATCTAAAAGAGCCATTAAAGTTAGACTTTTTTGGCTTTGGTTCGTGTTTGGTTTTTACTGCTTTTACTCTTTTCTCTTTCTTGCTTTTTGGAGGTTTAGCAGGTTTTCCTTTTTTAGGTTTTGAAGTCGAATTATTTGTATTTTTACTTACTTGCTTAGTCTCATTTACTTCTTTAGGTGTTTCTTTTTTTGCTTGTATACTATTGTTCCTAGCTTTTTTTAATTCCTCAAAAGCATTAGATAAATTTCTTTGATTGTTATTATCTTTTGTATTATTATCTTGCATTTTTTACCACCTTAAATTATTATAATATTTTTTTTGTAGTATATCATATGAAATATAAAATTACAAATTAAATTATGACAGAAATGTAAGATTCTGTATATACAGTTTTTACTAAATAAAAATATGTAAAAATTTACTATATTTCGTTGACAAAACATGGTAAATTATGCTATGATACAAAAGGTATTTTAAACGCTAAAAGGTGGTAAAAATAATTAAAATATTTAGAAAAAAGTAATTTTAAAGAACAAGGTAGGTTGGCAAAAGATAAAAACAGGTAATTGCCAGCATGCCTTTTTGTTGCCTAAAAACGGTTATATTAGTTGGAAAGAGGAATTGATTTAAAAGGATATATTAATGGAAAAATTTATAAAGCAGGAATTTGGAAATTAATATAAAATTTTAGATGCAAGAGGGACTTTTCAATGTTCATATACAATTTTTTTCAAACTGCTTATATTTTGTTTTAGAGGTGATTTAGTTGTTAAAAGAAATTAAGCATGAAAAAAGCTCAAGAAAAGACTTTGCAAAAGTTGGAGACTTTATAGAAATGCCTAACTTAATTAAGGTGCAAAGAGATTCTTATGAGTGGTTTGTCGAGGAGGGATTAGGAGAAGTCTTAAAAGACATTTCACCAATCATCGACTATTCAGGAAACTTGGTTCTAGAGTTTTTCGATTACTACATGGAAGAGAAAACAAAATATTCTTTAGAAGAAGCTAAAGAAAGAGATGCTACATATTCTACACGTTTACATGTAAAAGTAAGATTAATAAATCGTGAAACAGGAGAAATTAAAGAGCAAGAAATCTATTTAGGAGATTTCCCTTTAATGACAGATAGTGGAACATTTATTATAAACGGTGCAGAAAGAGTTGTAGTAAGCCAATTAGTTCGTTCACCTGGATGTTATTATGACTTTACCTATGACAAAACAGGTAAAAAATTATTCACATCAACAGTAATGCCAATAAGAGGGGCATGGATAGAATACGAAACAGACAGTAATGATGTTTTTTATGCTCGTGTAGACAGAACTAGAAAAATTCCAGTAACAACATTATTAAGAGCTTTAGGCTTAGCAACAGATGAACAAATACTTGATTTCTTTGGAAATGAAGAAAAATTAAGAGTAACATTAGAAAAAGACCCAATAAAAACTCAAGATGAAGCATTAATCGAAATTTACAAAAAATTAAGACCAGGAGAGCTTCCAACAGTTGAAGCTGCTAAAAACTTATTCAACGGACTATTCTTTGATGCAAGAAGATATGATTTAGCAAAAGTAGGAAGACATAAATATAACAAAAAACTAAGTCTAGCAACAAGAATAGAAGGAAAGATTGCACATACAGCTATAGTAAACCCAGAAACAGGAGAAGTATTTGTAGAAGCAGGGGAAGTTATATCAAAAGATATGGCAGACGAAATCCAAAATTCTGGTATAAATGTTGTAGAAGTAAGAGTAGAAGATAAGCCAGTAAAAATAATAGGAAATGGAACAGTAAATATTCATAATTTTGTAACAAATGTAGATATTTCAGATTTGCACTTTAAAGAAATGGTAAATTATGAAGTATTAAAAAATATCTTAGACAATACAGAGGAAAAAGATTTACATCATGCAATAGAACAAAGATATGAAGAATTAGTTCCAAAACATGTTACAACAGAAGATATCTTAGCATCTGTTAACTACTTATTAAACTTAGACCATAAATTAGGCGAAATAGATGATATAGACCATTTAGGAAATAGACGTATACGTTGTGTTGGTGAGTTATTACAAAATCAATTTAGAATTGGTTTAACAAGATTAGAAAGAGTTGTTCGTGAAAGAATGACAATTCAAGACTTAGATGTAGTAACACCACAAACATTAATAAATACAAAACCAATAACATCAGCAATAAGAGAGTTCTTTGGTAGCTCACAATTATCACAATTTATGGATCAAACAAACCCATTATCAGAACTAACACATAAAAGAAGAATTTCTGCATTAGGACCAGGAGGTCTTTCTAGAGAAAGAGCAGGTTTCGAAGTTCGTGATATTCACTATACACACTATGGTAGACTATGTCCAATAGAATCACCAGAAGGACCAAACATAGGTCTTATATCTGCACTTTCATCATTTGCACAAATAAATGAATATGGATTTATAGAAACACCATACAGAATAGTAGACCCAGAAACACATGCAGTTACAGATAAAGTTGAATACATGAGTGCAGATATAGAAGATGGTAACTATATTGCAGAGGCTGAAGAACCATTAAATGAAGATGGAACATTTGTAAATAAGAGAGTTAAAGTTAGATATAGAAATGATATTATAGAAGTAGACAGAGAAATGGTAACAGGAATGGATGTTTCACCAAAACAATTAGTTTCTATTGGTGCAGCCATGATACCATTCTTAGAGCATGATGATGCAAAACGTGCGCTTATGGGTGCGAACATGCAACGTCAAGCAGTTCCATTAATTATGCCAGAAGCTCCAATAGTTGGTACAGGTATGGAATACAGAGCAGCAAAAGATTCTGGAATATTAATTTTAGCAGAAGATGATGGTGTAATTCAAAAAGTTACAGGTGAAGCAATTACTGTTAAATATAATAATGGAACAACGAAAACACATAGATTAAATAAATTTAAAAGAACAAATGGTGGTACATGTATTAATCAAAGACCAATTGTTGTGGCTGGAGAAAAAGTTAAAAAAGGAGATACCATAGCAGACGGACCAGCTACTAAAAATGGTGAGATGGCATTAGGAAGAAACGTACTAGTAGCATTCTCTACATGGGAAGGTTATAACTACGAAGATGCTATACTTTTAAATGAAAGATTAGTAAAAGAAGACGTATTTACATCAATTCATATAGAAGAATATGATTGCGAATGTCGTGATACAAAATTAGGACCAGAAGAAATAACAAGAGATATACCAAATGTTGGTGAAGACAGCTTAAAAGACCTAGACGAAAATGGTATTATCAGAATTGGTGCAGAAGTAAGACCAGGAGATATCTTAGTTGGTAAAGTTACACCAAAAGGTGAAACAGAACTAACCGCAGAAGAAAGATTACTTCGTGCAATCTTTGGTGAAAAAGCTCGTGAAGTTAGAGATACATCACTTAAAGTACCACATGGTGAAGCTGGAACAATCGTAGATGTAAAAATATTTACAAGAGATAATTCAGATGAATTAGGACCAGGTGTAAATCAAATAATAAGATGTTATATAGCAACAAAAAGGAAAATATCAGTTGGTGATAAAATGGCTGGACGTCATGGTAACAAAGGTACAATTTCTAGAATATTACCAGAAGAAGATATGCCATTTATGCCAGATGGTACACCAGTAGATATCCTATTAAACCCATTAGGTGTTCCTTCTCGTATGAACTTAGGTCAAGTTTTAGAGGTACACTTAGGATTAGCGGCAAAAGAATTAGGATGGAATGTTGCAACACCAGTTTTTGATGGTGCAACATCAGAAGAAATAGAAGAATTATTAGTTAAATCTGGAAATACACCAGATGGAAAAACAATTCTTTATGATGGTAGAACAGGTGATCCATTTGCTGAACCAATCACAGTAGGAGTTATGTACATGCTTAAGTTACATCACTTAGTAGATGACAAAATACATGCTCGTTCAACAGGACCATATTCTTTAGTTACACAACAACCATTAGGAGGTAAAGCTCAATTCGGTGGACAACGTTTCGGAGAAATGGAAGTTTGGGCACTAGAAGCATATGGTGCAGCTCATACATTACAAGAAATGTTAACAGTTAAATCTGATGATGTAGTAGGAAGAGTTAAAACTTATGAAGCAATTGTTAAAGGAGAAAATGTTCCAGAACCTGGAATTCCAGAAACATTCAAAGTATTAATAAAAGAACTACAATCATTAGGATTAGATATGAGATTATATACAAAAGATAATAAAGAAATTGAACTAAAAGAAGATATCGACGAAGGTATAGACTATAACGAAGCAAAGAAGAAAGAAGATTTAGTTCTAAATGAAAGCGAAATTGAAAGTTCATATATAGAAGCTGACGATGAGGAAATCGATTTAGACAAAGAAGAAGATAATGATGAATTATTCGAAAATGATGAACTTTTAGATGATGAAGGCCTATATGGTAATGACTTAGCAAAAGATAATCTTGATGATGATGAAGATTTAGATTAAAAAAGATTGCTGCCTAAATTTTATATTTAGGCAGGGCAATTAAATAAGTAGTTTTGCGAAACTAAAAAATAAAGTCAAGGGGGCAAGAAATGGACGAGTTAGAAGTCTTTGATAAAATAAAAATTGGTTTAGCTTCTGATGAAAAAATAAGAGAATGGTCAAAAGGTGAAGTTAAAAAACCAGAAACTATAAACTACAGAACATTAAAACCAGAAAAAGATGGTCTATTCTGCGAAAGAATATTTGGACCTACAAAAGACTGGGAATGTCACTGTGGAAAATATAAAAGAGTTAGATATAAAGGAATCGTTTGTGATAGATGTGGTGTAGAAGTTACAAAATCAAAAGTAAGACGTGAAAGAATGGGACACATCGAACTTGCAGCACCAATTGCACACATTTGGTTCTTTAAAGGAATACCTAGCAGAATAGCATTAATGCTAGATATTTCTCCAAGAAATCTAGAAAGAGTTATATATTTTGCATCATATGTAGTAACAGATAAAGGAACATCAGGCTTAATGGAAGCACAAGTTTTAAATGAAAGAGAATATCATGAAGCTGTAGAAAAATACGGTAAAGATTCATTTAAAGCAGAAATGGGTGCCGGAGCATTAAGAAAATTACTAGAAAAAATAGATCTAGAAAAATTATCTGCAAGCTTAAAGAAAGAAATTTCTAAAGCAAGTGAGCAAAAGAAAGTAAAATTAGTTAAGAGATTAGATACAGTAGAAGCATTCAGACTATCTGGAAACAGACCAGAATGGATGATTATGAATGTTGTACCTGTAATTCCACCAGATTTAAGACCAATGGTTCAATTAGATGGTGGTAGATTTGCAACATCTGATTTAAATGACTTATATAGAAGAGTTATAAACAGAAACAACAGATTAAAAAGATTATTAGAATTAGGTGCACCAGAGATAATTGTAAGAAACGAAAAAAGAATGTTACAAGAATCTGTAGATGCATTAATAGATAATGGAAGACGTGGTAGACCAGTAACAGGTGCTGGTAATAGACCATTAAAATCATTATCAGACTTATTAAAAGGAAAACAAGGTAGATTCCGTCAAAACTTACTAGGAAAAAGAGTTGACTATTCTGGACGTTCAGTTATCGTTGTAGGTCCAGAACTTAAGATATACCAATGTGGTCTTCCAAAAGAAATGGCTGTAGAATTATTCAAACCATTTGTTATGAAAGAATTAGTAGGAAGAGGAATTGCACATAATATTAAAAATGCAAAAAGAATGGTAGAAAAATTAAGTCCAGAAGTATGGGAAATATTAGAGGATGTTATAAAAGATCATCCAGTAATGTTAAACCGTGCTCCTACATTACACAGACTTGGTATTCAAGCATTCGAGCCAGTTTTAGTAGAAGGTAGAGCGATAAAATTACACCCATTAGTTTGTACACCATTTAATGCTGACTTCGACGGTGACCAAATGGCTATTCACTTACCATTATCACCAGAGGCACAAGCAGAAGCTAGATTTTTAATGTTATCTGTAAACAACTTATTAAAACCACAAGATGGTAAACCAGTTACAGTCCCAACACTAGATATGGTTCTTGGAAGTTATTACCTAACAATGGCCTTAGATGGCGAAAAAGGTGAAGGTATGTACTTTAAAGATAAAGATGAAGCTATAATGGCTTACGAAAACCATGATGTTGGAATACATGCAAAAGTATATGTAAGATTTAGCAAAGAAGTAGACGGAATAGTTAAAACAAAGAAAGTACAAACAACAGTAGGAAGAATTATTTATAATGAAGGAATTCCACAAGATTTAGGATATGTAGATAGAACAGATCCAGAACACGAATTCGACTTAGAGATAAATTTCCCAGTTATAAAGAAAAACTTAGGAGATATAGTAAACAGATGTATTAATGTACATGGGTTATCTAAATCTGCAGAAGTTTTAGACTATATTAAAGCAACAGGATTTAAATATTCTACACTTGCAGGGGTTACATTCTCTGCAGCAGATGTTAAAGTACCAGCAGCAAAAGCTGATATATTAGCAAAAGCCGAAGAGCAAGTAGAACAAATAAGAAAACAATATAAACGTGGTTTAATAACAGACGAAGAAAGATACAATGCTGTTATTAACGTATGGGATAAAGCAACAAATGATGTTACAGAAGCAATGAAAGAAAACTTTGATGACTTAAACCCAATATACATGATGGTTCAATCTGGAGCCCGTGGTAATATGAACCAATTAAGACAAATCGCAGGTATGAGAGGTCTTATGGCAAGTACTACAGGTAGAGCAGTAGAAATTCCTATTAAATCATCATTCGCAGAAGGTCTAGATGCCTTAGAGTACTTCATTTCTGCACATGGTGCTAGAAAAGGACTTTCTGATACAGCTTTAAGAACAGCTGACTCTGGATATTTAACAAGAAGATTAGTTGATGTATCTCAAGACATTATCGTAAGAGAAGAAGACTGCGGAAGCCATGACGGAATTGTTTTATGTGATATAAAAGAAGGAAACCAAATAATCGAAACTTTAAGAGAAAGATTATTAGGAAGATTTGTTATAGAAGATTTAAAAGATCCTAATACAGGAGAAATTTTAGTAGATACTAATACAATGATAACAGATGCAATAGCAGACAAAATAGTAGCTGCTGGAATTGAAAAAGTAAAAGTACGTTCTGTTTTAGGATGTAGATCAAAACAAGGTGTATGTCGTAAATGCTATGGTATGGGATTAGCAAGAAAAGACTTAGTAAATATAGGAGAAGCAGTAGGTGTTATTGCAGCACAATCAATTGGTGAGCCTGGTACACAGCTTACTATGAGAACTATCCACTCTGGTGGTGTTGCAGGTGTTGCAGATATCACACAAGGTCTTCCTAGAGTTGAAGAGTTATTCGAAGCTAGAAAACCAAAGGGACTTGCAATTATGGCAGAAATATCTGGTAAAGTTAAAGTTGTAGAAGACAAGAAAAAGAAAGAAGTTGTTATTACTTCTAAAGATGATTCTAAGACTTATACAATACCATTTGGTGCTAAACTAAAAGTTATGGATGGTGACGAAATAGAATCAGGTGACCCAATAACTACAGGTTCATTAAATCCAAATGATATACTAAAAGTAAAAGGAGCAGAGGGAGTATATACTTACCTTGTACAAGAGGTACAAAAAGTTTATAGAAACCAAGGTGTTGATATAAACGACAAACATATCGAAGTTATCGGAAGACAAATGATTAAGAAAGTTAGAATAGAAGATAATGGAGATACAGACTTATTCCCAGGTTCTTTAGTAAATGTATATGACCTAGAAGAAGTAAACGAAAAAGCTATAGCAGAAGGAAAGAGACCTGCAACAGCAAAACGTGTATTATTAGGAATAACAAAAGCATCATTAGCTACAGAAAGTTTCTTATCTGCAGCATCATTCCAAGAAACAACAAGAGTATTAACAGAAGCTGCAATAAAAGGTAAGACAGATGAGCTTATGGGGTTAAAAGAAAATGTTATGATAGGTAAATTAATACCAGCCGGTACAGGAATGGATAGATATAAAAATCTAAAAATTCATGTAGAAGGTCAAGATGAGGAAGAACAAAAAGAAGAGCAAAAAGCTTAATAAGAATATAATAAGATAGAGAGAACTATATAGGTTCTCTCTATTTTGTTATATAAATGTAAATTAGATCAAAAATATTGAGCCGTAAGTAGTTCGAAAATGGGAAAATATAAGCCAAAAATGTAATTGACTTTATACTATAAAACGAGGTATAATATATGCTAGAAAAAATAGAAGGAATTGATGTTGTATGAAGTTATTAAACAAAAAATTAATGTTACTAATGATGGGGATAATAGTAATGCTACTTGCATTGTTAACAGGAAAAGTGCAAGCTGCATCACAAGAGTTTGGATTACAAGAATATAGAAAACCAGTAGGAAGTACACAATATGGTTATAAAGTAAGTGATAAATATGTATGGAAAATAGTAACATATTCTGGTAGTGCAATAAATTATGATAGAACACTTTATTGTTTAAAAGCAGAACAAGGTTTCTATACTTCAGAACCAGGAGTTTTTAAAGAAACATATAATTTATCATATGACTTTATGAACAAAAATAGTATGAATCCATTACCTGTACCATCACAATATTATAATCAAATTGTATGGATTTTAAATCATTCATATATACCAAGTGCATCAACAGCTAGTACAGATAAAGCAACATTATTACAAAATGCAGGAATAAGTGGAAATAGTGAGTTATCAGATGATGATATAGATGTTGTACAACAATTAGCATTATGGTATTTTACAAATTATGATGATTCAACATATCACAAAGATTTTGAAAATCAAGCATCTTTCCAAACTGTATTGCAATCAACTAAAACTAGTGGGGGAACAAGTGCATACCAAGCAATCGAAGATATTAATCAAACTAGATATGACCAAATGGATAAATTGTTTGTATATCTTGTAGAAAATGCAAAAAAAGCAACAGCAAGTTCTAACAGTACTTCATCACCAATAGCTATGGGAAATACTACCCCAACAGTAGAAGTAAGTGGAAGCAATTATATAGTAGGACCATTTAAAATAGATAAAAACAATGACACTCCATATACTATAAACTTTAGTATAACAGACCAAAGTGGTAAAAGTTTAGCCGGAAAATATACTTTATTAGACTCAAATAAGAGTCAAACAAGCCAAACTTTAGCACAATTAGTTGGAAGTAATTTTTATTTAAGAATACCAATTAGTACAGTAAATTCAGAAAATATTACAAGTCTAAGATTTTCTATGAATGGAAATTATACTATAACAACAGCTACATATTGGACTAAATCTGGAGATAGTACAGTACAACCAATAGTAGAATTGAGTAGAACACCAAAAGCTTTTAGTGGTAACAAAGAAGTAACATTTCCAAAAGAAGGTTCATATAATTTAAAACTTATAAAAGTAGAACAAGGTAATACAACAAACAAATTACAAGGTGCAACATTTAGAATTACAAGTCCAAATGGAACGGTAACAGAAACAACAAGCTCAAATGGTGAGATTAATGTAGGACCAATTACTATAAATACACCTGGAACAGATACAATAACAATAGAAGAAACACAAGCTCCAGATGGATATGAAAAAGTAATAACAGCACCTATAAATGTACAAGTAACAAAAACACTATCAAGTAATACATATACTATGTCAAATGCTGTAATAACTAATACCCAGACGGGATCTAGTATAAGTGTAAGTGGAAGTACGATAACAGTAACGGTAGAAAATAAATTAATACCAAAAGACAGCGAATATAATTTAAAACTTGTAAAGGTGGAACAAGGAAATACAAGTAAAAAGTTACAAGGGGCAGAATTTAGAATCAATTCACCAACTGGTGAAGTAACACAAACAACAAATGCAAGTGGAGAAATAAACATAGGTCAAATTGCAGTAACAGCTACAGGAACAGACACAATAACAATAGAAGAAACAAAAGCACCAGATGGCTACGAAAAAATAATAACAGCACCAATAACAGTACAAGTAACAAAAGTATTCGAGAATAATACATATAAAATGTCAACTGCACAAATAACAAATGCACAAACAGGAGCAAGTTTAACATTATCAGGAAATACAATAACAGTAACAGTAGAGAATAAATTAATTCCAAAAACAAGCGAATATAACCTAAAACTTGTAAAGGTAGAAGAAGGAACAAGTAATAAATTAGAAGGTGCAGAATTTAAAATAAATTCACCAAATGGAGAAGTAACAAAAACAACAAATGCAAGTGGAGAAATAAATATAGGACCAATTGCAGTAACAGCTACAGGAACAGACACGATAACAATAGAAGAGACAAAAGCTCCAGCAGGATATGAAAAGATAATAACAGCACCAATAACAGTGCAAGTAACAAAAGTATTCGAAAATAATACATATAAAATGTCAGATGCGGTAATAACAAATGCACAAAATGGAGCAGATATAAGCTTAAGCGGAAATACAATAACAGTAACAGTAGAAAACAAAGCAAAATATTTTGATTTAGCATTAAGAAAATATATAACACAAGTAAATGGAGAAAATGTTGCAAATACTAGAGTACCAGTTATAGATACAACATCGCTTACAACTGGAACAACAGCAAGTTATAAGCATAGAAAAGATCCAGTTGCAGTAACAACAGGTGACAAAGTAATATACAATCTTACGATATATAATGAAGGACAAAAACCAGGTAGAGCAACAAAGTTACAAGACCAATTACCAACAGGCTTAGTATTTAATAGAGTAGTGTCTGGAAATTTTGAATTGGATTCTTATAGTGAAACAGATAATCTATTAAAATTAAGAAGAACATCAAATACAGATAATCTTGATGCATATAATGGAACTACATTAGATTCAGAAACAATACAAATAGAATGCACAGTAACAGCAGTCCCAACATATAAAGAGCAAATCTTAACAAATGTCGCATGGATTTCAGAAGAATATGATGCAGAATCAAATGTAACAATAACAAACGAGGAAAATGCAGATAGGGATTCTGTTCCAGGAACACATCCAGATGTAAATAAAGATAATATGGAAGATTATACTGGAAATAATAATCAAGAAGATTTAACAGATGATGATTATTACTTCAAAGGTCAAGAAGATGATGATGACTTCGAAAAATTAAAAGTAGTATATTTTGACTTAGCATTAAGAAAATTTATAACAGGTAAAAATGATACAGCATTAACAGGTAGAGAACCACAAGTAGATGTAACAAACTTAGCAGATGGAACATCTACAACAGCTACATATAATCATCCAAAAAATCCTATAGATATGCAAAGAGGAGATATCGTAATATATACAATAAGAGTATATAATGAAGGTTCAATGGATGGATATGCAAATGAAATAACAGATTATTTACCAGAAGAATTAGAATTTTTACCAGACCATGAAATAAACCAAGAATATGAATGGCAAGTATCTAGTGATGGAAGACATGTTACAACAGATTATTTATCAAAAGCTAAAGAAACATCATCAAGACAAAACTTATTAAAAGCTTTTGATGGAACAACATTGGATTATAAAGATGTAAAGATAACATGTAAAATAAAAGATACTGCAGAAGTTGGTAAAAAGCTAACAAACTTAGCAGAAATAACAGAATCTAAAGATTCAGATGGAAATGATGTAGTAGACAGAGATTCTGAAACAGATAATGTAGAAGTACCAACAGACGAAGATTTACCAAATTATAAAGATGACGAAATAGATAAAGACTATGTACCTGGTCAAGAAGATGATGATGACTTCGAAAAGGTAAAAGTAGTATATTTCGATTTAGCATTAAGAAAATTTATAACAGCAGTAGATGATACAGAAATAACAAACAGAATACCACAACTAAGTATTGGTGAAGATGGAAATATAGATTATAATCATACAAAAGAGCCTGTAGAAGTAGAAAATGGTAATATAGTAACATATACATTAAGAATTTATAATGAAGGTATGATGGCAGGTTATGCAAGCAGGGTAAAAGATGATGTGCCAGATGGATTGGAATTCTTGCCAGACAACGAGATAAACCAAGAATATAGATGGGTATTATCAGAAGATGGAACAAGTATAGAGACCGATTATCTATCTAAAGAGCAAGAACAAACAGAAGGTGCAAACTTAATAAAAGCATTTGATCCAGAATTAGGAATAACGGATACAAACCCAGACTATAGAGATTTAAAAATAGCATTTAGAGTAACAGAACCAAACACATCAGATAGAATATTAGTAAATACAGCAGAAATTTCAGATGACAGAGATGAAAACAATGATCCAGTAGACGATATAGATTCTACCCCAGATAACAATAACGAGTGGAACGAAGAAGATGATTTAGACAAAGAATTTGTAAAAGTTAAATACTTTGATTTAGCATTAAAGAAATGGGTAAGTAGAGCAATTGTTACAAACCAAGATGGTTCACAAAACATAATAGAAACAGGACATACAGGAGATGAAGATCCAGAGCCACCAGCAAAAGTAGATTTAGGAAGACAAGACATTAATAAAGTAACAGTAAAATTTGAATTCCAAATTAAAATAACAAATGAAGGTGAAATTGCTGGATATGCAACAGAAGTAACAGACTATATTCCAGAAGGCTTAAAGTTTATACAAGAAGACAACCCATTATGGTATCCAAGAGAACCATTAAACGGAAGAGAAAGAGTTGGAACACAACAATTAGCAGATACATTACTACAACCAGGAGAAAGCGCAACAATATCAATCCTATTAACATGGATAAATGATCCAAATAATATGGGATTAAAAACAAACATAGCAGAAATAAGCCAAGATGATAATGATAGTGATACACCAGATATAGACTCAACACCAGATAACTTTACAGATGGTGAAGACGATATAGATGATGCACCAGTAATGTTAACAGTAGCACTAGGTGATACACAAATATATATAGGTTTAGGATTTGTAATAGTAGCAATGTTAACAGGTGGAATTTGGGCAATAAAAAGATATGTTTTATAGGGAATAAGGGACGTTCCTAAAATCCCGGGTAAACCGGGATTTTAGGAGTCCTTTTTGCGTTTAAAGAAAGCTACATATATTTGGCAGGTTCTATTGTGGGAAAAAAGGAACGTCCCCAAATCCCACTAACCTCGAATTTTATAAAAAATTATTGTAAACTTAACAAAAATGTAATATAATTGTAATGTGGACTAAAAAAATTGACGGAATATAGCAAAAACTGTATCCGTAAGCAGGTTCGAGCCACAAAAAAATAACCATAAAAAACTGCTATTTTTTGCTATTGACTATTATTTAGAATATAGTAAAATACACTTAGCAGTATTATGAGAAAAAGGATGGTAACGAAACTATGAAACTTATTAAGAAAATAGCTGTAAGCATCATAGTTATGCTTTTAGCATTAGCTATGGGAACATCAGTATTTGCAGCTACAAATCCAGTTACATTTGGACTAAGTGAATATAGAAGAGAAACAAACGGAAAACAATATGGATATAGAATAAACAATGGAAATAAAAAAGTTTGGAAAGTTATTGTGTACGAAAATGACGGGACAACAATGAATTTTGACAATACAATATACTGTTTAAAAGCCGAAAAAGGTTTTTACACAGCAACACCAAATTCATTTAAACAAACATATGATAAAATGGTAGACTTTGCAGATAAATCAAATTTAGTACCTGCAATTTTCGAAAACGATGACTATTATTATGCCGCTACATGGATTTTAGACCATGCATATATACCATATTATGCAAAATCAGGAGATTCAGTAGAAGTACAAGCTCAAAAAACTGAGCAAGCTGCACAAGATAGAGAAGATCTATTAAACGCATCTGGGATGAGCGATTCATTAAAACAAGAATTAACAGATGATGATATAGATGTAGTACAACAAATGGCATTATGGTATTTTACAAATACAAAAGCAAATGAGAATGCAGATATATATCATGTAGATTATGCAGGAGAGCCATCATTCCAACCTGTAGCTATAGCTGAAAAAGGAGTAGGTTCTTATACAACAATAGAAGATGTTAACCAAACAAGAGCTGATGCAATGGAAAAACTATATCAATATATGGTAAAAACAGCTAAAAGTACAGAAAACATTGAATATTACAAAACACATAATGGAAAAGTAGAAGAACCAATAACATTAGCTACAGAAGTTAACCCAACAGTAGAATTAGATGGTGGAAATTATATAGTAGGACCATATAAAATAAATAAAAATAATGATTTACCATTCGAATTAAATGCAAAATTCACAGACCAAGATGGAACAGACTTAAATGGTAAATATACATTATTAAATTCAAGTAAACAAGCAGTATCACAAGGAACAACAATAAAAGATTTAGTAGGACAAAGTTTCTATATTTCAATCCCATCATCAAATATAGATGATATAACAAAAATAAAATTTAGTTATACAGGTTCATATAGAACTTCATCAAAAGGATTCTGGACAACAACACAAAATCCAGATACTGTACAACCATTAGTTGCAGTTGAAAAACAAGAAACTCCATTAAGTGGAGAAAAAGAAGTTGGAGTTGCAAAAAGAGAATTTGACTTATCATTAAGAAAATTTATTTCTGAAGTAAATGGAAAAGAAATAAATAGAGAGCCAACAGTAGATGTATCAAATTTAAATAAAAACATTGATGGAGCAAAAGTTACAACAGCTACTTATAACCATAACAAAAAACCAGTAGCAGTAAAACCAGGAGATATAGTTACATATACAATAAGAGTATATAATGAAGGTGAATTGGATGGTTATGTAGGAGAAATTACAGATTATTTACCAGCAGAATTAGAATTTATAAATGATGTAGAAAATTATCCAGAAGAAACAGACTTTAATGCAGGTTATGGTTGGAAAATTGATGCAAGTAATAATAGAGTAATAAAAACAAATAAACTTGCTTACTCATCAGAAGCAGCAGACAGAGATCAAAATGCAAGCAATTTAATAAAAGCATATAATGGAACAACATTAGATTACAAAGAAGTTAAAGTAAAATGTAAAGTAAAGAACTCTACAGAATCATTAAAGAAGATTACAAATTTAGCTCAAATTACACAAGAAACAGACAGTAAAGGTGGAGCAGTAACAGATAGGGACTCTGTACCAAATGGAAACTTTACATTACCATCAGATACAGATTTACCAACATATAAAGATGACGAAATAAATTCTGGAAAACAATATATACCAGGACAAGAAGATGATGATGATTTTGAAAAAGTTATTATTCAAGAATTTGATTTAGCATTAAGAAAATTTATATCAGGAAAAAATGGAACAACATTAATAGGTAGAGAGCCATCTGTAGATGTAACAAATTTAGCAAATGGAACAGCTACAACAGCAACATATAATCATCCAAAGAAAGCTGTGGATATGGCAAGAGGAGATGTTGTAGAATACACAATAAGAGTATATAATGAAGGCTCAATAGATGGATATGCAAATAAAATAGTAGATAAATTACCAGCAGAATTAGAGTTCTTACCAGAAAACGAAACAAATATACAATATGGATGGCAAGTTTCAGAAGATGGAAGAACAGTAACAACAGATTATTTATCAGAAGCAAGAGGAGGCATTCCAGTTTCTACAGCAACAACTTCAAATCAAAATTTAATAAAAGCATTTGATGGAACAACATTATCATATAAAGATGTAAAAATAGTATGTAAAGTAAAAGATACTGCAGAATTTGGTAAGAAATTAACAAATTTAGCAGAGATAACAGAAGCAAAAGATTCTGAAGGAAATGATGTAATAGATAGAGATTCTGAAACAAATAATATGCAAGTTCCAAGTGATGAAGACTTACCAGCATATAAAGATGACGAAATAAACAACGAATATGTACCAGGACAAGAAGACGATGATGACTTCGAAAAAGTTAGAGTAGTATATTTTGACTTAGCATTAAGAAAATTTATTACTGCAGTTGATGACCAAGAAGTAACTACGAGAGTTCCACAATTAAGTATTGGAGAAGATGGAAATATTAAATATGACCATACAAAAGATCCTGTTGAAGTAGAAAACGGAGATGTAGTTACATATACAATAAGAATATATAATGAAGGATTAATAGATGGACATGCAACAGAAGTAAAAGATGATATTCCAGATGGACTAAAATTCTTACCAGATAACCCTATAAATAGAGAGTATAGATGGCAAGAATCGGAAGATGGACAAAGTGTAACAACAGATTACTTAGCTAAGGCACAAGAAGAAAATGACGGAGATAATCTAATAAAAGCATATGACCCAGAAAAAGGACTAACAGAAAACAATCCTGATTACAGAGATGTAAAAATCGCATTCCAAGTAACAGAACCAAATACATCAGATAGAATATTAGTAAATACAGCAGAAATTGCTGATGATAGTGATAGTTCTGGGGATCCAATTGAGGATATAGATTCTACTCCAGATAACAACAATGAGTGGAACGAAGAAGACGACTTAGATAAAGAATTTGTAAAAGTTAAATACTTCGATTTAGCCCTAAAAAAATGGGTAAGTAAAGCAATCATAATAGATGCAGACGGAACACAGACTGTACAAGAAACAGGACATACAGGTGACGAAGATCCAGAACCACCAGCAAAAGTAGATTTAGGAAGAAGAGATATAAACAAAGTAACAGTAAAATTCGAATTCCAAATCAAAATAACAAACGAAGGTGAAATCGCTGGATATGCAAAAGAAATAACAGATTATATCCCAGAAGGTTTAAGATTTGTACAAGAAGATAACCCGGATTGGTATACAAGAGAGCCTTTAAATGGTAAAGAAAGAGTTGCAACAAAATTATTAGAAAATACATTATTACAACCAGGAGAAAGTGCAACAGTATCAATCATCTTAACATGGATAAATGGACAAGATAATATGGGCTTAAAAACAAATATTGCAGAAATAAGCCAAGATTATAATGATAGTCATACACCAGACATAGACTCTGTGCCAGACAACTTTAAAGAAGATGAAGATGATATAGATGATGCTCCAGTAATGCTTACAGTAGCACTAGGTGATGCAAAATTATATATCGGAATAGCAACACTAGTAGTTATAGCACTAGGTGGAGGAGTATTCATAATTAAGAAATATGTAATTTAAAAAATCTTTAAAACAAAAATGCAAAAAAAGAGGGTATTCGGATTAGATATCCTCTTTTTTATATAAAGGTTATAAAATATTAGTAAAGAATTTATGAGTGCTAAAGATGATATAATAACTGGTATAAATTTATTAGACATATAGAACATTGATTTTTTGATATAGATTGAAAAAATAGAAATTTTATGATATCATAGTAGTTACCATAAAACGAGAAGTAAAGGAGAAAAAGTATGAGTGATATGAGTAAAAATACAAATCTAGAAATAGCTGTTGAAATTATGGCAGCTAAAATTGCAAAAATGTCTAGAGAAGGATATACAGCTGAAGACGATAAAATGAAAAAACTGATAGATGAAAGAAATAAAATGTATATTGGAGAAGAGGATGTAATAGAGAAAATAATAACAGAATACGGACCAGAAATAAAAAAAGATTATATTAATATAGAAGGAGAATAGAATATGGAAGAAAATAAAACATTAGAAGAAGTATGTACTGAATATAAGCTTTCAGAAGACGAACGCAACGAAATAGGAAACAAAATAAATGCGATTATGTTAGCAGGAAAGAAAACAAGTGAGCAACCTATAGCAATAATAGATATTGCACCTCCAGGTTCTGGAAAAACAGGTTTAAACGGATATGCCTGTGCACAGTTTAAGGATAATAATGCTGTTGTCATTAATAGTGATGAATTAAAACCATTTCATCCTAGAATAGATGAATTAGCAAAAAAATATCCAGAATATTATACAAAAGTAACTAATCAAGAAAGTAATTTTTGGACAGACAATTTATTTGATGTTGCAGTAGCTAGTAGGTATAATGTTATTTTTGAGGGAACAGGTAGAAACTTAAAACTATTAACAAAGATGATGAGCAAAATGCATGGGTACAAAATAGTTGTAAGAGGAATGGCCGTTAATGAACTAAATTGCTTGATGTCAATAATTGAAAGATATGAAGGACAAGTAGAACAAAAAGGCTGGGGAAGGTTGGTAATGGAAGATCATTTTTATAAAGCATATGATGAAATGCTAGAAAATATCCAAGCGATTGAAGAATCTGGAATGGCAGATATTGTTGAAGTTTATACAAGAAGTGACAATCCAAGTAGACCACTAAGAATATATAGTAGTAGAAATAGAGAATTTAAAGATGCAAGAACAGCTGTAATTGTTGGAAGAGAAAGAGACAGAAAAAGTGCAGAACAATATTATGAAGAAAAATTTAGTAAAAGAGGAACAAAACCAACAAAGTTTCCAGAAGAAAAAGAACTTCTAGAAAAAATAACAGAAATATGAGAACAAGGAATACAATTATAAATTTGAATAGAGGGATGATTATGAACGAATCAAAAACAATAAAAGATGTTGTGGAAGAGGTAGAAAAATCTTCAACAACCTTTGAAAAAACAAATACTGACTTAAAAAGAAAATTTTTAAAATGGAATATAGAAGCATTTAATATGATTGCTTCTTCAGTAAGTGTAAATAGAGGCTCATTTGGAACTGGCTATCCATTTTATGTATTGGATGAAAATTTAAATGGAGAAATTCCAATTATTTCGGAACAAATTAGATATAACAGGCAATTAGTAAGAGATGGGGAGCCTGTACAAAAATCCATATGGCAGTGTAAATCTTGTCTAGAAAGAAATTATGATATAATGCCAGATTTAAAAATAGTATGTAAACCATGCCAAAATATGATAGATTCATTAAAGCCAAGAAAAATTATAAACAGATTACCTGACTTAGACATGTGGTTAGTTTGTGAGGACGGAAGTATTGAACAAGCACAAGCTGAATTAAGCAAATTACTAGAGAAATATAATATGCGTACATCAGATGTTTCTCCATTACAATCTTTAAGTGATGTTGTGAAAATTTCAACAAATTTAAAAGACGGAGAATTTCCAAAAGTATTTTTGCCAATAGATGCACATATTATGGAAAAATCAAAATTGATGGAACTAGTAGAACAAGTACCAGATGAATTACAATTAGCAAAACTAGAAGAAAGAAAACCATATTTACCAATTAGACCAAAATCACTTAGAAAAGAATGGCAATATGATGACGAGGCATATAACTTTATTTATGATTATCTTTCAGCTTTTACAGCATTTAACTTTACAGAAGGAATGGAAGAAACACTACAAAAGAGCAGAACTAGAGTAATAAGAGAAAATACGCCAGAAGAATTGTTCGATTTTCTTACGCAAGCAGCAACTCCAGCAAACTTTAGAAGATTTCAGGAACATGAATTAGAAGAAATTTTTTATAGAAGAATAACAGGATGGGGCGAGCAACTAACAAAGGAAAGAGGAGAATTAGAAGAAGACGAGGGACCTGAACTTGAATAATAAGGAGGAAGATAGAATGGGAAAAAGAATAGATTTACATATTCATACAACAGTTTCAGATGGAGCATTAACACCTAAAGAAGTAATAGATGAAGCATGTAAAAATGGAGTATCTGTAATTGCAATAGCAGACCATGATACAGTAGATGCATATAATGATGAATTATTTGAATATGCAAAAAGTAAAAATATAAAGATAATAAATGCAGTCGAGATTTCTACTAAAGCGAAAAAAGCAGGAGTACATGTATTAGGATATAATCTAGATTTAAATGATGAAGAGTTTAAAGAAAGATTAAGTAAAATTAGAAATGCGAGACATAATTATTTACATGATGTAGCTAAAAAGTTAGAAGAACTAGGATATTATATAAATGTAGAAGAATTAGATAAGATAGATGCTGTAACAAAAGCACATATAGCTTTAGATGCAACAAACAATCCAAAAAACAAAGAAAAATTATTAGCAGAATTTGGGCATATTCCAAGTAAAGGAGAATTTATAGAAACAATAATGAACGAAAATTGTCCTGCATATGTAAAAAAGGAAAGTGCAACTCCAAAAGAAGCTGCAGAAATTATAAGAGCTGCAAATGGAAAAGTGGTTTTAGCACATCCAGTAGCATATGTGCATGAAGATAATTTGAACGATGAAGATATTTTGGAAATTGTTAATGATATGAAACCTGATGGATTAGAAGCTAACTATTTGTATGTAGATAGATATGATAAGAAATTTGATGAAACAGAAAAATGGAATGAATTTGCTAAGAAACACAACTTATTTGTAACGGTTGGTTCTGATTTCCATAATAAAGATGGACTTAGACCAGAAATAGGTTTTATAAATACAGACTTTGTTTTAGCAGAAGAAGTTATTGAGGAGATTCTTAGAAATTTAGAAAAATAAAGTAAAGATAAGGATAGAGTTAGTAAAATTGAATATTATACAATATGTAATTAAAAAATAATATAAAATGTCTAAAAATAGTATCCGTAAAGTGATAGAGCATTGCACCAAGAATTGGAAGCAATGCTCTATTTACTTATATTAATATAATAAGTTATTATAGGAGAAATAGGTGTATGCAAATGAAAGGAAAAAAAGTAGAATCGGTAAAAAACAATAATAAGAAAAGAGTAATAAATAAGAAAGCAATAATAGGATTAATAGTGATACTGGGAATTTTACTACTAACTTTTACTTTTACCAAACAATTTGTAGAATCAAGTGGCTCAACAGCAAAACAAAATGAAGAAACAAATGCAGAAACTAGAGCTACATCATAATCGGTAACAGGAAATGCAACAATAGAAGAAAACATTCCAGAAGGAATGAGCCTAGCAAACAATGACGGAACATGGGAAGAACAAGCTGGAGTATTAAGAAAGATAATAGCAGAAATAAATCCAGGGGAAACAAAAGAATATACAGTAGTACTAGACTGGAATACAGCAGAAACCAACATGGGAGAAAAAGACAATATAGTAAGTATAGTAGATACACAAAATATACCAGGATTTGTAGATAACAATGATAAAGATAATACATCAAATGCAAATGTCATAATCTCTGTAGAAACAGGAGAATTACCAATAGGATTAATACTTGCATTAGTAGCATTAGTAGGATTAGAAACAGTAACATTAAGATATGCAGTAGTACTTACTAAAAGACAAAAGAAAAATAAATAAAGACAAGTAATAATAAAATATAAAGCATCAATTGAAATGCAAACTTTTAGTTAAAGAAGGCATTCAATGGATGCTTTTATAATATTGAAATTATTTTGATACAGCAAAAAATGTTAAAGGAAGAAAATTATTTCGATACAACGAAAAAAATGTCAAAAAAAGAAAGTTATTTCGATACATCGAAATAACTTGAAAAAATAAAATAATCTGTTATAATTAAATTAGAGGTGAAAACTATGTTAAAAAGAGAATATTATTTAAAAAGAATAAGACCATTTTATCAAGAAAATAGTTTAATTAAAATAATATATGGTTTAAGAAGAGCTGGTAAATCAGTAATATTAAATCAAATTAAGGATGAATTACTAAAAGATAAAACTGATGAAAGCCATATTATATATATAAATTTTGAATCGTTAGATTACAGTTTTATAAAAAATGCAATAGATTTAAATAATTATATAAAACAACAAATTAAAGATAATAAAACATACTATATATTTTTAGACGAAATACAAAAAGTAAAAGATTTTGAAAAAGGAATAAATTCACTTCGTATAACGAATCAATGTAGTATTTTTATAACTGGTTCAAACAGCAAGATGACATTTAAAGAACTTTCAACTGACTTAACAGGTAGATATGTTAGTTTTAAAGTAAATCCACTGAACTTTTCTGAAGCACTAGAAATAACAAATACAAATGATTATAAAAAATTATTGTTTGATATTTTTGAATGGGGAAGCTTACCACAAAGGTTTTCATTTAAAGAGGATATTACTAAATTAAATTATATATCAGATGTATATGATTCTATTGTTTTAAAGGACGTTGTAGAGAGATTGGGAGTAAAAGATATTACTTTATTTAATAAAGTATGGCAATATATTTTAGAAACTGAAGGAAGAGAATTTTCTGCAACTAATGTCTTGAAATATTTAAAAAATGAATATAGAGAAGTATCTGCAGAAACTTTATATAACTATATAGAAGCATTATGTTCGACTTTTATTATTAACAAAGTATACAGATATGATATACATGGTAAAAGTATTTTAAAAACATTAAATAAATATTATGTATCAGATCTTGGAGTGAAAAAGATAAAAAATACAAATAAAGAAACTAATTATTCAATTTGTTTAGAGAATTTGGTATATAATGAATTAATTTTTAAAGGATATGATGTTTATATAGGAAAATTAAAAGATGCAGAAGTCGATTTTGTAGCTATAAAAGATAAAAAGATTAAGTATATTCAAGTAAGCTTATATTTAAATTCCGAAGAAACAATAAATAGGGAATTTGGAGCATATAAGAGTATACAAGACAATTATCCCAAATATGTAATATCTTTAGATGATGTGGATATGTCAACTAATGGAATAAAGCATTTGAATGTTTTTGACTTTTTGTTAAATGAAGATTTTTAAAGTCAAAAATTGCACAACAAAGTAGTCAAAAAATGCACAATGCTATTGGATGAATGAAAATGTATACAATGTCTTTATATGAATCTGGAGATTCATCAGGAGAGGCTTCTTTAAAAGATTTATTTGAAAATAAAGTGAAAAAAAAGCTCGTAAAAAAGGTAGAGTTAAAAAGATTAGCGGAACTGATTGTAAAAGGTGGTTGGCCTGAAGCAGTAAATATTAGTGTTAATGGAGCTATGAAAATTACTAGAAGTTATATTGAGGCTGTACTAGATAAAGATATTATAGAGATTGATGGAGTAAATAGAGATAAGCAAAAGTAGGAGATGAATATGACATAAAAGCAAAAGAGTTCTTAAGTTATAAACTAGTAGAAGCAGATGAAGAAGAAAACAGCATGTTACCAACAAATGCAGCAGGAACGATGACAGAAGAGAAAATAGTAGTAAACTACTACTATAAGCAACCAGCAAAAGTAATAGTACACTATGTAGAAAAAGCAACAGGAAAAGAAATAGAGGAAATAAATCCAGAAACAGGAGAATTACCAATAGGATTAATACTTGTATTAGTTGCATTAGTAGGATTAGAGACAGTAACATTAAGATATGCAGTAGTATTTACTAAAAGGCAAAAAAATAAGAAATAACTAAAAAACAGCATCTTAAGATTGTAAAAATTAAAAGGTGCTGTTTTTTTATGTAAAAACTAATTATACCAAAAATAGAAAATCGGGATTTTAGGAACGTCCCCAAACCCCTCCCCAAATCCCTCTTCGGGAAAAAAGGAATGTTCCCAAATCCCTAAGGGTTTTACAAGATACAATGAAAGAACAATGGCAATAAAAAAATATTTTTTAAAATGTCATAATAATTTAATATTCTAAAAAATATAGAAGCAAAAAACTTCAAAATAAGCTTCCGTAAATAGATAGAAGTAAAAAAAATGAAATTAAAAAAAATGGAAAATTCTATATATTGAAATGAAAAAATTTCTATGGTAACATTTTTTTGATATAAACAAAACAAATAGGAGAGGGAAAGGCTATGAAAAAATACATATTTTTTATAGTAGGCATTGGAATAATTCTAGCAGGATTATTAATTTATAATGTTTACAATGTACAAAAAGAAAATACTAAAACATTTGAAGACCCAGGCTATATCTTGCAAAGTGCAAGTAGTCAGAGTCAAAAAATAGATAAGTATTATTTCAATGCAGATGAGGAATATAAAATTAAAAATAATCAAAAGGTTATTTTTAAAGATACTAGCGGAGATGAAGTTACAACAGGAAAAGATAACTTTATACACTATAATAATGGATCTATAAGTAGTTTAAAGAAAGGTGTATTAATAAACCTTGCTAATATAGACCAAGATCCAATTACATATTATAGTATCTCTGCAAACCAAGTAGTAAATAAACAAGGTGATAACTACTGGATAAATCATCTAAATGGAAAACTACAATTTACTAATTTAATATGGAAAATTTCTGATAATAAATATTTAATAGCTGGAAATGGAATGACAGTTACATTTAATGATGGAACAACTAAAGAAATAAATGGTTATTTAGAATTAGAATATTTAGATAATCAAGTTATCAAAATATATAATCAAGAAATTATATATCAAACTATTTCTAGCAATGTGAATTTACAATTACCAGATAATATAGAGATAAATCTACAAAGTAAAGCAGTTAGTAAAAATGGTGAAACAAGAATGAACCTAGCTAACATGGTAATAGATTCTGATGATAATATAGAGATACAGGAAGAAGAAGAAAAAGAAAGTAAAAATGAAACAGAAGAACAAATGCAAAATGAAACTAGTGAAAATAAAAATGTACAGAATTCAGAAGATAATGATAAGACAAATCAAAATGTACATTCTAATACAAATGGGGATGGAAGTATTCAATCTGGAGATGGTTCAATAAATACAGGAGAAACAACAGGAACAGGAGATTCACTTGGAACTGGCTCAAGCTCAGGATCAATTGCAGGTGGCACTGAAGAAGTTATAGAGGATTTACCAGAATTGGTAGCACCAGTATTCAAAGTTGAGAGCTTTGAAGTAGATTCTATAAGTTTAAAAGCACAGATAACTATAGAAGATAATGAATCAAGATTGGTAAGAGACCCTTATATTAAAATATTAGAAAATGCAACAGGAAAAACAGTATATGCTAAAGAAGAAGCATTAGGTACATATAACATTGATATTTCAGTTTCAACATTAACACCATATACAGACTATACATTAGTAATTGAATCAGGATATGATGTAGATGGAATAACTTATACCAAAAATTTTGTATATAAAATATTTAAAACTAAGAGTGTAGGAATATCTTTTGAAAAAGATGTATTTACAAATAATTCTTTAAAATTCAAAATAACAGTAGATTCAGATTCAAAAGTAAAAAGTGCACAACTATCATTAGTGTCTCAATCTGGATCAATAGATCAGACATATGAAGTAGGAAATGGAACAACAGAAGGGTCAACAGCAGAATTTATAGGGCTACTTTCAAATACAGATTATACTATTAAATTAACAAATGTCTTATATGACGGACAAATAATATCTAATGGATTTGAACAAGAGAAAACTTTTAAAACACTAAAAAATAAACCGGAAATTAGTGGCCCTGATTTTGAAATGGATAAAAGAACATCAACATTTACATTAAAGTTATTAAATTCAACCGATACAGATAATGGTATAGAGAAATATAGATACGAAATATATGATACAAGAATAAGCTTAGATGAAGGAACTCCTGTATATACTAGAGAAGTAGCAAATAAAGAAGATATTGTCGTAAACGTAGATGAAAAAGTCTTATTCAGAGGAGTACCTTATACATTTAAAGTTATAGCAGTATTTAATGATAATGAAAAAACTGTTGAATATGAAAGCGAATATAGTGATGTTATGAAATTAGACGGTGTGGCATTTCCAACAGTAAGATTTGAAAAAGAAACTATAACATATGAAAGAATACAAGGAAAATTAATAATTGAGGACCCAAATAATACTATTAGTAATGATGAAACAAACAAATTAATAATAACTTATACAGATTCAACAGGATATACAAGACAAATCATTTATCAAGGCGGATTAACAATTCCTATAGATGTTAATGACTTAAGAAGTAATGAAACTTATAAATTTAGAATATATACAACAATAGACTTAAAAGATGATAACGATCCAATAGATGAATGTTATATTGGTGGTGCTATTATAAGAACATTAAATCCAGATCCTTTAATAGGAACGTTTATACAAGACACAGAAGATACAAAAAATGCATTTAAAGTAAACTTTAATTTGAAAAAGCTAGTAACAGATACGAGTGGAAGTATAGATACAAATAATCCAGATGATCCAACATTGCAAGACTTAGAGGCAAAAACACTTGCTAATTTAGAGTTTAGAATATATGCAGGACAACCAATTCAAAATGGAGATGGAACGGTTTCTATGCCAGGAACTCCAATAAGGACTGTAAAAATAAAAGATGAATATGCACAGGATCCATATGCAAGTAAAATAAAAGAAGATTATTATGATAATGTAAAAACAATAACACCTTCATTTTTTGGTGCAGATAATAAAGATTTTAAGGATTTAAAATATACAATTCAAGTTTTAAATGCAACTGACTACACATATGGTGGAGGAAATACAATTCCGTTAGTAGAAGGGTTAGGAAACAGTTATTGTGTTATAACTTCAACCGGATATGTTCCTGATTATCCAGATGAACAAGAAAAAGCTATAGATGTAACAACAATCAGAAACCGTGATAAAGAAGAATCTAGAACAGAATTAGATGCAGAAACAGTAGTTGGATATAAAGTGCAAGCAAGATATGATAACAGCCAAAATTATGCAACAAAAGTAATATATACAATGATTGACAGTGTAACAGGAGAAGCAATTTCAAGCCAGGAATTAGATGTAAGAGAAGACGGAATTATACCTTCAGCAACTTTTGATATTAGTGATGGTACAAAATATGGAATACAAGATACAGATGAAGCAAGAAGAGGTAACACATATTATTTTACATATAAAGTATACTTGGATTTGAATCATGACGGCGAAGGCGAAACGGAATGGCCTTTAGTAGAAGATGGAGTTACGCTAAAATCTGAAGAGGTAACACCAAGCAAACAATCACCAAGAATTATTATGTATCCATCAATTTCTAATGAAAATTCAGTAACTTATAAGTATAAATGTGCAGATATTGATAATGCTTTAGAAAAGAATGAGTTTACAGCATATATTAATTCAACAAACAAAAAAGATATTAAAGCAATTAATGCTAATACAGAAAATGTATTTGAAGAAATAACTTTTGAAAATCTAATAACAGGTAATTTGGAAATAAGGACAGTTCAAAGAACTGTAAAAACAGAAAATACAGAAGATATTTTATTAGCATACCAATATTTTGAAGGTAAAACTAATATATCAGATGTAAAATATTCAGTAGAATTAGATGTAAATAGTGTAAATATTACTATTTCAGGAGATGAAGAAAAGATAAACAGGATAGTTGCAGTGAAGGTTGCTTTTACAGATACTGCTACACAAAAAATAACAATAGTTAAGGATTTAAATAAAGTAAATAACAAAATGTTATCAATAAGCCTTAATAATATAGCAGATTTATTAAATAAAGAAACAAGAGTAACAGTTGCAGCCTATTATGATACAGGGGTTACAGGATATGATACACAGAGTCAATATGTAGCTTATCAAAAATCATATAAGTCTGGAGAAGATATTTATTACTATTCAATTAATAAAGAAGGTAATATAGTACCTACAACAACAATAAGTGCTAATATGTTTAAGTCAACAATTCAAGATAGTAATAGCAATACAATAAGAACATACAGAATATCAAATCCTATAGATAATAAATCTGAAAACTTCAATTTAAATTATTCAGAAAATGGATTTAAATATCAAAATGATGTAGTATTGCAAAAAGAAATAGATCTTCAGGAGTTAGTAGTAGATGGAAGTAATATAATTAACTTTGATTTAATAATTCCATCAATTAGCTTGTTAAAAGAAGATAGTACAAGCGAATTAGATATTTATGAAGAGCTAGACAGAGTTAAATTTAATGCAAATATAACCAATAATGAAAATATTGAAATTCAAGATAATAAAATAATAGTTGAATTATGGCAAACAGACGAAAATTTAGGAAATAGTCAAAAAGTAAAAGACATAGAAATACCATTAGATAAATTTAATGAAACAATTGAAATAGATGGGCTAGAACCAAAAGCTTACTATTACATAAGATTTAAGGCTTTAATTAGAAACAAGACTGGTTCAGAAGAATTTATAGAAAAATACTTATATGACACAGATTTTGATACAGTAGGTAAATATTATTATTTTTCTACATTAGCTAATGTAAGTGTAGAAAATATAAGTGTAATTTATGAGGCAAAATCATATCAAGATAAAAATTTAAAAATTAATTATACCCTAGATAAAGTATTAGGATATCAAAAGGTAAGACATAGAATTTATAAATGGAACAATGAAACTCAAGATTATACAGACTTTATGCTAGAATTCTATGATGATTTGCCAAAAGAAATTATGGAAGAGCTTGTTAACGTAAATCCTGGAAGTGAATTTACTTTCGGAACAAGATACAAAATATTTATTACACCTATTGCAGAAATAAATAATAATGGAGAGCAAAAAGAAATTGAGCTAGGAACAAGCGAAAAAGAATTTTACTTAAATGCATTAACAGCCCCTCTAGTAGGTATAGATGGCTATCGTATGGACACACAAACAGAAGATGGAGAAACTATTGTAGGAAATAAAGTTGTGTTTAAAGTTACGATGTATGATAATTCTAGAATAGTTGTAGATAACAAATATACAATTAAAATATACAATGAAAGATATGAAGATGTTACTCCAGAAGAATATAAAGTTGAATTTTCAACAGATGACGTAAATAATACATTCGAGCTAAATGATGCAAGTACAGATGAAAGTTATACATTAGAGATTGCATTTGATTTAGATTATACAAACGATGGAGAACCACCATACACATATAATAATAAAAATACATATACGGTAGAGCCAATAAATAAAAGTGGTGTATCAGTAGGAGACATTAAATCTATAAATAATAGTTCAGAATCAAATAAAATAGATTTATTGTTCTATAAGAGTTATAAAATAACAGACATAAGATACATTCAATATTCAACATATAATACTAGTGGATATAATCAAAGTGACACAGAAGAGTTTATACCAAGACTAATACACTCAGAATTAGATAATGAGGATTACTATGCATTTACGTTAAATAAGAACTTACCAACAGAAGGTAGATATTATGTAGAAATGCAATTTATAAATGAAAATGGCGAAATAGTAGACACAAAAAGAATAGAACACATTTATATAAACAATTAAGTTAAAATTAGAATAGGGGAATTATAGAAAATTCCCCTAAAGATTAAAATAGGGGTGAATAATTTGAGAGCATTAACAGCAGGAAATAAAAAAAGATTTGCAATTTTTGCACTTATAATAATTACAATAATTATATTATTAATTTTTGGTCTACGATTAGCTTTAAATCATGAAGTAGAGGAATATAAAATAGAAAGTAATGTAACTTTATATGATAGTGAGTATGAACCTTTTGAATCAGAAGAAACAGGAATAATTACCAAAAAATGGGATGGAAATTATTATTTAACATTGGACAATTCAAAGGAAACGTATAAATTAAATTCAAAAGTGGTAAGTTTTAATGAAACGAATTCAAAGATTACTTTGTATGGAGATGTATTTAAAGTACTTTTAGATGGACAAGTTGAAAAATATTCAAAAGATACAGAAATAAAGAGTTCAACTGATGATGCATTTTATAAAATAGCAGATAGACAATATTTAATTATAAGTAATTCTATAAGAAATGAAACCGGAAGTATATCAACATCAAAATATTTATACATAATTTTAGATAAATCTGGAAATACATTATTATTGAATAACCAAATTTATGCAAAAACAATTAATCCGATTGTGCTTTCAACAAATTCTTATAAGTTTGATATTGCAAATGAAAAGTTAATAGTAGGTAATGATGAAATAGACTTAAAGAAAATAATTGGAAGTTCAAATGAATATATAGAAAAAGACGATAATGACGAAGAAAAACAACAAGATACTCAAGAGCAAATTCAATCAAATAAGGATAATTCTGAAGATACAGTTGCAGATTCAAGTAATTCAAATCCAAATATTGGCGGAAGTGTTACTAATAATCAAGGAGGATCAACTGGAACAAGTTCAGGAACATCTGTAGGAGATATTAATGGAGATGGAACAGTTGTTGGAAGTGGAAGTACAAATAAAACACCTTTATCTAAAAGTGTAAGCTTAAGAGGTGCAATAGCCACATCTTCTTATATAGACATAGAGTATGCTGTATCTGATCCAGAAAATAAATATCAAACTGTATATGCATTTGTAGAGGGTTCAAATTATGAAAACATGATAGCATTGGACAAGAATTCAACTACATATAGAGTAACAGATTTAGAGCCAAATACAGAATATAAAATAACATTAGGATATAAAGAAATAACTGAAGAAAATGAAATAGTAGATAATATAGAAGATGTTTTATCTGTAAGAACTACAAAGATAAATGCAACATTAGATATAACAAAAGTAGCTACAGGTAGTAAGAAAATATATTTTAATCTAAAATTAGATCAAAACTATTCTTTTGATTACGCAAAAGTCGCACTATATGTAGATGGAGTAAAAGAAAACGAAATAGAAGTAGATATACAAGAAGCTGTAAAAACAGCAGGTTGGTCAAGTTTGCTTAAATATGAAACATATGGGCATGAGATCGCTTTAAAAGTAGAAGGAAGCTTACATGATGGAAGCACAATAAGCACAAATATTCAAGCAAAATATAGAAATTATTAAAGGAGGATGAAAAAATGGAACAAATTTTAGTAGCAACAATGAGTAGCATCGGTTGGATGCTAGGCCTAACATTCCTTGGTTTAGGTATAGGAATTGGAATCTTAGGTTCAAAAGTAGCAGAAGCTGTAGGTAGAAATCCAGAAACAAAAAGTGATATTGTACATTCAGTAATGACAATATTAATAGTAGTTGCAATATTCTTATTACTACTATTCGCATTTATATTTTTATTATTATTTTATAATCCTTTAACAGTATAGTAGGTGAAAGTTATGGAACTAATAATACCAGCGGTTGTAATAGTCTTAATAATGTTTATCTTCACATTCTTTATGTTTAAGAATTTAGTAAAAAGAATAAATAATAGTACTAAAAAGTACTTCTTAGATAAACTACAAGATTTTGACTATATAATAGCTGAAAAAGAAAAAGAAATAGAAATATTATCAGAACAAATTAAACGTTTAAATGAAGCTAAGAAACATGGAGAAAATGGGGAAATTGTAGAAATACCAGAAACTAAAAAGCCAGAAGAAAAAATCGTATACGATATCCCAACTCCAGAGTTTAGAGAGGCAGGATTCTTTAAGAATTACAAAGGTTTAAACAAAGAATTTGATGTTGATGAAGAAAAGATTCTAAAAGACTTTATAAAAATACACGAAAAAGACGATACTACAGAATATAAAGAACTTTCAGCGTTTTCTAAATTATTTACACAAAATGCAATATATGAATCTTTAACACTAACACCAGAAGAACAATTAGTTTTGGTAGAGAGTGTATTAAACGAAAAGAATAAAAAATATGTAGAACCAATAGTTAAAACAATAAAGAATTTTAATGTTTTAGAAATGTTGGACAAAATAAAAGAAAGAATGGATAAAATATCTCCTACGATATATGTATATGTTGGTGGAGATAACAAAAATTATGATTATTTAAGTTCTAAAGTAAAAACACAGTTATTTAAGAACATGTCTAAAGGTATTATTATAGAATACAAAGACAAATTATATGACTATAGTATATAAGGAAAAAGGGTGAAGAAATGAGCGAGCATATTAGCAATCTTGTAGAAAGTAAATTAAAGAAAATCAAAGAAGAAAAAAATGTGTTTGATACAGGAAAAGTAATTAGGCTAAAAGACTATATTATAGAAGTATCTGGTCTTGAAAATGTTACTTATTATGAAAAAGTAATAATTAGAGGCAAAGGTATGGGCTATGTTAACGAAATAAAGGAAAACTCTGTAATAGTAGCTGTTGTTAAAGAAGATGAGCCAATTAAAATTGGCGATACTGTAAATACAACAGGGGAAAGATTTAGAGCAATCTTCGCAGAAGAAGCTTTAGGTAGAGTTACAGATTTATTCGGGGTAGATTTATTAACAGGTAGAGCGTTCGAAAAATTTAAGTATATAGACATAGAAAGACCAACTGTACCTATAATGGACAGAACTCCAGTAAATAGACCAATGATGACCGGAATTGCTGGAATAGATTTAATATACCCAATTGGTAGAGGTCAAAGACAATTAATAATAGGTGACAAAAAAACTGGAAAAACACAAATTGCTTTAGATACTATAGTAAACCAAGGACGAATCATGAAAGAAAACTCAAATAAAAATGATATTATATGTATTTATATAGCAGTTGGTAAAACAAAGAAAGAAATAAAATCAATTTACAACGAACTATTAAGAAGAAATGCATTATCATATACAATGATAGTAGCAGCTACAAATGATGACAAAACTACAGTTCAAAGTTTAATACCATATGTAGGATTATCAATTGCAGAAGAACACATGATGCAAAAGAAAGATGTAGTAGTTGTAATAGATGACTTAAAAGCACATGCACAAAGCTATAGAGAAATAAGCTTAATATCAAACAAAGCACCAGGAAGAGAAGCTTATCCAGCAGATATATTCTTTTTACATTCAAGATTATTAGAAAAAGGATGCCAACACAAATGTGGTGGATCTATAACAGTTCTTCCTATAGTAGAAACAAAAGGTGGAGATATAACAGACTATATTTCTACAAACATTATATCTATAACAGATGGACAAATAGTTCTTTCTGAGAAACAATTTAAAAAAGGTCAAAAGCCAGCTATAAATTATGGTGTATCTGTTTCAAGATTAGGTGGAGCAGTACAAACAGAAAATATGAAAAAAATAGGTTCTAGTGTAAGACGTGAACTTCTAAGCTACTTAGAAACAAAAGAAGTATACGAACTTGCTAACATGGACGAAATGAGTCCAGAATTAAGAGAGAAAATGAGAAAAGGTAAATTAATAGAGCAAGCTCTAAGACAAGATAAATTTTCTCCATTGACACAAGATGAAATTAAAGAAAGATTCAAAATGTTAGGTGAGGATGCTAAATGAGAATAAGAAATGTAGTAAAAGTAATGAATTTTCATTCTTTACTTAGAGTAGACTCTGCAAGAAGAAATGCTGAAAAGTATTTTGAATATGAAAAAGAAATTACAGATTTTGCAGACAATATACTAAATAATAGAAATTTAATATTAGATAAAAAAATATTAAAGTTAAATAAAGAATATAAACCTTTAAATGTTTATATTGGAAATGATTTAGGTTTTTGTGGTAATTTTAATACAAATGTAAATGATTTAGCAAAAGCTGATTCAGACATAGACAAAATTATTATAGGAAAGAAAATTACAAACGAAAAAAATAATGTAATTTTATCAATGACAAAGGATGAGTATCCAAGTAAGATAGGAGAGATTGAAGATATTTTGTATGATGCAATATTAAATGCAAAATATAGTGAAATAAATATCATCTATAATCATTATTATAATATAAGTAGAATCGAACTTAGAAAAAAGAAAATATTACCAATAGAAAACATAAGAGAAGAAGACTCACAAGAAAAGAAGCATCATATAGAAGACTTTGCAATAGAAGGAGATATCAATAGTATATTAAGAAACATAATTGTGCTATATTTATCTTATGAAATAAAAATTGCAACTGAAAATAGTTTTGCCTCTGAAAATATAATGAGACAAACAATTACAAAAGAATCTTTAAAAAAATTAGATGAAATAGAAGAAGAAAATTTAAGAAAAGAAAGAAAAGAAATTAATAATAAGAATTTTAAAAAAGTCTTAGAAAACTTTACAAATTTAAATTTTAAAGAAGAATAAAAAGTTCTAAAAAATAAGAACAAAAATAGAAGTCTTAGAAAAATTCAAAAGACGAAAAATAATAGGAAGGTGTAGATATAATGGCTAACAATAAGGAAGTAATAGGAAGAATAATTGGTATTTCTGAACTTAATGTTAAAGTATTATTATTTAGTGATAATGTTAAACTTAATGATATATTAACTTATGAAGATGAAGAAGGTATCAGAAAATTTGAAGTTGTTCAAATAGATAATAATGTAGCATCTACAGTACCTTTTGAAAGAGTTATAGGACTAAAAAAAGGAGGTGCTGTAACTTTAGAGGAAGGTGGATTACAAATAGAATACTCTGATGCAATATTAGGCAAAGTATTTAACCCATATGGAGAAGTAATTAATCATAAGGATTTAAAAACTGTAAAAAGAAGAAATGTTTATGATAGAAAACTTTCTTTTAAAGAATTAAATATAAATAATGCACCATTATGGACAGGAATAAAAGCATTGGACTTTTTTGCACCACTTCAAAAAGGCTTTAAAATGGGACTTTTAGGTGGAGCAGGAGTTGGAAAAACAGTTTTAATAAAAGAAATTATTAATAACGTGTATAAAAAACTTAAATCTAATGCTGTATTTATTGGTGTAGGGGAACGTTCTCGTGAAGGACAAGAATTAATAGAAGAAATGCAAGAATCAGACTTATTAGATAAAATGTCTATGGTATTTGGACAAATGGGTGAAAATCCATGTTCAAGATCTAAGGCAGTATATAGTGGATTAACACTTGCAGAATATCTAAGAGATGAAAAAGACCAAGATGTATTAGTATTTATAGATAACATATATCGTTTTATACAAGCAAAATCTGAAATATCAACAGAAATGAAGAGGGTTCCAATTGAAAATGGATATCCGACATCAATGGTATCCGATATAACAGACGTAGAAGAAAGAATAAACTCTACAGATAAGGGATCAATAACATCGTTCCAAGCTATATATATACCAGCAGATGATATAACAGATGAAGCAGTTCAAGCTATAACAACACATATGGACGGACAAGTAGTTCTTGACCGTAAAGTTGCAGAAAAGGGTATTTACCCAGCAATAAATGTATTTAAAACAACAAGTAAAGCAGTAGATGCAGAAGTAGTAGGACAAAAACACTACGATTTAGTTCAAGAAACATTAAGATATTTATCAAGATACGAAGAGCTAGAAGAAATAATTGCTGTTCTAGGTATTGATGAGTTATCTGAAGAAGATAGAATGATATTCTATCGTTCAAGAAAATTAAGAAATTACTTTACACAACCAATGTTCGTTTCTGAGAACTATACAGGAATAAAAGGGGTTATGGTAGATATCGAGGATACATTAATAGATGTAGAAGATATTTTGAATGGAAAATATGATGATGTAGACGAAAGTAAATTATTATTTAGAGGTACATTACATGAATAATGAAAAAGAAAATATTAAAGAGACTACAAGAAATGTAGCGAAAATGAATGTAAAAGTTTTAAACATACGAAAAGGATTAAAAAAATATGATAATGTTTCTATGATAAAAATTAAGAGTAAAAAATATAATCTAAGTATCATGGAAGATTATCTACCAGTAATTGGAGAAATAGATGGCGATGTTGAGATAATTGCTATTGATAATTTTGTTAAGTTGACAAATATAATAGGATATTATATGCTTAAACATAATGAATTTAAATTATTTATAAAAGAGGAATAAAATGTTAGATACAATACTTTACGAATTAAGCAAAGTTGCTTGGGTATTGCCAATATTTTTAGGAATAATATTATTATTAAGTTTTATAATGTATTTAGTTACTAGAAAATTTAATATACACAAAAAAAGTGTAATGGTAAGTGGAATGTTTATGGGACTTAGTAATAAGCAAATTATAATGATTATATCAATTTTTATAAGAACATTTTTAGTAATATTTACCGCTTGCATATATAGTAAAAGTATATTATTATATTTACTAATGATAGCTATTTCCTCTATAATATTTGCAATACTTAATTTAAAGAAAGCAATTTTAGAAATAGTAAGCACAAGTGCACAAATAGTAGCACTATATTTAATAAATATACTTACAAGTTATATGATAGAAGAAAGTTATGATACATATGTACTTGTAATAAAAATATGTTTAATTGTATTTTTATTAGTATATGCAGTATATTTCTTCTTAAAGAATTTTGAAGATATTATTACGAACCACAAAAGGAGAACGGTTAATGAAGGAAGAAAAAGAAAATCAAAAGAAAAAAGAAGAGAAAACAAACTTAAAGGAAACAAAGGAAAAGAAAGTATCCAAGAAAGCAGTGAAAACTAATGATAAATCTACTGATAACAAAGAAGCTAAAAAAGTAGAAAAAAAAGCCACTGTTAAGAGAACTAGAGCAAAAGCTAAAGAAGAAACTGTAGTTAATAATGAAATTGCAGATACTAAAGCCGAAGTTGTAGAACAAGCAAAAGTAGAAAATAAGACTGCTAAAAGCACTTCAAAAAAGGTAACAAATAAAACCACTAAAGAAGAAACTTCGGATGTACAAAAAGTGGATGACAAAGAAACTTCAAAAGCAACTGAAGCAAACAATGCAAAATTAGATGAAAGCATTGCAAAGCTTACAAATAAAAATATAGAAGAAATAAAAGAAGAAATAAAAAATGCAGTAAAAAGTGAAGAAAATTCTTCACATAATAATACTTCTATAAAAGATAAAAAAGAGAAAACGACTATACAAGATGAAATAGATGATAGAGAAGAAATTATTATTAATGAGCCAGAAGAAAAATCAGCTAATCAAAAGAGAAAAGAAAAACGAGAAGAGGAATCTGAATTAATAGAAAAACAAAAGAAAAGAAGAAGTTCAATAATAATGTCATCAGTAATTGCCGCATTAATATTAATAATTGTAATTGTAGCAATTATTATAGGAAATTTGAATACGACAAAAACAGAAAATCATAATTTTTATCAATGGTATTTTGGACAAAAAGTAGAATATAATGGACAACTAACATTCACGAGAAAAGAAGGACTTACAGAGCTAAAAGCTACAGATAGAAAAGTTACTTTAGATTCTACGCCAGTATATTATGCTGATGAAAAAGATAAAGTTATTTTCCCAGAAGATATGGCAATTGTATATCCAACTAATAATGGACTAATGTATAGAGTTAATCACTTTTCTGATGTTGTAAAAGAAGATGGAGATATATATTTAGAATCTAATTTAGCAACTTCAACAAGTAAAGACAAAATTGAAAAAGCATTTTTATATGATGGACAAGACTTATACTTCTTTTTAGAAAGAACAAATTTAATAGTTAACGGAACGACATATGAACTTTCACCATTATCATATGTAATTGTAAGATATAAACAGAATGTACAAATATATGATTATGATAAAGATGAATTTAAAATAATAGAGACAAAAGATACTCAAGATGCAAAAGTCGTAACAGATTTGTATACTATTGATTTAAGTGTTGATTCATTAAAAACAGCTGAGAAAGAACAATTATTAATTAAAGGATTAGATTATTTAACTCCATTTAAAAATGAAAAATAAATGTTATATAAATGTTAAAACAGGAAAAAGAAGTCTATGCGTAAGGAGTATAGCTTCTTTTATTTATTTAATGTATTTACAAAAAATAAAAAATTTAATAATATAGGAAAAAGAAGAAAAACGGAACAAGTTAAACAATGAACACGATAAAGAATAATAATATGAATAAAAATTAAAAAGCGAGGGGTAAGAAATGCAAAAACGAGTAGAACGTGAAAGCCTTGGCGCT
>MNRL01000010.1:71133-71423 GCA_001915925.1 Clostridium sp. CAG:354_28_25
GTAGCAAATGAGGCTGCTCTATTTGGCGTTAAAAACAGGTTGTTTGTAGCACTATATGAGATAAAAAATAAAGTGCTAGAAATGGCCTGTTTTTTGCGTGAAATTTTAAAAAGATTAAAAGAAAACTACACCGTCGGAAATATGAAAAGAGCAAAAAAAGTAATAATAGAAGGAGGTGTAGGATAATGAAGAAACAAAAAATAAAAGAGGAAAAAAAGATAATAAAGAACCAAAGATTTATGGTAATAGGATTAATAGCAGTTATAGTAGTAATTGGATTAATATACACA
>MNRL01000011.1 GCA_001915925.1 Clostridium sp. CAG:354_28_25
ATGTTTCCTTTCCATAAGCATCCTCCTTTAATTTATATTTTACAACAAATGGGGACACTTTTAAATGGGTGTGGTAATTTTATTCCGCTGTCCATTCTTAAAATCCCGGTATAATATTAAAATAACCTTCAAACTGTTAAACAGAAGTTTTTCAATTTGAGGGTTATTTTTACTTTTCTATATATTGTTTTCGCATTCAATGTTTATAATAAAGACTATTATTTCATGCTTTTTCGAATTTGACTATTAAAATGTAAGCATTCATTATACTAGTCTTCAAACAAGTGATGATATTCATAAAATAACAATGTTAAAATCCTTGCATAAAATACTAATATGATATAGAATAAATTCATAAAAAAAGGAAAAGAGGTATGCCATATGAAGGACTTAAAAATTGACTTATGTAATACAAAATTAGATGAGGAAGAATTATTAAAATATTCAAAAAAGGTAGCAGATATACATAAAGAACTATATAAAAAAGCAGATGATGAAAAAGAATTTTTGGGATGGCTTAAACTTCCAACTGATTATGATAAGAAAGAATTCAAAAGAATAGAAAAAGCCGCTAAAAAAGTACAAAGGGATTCAGATGTATTCCTTGTAATAGGAATTGGAGGATCATATTTAGGTGCAAGAGCAGTAATAGAAGCTATGAATAGTAACTTTGCAAATGCTATACCAGATGAAAAATCAAAATATCCAAAAGTTATATTTGCAGGAAATAATTTAAATCCTGATTATATAAATGATATTATAGAATTTATAGGTGATAGAGATTTATCTATAAATGTAATATCTAAATCTGGAACAACTACAGAACCGGCAATTGCTTTTAGAATATTCAGAGAATTTTTAGAGAATAAATATGGAATAGATGAAGCGAGAAGCAGAATTTATGTTACAACAGATAAGAAAAAAGGAGCATTAAAACAACTTGCAGATAAAGAAGGTTATGAAGAATTTGTTATTCCAGATAATGTAGGTGGAAGATATTCTGTTTTAACAGCAGTAGGCTTACTTCCTATAGCTGTAGCAGGAATTGATATAGATAAGTTAATGCAAGGAGCATTATCTGCACAAAACAAATATGCAGAAGAAAATTTAAAATATAATGATTGCTATAAATATGCAGTGGCAAGAAATATTTTATACGAAAACAAAAAAGATATAGAATTATTAGTAGATTATGAACCAAAATTACACTATTTTATAGAATGGTGGAAGCAATTATATGGCGAAAGCGAAGGAAAAGATCTAAAAGGAATTTTCCCAGCAGGAGTAGAATTTACAACAGACTTACATTCTATGGGGCAATATATTCAACAAGGAAGACGTAATTTATTCGAAACAGTATTAAATGTAGAAAAATCAAAAACAGATATAAAAATAGAAACAGATGAAGATAATTTAGATGGATTAAATTACCTTGTAGGAAAAACATTAGACTATGTAAATAAAAAAGCTATGGAAGCAACAATTGCAGCACATGTTGATGGAGATGTCCCAAACATCTTAATAACAATGGAAAAATTAGATGAAGAGAACTTAGGACAATTAATATATTTCTTCGAACTTGCGTGTGCAATGTCTGGTAAACTATTAGGGGTAAATCCATTTAATCAACCAGGTGTAGAAGCATATAAGAAGAATATGTTTACATTACTTGGAAAACCAGGATATGAAAAATAATGATGTTAGATTCAAAAAATGGAGCATTTTAAGATAGAAACGAGAAAGGCACTATTACTGTTAAAGTAATAGTGTCTGTTTCACTAAAACAAATGTAAATATAAAAGAAAAAAGTCAGACCATAGTCTGACTAAAAAAGTGCTTGTTTGTTGCGGTGGTTAACGAGTTGCAAATTTTTTTAAATGTGTTTGTATTCCTTGTTTTATTACTGGAATAATAGAAAAAAATAACATTCCAGTACCGCCAAAGCAAACACATGCCAAGTATTCGCCTGTTTTTGAATTAGTTTCCTGAGCCAATAATATACTTGCACTGGTTAAAAACAGGCAAATTAAAAACTGTACGAAAATCTTTTTGTGATTTTTTTGGTTAATGTTATTTGCAATATTTTGGCCAAATCTTGATAAGAAGGCCATTGTAATTAGTGGGATGAGTACAGCGAAAACATCTGCACCTTCCATAAATCTGGTATAATCCATATTTCTCCATTTCCCAAGCACTTTTTTAAAAAGCAAATCCCTTAGTGTAGGAATCAAATAAAACGCTTTTATAAACTTAATTATAACATAATTTACATAAAGAATCAAATTAGCACTAATTGTATAATATAATTGAAAACAGAAAAATAATGAGGTATAATATACAAGAATTAAGTATAAATATAAATAAGAAGAAAAATAAGAGGAGTAACTATGAATAATATTAAAGTGTATGCTTTTGTAGGACCATCTGGAACTGGAAAAAGCTATAGAGCACAAATGGTTGCGAATGAAAATAATATTCATTATATAATAGATGATGGGCTTTTTATAAATGATAATGAGATAATCGCAGGGGAATCTGCAAAAAAAGCACCAACTAAAATAGAGACTGTAAAAAAAGCACTATTTTTAAAACAGGAACAAAAAGATGAGATAAGGAAAGCGATAGAAAAATATAAGCCTGAGTCAATTCTAATATTAGGAACATCTGATGGTATGGTAAATAAAATAGCTGCAAATATAGGTTTACCACCAATAAAAAAAATTATATACATAGACGAAATTGCAACACCAGAAGAAATTCAAGAAGCTAGAAGAAGTAGGATAACAGAAGGAAAACATGTTATTCCAGTACCAACATTCGAAATTAAAAAAGATTTTTCAGGATTTATATTAGATCCACTTCAAATATTTAAATTTAAAGGTAGAAATGATAAACCATATATATCAGAAAAATCAATAATAAGGCCTACTTTTAGTTATTTAGGAAATTTTACAATATCAGATACAGTATTTAGACAAATTATAGAATATATAGCAAAAAAAGATCCAAATATATACAATATAATAAGAACAAGAATAGATAATCAACCAGAAGGTCCATATGTATATATAGAACTTAGTGTTGAATATGGTGGAAATGTTAGAAATATTGTAGATAATTTTAAAAACAAAATAATAAAAGAAATTGAAAAATTAACAACAATGCGAGTACAAACAATTAAGATAATAATAAAAGATATACATATTAATAAAGAAGAAAATAATTAGTGGAAGGTAGAAGAAATATGTCATACATAGTTGCAATAGATGGACCAGCAGGTTCAGGAAAAGGCACAATAACAAAATTAGTTGCTAAAGATTTGGGTTTAGTAAGTATAGATACAGGAATGCTATATAGATGTCATGCTTTAGCAGTACTTCAAAATAATATAGATATTTCAGATGAAGAAAAAGTAGAAGAGATATTAGAAAAAATAGATATAGATTTAAAAAATAAAAATAATAAGCAGTCAGTATTCTTAAATGGAGAAGATGTAACTAACCAAATCAGAACACCAGAAGTAACAGGAATAGTTTCTAAAACATCTAGTATTTTAGGTGTTAGAGAGAAAATAACAAAATTAGAAAGAAAAATTGGATATGAATGGTTAAAAGAAGGTAAGAACATCATAATGGAAGGACGAGATATTACTACTGTAGTTTTTCCAGAGGCAAAAGTAAAAATATATTTAGATGCGACTCCAATAGAACGAGCTAAAAGAAGATGTAGACAAAACAAAAGAAATGGAATAAATCAATCATTCGAAGAAGTCTTACAGTCAATAATGGAAAGAGATAAAAATGATATGAATAAAAAAGTGGGGGCATTAAAAAAAGCGCCAGATGCCATATATGTAGATTCAAGTAAATCGAGTGTAAATAAAATTAAACATAAAATAATTAAAATAATAAAACAAAAAACTAAGGAGAATAGAAATGAACATTATAAAAAGAATATTAAGAGTAATCGTTAGAACAGCAATATATTTATATTGCAAAGTCGTATATAGGTTAAAAGTTATAGGAAAAGAAAATATTCCAAAGGAAGGTCCAGTAATATATTGTGGAAACCATAGAAGTTATTTAGATCCTCCTTTAATTGTAGTAACAGCAGGAAGACATGTTAGGTTTATGGCAAAAGAGGAATTAACTAAAAATAAATTCTTAAAATTTTTAGGATATGTATTTGATGCTATATATGTTAAAAGAGACAATAAAGAAATAGCAGCTTTAAAAACAACATTAAAAGCTCTAAAAAATAAAGAAAGTATAGCTATGTTCCCAGAAGGAACAAGAAACGGACTAGAAAAAGGAGAAAGTGTAAAAGAAGGAGTAGCATTTTTCGTACTACAAACAGGTGCAAAGGTACAACCAGTTGGAATAGTAGGAGGAGAAAAACCTTTTAAAAGGGTATATGTTAATTATGGAAAACCATTAGATTATAGTGATAGAGTTACTAAAAAGCCTTCAAAAGAGGAGCTAGAGCAAGTAAGTAAAGAGATAATGGATAACATAATTATGTTGACAAATATCAAACAATAATATATAATATTGTCAGTTTACTGCGTATAAGGCGTTTTTCAGTTATGAAAAACGCCATTTATAAAGATAAACCAAACGAAAGAGGATGTTACAATGTAACAAAGAATTAGGAAGGTGAAATTATGTCAGAACAATTAAATTTTGAACAAATGATAGAAGAATCAATGAAAAATATTAATGTAAAAGAAACAATAGAAGGAACAATAATAAATATAAACAAAAAGGGCGAAGTGATTATAGATATTGGGTATAAAGCAGATGGAATAATTCCAAGAGATGAATACTCATATAATGAATCAGCAGATCCTAGTGAAGAATTAAAAATTGGAGATAAAATAACAGCAGAAGTAATAAAAATGAATGATGGTGAAGGTAATGTATTGCTTTCCACTAAAAGATATAAAATGAAAGAGGCTCAAAAAGAGTTAGAAGAAAAATTTAAAAATAACGAAGTTTTAGAGGAAAGAATTACAGAAATTACAGACAAAGGATTTATAATTTCAAAAGAAGGATACAATATATTTATTCCAATTTCTTTATCTGGAATAACAAGAAGCGAAAACATAAAAGATTACAAAGATAAAGTGGTTAGATTTAGATTAATAGAATGTAAATTTAGACCTAGAAGAATAATAGGATCAATAAAAGCAGTTTTAGATGAAGAGAAAAATAAGAAAATAGATAAATTCTGGAATGAAGCAGAAGTAGGCAAAAAATATAAAGGAAAAGTTACAAGTATAAGTACATATGGAGCATTTGTAGATTTAGGAGCAGTACAAGGGTTACTACATATTTCTGAAATTACATGGAATAGAAATACACCACCTAATGAAATACTAAAGGTAGGACAAGTAATAGATGTAATAGCAATAGATGTGGATAAAGAAAATAAAAGAATTAAATTATCTTATGCAGAAAAGGGACCAGACCCTTGGAAATCTGTAGAAGGTAAATATAATATAAATGACATTTTAACAGTAAAAGTAGTTAAAATGATGCCTTTTGGAGCTTTTGTAGAACTAGAGCCAGGAATTGAAGGGTTAGTACATCTTTCTCAAATATGCGAAAGAAAAATAACAAAACCAGAGGAAGAACTAAGAATAGGACAAAAAGTAAATGCAAAAATAATTGATATGGATTTAGAAAATAAAAGAATCGAATTATCAATAAGAGAATTAGAAAATACATCAAATGAATATAAAGAATAAAGGAGTAATAAAAATGATAAACGAAAATATTAGAAACATAGCAATCATAGCACACGTAGACCATGGTAAAACAACATTAGTAGATGCATTATTAAAGCAAAGCCATGTATTTAGAGACAACGAAAAAGTTGACGAGAGAATTATGGATTCTAATGCATTAGAAAAAGAAAGAGGAATAACAATTCTTTCTAAGAATACAGCAGTTATGTATAATGGTGTAAAAATTAATATAGTAGATACACCAGGACATGCTGACTTCGGTGGAGAAGTGGAAAGAGTTTTAAAAACTGTTGATGGAGTTTTATTATTAGTAGATGCATTCGAAGGACCAATGCCTCAAACAAGAGAGGTTTTAAAGAAAGCGTTATCTTTAAATTTAAAACCGATAGTTGTAATAAATAAAATAGACAGACCAGGAGCAAACCCATCAAAAGTATTAGACCAAGTACTAGAATTATTTATAGAATTAGATGCAACAGATGAACAATTAGAATTCCCAGTAATCTATGCTTCAGCTAAAAATGGAATTGCTAAAATGAACATGGAAGATAGCAGTGATAATATTAATTGTATATTTGAAACAATTATAAAAGAAATAAATCCACCTGCCTGTGATGAAGAAGGACCTGTTCAAATGCTAGTATCTAATATTGACTATGATGAATTCATAGGAAGAATGGCTATAGGTAGACTAGAAAGAGGAATATTAAAAGTTAATGATCCAGTAGTTATTTGCAAAAAAGATGGAAAGATGGAGAATGCAAGAATAGGGAAAATCTATACACATATGGGACTTAAAAAAGTAGAAGTTCAAGAGATAGGTGCTGGTGATATCATTGAATTATCTGGTATTCCAGACATTAATATTGGTGAAACAATATGTGATATAGAACATCCAGAAAAAATAGATTTTGTAGATATAGACGAACCAACAGTTACTATGACATTTAGCGTAAATGATGGACCTTTAGCTGGTAAAGAAGGAAAATTCATTACTTCAAGACATTTAAGAGATAGATTATTTAAAGAGCTTGAAAGAAATGTAAGTTTACGTGTAAGCGAGACAGATTCTGCAGATTCATTTGAAGTAGCTGGTCGTGGAGAATTACATCTATCTGTATTAATAGAAACAATGAGAAGAGAAGGATACGAATTCTTAGTATCTAGACCTAAAGTTATTATTAAAGAAATAAATGGTGTAAAATGCGAACCAATCGAAAGACTTGTAGTTAATGTTCCAGATGATTGTATAGGAACTGTAATAGAAAAGTTAGGAAAAAGAAAAGCAGAGATGCAAAATATGGAACCAGCAGAGGCAGGACACACTAAAGTAGAATTCAAGATACCATCAAGAGGATTAATCGGATATAGAACAGAATTCATGACAGATACAAAAGGTAATGGTACTATGAACCATGTATTCGAAGATTACGAACCATACAAAGGAACAGTTGTTGCAAGAACAAGAGGAACAATCGTAGCTTTCGAAGCCGGAACATCTATAACATACGGATTATATAATGCACAAGATAAGGGTGATTTATTCATTGGGCCAGGTGTAGAAGTATATGAAGGTATGATTGTAGGTATAAACTCAAGACCAGAAGACTTATCTATAAATGTATGTAAAGAAAAACATCTAACTAATACAAGAGCCTCAGGTTCTGATGATGCTTTAAGATTAGTACCACCAATTCAAATGTCATTAGAAAAATCTATAGAATTTATTCAAGATGATGAATTAGTAGAAGTAACTCCAAAGAGTATTAGATTAAGAAAGAAAATACTAGATACAAAAACTAGAGAAAGAGAAGCAAGAAGAAAAGTTAAAGAAGATTAAAAATAAGATAAAAAGGGATTTGGGGACGGTCCTTTTTTCCCTTTTTTGTTTTCGAATAGGGATTTAAGGAACGTCCCTATTTTTTAAGGAGAAGCTATATGAACGAAATAGAGTTAAAAATAATAAAAGAAAAAGCTTTAGAAGACCATATTCCGATAATTATGGATGATACTTTAGAAGTAATAGATAAAATTTTAAAAGAAACGAAACCAAAAGCAATATTAGAGATAGGAACTGCTGTTGGGTATTCTGCTATGTGCTTTTCAAGATATTTAGCTGAAGGTGGTAAAATAGATACGATAGAAAGAGAACATGAAAGAGTAGAAGAGGCAAAGGTGAATATTCAAAAAGTAGGAGTAGCAGACAAGATTAATATTTTAGAAGGAGATGCAGTAGAAATATTGCCTACCTTAGATAAAAAATATGATGTTGTATTTATAGATGCTGCAAAGGGAAAATATCCATTCTTTTTAGAACAAGCTAAAAGAATGTTAAACAAAAATGGAATTATTTTTGCCGACAATATTTTATATAAAGGTTATGTAATGAGTGATTATAACAAACATAAACAAAGAACTGCAGTAAGAAATCTACGCGAATATATAAAAGAAGTAACAGAAGATGAAAATTGTACAACAGAAATATTAGAGGTTGGAGATGGGCTTGCAATAAGTAGATTTTAAAATATAGTGTTAAAGAAAAAAGACGTGATTTTAATTTTAATCACGCCTTTTTATTTTATGAGAATTTTATTTTATAAAAATTTTTTTGGTTTATGCAGCTCCCAGTTAGGCTGGGAAGAAATTTTTGGTCATCTTAATTGTATAGCTCTCATTTGCATAAATTCATCAAAATTTATACCAAAATAATATTTGAAATTGGCCTCAAAACTATCTAAGACTAAAATATCTTTTCTAGATTTTTTGTCAAATTCAAAATGCATATATTGTGGTAAAAAATATTTAGCAGAATTTTCACTTTCTATTTTTTCTAAAAACAAGTCCCTATTGTTTTTATATACAGAAGAATGACCAGCTGTGCCATTTTTTTCGGTCTCTCTCATTCTAAATGTTTTTATTTGTGTTTCACGATAAAATTTAATATCTTTATCTGGAACATGAACAATACGAGTTGTATGTAATGATGAATAACCATTTTTTTTAGGTTCTGCTATATAATCTTTTCTTTTTCTAAAAAGTTCAGTTACATTTGGATCATGTGTAATTAAGAAATTTTCCATTTCGTAAGCTTTTTGAATTAGTAAATCTTCATCTGTTTTACCATCTACAGCTAAGATAATTATTTTGTCTCCAAATATATCTAAAGCTTCACCTTTTTTATCTAGTTTTTCCATATAGTTATGCTTAGATTTTACCCTAGACATTATATAAAAATCTACGTTTTTAAAAGCAGCTTGTAAACTTGCGTTTTCTGCTTCTAAGTTTTGTATATAATATTGAAGATACTCATTTACATATGTATCATATAACCTTACTAGATTATTTCTATTTTCTAAAGCTGTCCTTTGTTCTGGACTTAAAATAAATTGAGCAAGTCCAACTCTTTGCGCGGGAACAGCAAGAATCTCACTACTTTTATCAGATTCTAATGAGTTTGTCTTTTGAGACAATGATATCACCTCTATAATAAAGTATATTTGCGCGCGAAGACTATTATACCAAATTTTACTAAAAATAGCAATAAAAAAGGGTATAAATCGTTCGACCTATACCTTCAAAATTCGACATTATAATTTACCTAAATATTTTAAACTAGAAAAAATAGTATCTACAATTAAAATTATTGGCATTAAGTATATTAGGACTTTTAAAATATAGGTAGGAATAGCTGTTAATGATTTTTCTATTTTTTTAGAGAAAAATGGATGAATATGATTAATAAATAATAATCCGATAAATCCCCATACTATTGTGTAAAAGATACTAATTCTACCATTTAAATTAAAAAAGTCATATGTATAATCCCACCATTTAGCAGCAAAAATTGCATCTAGTGCAAAACCTACTACATATTCAAAGGCAGAGAAAATAAATGCTGAAGCAAAAAATAATTTAATAGAATTTTTTTTATATTGGCTAATAAACAAAATCATTAAAATTGCTCCAAACCCATAAATAGGACAAATAGGACCAACTAAAAATCCACGGTTTGTGAAATGACCTAATACAAGTAATGAGTAGAATGTTTCCATTAGCCATCCAATGAATGAGTATAGGAAAAAGTATAATATTATATATTGTGTATCTGTTAATTTCTTTTTTACAATTAAAGCTTTTGACGCTTCCATAAAAAAACCCCCTATAACAAATGTAGGAGGTAATATATTTAAATTTCATTAATAGCATTTCGTATAATATTTGCACTAGTTTCGAATTTATGAATTTCCTCTTGGTTTAAAGTCATAATTCCAGTTTTTTCGACACCATTTATTCCAATAACAGAAGGTGTACTAATAAATATTTTTTGAACTGGGTCATAAGAAGAAACGCATATAATCGCTTTTTCATCTGCTATGATTGCACTAGTTATTCTTGTTAAAGCAGAAGCTATTCCAAAACAAGTGTAATTCTTCTTTTGAGCAATTTTAAAACCAAAGTTTCTTGTTTCGTCTTCTATATTTATCATATCTTCGTGTGATAGATAGTTAGAAATTGGTTCTAAACCGATTTTTGCATTGCTCCAAGGAACAAACTGACTATTTCCATGTTCACCAATAACATAAGCATGTACGCTTTTTGGTGAAATATCAAGTTTATCTGCAATAATATTTTGGAGTCTTGCAGAATCTAATGATGTTCCAGAACCAATAATTTTATTTGAATTTAGTCCTGAATATTGCCAAGTAAGATATGTCATAACATCTAGTGGGTTACCTGCGACAAGTATAATTCCATTAAACTTTGTAGTTGCAATACTTTTAACAATTTCTTTAAAGATATTACTTGCATTATGCAAATCTTCCATTCTAGATGAAATATTTGCTCTTTGGCTAACACCAGCTGTTATACATATAATTGATGCATCATTACATTCTTCATATGTTCCAAACTTGATTTTAGAAGAAGTGTTAGTAAGTGGTATACAATTTAGTAAATCTAATGCTTCCCCTTCAGCTTTTTGCATATTAATGTCTATTAATACGATTTCATGTATATTTATATTAGAACTTAAAAGTGAATAGGCATAACTAACCCCAACGTTACCAGTACCTATTATAACTACTTTATTTTTCATTTGTAAGAGACCTCCTAATAATTTGTCTGCCAATATAGTATATAGCAAAATGGCTCTGCTGTAAAGATATTAAGATAATTTTAATATATTATATCTTAATAATTCATAAATAGTATTGCTAATAGAATAAAAAAATTGTACAATCATGAAAAATATAAAAAAGGGGGATAACCATGATTAAATTAGAAAATATTTCTAAGTCATATGTAAAAGGAAAAAAATCTGTAGATTCCCTAAACTTAGAAATAAAAGATGGAGAAATTTTTGGCTTTTTAGGTCCAAATGGTGCAGGAAAAACAACAACTATCAAGATGATTACAGGCATATTAAATGCTGATGAGGGAAGAATATTGGTAGATGATAAAGATATAAAAAAGGAGAGTATTTCTGCTAAGAAAACTATAGGCTTTGTGCCAGACACACCAGATATATTCTTAAAACTTAAAGGAATAGAATATTTAAATTTTATGGGAGATATTTATGAGGTCCCAAAAGAAATAAGAAAACAAAGAATAGAAGAATTAACAAAGAAATTTGAGATATATGATAATTTAAATGAAGAGATGCAAGGCTATTCACACGGAATGCGTCAAAAAATAATATTATGTGGTGCTCTTTTAAATAATCCAAAAAACTGGATATTAGATGAGCCAATGACGGGCTTAGATCCAAAGGCATCTTATGACTTAAAAGAAATGATGAGGAAACACGCAAAGGAAGGTAATTGTGTTTTCTTTTCTACACATGTTTTAGAAGTTGCAGAAAAATTATGTGACAGAGTAGGAATTATAAATAAGGGGAAATTAATTTTTGTTGGAACATTTGAAGAGATGAAGACAAAACTAAAAGACAATGGAACTTTGGAAGAATTATTCTTGGAGATTACACAAGATGAATAAGATTAGTTCACTTACAAAAGTTCTCCTTAAAAATTCCTTCCAAAAATATAGTGAAAATAATAAAAAAACAAGTCAAATAGGAAAAGTGATACTTTACGGAATTTTACTAGTCTATTTAATGGGAATATTTGGATTCCTTTCATATGGGTTAATTACAACATTACAGCAAGTGCATCAAGAAGCAATGTTTATTGGAATATTTTTATTAGGACTAGCATTGCTTACAATAATACAATCAATTATATCAGCAACAAATGTATTCTATTTTTCAAAAGATTTAGATTACATTTTGCCATTACCATTAAAACCAAGAGAAATATTAATTTCGAAATTAAATGTAATATTAGTAACCGAATATGTAATGGAGTTAATATTTGCGGTAGCCCCAATAACTGTTTATGGAATTCTTACATCAGCAGGGCCAATGTTTTATATAGTTTCATTATTGGTATTAATAATATTTCCAATAATACCAATACTTATTGCAACTTTTATAATAATGGTAATAATGAGTTTTTCGAAAGGTGTAAAAAATAAAGATAGATTTAAACTTATAGCACCACTTTTAGGAATTACATTGGCTTTAGTACTTTCATTTGCTTTTTCTGGAACATCAGAATTAAGTGAAGCGGATTTATTAAAGGCATTAACACAAGCTAATAGTATGGTAGAAATGGTTAGTGATAGTTTACCTATTATAAAACCAGGAATTAATGCGATAGTAAATTCAAGTTTTATTGAATTTTTAAAATTGCTAGGAATTACAGCAATATGTTATATTGTATTTATATTAATAGGAAATAAACTTTATTTTAGAGGGGCAGTAGGAAATTTAGATTCAGGAGCAAAGAAAGGGAAAAATATTACTGGTAAAGATATAAAAATAAATTTAGTAGGGAAATCATATGTTGCTAAAGAATTTAAAATGTTATTTAAAAATCCGATATTTTTTGTGCAATGCGTATTGCCATCTGTATTAATGCCAGTAGTATTTTTGGGAATATTTATTGTAAGTATAAATAGTAATAATTCACAAGAAGCAATAAGTGAATTCCAAAATGTATTAAGTGGTTTTATAGAGACTCCAATTGGATTGGCAGCAATTCTTGCGCTTACAGAATTTTTAACAAGTATGCTTTATATTGCTCCAACAGCTATATCAAGAGATGGACAAAATGCAATATTTATGAAATATATACCTGTTCCATATTATAAACAACTAGTTTATAAAGGAATTCCGAATGTGGTTTTTGGAACTATAACATCAATAATTGTTTTAGTATTTGTTTATGTAGTAGCAAAAACATCAATTTTATTTTTATTAACAGCTTTTGTATTAAATTTAGTTTTATTAATTTTACAAACAATATTAATGGAATTAGTTGATTTAAGAAAACCAAAATTAGAATGGTCAACTGAATATGCGGTAGTAAAACAAAATATGAATTTATTATGGCCTTTTGTATTAAATTTATTAGAAATTGGAATAATATTTATAGTATCTATACCATTAAGTTTTACAAATTATTTAATAACAGCTGTAATTTTAGCGTTGCTACATATTATAATTACTTATTTTGTAAATAGATACATTTATAATAATCAAGCTAAATTATTTGACAAAGTAAGCTAGTAAACTAAGGAGGAAAAGATGAATATAGGAATTGACCTTGATGGTGTATTAACTAATTTTAATGAATTTTGTATGAGTTATGGAACAAAATATGCTTCTGAAATAGGCAAGGGAAAGATTGTAAATTCCAAAGGATATGAGAGTATAGAAATTTTTAGTTGGGATATGCAAACAGACATGCAATTTTGGGAAAAATATAACTCGAAGTATGCTGAAGAAGAGAAGCCTAGACCATTTGCAAAAGAAGTATTAGATAAACTTAAAGCAGATGGACATAATATATATATTATTACAGCGAGAGCTAGTGAATTTGAAGATATAGAAGCACAAAGTAAGATGCAGGATATGGTGAAAAATTGGTTTGTAAACAATGAATTATATTATGATGAATTAATTTTTTCTACAGTTAATAAATTAGAAAATTGTAGAGAAAATAACATAGATATAATGATAGAAGATAGTCCACACAACATAAAACAGCTTGCAGAGTTTTTGCCAATTATGTGTTTTGATACAAGATATAATAAAGATTGTGAAGGTAGGAATATAATTAGAGTATATAGTTTTTATGATATATATGAAAAAATAAAAGAATTTGAAAAAACAAAGAATCCAACTGAATAAGTTGGATTCTTTTGTTGTGGGCTATGTTAAATTACTAATGAATGTGATGTTTCTATTGTGTTAAATAATAGTTAATTTAAATTTTCTCTTTATGAATTTAGTTATTTCTACTAGTATAACTGGCAATATAGATAATCCTATAGTTATAAGCCATTCTATTGGTTTTAACAAAGTTAAGCTAAATATATTTCTAACAATTGGAACAAATAAAATAATTAGTAATAATACGAATGAAGATGCAAGTGCAAAGAATAGATATTTGTTATGACCATTTCCTTTTGCAAAAATAGAGTCTGTATTAGATCGTTGGTTAAATGCGTGTAGCATTTGTGAAATTGCTAAAACGCAAAATGCCATAGTTTGACCTACAATATAGCTATCTGTAGTATATCCTATTAAAAATGCAGAAATTGTAGCAATTGTTATAAAAAGACCATGTAAAATGACTCTAGCAACTAATGATTTTTCAAAAAGAGTACCAGATTTTACAGGTTTTTCTTTCATTATGTTTTTGCTTGCTGGGTCAACACCTAATGCTAAAGCAGGAAGTGAATCTGTTGCTAAGTTTATACATAAAATGTGTATTGCAAGAATTGGTGGATCCCAATTTAATAAAGTTGCAATAAATAATGTTAAAATTTCTGCAATATTACCAGCTAATAAAAATTGAATTACTTTTTGAATATTCTTATAAACTCTACGACCTTCTTTTATGGCATAAACAATAGTAGTAAAATCATCATCTAATAAAATCATATCTGAAGCATCTTTTGCAACATCAGTACCATTAATACCCATGGATATACCAATATCAGCTCTATTAAGTGCAGGTGCATCGTTTACACCATCACCAGTCATTGCAACGATTTCTCCGTTTCTTTTTAAAGAATTTACAATTCTTAATTTGTGGTTAGGAGATACTCTAGCAAAAACAGAAGTGTTTTCGACGATTTTGTCCAATTCATTATCAGTCATATTATCTAATTCTGCTCCAGTGATTGCGGTTGTATTTTCTTCATATATTCCAAGCTCTTTTGCAATAGCTTTTGCTGTAATTACATGGTCACCTGTAATCATAATGGTTCTAATTCCTGCATCTTTACACGTTTTTATAGAATTTGGAACTTCAAGCCTTGGTGGATCGATCATACCTACAATACCAATAAAAGTTAGATTATTTTCTATATTCTCATTTTCTGCTGGAACTTTATCAAGCATTTTTTTAGCAAAACCTAAAACTCTTAAAGCCTCAGAGGATAGAGAATTATTTACACTAAGTATTTTTTCTTTATATACAGTGGTTAAAGGTTCTATACCAGTAGTTGTAAGAACTGTATCACATACGCTTAAAAGCTCATCTAAAGCGCCTTTTACATATGCTGTTATAGTTCCTTCTATATTGTGAACTGTAGTCATACGTTTTCTGTCAGAATCAAAAGGTTGTTCATAAAGTCTTTCATAGTTCCTTTCTAGCTCTTCTTGATTGATTTTAAAAAAATCTCTACCAAGCAGTAAAAGGGCACCTTCTGTTGGGTCACCAATAAGCATATTGTTATTTTTCTTATCAAATGTTGCATCATTACATAATAGACCAGAATATATTAGCTCTTTATATGATTCTTTATTTTGTATATTAGTTATAGTAATGGCAGAGCCAGCTAAAATGTCATCCATAGTGGCTAATTTTTTTACGACCATTCTATTTTGAGTAAGAGTTCCAGTTTTGTCAGAACAAATAACAGTACTACTACCAAGTGTTTCGACAGCAGGAAGTTTTCTAATTAAGGCATTTTCTTTTGCCATACGTTTTACTCCAAGAGCCATAACTATTGTGGCAGTTGCAGGTAAGCCTTCTGGTATTATAGAGATTGCAAGTGAAATCGCAGTCATAAATAATGGAAGAATAGGTCTTTTATAGAGTAGTCCAATTACAAATATAATTACACAAACGATTAAACCTACAATACTTAATGTTTTACCAACTGCAGAAAGTTTTCTTTTTAAAGGTGTATCAAATTCATCATTATTATTAAGAAGAGAGGCGATATGTCCAACTTCTGTATTCATACCTGTAGCAGTGACAACACCAATACCTCTACCATAAGTAATGAGCGAAGATGTATATGCCATGTTAATTCTATCTGCTAAAAAGAAATCAGCAGATAAGACTTCATCAGCATCTTTTTCTACAGGAACGGTTTCACCAGTTAAAGCTGATTCTTGAATTTTTAAATTTGCACTTTCTAAAAGTCTCATGTCAGCTGGTACTACACTTCCTGCATCTAAAATTACAATATCTCCAACTACAATTTCAGAAGCTGGGATAATAACTTCTGTGTTATTTCTAATAACATGAGCTGTAGGAGCACTCATACTTTTTAAAGCTTCTATAGATGCTTCAGCCTTTTTTTGTTGAATAACACTAATAATTGTATTTAAGAAAACTATGAAGATTATTACATAGCCTTCTACAAATTCATCCAAAATAAAAGATAAAATACTTGCTAAAATAAGAATTATAATCATAGGATCTTTTAGTTCATATAAAATCAATTTAAAAATACTTTTTCTTTTCTTTTTAGAAAGTTCATTAAGCCCATAAATTTTTTGTCTACTGCGAATTTCTTCTTCACTTAATCCATAGTCCGAAGTTTTTAACTTTTCCAATACTTCTGACGAAGAAAGCGAATGCCAATTTTCTTGTTCCAAGTAAGAAACACTCCTTTCATAAATAAGTATAACCAAATTATAACAATACTAACAAAAAAATAAAATAAATATTGCAATTTATTAAATTTATTATTAAGATAGGGGAAAGAAAAAAGAAAAGAGAGAAGAGAGAAGAGGGAAACAGGGACGTTCTTAAAATCCCGGCATAGACAATAATTTATTAATATATAAAACAAAACAATAGTTAACGGAGGAATGAATGAAAAATAAAAAAGAAAAAACAAATAAGAAATTTACGATTTTAGGAATGAGTATTTGGAGAGTACTAGCATATTTTATCATTTATAGTATTTTGGGATATATAATTGAAACACTCTTCGGACTAGTTACCAAAGGTGTTATAGAAAGTAGGCAAAGTTTTTTATATGGACCATTTTGTGCTATATATGGGTTAGGAGCAGTCATAATGATTGGACTGCTACAATATTTTAAGAAAAACAATTTTACATTGTTTTTTGGTGGTTTTTTAATTGGATCTGTAGTTGAATATTTAGTAAGTTTATTTGGAGAAATGATGCTACATGTAAAGTGGTGGGATTATTCGAATATGCCACTTAATATAAATGGTAGAATATGTGTTTACTTCTCTATATTTTGGGGAATCCTTGCAATCTTTTTAATGACATATATTAATAAAAAGGTAGATAAAGTATTAATTTCGTTAAAAGAAAAAATAAATATAAAAGTTTTAAAGACAGTAACTATACTAACAATTATTTTTATGGCTGTTGATTGTATATATACAGGAGTTGCATTAAGAATGTTTTATGCGAGAATTGAACATAGTGGTTTAATTAAAATGCAAAACGGAGAACAATATTTGTTAGATTATGAAGAAATACAAAACAGGCCTGGTGTAAAAGAATTTATGGAAAAATATTTAAGTGACGAAAAAATGCTTAAGACATTTCCAAATTTAAAAGTTACAGATATTAATGGAAATATTGTGCTTGTAAAGGATGTTTTTCCAGATATACAACCTTACTATGTTAAATTGTTTACACCAAAACAGGTACAAAGAATTAATGTAGAACAACAGAATTAGTAATTTTTTTAAAGGAGCTATATATGGAAGAAAAGGAAATAATAGAGATAAATAAAAATGGATGGAACGAATTAGTAAGAAGTGGAAAGAATTACTCTAATACATCATTACCAGAATATGGACCATTTATGAGAAATGAAGAATATTTTAATATATTTAAAGATGTAAAAAATAAAAAAGTTTTAGAGTTAGGTTGTGCTAAAGGCGAAAGCTTAAAATATTTACAAACTAAAGGTGCAAGCGAAGTTTGGGAAATAGATATATCAGAAGAGCAGATAAAATATGCAAAAAATAATGTGCCAACTGGAAAATTTTTTGTTTCAGCAATGGAAGATAACCCTGGTATTCCAGAGAATTATTTTGATTATTGTTTATCTTTATATAGTATAGGTTTTTCATCAAGTTTAGAAAAAACACTAGCACTTGTTTCAAGCTACTTAAATAAAGACGGAAAATTTGTGTTCTGTTGGACACATCCATTCTTTAACTGTTTAGGGATAGCTAAGGATAAAGTTGTAATAAGGAAATCATATAATAATGAAGCTCTTGCTAATATAACAAAAGGTGAAGACAAGATACCTATGGTACAATATAATTTTAAAATTTCTACAATTATAAATGCAATGATTAAATCAGGATTAACAATCGAAAAAATGATAGAAGATAAGCCAATTCAAGAAAATCATATTGGAAATTATAAAAGTAATTTTTGGGATAAACGAAAAATAGATAGTGCTCCAACTACGTTAATAATTATTGCTAAGAAATAAAGAGGTGTAAAATGGAAAAGATTGCATTAATAGCAGATATACATTCAAATATAGTAGCATTAAAAGCGGTATTAGAAGATATAGAGAGTAGAGGCATAACAAGAATATTTTGCTTGGGAGATATTGTACTAAAAGGTTCATCACCATGCGAAACATTGGATTTAATAAGAAACAAATGCGAAGTAGTTATAAAAGGAAATTGTGACAATTATGCAGTAAATCCTAATTATAAAAATCCGAATGAAAACCATTTATATCATAGAAGATGGTATAATAATATTTTAGGTGAAGAAAGAATAGAATATTTAAGAAATTTACCTATGTATAAGGATTTATATGTAAGTGGAACTTTAGTAAGAATGTTTCATGCTAGTAAAAATGATTTAGATTATAGAGTGTTCGATATTTCAAGTGTAGAAGAAAAGATGAAATTATTCGAAGATGAATCAAATATTCCAGACATTGTATTTTATGCTGATATTCACAAGCAGTATTTACAAAAAATTGTAAATAAAACTTTAATAAATGTTGGAAGTGTAGGAAATGCTTTAGAAATATCAATTCCGAATGATGAAGCTATAGATATGCAAGAGATTACCCAAGCACATTACTGCATTATTGAAGGTGAAGTAGGAGCTAAAGAGAAGAAGGCTTTATCAATTCAATTTGTAAGAGTGCCATATGATATAAATAAAGAGCTAGAATTAGCTAGAAAAGCTAATTCACCAAGTTTAGAAAAATATGAGTTGGAATTAACTAAAGCAAAATATAGAGGAAAAAATAAATAATTGAAATTAGGAAAAGAAAATATGGAATTTAATGAAATAAGAAAAGAAGCAAATAAAAAAGTTTTAGAAATTATGAGTATAATAAATACAGGTAATAATTTTGAGTATTTTAGTGATTTAGATTCTATTCAGTATAGAATAAAATCAGATAATAGCATTATTGCTAAAATGCAAAAGGTCGGAGATAACATATATAATGTATATGATCTTATTGGGATAAGGTATATTTTTAATGATTTAACTAATTACAAACAGCTTAAAGATTATATAGTAAATAATCCAAACTTTGAAATAGTAGAAATAAAAAATTATTTACAAGATGGTCATCCAGAAGATCCAAATTATAAAGCATTGCATATTAGAATGAAATATCATAACTTTCCATGTGAAGTAGAATTTATGGATGTTAAGATGGCTGAACATGTAGTAAAAACACATGCAGAGTATAAAAATGGTTTGCTAAAGTAAGCTAGTGAGGATGGATGCAAATAATGAAAAATTAGAGAATTTGATAATTAAAGAATAGAAAAAATATTTATATAAAAGAAGATAACTATATAGACAAACTGATATAAACTTGCTATAATACAATGTGATTTAATTTTTTGATATAAACGGAGGATTTTATCATGGATGTGCGGAAATTTGTAGGAACATCTTTTGAAGATGTTGCAACTGAATTGTCTAACATGATTAGGCAAGAGTACACCAATCATTTGGAGTTTTTAAGAGACAATGCAATTACGGACAGGGAGGAGCCTAAATACTGGGAAAAAAGATTGCTTGCAGAACCATCAATTGTAAGTACACGTGTATATGATAAGATAATGAGGGTTATGCAAGATCCAGATCAGTATAGGGAGTTATTAAAGAAAAGATTCCCATGGAGTAAGCCGGTAATTAGGATTACAAGGGTATCTAGTTTCTTTGAGGGGATTTTCCCTGGACCGCAAAATGCTATTCCAAAAAATGTAGAGTGGCTGATAAACGTAAGAAAGCTGTCACTCGAAAAAAGAGTATACTCAAAGTATACTAATTGTAATTAGTAAATCTTCCAACCAGTTCGCTGGAAATATGTAAGCAAGGAGCCTTATAGCAGAATGCTATTGGGCTTCTTTGTTGTTTTAAATGGAAGTGCATTGATTTTAAAAATACATACTGATATAATAATCCAAACAAAGGAGGAGATTATGGAAAATAAATTTGAATGGAAATTCACAGATATTTATAAAACAAAGGAAGATTATAAAGAAGATATTAAAAAGGTAAAAGAAAAACTAGAAGAAATCGTTCAATATAGAGGAAAATTAAAAGATTCATCAGAAAATATATATAAATGCTACAAAATATATGAAGAAATAGTAGAAATGGATTGCAAAATATATGCATACGGAATGTTACAATATCATAGAAATATGACAAATCAAGAAGCTGTAGAACTATTTAAAGAAGCAGAAGAATTAGATAATAAAATTGATGAAAAGACAGCATTTATGGTACCAGAGCTTACAAATATGGACACAGCTACATTAGAAAAATACATGAAAGAAGATAAAAGTTTACAAAGATATTCAAGAAGAATAACTGAAATTATAGAAAACAAAAAACATATATTAAGTAAAGAAATTGAGGAAGTGCTATCTAAATTTTCTGATACATTTAATGGATGTGAAAATGCATACAGTGTATTAACAAATGCAGAAATTAAATTTCCATCTATTAAAGATTCAAACGGAAAAGAACTAGAAGTAAATGAAGCTGAATATTCTAAATTATTAGAAAATAAAGATAGAGAAGTAAGAAGAAAGGGAGCTATAGCATTAGTATCAGAATATGGTAAATATATTAATACAATAACAGAATTATATTTAAATACAGTAAAACAGGATACAAAGATTGCTAAATTAAGAAATTATAAAAGCTCATTAGAAAAAGCAGTATTGGACGACGAGGCAACAGTAAAAGTTTATAATACTTTATTAAAAACAGTTAATGAACATATAGAAATAAATCATGAATATACATCATTAAAAAAGAAACTTTTAAATTTACCAGATATTCATATGTATGACATGAGCATAAATCCATTTAATCAAATAGATACTACAATGAATATAAAAGATGCTGAAGAACTAATTTTAAAAGCTTTAGCACCACTAGGAACTGAATATGTAAATAAACTAAAAGAAGCATTTAATTCAAATTGGATGGATGCGTACCAATCTCCAAACAAAAGAGGAGGAGCATATAATATGCCAGTATACGGAGTTCATCCATATGTACTTTTAAATTATACAGGTACAAATTTTGATGTATCATCAATTGCCCATGAGTTTGGACATGCAATGCATTCATACTATTCAGACAAAAATCAAAATGTGTTAGAACATAGCTATACTCTTTTATTAGCAGAGATAGCCTCAACCGTAAATGAAATTTTACTTGCACAATATAGACTAGATAATTCAACAGATAAACAAGAAAAAATAGCGCTATTATATGACAGAATAGAAACAGTAAAAAGTACTTTATTTACACAAGCTATGTTTGCAGAATTTGAACAAGAAGTACACTCAAGAATAGAAAATGAAGAAATATTAAATGCAGAAAAGTTAGGAAATATATATGTAAATTTGTGCAGAAAGTATTATGGTGAAGACCTAGTTATAGATGAATATAACAAATACAACTGGACTAGAGTACATCATTTCTTTAGATGTTTTTATGTGTATAAATATGCAACAGGAATATCTTGTGCAATAGACATAGCAAGTAGAATTTTAGCAGGAGAAGAAGGCTTAGTAGAAAAATATATTAATATGCTAAAAATGGGTGGAAGTAAAAAATCATTAGACATTTTAAAAACAGTTGGAATTGATTTAGAAGATAGCAGAACATATGAAAATGCACTTAAATTTTATAAAAACGATATAGAAAAATTAGAAGAATTAATATAGGGAAAAAAGGAACATCCCAAATCCCGATGTTTCTAAATCCCGAAGGAGATAAAATGAGCGAAGTTAAATGGACAGAGGAGCAAAGCCAAGCTATACACGAAAAGGGTTCTAATATATTAGTCGCAGCAGCTGCAGGTAGTGGCAAGACTGCTGTTTTAGTAGAGCGAATAATTAATAAAATAATTCAAGAAGAAATAGATATAGATAAGTTATTAGTTGTAACTTTTACAAATGCTGCTGCAAGTGAGATGAGAGAAAGAATATTAAATGCAATTTATAAGAAGATAGAAGAGGAGCCAACTAATTTACGTCTACAAAAGCAAATTACACTTTTAAATAAATCAAATATTTGTACAATACATTCTTTTTGTTTAGATGTAATAAGAAATAATTTTTACGAAATAAACATATCACCAAACTTTAGAATTGGTGATACAGCAGAGATAGAACTTTTAAAAGAAGAGGTATTAGATGAACTTTTTGAAGATTTGTATTTAAAAGAAGATAAAGGATTTTTAAAACTTTTAGAAATCTATACAAGTTATAAAGATGATGAGCCTCTAAAAGATATAGTAAAAAGTATATATAATTTTATTCAAAGTGCACCATTCCCAGAAAAATGGTTAGCTGAAAAAGTAAAACTATTTGATATAGATATCGAAAATACTGATTTCGCAGAGACAGTATGGGGAAAAATTATTTTAAATAATTATAAAGAATGTATTGAAGAAAATATTTTAGGTTTAAAGAAAATAAAAAAAGAATTAGACGCAGAAAATGAATTAGAAAAATTTTCGCAAGCAATAAGACTAGACATAGAAAATTTAGAAAGTCTATTATCAAACTTAAATTCATGGGATAAATCATATGAACTTGCAAAGAACTTTTCTTTTGTTAGGTGGCCAAGTAGTAAAAAAATAAATTCAGAAACACCAGCTCTAGTTAAAGAAAAAAGAGATATGATAAATGCAAAATTTAAGAAATTAAAAGATAGCATTTTTATATATACTTCAGCTGAGGTTCTAGCAGATTTAAAAGATATGTATGAAGTCCTAAAGCTACTACAAACAATAATTTTAAAATTTAACGAAAATTATAAAAGGGCAAAATTAGAAAGAAATATAATAGATTTTAATGATATAGAGCATTTAGCCTTAAAAATATTAATTAATGACGAAGATGGAAAATATGTACCTTCAGAGATTGCAAAAAAATACCAAGATAAGTTCGAAGAAATTGCGATTGATGAATATCAAGATAGTAATATGGTTCAAGAATACATATTAACCTCAATCTCTAAAGGCAACAACATATTTATGGTAGGAGATGTAAAACAAAGTATATATAAATTTAGACAAGCAATGCCAGAACTATTTTTAAATAAATACAAAACATATAAATTAAAAAAGGAAAAAACAGAAGCTGATGATTTAAAAATACAATTATTTAAAAATTTTAGAAGTAGAAAAAACATACTAGATACAACTAATATTATCTTCCAAGAAATTATGAGCAAAGATTTAGGCGATGTTGATTATAACGAAGATGAATATCTAAACTTAGGAGCAAATTACGAAGAGCCTCAATTAGAAAATATAGACTTTGCAGGAAAAACGGAAATAAATATAATTAATTTGGAAGACACTACAAAAGATGTACAAGAAGATGAAGAAGATAATGTAAAAACAGAAAGAATCGAAAATTCTATTCTAGAAGCAAGATATGTAGCCAAAAAGATTAATGAGCTTGTAAATAGCAATTATTATGTGCTAGATAAAAAAGAAGGTTATAGAAAAGTTACGTATAAAGATATAGTAGTATTACTAAGATCAACAACAGAATTATCACCAATATATGAAAAAGAAATATCGGATCTAGGTATGTCTGTATATAGTGAGACATCTACAGAATATTTAAACTCAGTAGAAATCCAACTAATTATGTCATGCCTAAAAATAATAGATAACCCAATGCAGGACATACCATTAGTTACAGTTATGAGATCAATGATTGGTGGCTTTACAGATAATGATTTAATAGAGATTAGATTAGCAGATAAATATGAAAACTTTTATGAAAGTATTGTAAAAGCAAGAATTCAGGTAAATGAAGAATTGCATAACAAAATTGATTCTTTCTTGGAACTTATAAATAACTGGAGAGAAGCAAGTGAGTTTTTAGCATTAGATGAGTTGATTTGGAAAATTTATATGGATACAGGTTATTACAATTATGTTGGATTAATGCAAAATGGAAAGTTAAGACAAGCAAACTTAAAAATGCTTTTCGAAAGAGCAAAGCAATATGAGAGTGCAACATTTAAAGGTGTATTTAATTTTATAAACTTTATAGATAAGTTAAAGCTTCGTAACAATGATTTAGGTGCAGCAAAGATAATTGGTGAGAACGAAAATGTAATTAGAATTATGAGTATTCATAAAAGTAAAGGTTTAGAATTCCCTGTAGTATTTTTAAGTAGTACAGGAAAAAACTTTAATTTAAAAGATTTAAGAGAAAAAATATTAATACATCAAGAAATTGGTTTTGGACCAAATTATGAAAACAGTGAATTAAAAATAGAATATCCAACACTTGCAAAAGAAGCAATCAAGATGGTAAGCAAAAGAGAAAGCATTTCTGAAGAAATGAGAGTGCTATATGTTGCTTTAACAAGGGCTAAGGAAAAATTGATTATTACAGGAATAGAAAAAGATTTACAAAAATCTATCGAAAGCAAAGAGAAAGAATTACAAATTTATGAGAGTGAAGATAATTCAAAAATAAATCCTAAAATCCTAGAAAGTTATAAATCATATTTGGATTGGATAGAACTAGTTTATTTAAAAAATAAAATTAAAAATTCGGATATATTTGAATTTAATGTAGTAAGTAAAACTGAAATATTAAATCAAACTGTAGAAAGTGAAACAGAAAGAAAAGATGTATTAAAAGATATAGCAAATAAAAAAGTATCAAAAGAAAATATGGAAAAAATAAAGAATATTTTGGAATGGGAATATAAATATAAAGATTCTACAGAAATGCCAAGTGAACTTTCTGTCTCTAAAATTAAAGAACTATCAAAGGATACTGAGGAAAAGATTGGAATAACATTGAAAAAGCCAAATTTCTTAATAGAAAAGACAGAGCTAACACCAGCAGAAAAAGGTACAATAATGCACTTATGTTTACAAAAACTAAATTATAAAGAAGAGTATAATTTAGAAAAATTAAAAAATATGGTTAACAACCTAGTAAACAAAGAAATTATTTTACCAAAAGAAGCTGAAAGTGTAAATTATAATAAAATACTAGCTTTTCTAAGCTCAAATATATGGAAAGAAATGCAAACTGCAAAAGTAGTAGAGCAAGAAAAAGCATTTTATCTAAATCTAAAAGCAAATGAAATATACCAAAATGATGCAGAAGATGAAATATTAGTACAAGGTATTATAGATTTATATTATATAACTAATAATGATGAACTAGTTTTAGTAGACTATAAAACAGATTATGTAGAAAATAATAGTGAACAGAGTTTAAAAGCTAAATATAATATTCAATTAGAAATTTACAAAAAAGCTTTAGAAGAATCATTAAATAGAAAAGTAGATAAAGTATACATATATTCAACATGGCTTAATAAAGAGATAGAGATTTAGGAAAACAAGAACGCCCCAAATCCCTATCAAAATCACGAAAAAATTTGCTACAAGCCTTGATTTTTGGAAATATATGTTATATAATACGAATATAGCAAAATACATTACATAAGGAGTGGGAACAAATCCCACTCCTTATGAGTGTAAAGGGAGGTAAAATCTTGTCTAAGATAGAAAAAAATGTAGAAGAATTAATAAATCCTATAGTAACAAAATTAGGATATAAACTTTATGATGTCATTTACGAAAAAGAAGCAAAAGACTATTACTTAAGAATTTTTATAGATAGTAAAGATGGCATAAGTTTAGAAGATTGCGAAAAAGTGAATAATGCTATTACAGAGATTCTAGATGAAAAAGATTATATTAAAGATCAATACTTTTTAGAAGTATCATCACCTGGAATAGAAAGAGTATTAAGAAAGGATTGGCAATTAGAAGAAAATATAGGACAAGAGGTAGAAGTAAAATTATTTAAGCCATTTAATGGTGAAAAATTAATAACAGGAATTTTAAACGGATTTGATGAAGAAACAATAAATATAGATGAGCAAGAAATACCTAGAAAAGATATTTCATTAATAAAAATAAAATATAATTGGTAAAAGGAGTGTAAGTAATGAGAGAGGAAGGAATAGACAACAAACAATTAATAGTTGCAATACAAGAATTAGAAAAGGAAAAAGGAATCAAAAAAGATTATTTATTAGATTCTATAGAATCAGCATTATTAACAGCATATAAAAGAAATTATAATTCACAAGAAAATGTTAAAGTAGTAGTAGACAGAGAAACAGGTGCTTCACACTTATATTCTGTAAAAGAAGTTGTAGAACATGCAGAAAATCCAATTTTACAAATATCATTAGAAGAAGCAAGAAAGTTAGATAAAGAAGCACAAATTGGTGGAACAGTAGATGTAGAATTGGTTCCAAAGAACTTCGGAAGAATTGCAGCACAAACTGCAAAACAAGTAATTATTCAAAAGTTAAGAGAAGCAGAAAGAGAAATTATATATAGCGAATATAGCGAAAGAAAAGGAGAAATTGTTTCTGGAATAATTCAAAAAGCAGACCAAAATATCGTAGTTATGGATTTAGGTAAAGTAGAAGGAGTTATGCCAGCTAAAGAACAAATACCAACAGAAAAATATCATGTAAATGATAAAATAAAAGGATATATCCTAGATGTAGAAAAAGGCGCAAAAGGAGTTCCACAAGTTGTAATTTCAAGGGCATGTCCAGAATTCGTTAAGAAATTATTTGAATTCGAGATACCAGAAATATATGAAGGTTTAATAGAAATAAAAGCTGTATCTAGAGATGCAGGTAGCAGAAGTAAAGTTGCTGTATATTCACCAAACGAAAATATAGATCCAGTTGGTTCTTGTGTAGGACAAAAAGGAGTAAGAATTCAAAACATAATTAATGAATTAAATGGTGAAAAAATAGATGTTATAGAATGGAATGCAGATTTATCTATTTATATATCTTCAGCTTTATTACCAGCACAAGTAATGGCAGTAGATATAGATGAAGAAAACAGAGTTGCACAAGTAATTGTACCAGATGACCAATTATCATTAGCAATTGGTAAATCAGGACAAAATGCAAGACTTGCTGCTAAACTAACAGGATTATCAGATTGGAGAATAGATATAAAATCAGAAACTCAATTTAGAAATATCTTAATGGAAAAACAAGCTGAGATGGAAAAAGCAGATGAAGATAATGATGTGGAATAGTAAACATATAAATAGGCAAAAGCAAGTATAATATAAGGAAGTGTTAGAATGAAAAAAATACCACAAAGAACTTGCATAGGTTGTAAAGAAAAAAAAGATAAAAAAGAATTAATTCGTATAGTAAAAGATAAAGATGGTAACATTACATTAGATAGAACTGGAAGAGCAAATGGTAGAGGAGCATATATTTGCGACAATATTCAATGTCTAGAAAAAGCAATAAAAACTAAGGCTTTAGCAAGGACTTTTGAAATGAATATAGATGAAACAGTTTATGATGAATTAAGAGGTGTAATTAGTGAAAAATAAAATTTTAAATTTACTTGGGCTAGCAACAAGAGCAGGAAATATAGTTGCTGGTAATAATGCATGCGAGAATGCACTAAAAATGAAGAAAATAAAAATGCTAGTAATATCTGAAGAAGCATCAGAAAAAACCAAGAAAAATTATAAATTTTATGCAGATAAATATAATATTCCAATTATTTTTATAGGAACAATAGAAGAACTAAGTAAAGTAATAGGTCAGAAAAACAAAGCAATAATAGGAATTAAAGATATAAATATAGTAAAAGGAATACAAAAATTAATTAACGGGGGTGAAGCTATTGGGTAAAATAAAAATACATGAAATAGCAAAGAAGATGGGGCTTACAAGTAAGGAAGTTTTGGAGAAAGCTAAATCTTTAAATTTTGATGTAAAAAGTCATTTAAGTGCAGTAACTGATGAAGAGGCTAAAAAATTAGAAGAGGAATTAAAGAAAAATAATAAAGGTGAACAAAAAAATAAACCAGCTAAGAAACATCAAACATCAAACAAAAAAGATGAACCTGTAATAATAAGAAGAGAAGTTATTATTTCTGATGAAGAAATAGTAAAAAAGGAAGAAGAAGAAAAACAAAAAAGACAAAAAGAAAGAGAAAAACAGTTAGGGTTTGTAGAAAGAAATAAGAGTAAGGATTTTAATATTGTTTATAGAAATAAGCAAACAAAACCACTTACTGTAGAAGAATTATTTGGATTAAAGAAAAAAGAGGAACCAAAGAAAGAAACTCCAAAAGTGGAAGAAAAAGTAGTAGAAAAGCAAGAACCTAAAACAGAAGAGGTAAAGGAAATAGTAAAACCAGAACAAAAAATAGAAAATAAAAAAATAGAAAAAAGTGAAAGAGAGAATATGATAGGGGAACTAAACAGAAAAACAACAAAACAAATTGAATCAAATAAAAATGAAGAAAAAGACTTTTCAAAAAGAAATAATAATTTTAATAATAGAAAAGATAATAGAAACTTCAGAAATAACAATAATAATAGAGATGGTTACAGAAATAATAATTATAAAAACAATAATAGTAACTTTAGAAATAATAATTATTCTAAAGGTCCTAGACCAATGGATGAAAGAACTATCGAAAAAAATATTAAAAATATAATGTCTTCAGAAGTAGCAGAAAAAGAAGTTGTAAGAGAATACAACAAATCAATGGAAAAACAAAAAAATAATAAATACGAAGAAAATAAGACAAGAAAATCTGCAAAAGCAAGTAAAAGATTTAGTGATGAAGATATAAACGAAAAGAAATTACAAGACTTAAAACAAACTAATAGCTTATCTACAATGTTTTCTGATCAAGATGGTGGAATGTTAGACTATTATGATTTATCTACAAGAAGAGGAAAGAAAAACAAAAAGAAAAATGCTAAAAATCAAAAGCCAACTGAATCAAAACAAAAAATATTTAAACTTACAGAAATTACAATACCAGAAACAATTTCTGTAAAGGATTTAGCAACAGAATTAAAGAAAACAAGTAGTGAAGTAATAAAGAAACTATTAGGTTATGGTATCATGGCAACAATAAATAATGATATAGACTTTGATACAGCTTACTTAATAGCTCAAGAATTCGGAGTAACTGCTAAAAAGAAGAATGTTGTTAAAGAAGAAGATATTTTATTTGATGAATCAGAAGATAAAGCAGAAGATTTAGTACCAAGAGCACCAGTTATCGTAGTAATGGGACACGTAGACCATGGTAAAACATCATTACTTGATGCAATACGTTCAACTAATGTTATAGAAGGTGAAGCTGGAGGAATTACACAACATATAGGTGCATATCAAGTAAAAGTTAATGGAAGAGACATTACATTCTTAGATACACCAGGACACGAAGCTTTTACTAGTATGCGTGCAAGAGGAGCTCAAATTACTGATATAGCTATATTAGTTGTTGCTGCAAATGATGGTGTTATGCCACAAACAGTAGAAGCAATAAATCATGCTAAAGCTGCAAATATACCAATAATTGTAGCTATAAATAAGATTGATTTACCAGGTGCAAATGTAGAAAAAGTTAAAGAAGAATTAATGAAATACGAATTAGTTCCAGAAGAATGGGGCGGGGACACAATATATGTTCCAATATCTGCTAAAACACATCAAAATATTGATCAATTATTAGAAATGGTATTATTAGAAGCAGATATGTTAGATTTAAAAGTAAACCCTCATAAACAAGCTAAAGGTGCTGTAATAGAAGCTAGACTTGATAAATCAAAAGGTCCAATTGCTTCATTATTAGTACAAAGAGGAACTTTAGATATTGGAGATACAATAGTTGTAGGTTCTTCTATAGGAAGAATTAGAGCTATGAAAAATTATAAAGGACAAAAAGTTAAAAAAGCTGGTCCTTCAATGCCAGTAGAAGTTATGGGACTTACAGAAGTTCCAGTAGCAGGTGAAACATTCTACGAAGTAAAAGATGAAAAAATGGCTAAACACTTAATAGAAAGAAGAAAGAGACAAGAAAGAGAAAAATCAATAAATAATGTAAATAAAGTTACATTAGATAACTTATTTAGCCAAATGGAAGAAGGAAAATTAAAACAATTAAACTTAATTATAAAAGCAGATGTACAAGGTACAGTAGAAGCTGTAAAACAATCATTAGAAAAATTATCTAATGAAGAAGTTAGAGTTAAAGTAATACATTCAGCAGTTGGTGCTGTTACAGAATCTGATGTTACACTTGCAAATGTATCTAATGCTATTATAATTGCATTTAATGTAAGACCTGTACCAACAGCAAAAGCAGAAGCAGAAAAAGATAATGTAGAAATAAAACAATATTCAATTATTTATCAAGCTATAGAAGATGTAGAAACAGCCATGAAAGGTATGTTAGATCCTAAATATGTAGAAAGAATTATAGGAACAGCAGAGATAAGACAAACATTTAGAATTTCAAGCGTTGGAACAATAGGTGGAGCTTTTGTACTAACAGGAAAAATAGAAAGAAATGCAGGAGTTCGTGTAATACGTGATGAAGTAGTAATTCACGAAGGCAAGCTAGCTTCATTAAAGAGATTTAAAGATGATGCAAAAGAAGTTAACAAAGGCTTCGAATGTGGTATGCAAATAGAAAATTACAATGATATAAAAGAAGGAGATATTATAGAAGCATTCGTAATGGATGAGGTAAAAAGATAATATCCAAAGGAGGTATATATGCCTAAAAAAGACTCAAACAGATTAAATAGAATTGATGAAGAAATGAAAAAGGAAATAAGTCATATTATAACATATGACTTAAAAGATCCTAATATAACTGGATTAATAAGTGTAACAAAGGTAAAAGTTAGTGGTGATTTAAAATATGCTAAAGTTTATGTAAGTATGCTAAATGCAAAAGACAATAAACAAGTGCTAGCAGCATTAAAAAAATCAGCAGGTTTTGTAAGAACAGAAGTTGCAAAACGAATTAACTTACGTACAACTCCAGAAATTATATTTATATTTGATGATTCAATAGAATATGGTGCAAGAATTGATACAATTTTAAAAAATGTTATAAAAGACATTAAGCCAGAAAATAAAGGAGAATAGTTATGACAACATTAGATAATATTGTAGAAGAGATAAAAAAAGCAGAAAGTATAGTTGTTTTAACACACGAAACACCAGATGGTGATGCGATAGGAAGTAGTTTAGCAATGTACAACGCTTTAAAACAAATTGGAAAAAATGTAGATGTTATAATTCCAGAATGTCCTAGAAATTTTGATTTCTTAGCAGGAGCAAAAGATGTAAAAAAAGAAGGCAAAACAGATAATTATGATTTAGCTATTGCTTTAGATTGTGCAACAATAGATAGATTAAATGGTTGGAAAAATTATTTAGACGAAGCAAATGTAACTATTAATATTGACCATCATACAAAAAATGGAATGTTTGCAGATTATAACTATGTTAATCCTGCTTCTCCTGCCTGTGCACAAATATTAATAATAGTATTAGAAGCCTTAAATATTAAAATAACAAAGGAAATAGGTGAATGTTTATTAACTGGAATTATAACAGATACAGGTGGATTTAAATATCAAGGTGTATCAGCAGAAACATTCCAATTTGTTGCATGGCTATTACAAACAGGAGTAAACGTTTCAAATGTATATAAAAAGGCTTTCCAAATACGAACAAGGTCAAGCTTTGAATTAGCCAAAATTGCAATGAATAGATTAGAATTTTTAGAAGATGGAAAAATAGCGTTTACATACATAACAAAACAAGATGAAGAAAATGCTAATGCAGAACCTGGAGATCATGAAGGAATAGTAGAAGAAGGTAGAGATGTAGAAGGTGTAGAAGTTTCTGTTTTCTTAAGACAAAGAGAAGACAAAACATATAAGGTGTCATTACGTTCTAATGACTATGTAAATGTATCTGATGTAGCACTAGTATTTGGTGGTGGAGGTCATGTAAAGGCTGCAGGTTGTAAAATGAGTGGAACACCTGAACAAATAAAAAGCACATTAGTAAGTATAATAAGAAAATATTTAAAATAAGGATTTGGGAACATCGGGATTTGGGACGTTCCCGGGATTTGGGGACGTTCCTTAAATCCCTATTTGAACTTTAGGGAGTGGTCTTAAAGTTCATTTTTTATGAGTAATGAAGAGGTTAGATATGGATGGAATTATAGTAATAAATAAAGAAAAAGAATATACATCACATGATGTAGTTGCAAAATTAAAGAAAAAGTTAAATATATCAAAAGTTGGGCATACGGGAACTTTAGACCCAAATGCTACAGGAGTCTTGCCAATATTAATTGGTAAAGGAACAAAGTTTTCTAAATATTTAATTAATCATGATAAAATATATGAAGTGGAATTAGAGCTTGGGAAGAAAACTGACACTGCAGATATAGAGGGAAAAGTAATTGAAGAAAAAAATGTAGATGAAAAATACATAAAAGAAAATTTATTACAGGTTTTAGAAAGCTTTGTAGGAAAACAAGAACAAATTCCACCAATGTATTCTGCAATAAAAAAGGATGGTAAAAAACTTTATGAATATGCACGCGCAGGAGAAAAGGTTGAGATAGAACCAAGGAAAATTGAGATTTATAAAATTGATTTAAATAAATATGATAAAAATATTATAAGTTTTGTTGTGAGTTGTTCAAAAGGTACATATATTAGAAGTTTATGTGAAGATATTGCAGAAAAATTGAATACACTAGGATATATGAAAAACTTAAAAAGGCTACAAGTAGGGAAATTTAATATTAAAGATGCAGTTTATATAGATGATATAGATTTAAAGAATGTTAATGACTATTTAATTACACTAGAAGAAATTTTAAGAGGAATACCTTGTATAAACTTGGATGAAAAGAAACTTAAATTATTTTTAAATGGAGTCCAATTAACTGATAATAATATTGATGGACTTTACAAAATATATGTAGCTAATAAATTTATTGGAACTGGAACTATAAAAAAAGGATTATTAAAAAGAGATATTATATTATAATTTCGAAAGAGGTAAGTTAGTGAATATAGAAAAAATTAAACAAGCTAAGACGAAATACATTGGGAAAAATGTAATATATTTTAATGAAATTGATTCAACACAAACAGAGGCAAAAAGAAATGTAGAAAAATATAGTAATGGAACAGTAATTATAGCTGATATGCAAACAGCTGGAAGAGGAACACACGGTAGAGTGTGGCATACAAAAACAGATAATATAGCCATGACTATAATATTAAAACCAGAAATTAATATAAACAAACTAGAGGGTTTTACTGTTGCGATTGCAGAAAATATACGACAATCGATTAAAGAGTTATATGGAATAGAATTAGAAATTAAATTACCTAATGATTTATTATTAAACAAGAAAAAAATATGTGGAATATTAACAGAGGTAGTTACAATAAAAGAAATACTTAAAGAAATTTTTATTGGAATAGGATTTAATGTAAACGAAAAAGAGTTCCCAAGCGATATTTCTAATATTGCAACATCACTTTATAAAGAAACAAAACAAGTTTATTGTAGAGAAGATATCATTTGTAAAATAGTAGAAAACATAGAACAAGAATTAGAAAAAAGAATATAAGAATAGTTTTAGCATTCCTTCATAATATGAAATATGGAGGAATTTTTTATGATTAAGAAAATAAAAAACGAACAAAATTTCATATTTATATTGACAACTTATAATGCAAAATATAAAATGTCAAAAACGAGGTGGTAGTATGATATATAAATATAACAAGCTTGTAAGAGATAAAATTCCTGAAGAAATAGAAAATCAAGGGAAAGAATGTAAATATGAAATACTAGATGATGAAAAATATAGTAAAGAGCTGGATAAAAAATTATTAGAAGAAGTTAATGAATATATATCAGACCATAGTGAAAAAGAAATGGCAGATGTACAAGAAGTATTAAAGGCTATTATTAAATATAGGAATATAGATGAAAAAAGAGTTGAAGAATTAAGAAAAGCTAAAGAGCTAAAAAAAGGTGGTTTCTATAATAAAATATATCTAACAGAAGTCCTAGAAGACAAAAATGAAGAACAGGAACAAAACAAAATAAATACGCAAGAAGGGTTATTAGCAAATATAAGCAAGACCAGTACTTTAAATGAGTTACAGGACTACATTAGAAGTGTAATTAGAATTAGAGGTTTCGAAAATGAAGAAATAGAGAAAAAAATGCTTTTATTATTAGAAGAAACTGGTGAACTCGCAAAGGCGATCAGAAAAGATTATACAGACATGGGAATAGATGATAAAAAATTAAATCATTATACAAATATTGAAAATGAGGTTGCAGATGTTTTTATAGTACTTATTTGCATATGTAATAAATTAAATATTAATTTATTTGATGCTGTGTATAAAAAAGAAGCAGAGAATGTAACTAGAAATTGGGATAAAAAGGAGAATAAAAATGGATAATGTACAAAGTATTCTAAATAATTATTATAATGAATATGACGAAGATGGAAGACTAGAAAAAGACAAGGCACATAGTATAGAATTTATAACAACAACAAAATATATTGAACAATATTTAAATGAAGGAGATAAAATATTAGAGATAGGAGCTGGCACAGGTAGATATACCTTGTATTATGCTAAAAAGGGCTTTGATGTAAGTGCAGTAGAATTAATAGATAGTAATTTAGATAAATTAAAAAGTAAAATAGAAGAAGGGATGTGCGTAAAAGCAGTACAGGGAAATGCAATGGATTTAAGTCTGTTTGAAGATAATACATTTGATATAACATTATCTTTAGGACCTTTATACCATTTATTTACTGAAGAAGATGTAAATAAAGCTGTAAGTGAAGCAATAAGAGTAACAAAACCAGGTGGAAAAATATTTTTCGCATATATTACTAATGAAGCTGTAATTTTTAATTATGGTTTAAAAAAAGGTCACTTAAAAGAAATAGAAGAAATGTGTGATGATAATTTTAAAGTTCCAAATATTCCAGAAGAAATTTTTGCTGTAAGATATATAAAAGATTTTAATAAAACAATGTCAAATTATAAAAATATTAAGAAACTTAAAGAACTTGCAACAGACGGAATTGCTGGAGGTATTGGTGCTATATATGTAAATGAATTATCTGATGAAGAATTTAAAATATGGATAAACTATCATCTAGCAACTTGTGAAAGAGAAGATTTAATGGGTTGTAGTAATCATATTTTATATATTGCAGAAAAAATATAAAATTTAATAAAACATAAAATGAGGCATAACTTTAATCTGTTATGCCTCATAAAATTTTCCTTGCCATAAATCTTGTTCTACTAAACGTTTTTCAAATCCATTTAAAACCCATTTTTTATGCAAATTCCATTCTGGTGCAACGAGTAAGTCCTTTGGAGCATCACCAGAAATTCTATGTATAATTAAATCTGGTCTTACATGTGTTATAACATATGTAAGACCATCTAGATAATAGTCTAATGTGATTGGTTCATATTCTTTGTTATAGTACATATTTGCAAGTACAGTATTTTTTACAATATATGTTGAATGTATTTTTAGTCCTTGAATATCATGGCTATTTAAAAAAGTAACTGTATCTTTTATATCTTCAAAACTTTCTTTAGGAAGCCCAATCATCATATGTGCGATAATCTCTATATTATATTTTCTTAAAATATTAACAGCTGTTGTAAATTGCAAGCTAGAATAAGAACGGTTAATAATTTGACCAATATTGTTATTTGAAGTTTGTAGTCCGAGTTCAACAGATACGTCATATTTATTAGAGTATGATGCTATTAATTTTGCAATATCTTCTGTAATACAATCAGGTCTTGTCGCAATAGAAATCCCAACAATTTTATTGCTAACATTTAAAGCGGAATCATATTTTTCTTTTAGATTTTCTAGTGTATCATATGTGTTAGTAAAATTTTGAAAATATGCGATAAATTTATTAGCTCGTTTTCCACGATAGCTATTTAAGAAATTAGTTACTTGATTTGCTATATGTTGATTAGCAAATTTAATCAATTCACCAGAACCTTTTTCACTACAAAAAATACAGCCAGAAGTGCTTAAAGTTCCATCACGATTAGGACATGTAAAACCTGCATCAATACAGATTTTTAATGTCCTCTCACCAAATTTATTTTTATAATATTCATTTAAATGATTATATCTTTCTTGATTTTCCATAATGTGTGTATTATATCAAACATTCCAGAATAAGACAAATATTCACAGACAGATTGACATAAAGTAATGAAAAAGAGTATAATTATAGTGATGCTAGAGTAATATAACTTTAAAGGAGGGTTTGCCTATGAAACAGATTTTCATACGGGGCAAAAGAACATCATTGGAACGGGCCAAGAAAATAACAAAGCAGGCATATGGTTCCAACAATTTCAAAGCAAGATATAAGAGAGGAGAAGTACAGCTGTATTTTCCGAACTACATCTCTGCAAAAGAAGTAGAAATAATTGCAAAGGAACTGAGACTTAAGGTAGTTAGTCTTGGGACCAAAGCAATTTTAGATGTCGATTAAAACCCTTTTGAGTTCCCTTGGGATATGCAAGTAATAAGAGCATATCCTGAGGGATTTTTCCTTATATAAGAAAATGAAATTGTGATTTTATGGTGGAGTAAGAAAAGTTGACTAAGGTAACATAATTTGATAAAATATAAGATGAAGTTTTTTGAATTTAGCAAATACTTGTTTAAAAGATGGGAGGACAACAAGATGAATATATCAGATAAAACGTTTAAAACATTGGAAGAAGATTTACTAAAGGCTACAGCTAAATTACTAAATAAACGTAGCCGGTATTTTTATAAGAATGAAATAAAGATACCAAAAAAATCTTTGGTTATGATGTGTGGCACACCTGGAGCTGGAAAGACCACTATTGCGCGAAAAATTTGTAGTCAATTGAAAGATTCAATCCATGTCGATATTGACTATTTGTTTGATTGTGCAACAAAAACTCTTTATCCAAATGCTCAGTCTTTATCTGTAGAAGATATAGATTTAATTGCGAAAGAAGCTTATGATAAAGCATATCGAAATGCAGAAGAAATTTTAGCAAATGGAAATACTGTAATATGGGATAATTTGGGAATATTCCCAACAGAAAGAGCAGAGGTGCTAACTAGACTGAAAGATAAATATTATTCTGCAATACTGGTAATAATGAATTGTGATAAAATGCAGGCTATTATCCGGTCGATTGCTCGAGGTGACACGCAGAATAGAACCAACCTAATCTTAAGTACAGATATGTATTTGCAGCCTCAACTTTATCAGCCAAGTAAATACTTTATTGGATTTGATGAAGTCTACATCATTGACGGGACACAAGAAGTAACAGTAAAGGAGCCATGAGAGTGGCTCCTTTACTATGTCAGATAATTTTTACGAAATGTAAGATAATTCTTGAAAGATTATGTAAAGTATGATAAAATATACAAGTCGCAAAACAATGTTGAGTTTTAACTACCATAAGGTAGGGAAAGGAGTTGCCATAGTGATAAAAGTGGCGCTTACAAACGGATATAAAGTATATGGAAGACTTATAGAAGAGAATTCATCTTCCATAATACTTGTAGCACAGCGGGAGCTGATTCCAGAAATGAGAATTTCTCATATCCGTTGTTCAAAAGACATCGGTGAGAAAATCGTCATTGACAGGACTCAGGTGGCAGAAACAGAGGAAGTTTCATATGATGAGATGGAATTTGTTGGTGAACCCGAGAAAGAGTGGTCTTTCTGGTTAGGTTTTAGCGAGCATTTACCTGCCGACCAGCTTGAACCAGGAATTACTCAATATGATGAGGGACCGGTCAATCCAATTAGCGAGGAATTAAATCTGGAGCCAAAAGTTGAATTGGAGGAAGATCCAGAAGAAGAACTCGACGATGGGCTTGACATGTAAAATAATGACCATAGTGCACGCACATGCACTGTGGTCATTATTTTTTACTAAATATATGCTAGTTTAAAATATTGCTAATATCGTTTTTTAAAATTTCAAGATGGGTGTAAAATCTATTAAAACTCCTATTAAATCAAATATAATATTTTTTATCATAATTAGTACTCCTTATTTAAGTTTATTTAACGTAGATTATAACATGTTATGGTTAATTAGCCAATATACAAAAATAAAATAATATGCTATAATAACCGTGGTAACAAAAAGGCAGAGAGGACTTACAAAAATATGTAAGTAAAAGGAGGTTCTTTATGGATGGCTTAAAAAAGGATGCTATTGTATATCTATTTACAAAAGCTGGAAGATGCATTTGTGGTAGGTATGTAGGAGAACGGAAGGGAAATGTACGAATAATTCTCCAACGAAAAGTAATACCAGACGATAATTTGCTGGGAAAAGGCGTACATGGCAGGACGCTTATAAGATGCTCAAAGGATTTTGGGGATGCTATTACCATTCCTAGAGCAGAAATCAAAGTATGGAGCTATGCAAGATATAATGAAATTTGCTTTGTAGGAGAACCTGAAGAGAAAGACTATTTCTGGCCATTTTTTCACTTTTATGATGCTCGGTATTTGAACATCGAAAACTGTGTGATAACACAGTATAACTCAGCAGGGTACTTTAAGGGCAGAGAAAAAGAACCGCAGTTAGAGAGTGAGTAATGCTAACTGTAAAACAAACAGATTTTAATCATAGGGATGGAGTAAGTAACAAGAAAGAAACGTTGTTGGTTTCTCCATCTCGATGAAAAATCTGACCAGTCAGACTAATTAAAAATAAGCTAAAAAACAGTAAAATATTATATAGATTTTATATAGGGAGTAGATATGAGCAATATACAAATAATTTCAAGTGGAAAATATATTCCTGAAATAAAAATAACGAATGAAGAATTAGAAAAAAAATATCAAGTAGAAGACAATTATATTCTTAAAAGAACAGGAATAAAACAGAGATTTTATGCTAATGAAGAAATAGAGCAATTAGCGATTAAAGCTTCAAAAGAAGCATTACAATACACAAAAGAAAAGATAGATTTAATAATAGTAGCATCAATATCAGGAAGATGCCAAATGCCAAGTATATCTTACGAGGTACAAAAATATTTCGATATAAAGAATTGTATGTGTATGGATATTCTAGCAGGCTGTGCAGGTTTTATAAATGCTCTAGATATAGCAAAATTATATATAGATAGTGGAAGAGCATGTACAGCATTGGTTGTGGGAGTAGAAAAACTATCAACACATCTAGATAAGAATGATATAAATACAGAGATATTACTTGCAGATGGTGCAGGAGCAATTGTTATAAAAAGATGTAATAAAGAAAAATTATATGATTCATATATAGAGAGTAAAGGACAAAAAGGCGAAATATTAACATGTGTAAATAATGAAAAAATATATATGGATGGTAAAGAAGTATATAAATATGCTGTAACTGATACAGTAAAAAATATAAATAAACTTTTAGATAAAAATGAGATAACTATGGAAGATATAACTTATGTAATTCCACATCAATCAAATAGAAGAATTTTATCATCAATGGCAAACAAATTAAATCTTCCAAGTGACAAAATGTATTCAAATGTAGAAGAATACGGAAATACATTTTGTGCAAGTATTCCAATTGCATTAGATGATATGTTTAAACAAAATAAACTAAAAGAAAATGATAAAGTTATTTTAATAGGATATGGTGGAGGTTTAAACACCGGAAGTATCTTATTAGAACTATAAAACAAAGGAAGGAAGATTGTAATGAAAATAGCTTTTATGTTTCCAGGTCAAGGAGCACAAACTGTAGGAATGGGAAAAGATTTATACGACAAATATGAAGAAATAAGAGAAGTATATAAAAAAGCTTCAGAGATATCAGGAAAAGATATAGCAGAACTAACATTTAATTCTACAATGGAAGAATTAAGCAAAACAGAAAATACACAACTTGCAATAGCAACAATGAGTTTAGGAATTTTAAAAGTATTAGAAAGAAATGGCGTAAAACCAGAAATAACAGTAGGATTAAGCTTAGGTGAATATCCAGCATTAATAAGTGGAGGATATTTAAGTTTTGAAGATGGAATCACATTATTAAAACATCGTGGTTATTTAATGGGTAATAAAGTAGAGCCAGGAAATTATAGTATGGCTGCAATAATTGGTTTAGATAGTAAAATTATAGAGGAAGTATGCGCAGAAATTGCAGCAAAAGGAATGTTTATTTCACCTGCAAATTATAATTATTCTGGTCAAACAGTAATTTCTGGAGATGAAGAAGCTATTAATTTAGCAATAGAGGACTTAAAAGAAAAAGGTGCAAAAAGAGCTTTAAAATTAGCAACAGGTGGACCTTTTCATACAACAAAATTAAATGAAGCAAAAGAATTATATACAGAAAAATTAAAAGAAATAAAATTTAATACAGAAGCTCCAAAAGCAAAAGTAATAAAAAATCTAGATGGAACATTTTATAACGAAAATGATGATATGGTTGATGTATTATCAAGACATATTGTAAGTTCTGTAAGATTTGATAAAGCGATTAAAACAATGCAAGATTATGGAATAGATACATATGTAGAAATAGGACCAGGAAAAACATTAACAGGTTTTGTTAGAAAAGAAAACAAAGAAGCAAATGTAGTTAACATTAACAGTGTAGAAACACTAGAAGCTTTTTTAGATAGTTTAAAATAAATATAAGTAAAGGAGAGTAAAAATGGAAAAGAAAGTAGCTTTAATTACAGGTGGATCAAGAGGAATAGGAAAAGCAATTGCAGAAAAATTTGCTAAAAATGGATATGATTTAGTAATAAATTATGTTTCAGATAATACAGATTTAGAAGCAATAAAAGAAGAGTTTAAACAATATGGTTCAGAAGTATTAATGGAAAAAGCAGATGTAAGCAATTATGCAGAATGTGAAAAAATGGTAACATCAGCAATAGAAAAATTTGGAAGAATAGATGTATTAGTAAACAATGCAGGAGTTACAAGAGACAATTTATTAATGAGAATGAAAGAAGAAGATTTTGATAAAGTAATCTCTATAAACTTAAAAGGAACATTTAATTTAACAAAATTAGTAACACCATATATGATGAAAAGAAGAGAAGGAAGAATAGTAAGTATATCATCAGTAGTTGGAGTTATGGGAAATGCAGGACAATCAAATTATGCTGCATCAAAAGCTGGAATTATAGGATTTACAAAAAGTGTTGCAAAAGAACTTGCATCAAGAAATATATTAGCAAATTGTGTAGCTCCTGGATTTATAGCTACAGATATGACAGCAGTATTAAATGATAAGGTAAAAGAAAGTATTAATGCACAAATTCCTTTAAAGAGAATGGGAACTGCAGAAGAGATAGCAAACGCAGTATACTTTTTAGGGGGAGAAGAAAATACATATATAACAGGTCAAACATTAAATATAGATGGGGGTATGATTTAGAATGGAAAGAAGAGTTGTTGTTACAGGTATAGGAGCAGTTACACCAATAGGAAATACTGCAACAGATTTTTGGGCAGGAATTAAAGCAGGAAAATGTGGTATTGACGAGATAACAAAAGTTGATACTAGTGATTTAAAAGTAAAATTAGCAGCAGAAGTAAAAGATTTTAACCCAGAAGATTATTTTGACAGAAGAACAGCAAGAAGAATGGATTTGTATTCACAATATGCTGTAGTAGCATCAAGAGAGGCTCTAAAAGATAGTGGAATTACAGAAGAAAATACTGATATGACAAGAGTAGGAACTGTTATAGGATCTGGAATTGGTGGATTAAATACTATGGAAAAAGATATTGGGGCATGTGCAATAAAAGGACCAGATAGAGTATCTCCAATGTTTATTCCAATGGGAATACCAAACATGGCAGCAGGAAATGTAACAATAGACTTAGGTCTTAAAGGAGAATCTGTTGCAATGGTAACAGCATGTGCAACTGGAACACATTCAATTGGAGAAAGTTATAGAATGATTAAACATGGTTACCAAGATGCAGTACTTGCAGGAGGAACAGAAGCTCCAATTACAAAAACAGGTATAGCAGGTTTCCAAAATATAAAAGCATTAACACAAGCTACAGATAAAAACAGAGCAAGTATACCTTTTGACCTAGAAAGAAGTGGATTTGTTATGGGTGAAGGTGCTGCAGTTATAGTTCTAGAAGAGTTAGAACATGCTAAAAAAAGAGGAGCACATATATACGCAGAAATAGTAGGATATGGAGCATCATCAGATGCATATCATATTACATCACCATCACCAGATGGTGAAGGCGCAGCAAGAGCAATGGTATCAGCAATGGAAGATGCTAAAATAAAACCAGAAGATGTTACATATATAAATGCACATGGTACATCAACACATTTAAACGATGCTGGCGAGACTATGGCGATAAAAAAAGCATTAGGAGAAGAAGCAAGCAAAAAGGTTTTAGTAAGTTCTACAAAGAGTAACACAGGACATTTATTAGGAGCAGCTGGAGGAGTTGAAGCTATTGTTTGTGTTAAAGCAATAGAAGAAGGATATGTGCCAGCAACAATAAACTATAAAGTAGAAGACCCTGAATGTGATTTAGATATAGTTCCAAACGAAGGAAGAAATGTTGAAGTAAAATATGCAATGTCAAATTCATTAGGATTTGGTGGACATAATGGATCAATAATATTTAAAAAATATGAAGACTAGGGGGAATAAAAATGGAATATTCAGATATTAAAAGATTATTAGATGATATGGGAAATTCTAAAGTTGATAGTTTAGATATCGAATTCCCAGATGGAACAAAAATTAAAATGAAGAAAAACGAAGCTAAAATTATAGAAGCTATAGAACCAAGACCAGTACCAGCTGTAAAAGAAGTTACTTTACCAGCAGAAGCAAAAGAAGAACCAAAAGCAGTAGTAGCTACCGAAAATTACAAAGAAGTAAAATCACCAATGGTAGGAACTTTTTATAGCGCTCCATCACCAAAAGACGAACCATATGTAAAAGTTGGTGACAAAGTAAAAAAAGGTGATGTACTTTGCGTAGTAGAAGCTATGAAATTAATGAACGAAATAGAATCAGAATTTGACGGAGAAATAGTAGAAATCTGCGTAAAAAATGAAGATATGGTAGAATATGGAACAACATTATTCAAAATAAAATAGGACTTTTGATGAACTTTAAGAACCGTCTCTAAAGTTCAAAAATTAAAAAAAGGAGAAAAAATTATGCTAAATATTAATGAAATAATGGAAATAATTCCACAAAGACCACCATTTTTAATGATAGACAGAGTAGAAGAGTTTGTGCCAGGAGAAAGTTGTGTGGCATATAAAAATGTATGTATAAATGAACCACACTTCCAAGGACATTTCCCTGGTAACCCAATAATGCCTGGAGTTCTTACAATAGAAGCTTTAGCACAAACAGGTGCGGTTGCAATTCTTTCTATGCCAGAAAACAAAGGTAAAAATGCGCTTTTTGGTGGTGTAGATAAATTAAGATTTAAAAGACAAGTAATACCAGGAGATGTATTAAAACTAGAAGTTAAAATTATAAAAAGAAAAGGTCCAATAGGGGTTGGAGAAGCAATAGCAACAGTAAATGGAGAAGTTGCTGTAAAAGGTGAACTTACATTTGCAATAGTATAATTGCGCTTAAGAATGAAGCAAGAAAGGATTTGAAATTGATATGTTAAAAAAGATATTAATTGCAAACAGAGGAGAAATAGCTGTAAGAATTATAAGAGCATGTAGAGAAATGGGAATAAAAACAGTTGCAGTATATTCAGAAGCTGATAAAACAGCATTACATACAAAACTTGCAGATGAAGCAATATGTATAGGACCTGCGCCTTCTGTAAAAAGTTATTTAAATGTAAAAGCAATAATAGAAGCAGCTTGCTTAACTGGTGCAGATAGTATTCATCCAGGTTTCGGATTTTTATCAGAAAATAGTAGCTTTGCAAAAATGTGTGACGAAATAGGTTTAAAATTTATCGGACCAAAACCAGAAATAATCGAACTTATGGGAAATAAATCAAAAGCGAAAGAAACTATGAAAAATGCTGGAGTTCCAGTTGTTCCTGGTTCAGATGGACTAATATATACTATGCAAGAAGCAATAAATATATCAAACCAAATAGGATATCCAGTAATGCTTAAAGCGTCTGCTGGTGGAGGCGGAAAAGGCATACGAGTTGCATACAACGAGGATGAACTAAAAAAAGCATATGAAGTCGTAAAGCAAGAAGCAGCTATATCTTTTAATGATGATAGCATTTACATAGAGAAATTTATAGAAAATCCAAGACATATAGAAATTCAAGTAATGGCTGATGAACATGGTAATGCAGTACATTTAGGAGAAAGAGATTGTACTGTACAACGAAGAAACCAAAAAATGCTAGAAGAAACACCATCAGGAATAATAGATAGCAAATTAAGAGAAAAAATGGGTGCTGTAGCTGTTAAAGCTGTTAAAGAAGTTGGATACACAAATGTTGGAACAATAGAATTTTTAGTAGATAAAAATAAAGATTTCTATTTTATGGAAATGAATACAAGAATCCAAGTAGAACATCCAGTAACAGAGATGGTAACAGGATTAGACTTAATAAAAGAGCAAATTCGTATAGCTTCAGGTGAAAAAATGACATATAAACAAAAAGATATTACATTTATAGGACATAGTTTAGAAGCTAGAATAAATGCAGAAAATCCTGCTAAAAACTTTATGCCATGCCCAGGCTTAATAGAAGAATTACATCTTCCAGGTGGAAATGGTGTAAGAGTTGATACTGCTGTATATGCAGGATATAAAGTTCCTCAAAATTATGACTCTATGATTGCAAAAGTAATTGTGCATGGAAAAGACAGAAAAGAATCAATTGCTAAAATGAAAAGTGCATTATCAGAACTTGTAATTTCAGGAATAGAAACAAATACAGACTTCATATTAAAAATATTAGACAATGAGAAATTTAAAGCTAATGATTATGATACATCATTTATAGAAAAAGAATTTGGAAAATAGGGATCTGGTTTACTATTTTGATAAAAATATCGCACTTCTAAGAATTAGTATAAGCTATTCTTAGAGGTGTTTTTATTATATGTAGAAAATTATAGCCAAGTAGAAGCACTAGTTTGGTAATTTAGATTGAAAAAATAGCAAAGCAGTGGTATAATTATTATGTTTACTAACAACTGTGCACTAATAAAATAGGAGGCATGAATATGTCAAAAAGGTTAATTTGCTCAGAATCTTGGTTGCGGAACAAGATTCATGTAAAAGTCTATCTACCAGTTCCAGGTAGTATTGACAAATTGGAAGCTCCAGCAATGGGAAATTCACCGATGGAAAGAGACGAAAATATTATGAAGTTTGCAGAAGAAATGTGGTTTCCACAGTATTTTAGAGCTGTCAAACGAATAATAGATGTCTACGAAAGAAGTGAGATGCCATTACGTTATATTATAGGGCAGGAGATTGATATCTTTCCTATGATAGAGCGAGTTGGAATGTATTCAGTATTCAGTGGAAAGATTTCTATGGATAATGATAGTATGCTGGACATAAGTATCGTAGGTTCTGGAGCTCAGATTTTTGGACATGAAATGGGACATAAGCTTCTTTGCGTAAAAGAAAGCAACGAACTTCTTGAAAATGTACAAGAATATTTTGGAACTACAGAAAAATGGGCACATGAAATAATCGCAGAACTAACCGGTGAAATAGTTGCCAATGATGATACCGCAGTTAAAATCTCCTTTATAGATGGAAGGACACAGGAGTTTTTTAAGCGCCAAATTTTAAAATTGGCGTGGCAATAAGTAAATAATAACTGAACTTAAATCCCAGTAAAAGGATAGTATCTTTTTACTGGGATTTGTCTGTTTATAAAAATATGCATACTAATCTTGATAGATAGTATGTGTAAAATTAAGATTAAAAAAAGATTAATTTATTATAAAGAGGGAAAAAAGGAACAGTACAAAATCCTTAATTAAGGAAAGTCTCTTAATCCACCAATCCCTATTGTCATATACAAAATTTTGGTATAGAATAAAACCGAAGAAAAACGGAAAAGGATGTGATATGAATGACACCTAGTTATGATACAATTGTTATAGGAATGGGACCAGGAGCAATATTTTTTGCATATGAGATGATTCAAAAAAATCAAAATAAAAAAATATTGTTAGTAGAACAAGGAAAACGAGTAGAAGATAGAAATTGCCCTATAGAAACAATAGGAAAATGTGTAAAATGCAAACCATTTTGTAATATTACAAGCGGATTTTCTGGAGCAGGAGCTTTTTCAGATGGAAAATTATCTTTATATAATATAGAAGACGATGATTTTTATGTTGGAGGAGAACTGCATAAGTATGTTGGAGTAGAAGAAACAAAGAAATTAATAGACTATACAGATCAAATATACTTAGATTTTGGAGCAGATCCAAAACTAGAAGGAACAAAGTATAAAAACGAAATAAACGAGATAAAGAAAAAAGCCAAAAAAGAAGAAATAACATTAATAGATATTCCAATAAGACATCTAGGAACAGAAAAAGCACATGAGTTATATAAAAAATTAGAAAAATATTTAGAAGAACATAATATAGATTTAATGTTCGAAACAGAAGTAAAAGATTTAATGATAGAAAACAATGAAGCAAAAGGAATTATTGCACATAATGTAAAAGAAAATATAGAAGAAAAAATATATGGAAAAAACATAATAATAGCAGTAGGAAGAAAAGGTGCAAATTGGCTAGTAGACATGTGTAATACTCATAACATCAAAACAGAAGCTGGAGTAGTAGATATAGGTGTAAGATATGAACTTTCAGATGAGGTAATGAAGGATATAAATACATATATGTATGAAGGAAAATTCATAGGTTATCCAGGACCATTTAAAGATAAAGTAAGAACATTTTGTCAAAATCCAAGTGGATTTGTTTCATCAGAAGTATATGATGAAGGAATAAACTTAGTTAATGGACATTCATATAAAGACAAGAAAAGCACACATACAAATTTAGCAATACTAGTATCACATCATTTTAATTATCCATTTGATAAACCAATAGAATATGGAAGAAATATAGCTAAAAATATAAATGAATTAGGAAATGGAAACATTGTAGTTCAAAGATTAGGAGATATTTATAGAGGAAAAAGGACTTGGGATGAAGAATTACAAAATAATAAAATTAAGCCAACATTAAAATCAGCAGTTGCAGGAGATATAACATTTGCACTTGGATATAGAACTATGACAGACATTCTTCAATTTATAAGAAGTATGGACAAAATAGTAGAAGGATTTGCAAATCCAGAAAATCTATTATATGCACCGGAAATAAAATTCTATAGTAATAAAGTAGTAATAGATCATAATTTTGAAACAAGTGTAAAAGGCTTGTATTCTATAGGAGATGGTGGAGGAATGACAAGAGGATTAATGATGGCATCAGCTTCTGGAGTACAAATGGCAAGGAATTTAATAAATAAAGGAGTATAATATGCATATAAGTGTTAGAGGAATAGTAGAAAAAGATGATGGAATCATCTTAATACATAGAATAAAACCAAGAGAAGATGGTACATTAAGAGATTATTTTGTTGTACCTGGCGGAAAGAAAGAAGAAGGGGAAAGCAATTTAGAAACATTAAATAGAGAAATAGAAGAAGAGCTAGGCATTACAGTAGATGTAAAAGAAAAATTAATAGAATATGATGACCAAGCTTATAATGATAGCATTCAAATATTTTACATATGTACACATAAAGACGGAATAATAGGAACAGGAAATGGCCCAGAAATGACTAATAAAAATGAATATAAAGGTACCTTCGAGCCAGTAGTTGTAAAATATGAAGATCTAAAAAATGTGAATTTAGTACCAGAAGCTATTAAAGACTTACTAGTAGAAAGATATGAGGAAATAAAAAATGAAAAGAAGTTATAGTTATTTTATAGTAAAACCAGATGGAATACGATATTTAGATGAAATATTAAATGATTTAGAGGGAAAATTTCAAGAAATAAAATATTATGCAGTAGATGATTTTGAAAGTCTAATTAAAAAACTATATCATAAACATTATGAAAATAAAGGGGAGCGGCTTTGCAAAATCATATGCTTCATATTTATATGGAATTAGAGAAATTTTTGGTAATAAAGCATTATTAGTATTAGTAGGTGATAGAGAAAAAACATATGAAGAATTATCTAATGATATTTTTACAGAGAAAACATTAATAAGACAAAAATATGTTAATAACAATGTTGGCATAATTACAAATCTAGAAGATGAGCAAGTTAATTATGTAAGATATGTAGACAAAAGAGGAAAACTAAAGGAACCAAGAATTCTAAACGGGATAGGTAATATTAGAATAAATGATATGAATATTATACATTCACCAGATCCTGATGAAGCTACAACAAAAGAAGAACTACAAATTATAATAAATAGCGGAATTTTACAAGACAAAAATCTATTAACGCCAGACACTATTAAAAAAATAAGAGAATATGGAACATTTAATTTTTTTAATGATATGAAAAAAGATGATTATCAAGGAAATATAGGACCAGATATATCTGGATTTATTAAATCAGAAATAGACGAAAGATAATATACAAGGGGGAAAAAGTATGGAAGAAGAATTAGAAAATGGAATAGCTTTAATGGATGGAATATTACAAAATTGGGCAAATGAAAACAAAGGAAAGTATCATATATTCTTTCCGAAATGTACAAAAGAAAATGACAAGGATGTTGTGTTATTCCCAATATTTGAAGAAAATAAAAATGGAACTTTAAACCTAAAAGTATGGGCAAAATACAATTTAGAAAATTATTCTTTGGAGGATTATTTGGATGTAAAAAATAAAATTATATTATTTGATAAAAAATTAATAAATTATAAAAAGAAAAAATTTGCACAAAATGTAATTGCATTAATAGAAATATTTTATACAGCCCAAGAATTTATGGAACTTTCAGAAGATAGTATAGAATACATAGCAAATCAAGAATTGTTAGAAGAGAAAATTGATGAATATAAACAAAAATTTAAAACAATTCTTGCTGAAGAAGAACTAGCTATTGCATATGGAGTAAAAAAGAATGAGCCAGTAAAAACAGAAAAAGCGAAACTTCCAGTTACAAATACACAGCCTATTGAAAATAAGAAAGAAGAAACAAAAGAAAAGAGAACAGTAAAAATACCAGATTTAACGATAAAAAAATTACAAGAAAGTATATCTAAGATAGACCATAAAAATAATTCAAAAGAAAAATACATGTTAAAACTTATGGAAGAAGTTGGCGAGCTTGCAAAGGTTGTAAATGAAGATGTACGAATGAAAGATAAAGAAATTAAAGGAACAATAGAAGAAGAATTACAAGATGTGTTATATTATATAACATGCTTAGCAAATATTTATGGAATAGACTTAGAAGAATGTATATATTTAAAAGAAGAATTAAATTGTAAAAAATATAATAGGAAAAATATGTTTAAAGACTAAAATTAAGGAGTAATTAATGAGCAAAGTTGCAAATATGTTAAATATGGTAAAAATTCTGGAAGATTGTAAAATACATACAATACAAGATTTAGCAAATGAATTAGAAGTATCTACAAGAATGATAAGGATATATAAGCAAGAATTAGAACAAGCAGGAATATATATTCAAGGCAAGCAAGGAATAAATGGTGGGTATATTTTAGATAATATGAAAAACACTATTGATATAGGGCTAACAGGAGAAGAAATATATCAGCTAAAAAATATGAAAAAGAATGAATTAGACGAAGCTATAATAGACAAGATTATTAAAGCATATATTACTAATGAACATAGAAAAGATAGTACTAAAAGCGAACAGTTAATGCCAGAATTTACAGAAATATATAAAGATTTTAGGCTAGCTATCAATAACAGAAATAAAATCTATATTGAGTTTAAATCTGTCAATTCAGGGATAACCAAAAGAATAATACATCCGGCAGAACTATTTACATATTTAAATAATTGGTATGTTGCAGCATTTTGCGAATTAAGGAATGAAATTAGACTATTCAAATTAAATGACATACTCTCATATAAAATATTAGACGAAAAATATGAAGAAGAAGTAAATTTAAAAATCTGGTCAAAAAATTAAACTGACAATTATATTTCCTCTTTTTGTGATAAAATAAAATCACAAAAGGAGGATTTTTATGTATAAAACAATAATATTTGATCTAGATGATACCTTAAATGATGATACAAAAAATATGCAAGAAGCATTTAAAATACTAACAAAAGATAAATATAGTGACGAAGAATTTAAAAAATTTCAGACAATAGATAAGAATTACTGGAAAGAAAGGGCTGCAGGAATAGTAAAAGATCCTAGAGAAGGGATGTCAAAAGCGGAAAAAGCAGAGTGGAATAGAGCACAAAGATTTTTAAGATATTTTAAAGGAATTTCTTATGAAGAAGCGGTAAAAATGAATGAAATATATACAGAAGGACTAAAACGAAAAGTACAAGAAATAGAAGGAGCTAAGGAAATCATAAAATATTTAAAAGATAAAAAATATAAGCTTATAATTGCAAGTAATGGACCAAGCACAGCAATACCATCAAAATTGAAGGGATTAGGAATAAATGAATATATAGATGAAACCTTTGCAGCAGATGAATGTGGAAGTATGAAACCACACACATATTTTTATGAAGCTTTATTTAACAAAATAAATAACCATAATACGAAAGAAATGTTATATATAGGTGATGAGTTAGAAAAAGATATTAAAGGTGGAAACGAAGTAGGAATGGATACATGTTGGTTTAATATACGAAACGAGAATGCTAGTGTTTATAAGCCAACATATGAAATACATAAGTTAGAAGAATTAAAAAATATATTATAAAAAGGGAGATTTACTATATAGGTAGCTTAGTTTGAGGTTATATAAATATAGTAAAGTAAAAATTATTGTAAAGAAAGGAATGGAAAGTTATGGAGGAAATAGTATTTGTAACACATAATAAAGGAAAAATAGCATCTGCGCAAAAACAACTAGCAGGAGTAAATGTAAAAATATTTGAATACGAGTTAGATGAACCAAGAAGTGATGATATAAAATTTATTTCAAAAGCAAAAGTAGAAGAGGCGTATAAATTAGTAAAAAAGCCATGTATTTCTTTAGATTGTGGCTTCTGGATAGAAGAGTTAAATGGTTTCCCACGAGCATTTGTCAACTTTTCATTAGAAACATTAGGACTAGAAGGAATCTTAAAATTAATGGAAGGAAAAGAAAACAGAAACTGCAAGTTCACAGAATGTTTATCATGCTATGATGGAAAAGAAGTACATCAATTTATGGGAGAACACAAAGGGAAAATATCAAAAGAAATATTAGGGAATGATACAAACGAAAAATGGTCAGATTTATGGTATATCTATATACCTAGCGGATATGAAAAAACATTAGCACAAATGACAAAAGAAGAACGAGCTACAAGGAAAAAGTATGAAAGTAAAGATGCAATGAAAATATTCGCAAAGTGGTATTTAGAAAATAAAGCAAATTTATTATAGAGTTTAAAATTTTGAATAGTTGGATATAAATATTTAGATAAAAAGTAGTAAAATAGAAGCTTTTATGATATAGTTCTTTATAAAATAGGAGTAGCAAGTTTAATATGTGAATATGAAACTATTCACACATACTGGCGAATAAAGGAGTATATTATGAGAGCTAATTTTTTTGGAAGTACAGCATGTTATTTAAAGAAAGACAACAAAATATTATATATAAAATTTAATAAGAAATGGGGACAAGTATATGCTCCAATAGGTGGCAAAATAGAAGCAGGAGAAACACCTACAGAATGTTTATTAAGAGAATTTAAAGAAGAAACAGGTCTAGAATTAAAAGATCCAAAACTTAAGGGGATCTCATTTTGGAAAGATAGCACAGAGGGTATAATATTTATATATACTGCCGAAAATGTTGATGGAAATCTACAAGAATCTGAAGAAGGAAGATTAGAATGGATAGATATTAGAGAGTTAGACAATATAAAACAATTTGATATGAACAGTAAATTTACTAAATATATATTTGAAGAAGGCATGTTTGAAGGAAAATTTATTTTAGATGAAAATGCTAAAGTACTTGATTATAAAATAAGGAAGATTTAGAAAGAAAGGATTAATGCATGATTAAAAATATAATATTTGATTTAGGAAATGTAATATTACAATGTTCAACAATAGAAGTAATGTATAATTTTACAGCCAGTGAAGAAATGGCTAAAAATTTGATAACATATATATTCAAATCAGAAGAATGGAAATTACTAGATTTAGGAAATATAAGTAAAGAAGAAGCTATATCAAGAATACAAGAAAGGGTATCAGACGAATATAAACCTTTAATAAAAGAAGTTATGGATAACAGAGCAAAATATTTAAAGTTGAATGAAGGTACAATAGAAATTGCAAAACAATTAAAAGATATTGAATATAAAATTTATGTGTTGTCAAATATGGCGATATTTACATATGAATATTTTAAAGATAACGAATTTTTCAAGTTATGTGACGGAATAGTAATTTCAGCATATGAGCACATTAAGAAACCAGATGAAGAAATTTTTAAAAGATTATTAAATAGATATAAGCTAGTTCCGGAAGAATGTTTATTTATAGATGATGACGATACAGGAAGAAGTTTTGAGACAGCAAATGCGTTAGGTATAAATGGAAGAAGAGTACTTCCAAATGATAGTGAAGATGTTCTAAAATTATTAGAAGAATATAATATAAAATTACAAGGAAAAATGGAGGAAATATAGAACAAATAATATAGGGGGAAAGAAACATGCTAATATTTGAAGAAATAGATGACAAATATTGCAATCAATATATAGAGATGGTACAAGAATGGAAAGCGAGCAATACATCTTTAACACCAGATATTTTAGAAATACCTTGTAATAATGAAATAGAATATAGAAATATAGTTAGCATAGCAAAAAATGCAGCTATTGGAATACACGAAGATAGAGACTGGTATGAAAAATGCAACTATTACTTAGTTGTAAATGATCAAGACAAATTAATTGGAATAACTGCAGTAAGAAGCAATTTAACACAATTAGGAAAAGATACATTAGGAAATATTGCATACGGAATACGTCCATCAGAAAGAAGAAAAGGATATGCAAAAGCTGTTGCAAATATGCTAGTAAATAAATGCAGAGAATTAGGAATGAATGAAATTGTTGCATGTCATTACATAGAAAATGATGCATCAAAAAGAGTTTTAGAGAGTGCAGGAGCAATTCCTACAGGAGTACTGACATCAGAATATTCTGGCAAAAAGATAAAACGTTATATAATAAGAACAAATACCAGTAGCGAAATAAACTTTACAATGGCAAAACAAGTTTTTAATGACTACGTAAAGCAATTTGACAGAGAAGATGGAAGCATTTTATTAAAAATAACACATACTTATCATGTTGTAGATTTAAGTGAATATATAGCAAAAGAACAAGGATTAGATGAAGAAAATATAACTTTAGCTAAATTAATAGCCTTATTGCATGATATAGGAAGATTTAAGCAAGTCACATTACTTAGAAATTTTTCTGATAAAGGATTTGATCATGCAGATTATGGAGTGAAGATTCTGTTTGAAGAAAATTTAATAAGAAAATTTATTCAAACAAATAAATATGACGAGATAATAAAAAAAGCAATATATACTCATAATAAATACAAAATAGAAGATGGATTAAATGAATTAGAAGAACTGCACTGTAAAATTATAAGAGATGCAGATAAATTAGATAATTTTAGAGTAAAAGAAGAAAATAAATTTGAAGATAGTTTTCCAGAAACTAAAGATGTAGCAGGGGAGCTTTCTAATTCTGCGATGTCTGATGTAGTATATAATGACTTTTTAGCACATAAATGTATCAAACTAGAAGATAGAAAAAATTTAATAGATTATTGGGTATGTATACTTGCATTTATATTTGATTTATACTTTAAAAGCTCATTAAAATATATTAAAGACAAAAATTATATAGATATTTTAATTGATAAAATAGAATATAAAAATGAAGAAACAAAAGCAAGAATGGAAGATATAAGAAAATGTGCTAAAAAATATATAGAAGATAATATTTAAGGAATGTAAAATATGATTAGGAAAAGTACTAATAACGATTTAGAAAAAATTATGCAAATATGGTTGGATACGAATATTTCGGTACATAATTATATTCCACAAGAATATTGGACTAGTAATGAAAAATATGTTAAAGAAGCAATACAGGAGGCAGAAGTATATGTATATGAAGAAAATAAAGAAATAAAAGGTTTTATCGGAATAAATAAGGGACATATAGAGGGAATATTTGTAGAAGAAAAATATAGAAATCAAGGAATTGGAAAAGAATTACTATCTTATTGTAAAAACAAATATGATAAGCTAACCTTAGAAGTTTATAAGAAAAATACTAAAGCTATAAACTTTTATGAAAGAGAACAATTTAAGCCGATAAAAGAAGATGTTGATGAGGCAAATAATGAAGTAGAAATACTTATGGAATGGAAGAAAAATTAAAAGAGATTGTTTTGAGTTATTGCTATATTTGAGAGATGGATCCTTTTGGGGATTATATATAATATAATAAATAAAGGAAGTTAATATGAAGATACGTTTAGAAGAAGAAAAAGACTATTTTATGAATGAAAATTTAACACGAGAAGCTTTTTGGAATGTATATAGACCAGGTTGTTATGAACATTATATTCTTCATAAAATTAGAACAGATAAATGCTATGTAAAAGAATTAAGTTATGTAATGGAAGACAAGCAAAGACTAGTCGGAAGCATAGTTTATGCCAAAGGAAAAGTAAGAAATGAAAATGGAGAAAATGAGGTTTTATTGTTTGGACCAGTGAGTATACTTCCAGAATATCAAGGTGCAGGATATGGAAAGAAACTAATAAAATTTACTTTAAAAAAGGCAAAAGAATTAGGTTATCCAGCAGTAGTAATAACAGGAAAACCTGAATATTATGAAAAATTTGGATTTAAGCCTGCATCAAAATATAATATATTTTATGAAGGAATGGAAAATGAAGAAAATCCATTTTTTATGGTAAAAGTTTTAGACAGACATAAAATGAAAGGTATATATGGAATATATACAGATCCAGAAGTATATATGGTAGACCAAGAAGAAGTAGAGCAATTTGATAAGAAATTTCCTAAAAAGAAAAAGGAAAAAAGAGAAGGACAATTGGAGTAATAGGGACTTGGGACGTTCTTCGGGATTTAGGGACGTTCCTTTTTTTCCTATTCGGGATTTAGGGACGTTCTTTAAATCCCGATTTTGAAAATTAATGAAGGCGCTTAAATACCTATTTTAGAATTATGTTAAAAGCCATCAACGACATCTTGCATTCGTTGGTGGCTTAATACTTGGAACTTATAAGGTTAAACGGTTCCAAAAATCCATATATATGTGTATGTCTTGCTTATGATATTTTAAACATCTAGCAATTCTACAATATAGAACAACAATTAACATAGCTTTAATCTTTTGATGAGGCTCAGAAAGTAAGCTATATATTTTATCAAGAGAAATATTTTTTACGACACTTGCATTACTAACGATGGCAAATAAAGTGTCGTATAAACTATCTCCAAGCACAGGCATTGGATCAATAACGCCAGCAAATTTACCATTAACTTTTATAAAATTGTGAGTACCAAAATCCCCATGAATTAATTTTTTGTCAAATTTATAATTTTCTAATATTTTTACTTGCTCTAAAACAATAGAATTATCTGGAATATAAGTTGCTAAGTTTTTAGAAGAATCAGTTATTTCATCAATCAAAAACTCTGACCAACTTGCTTTTTCTTCATAGAGATAACCAAAACCGTAATACTCAACAGTTTTATAATTTTTTGTAATATAAAGAATATTTTCTAAAAAATCATCAATATCATCAACTTGTTTCATAATATATCCGTGAATGAATTCATAAACAGCAAATCTATATGAAGGGTCAAAATAAATAATTTTTTGCATTTTAGGACTAGGATTTAAATTTAAAAATTTGATTTCTGCTTTTATGGCATAAGGCGTGCTTCTCTTAATCAAGTATTTGTTATTTAGTAGAATTACATGGCTTGAAACACCATCTGTAAAATATTTGTGGTTTTCATAAGGTATATTTAATAATTTTAAAACAAATTCAATTATATTTTTATCTATTTTATTATCAATAATCATACGTTACCTCTAGATATATTTTAAAAATTCTTCGGGATAGATAATCTTTTTACCAGATTTAAAATCATCAATATCTACCCATACAGCATTATACTCATCAGCTTCATCATCAATTTCATATTCATCTTTGTAAGTATCCTCTGGAATTTCTATAGAATAAATAAATACGATTTCATGTCCTTTTTTTCCTTGATAGGTAAAAATATTCTCTGTTACGCCAAGAAGGTCATTTACTGTAATATCTGCGAGAATTTCTTCCTGAAATTCTCGTTTAATAGCATCTTTACTTGTTTCGCCAAATTCGATACCTCCACCTAAGGCACGGTAAAAGGTTTGTTTCTTTACTTTGTCATATCCGATGCCGACTAAAATTTTGTTGCCTTTTTTTGCAATACCTAAAGCTATAGGTCTGATAGAATCAGGTTTAAACATTTTATACACTCTCCTTTGTTTTGGTAAGCAAGTGTTTATATTGTCTAAGTGCAGTTAAAGAATGCTAATTTTTGTGTAACTTATGAAGATGAATACTGCTTGCCAATTAAATTATGTTATTAGTGTAGCATATAGAAATGTAGAGCACAAGAAAAATAAAAAAATATTGAAATTAAACAATAGAATGATATAATGATTGTATGTAAAGAAATATATATATGTATTAATGTATCAAATTTTATTGAGTATATGGAGGTCAAAAGTGAATAAAGAAGCGGGACTAAAATCAATATATGAATTACGAAATTATAAATTTGTTATAGAGAGTTATCAAAGAGGATACAGGTGGGACTCTAAACAGGTTACAGAACTATTAGAAGATTTGTTAGAATTCCAAAAAACAGGAAATAATTTATATTGCTTACAACCAATTATAGTTAGAAAAGTTGATGAAAACAAATATGAATTAATAGATGGGCAACAAAGACTTACAACTATATATATATTACTTAAATTTTTAAAACAAGAAGAATATTTATATGAGATAGAGTACAAAAGACCTAATAGTAAAGAATTTTTAGAAAATATTGAAAGTGAAGAAAATATAAACAACCTAGATTTTTATTTTATGAAAAATGCATATACAACAATAAAAAAATGGTTTCATGTAGTAAGTGAAAATGAACAGACGGGAAATTTAAAAGGAAGGTTTATATCATTACTTTTGGAAAATGATAAGAATGTAAGATTTATTTGGTATGAAGTAAAGGATAAAAATATTTCATCAGAAGAGATTTTTACAAGAATAAATGTTGGTAAAATTCCATTAAATGATGCAGAGCTGATAAAAGCAAAATTACTTTATGATGTAAAATCAGAAAGAAAAGAAGAAAAGTATCTAAAACAAATAGAAATAGGAAACGAATGGGATAGAATAGAAAAAGATTTGCAGAATGATTCTTTTTGGAGATTTTTAGTAAATTATAAAAAAGAAAAATCAAATAGAATAGAATATATATTTGACTATGTAGCAAAAGAAGCGGAAGAAAAAACAAAAAGTAAGAGTAATAAATCTAAAAATATAACTGAAAATGAAGAGCACTCTACTTTTGAAAAAATAAGTCAATTAATGCAAGAACAAATAGTAAATAAAGATAATTGGTATACAGAAGAAAAGGATTTTTGGGATAATAATGTAAAAAAATATTACTATATTTTTAAAGATTGGTATAAAGATCCTGAAATATATAACTATATTGGTTTCCTAAACTTTTATAATAATAAAGAAGGTAATACGTATAGTCTCATTAAAGAATATGAAAAATGTACAGAAAAAACAAACTTTAAAGCATACGTTAAAAATTTAATAATAAAAGATGTTATAAATGATGTAGAAAATTTAGATGATTTAGATTATGAAGAAAATGGAGAGCAATTAAAAAAACTACTTATTTTATTTAATATTTTAACATTAAATAAAATGCAAGAAAAATTTCCATTTGAAAAATACAAGAAAGATGAGTGGTCACTTGAACATATTCATCCTAGAAATATTAAAAGTATGGGAAATGATAAAGAAAAATGGAAATCTTTGTGTGATGATGAAATAATAACTATAAAAGATTTTATTGAATTATTTAAGAATAGAAATGATAAAGAAAAATTTGAATTATATAATAACATTTTAAGAAAAATGGAAGAACTAAGGCAAAATATAGAAAATAAAAAAGATGCAGTTATTTTAGAAGAATTCGAAGCAATTAAAGATTTATCAAAAAATGAATATGGGGAAGAATTTATGAATTCAATTGCAAATTTAACTTTATTAGATAAAGATACAAATAGTAAAATAGGAAATAATTTTTTTGATACAAAAAGAAGAGAATTAATTAATGCCGAAAAAACAGGTGTTTATATTCCTATATGTACAAAAAATGTATTTTTGAAGTTTTATAGTAAGAATCCAAATCATATTTATTTTTGGACAAAAGAAGATAGAGAAGATTATAAAAATGCATTAAAAGAAGAGTTACAAAAATTTGTTGAAAGTGAGAGTGAAAGTGAAAATAATGAATAATACTGTATTAGATGAAGAAACATATAGTTTTTGGAAATTAATAAATAAATATAATATCACAATTCCTATGATTCAAAGGGATTATGTTCAGGGAAAAGAAGATAAAAGAATAAATGAAATAAGAGAAAAGTTAATAAATAACATAAAATTAGCAATACAAGGAGAAAAATTATTAGACTTTGATTTTATATATGGAAGTACGAAAATAAATGAAGATAATGAAGAAGAACTATCATTATTAGATGGGCAGCAAAGAATTACAACATTATTTTTATTACATTGGTATTTTGCAAAAAAGGAATGCAAAATGACTGATGAAGTAAAAAATATTATGCATAATTTTTCTTATCAAAATAGAGTCAGCTCAAGAGAATTTTGCAAAAGTTTAGTGGATAAAGAAATAAAAATTGAGAAAAATAAAAAAATAAGTGATTTAATAAGACAGAAAACATGGTATTATTCTGAATGGAATAATGATCCTACAGTAAAAAATATGCTTAATATGCTTGATTGTATCCATGAGAATTTTTATGAATATGAAGCTTTCGATAAGTTGATTGACGAAAATAATAGTCTTATCACATTTATGTTTATACCACTTGAAAAATTTAATTTAACAGATGAATTATATATAAAAATGAATTCTAGAGGAAAAAAATTAACAAATTTTGAAATATTTAAGTCTAAGATTTTAGAAATAATGAAAGAACAAAACGAAAAAGAATTATTAGAAGAATTTTCAGAAAAAATCGAATCAAGTTGGGCTGATTTTTTCTTTAGCTATAAAAAAGAGAATGAAGAAACATTTGATGAAATTTTTATGAGATATATTTATTATATTACTGAGATGATTTATGCTACAAAGATAAGTACTAAAACTCAATATGACAATGAAAAAGATTCTCCTTTTGATTATTCAAAAAAAGATTTAAATTTAGATTTAAAATTGGTAGAAGAAACTTATAAAGATAAAAATAATATTAAATTATTAATTAGTATATTAAATATATGGAAAAACAAAGAAGAGCTAACTGAAGATATTAATAAGGCATTTAGTAGTAAATATTCAGAAGGAAAGGTAATGTTATTTGACTCAAATGAAAAAATAAATTTATTTGAAAATTGTATTTATTATGAAAATTTTGAATGGTTAAATAGAATATTGTTATTTTCTTTCCTATTAAAGAAAAGTAAAAATAAAAATGATAATAATTATGATGATATAAGAATTATAAGAAATATATCTTTAAATATAAGATCTTTTTACAGATCTCAAGAAAGTTATACTCCAAATATTCGTTATTATATGTTAAGAGATTTATTTAATATTTTCGAAAAAATAATAGATGAGGAAGATCCATATTTATATTTATTGAATGAAAGTTTCATTTCAAGAGGAGAGTATATTTTTCCAGAAATAAAAAAAGCAGAAATTATAAAAAGAAAACCAGAATTAAAAAAAGTGATTTTTGAATGTGAAGATACCAATTCAACAAAGGGAAATTTGGTAAATTTAATAAATTTAATAGAAAAATATGAAGATAAAGTGATTAAACTGATAAAATTTTTTAATGATAAATCTCATTATCCATTAATTTTGAGAACGATGCTATCATTTGATAACTATGGAATATATATTGGAAAGGGAAATAGATATTTCTATGGAAGTAGTAACTCGATATATGATGTATTAACATATTCTAATAATAATGAAATACAAAGTAAAATACAAATTATTTTGGAAAAGATCTTTGAAAAAGTACAAAGTAATATTGATATAGATATAGAAAAATTGTTCATTAATACTATTAAAGAAAATATGAAAGAAATGGAAAAAAATAGTTGGAGATATAATGTGGTAAAATATGCAGAAATTTGGGAATTGAGCTATGAAAGAATATTTAATAAAAATAGTGAAATAATATATACTTTTGCATTAAATAGTGATGATGCAAATATTTCGTCATTTTCAAAAAAGGCAATAAATAGTAGACATATTAATCCATATTATAAACCACTATTGGCAAAATATAATTTAGAAAAACAAAAAGAATGTTATAGTACAAAAGATGATAATGGAAAGATTATATTAAATAATAATATAGTTATTAAAATTATAGAAAGTAGTTTTCAAGTTTCTTCCAATGTGAAAAAGGAAGAAATTAAAAAAGTTTTTATTGATAATAAAATAGATGAAGATGGAAACATATTTATAAAGTTTAATATAAATTGTGATTATATAGAGCAATTAGAACAAATAATAAATAAGATTTCTACATTATAAGGATAATGTTAAGATTGATATTAATACGTTTTAAGAGATAAAAAAGATATTAAAAGAGTTTTATAATATATTAAATAAAAACAACTACATTATATGACCAGTGAAATTGAAAAACTCCTTATTACAAATTATAATAAAAAAGATGTAATAAGGAGGAATTTTTATGGTTAATGAATATATTTTAGATGCAAAAGATGAAGCAATAATAAACGGATTAGATAATTTATTTGGAGTTGTTCAAAATAAAGAGGTATTAAGGAATATTATAATATTTTCAAAATTAAAAAGAGATGATGAAATAAACACAGGAAATTTTAATATTATTATAAGAAATAATTCCGACTATAATTTATTAGAAGATTTTCTAAGAATATGTACCAAGCTATTTGTTAAAAATAATATTATAGAAAATGATAAAATATATTTTTTTGGGGAAAATGAAGATAAATGTAAAGGCAGAAAAAATAATGATATTTGGAATATAGAATTAAAAAATAATGAAAGTTTAATTGTTTTTAAGTGTAACTCATTTTATATAAACTATAAAAGAGATAGAAATAAGATTGAAAAATTAATTAAGAAATATCCAAATAAAATATTTATATTTGAAGATACAAATTATTGTGAAGGCGAAATGGATGCAGAACTAGGAAATATTGCAACTTGGAGAATGACAATAGAAAAAATTTCTTTGGATGATAAAATAATATACTGTAAAAATATATTAGATAAAAATAAAATAAAATATAGAAATCAAGATATAAGAAATTTTTCGGAACAACCATTTTGGAAATTAAAACCTAACCTTTTGCAACTAATGGTTGAATGCAAGGCTAATAGGATTGAAAGTGTAAATAGTGAAATGTTTAGGAAAAAAGGTGAAAAATATAATATAAAACCAATAAGAAAAAATAATACAAAAAGTAGTAAAAAATCTGCAAAAGCAGATCTAGAAGAGCTTATAGGTCTTGATGAAATAAAAAGTGAAATAAGAAAAATATTAAATTATGTAAGTTTAAATAAAGAAAGAGGTAAAATGCCTACTTTACATATGTGCTTTTATGGAAATCCTGGAACAGGAAAAACAAGTGTTGCAAGAGTTATAGGAAAATTATTTGCAGAAGAGAGAATATTACCAGGGAATGGCGATTTCGTAGAAGTTCATGGAAGAGATTTAGTTGCAAAATTTGTAGGCTGGACTGCTCAAAAAGTTCATGAAGTAGTTGGAAAAGCTATTGGAGGGGTTTTATTTATCGATGAAGCATATAGTTTGATTTCTAGAGGAAGAGGGGGATTTGAATCAGAGGCAATAGACACTTTAATAAAAGAAATGGAAGATCACAGAGATGAAATTTGTATTATATTAGCTGGATATACTGATGAGATGAAAGAGTTATTAAAAGAAAATCCTGGCTTTGAAAGTAGAATACAGTTTAATATTGATTTTCCAGATTATACTGCAAATGAATTGTTAGAAATTTTTAATGAATTGAGTAAAAAAGAAAAGTATTGTATATCTAATAATTGCAGAGAAATATTATTAGACCACTTTAATAAAGTTAGAAGTCAAAAAAATTTTGGAAATGGTAGATATGTTAGAAACATTTTTAAAAAAATAAAATTTGAACAAGCCGATAGAGTTATAAGAACGAATTGCAAAAGCATGAATAGAATAACAAAAAGTGATGTTCAGAATGCATTGATACAAGTTCAAATGAAGCAAGAAAATAATTGTGTAAGAAAAATGATAGGTTTTTAAGGCAACAAAATAATCAAATGATATAATAAAGAAAATGTTAGAATTTGAAAAATATAAAATACTTAACAAGAAAGCAAAAATGAAAATAGAAGAAAATTAATTTTTATTTTACTTTTTCTTAAAACATTGAAGTAATTAATATTAAAGAAAAGTTATTCGAAATATTTTTTAACAGAATATGATATTGTAATAAAAAATTTATACTTTATAGAAGTATTTTATATACATAATCTTTTATCTACATAATTTATTTGCGAAGATGAAATTAAATAAAATAAAAAAACTCATAACCCGAAGGTCGATAGTTCGAGTCTATCCCACGCAACCACTGAAAAGTCCCATTTTCGTTGAAAAATAGGGACTTTTATAAATTTTGAAGTAA
>MNRL01000012.1 GCA_001915925.1 Clostridium sp. CAG:354_28_25
ATGTTTCCTTTCCATAAGCATCCTCCTTTAATTTATATTTTACAACAAATGGGGACACTTTTAAATGGGTGTGGTAATTTTATTCCGCTGTCCATTCCTTTTTTTCCTGTTTTCGGGATTTGCCGGGATTTAGGGACGTTCCTTTTTTCCTTGTTTTTACTTTTAGACTTTTCATAATTTATATTTCGAAATTATGGTAGGTTAAAAATGTGTTAATACAAAGTTTACTAAGTCATTTGCTGAATTCTTATTTATAATTTTAGCTTGATTTTCTATCATACTCTTTTGCAAGTTTTTATCTTTTAAAAGTTTATTAGTATTTGTTAATACTTCTTCAATACTATTAGACACAAGGCTAAGCCCATTTTTTTCGAAAAATCTTGCATTGTAGTTTTCAACCCCAGGTATTGGCATTATATGAATCATCGGTTTTCGTAATGTTGCAACTTCTGTGCTTGTAAGGCCTCCTGGTTTTGTTAAAACAATGGCACTTGCTGCAATATATTCATTTATATTATCTATAAATCCTTTAACCAGAAGGTTTTTATTATTTAGTTCTTTTAGTGCAGAATATAATGTTTGATTATTTCCACAAATTGCGACAACATAAATATTTGGAATATTATCTAATAAAGATTTAACAATATCTTTCATCTTTCCAAATCCCATACTGCCAGATGTAATTAAAACAATATCTTTATTTGTTGGTAAGTTAAGATTATTTTTGACTTTAGAAAATGAGCTAGAAACAGATATTCCAAAATCTAATAATATTTCTTCTTTAAAACCTTTTTCAATAAATTCTCGTTTTAGAGAGCTATGTGGGATAACAAAATAATCAGGTTTTGTTTCTTCCCAAAATGGAACAGCATGATAATCTGTTGCTACATTAATAAGTTTTATATCTTTACCATCGTTTTTTAATGTAGTTATTGCCATTGCAGGAAATAGATGAGGGGATATAATCAAGTCATAATTATATTTTTGTATGTAAGAATAAAGCTTATTCTTAGCTAACTTATTTAAACCATAAACAGGACTTGTGATTCCTGTTTTTGAATATGCTTCGCCTAACTTATATGCTATTTTGAATAGACTGCCATTACCTTTTGTAGTGTTTAAATATATTTTCTCCGAATGTTTCTTGGCATTAGGTCCTAAGATATCAAAATAATCAACAAAGTGGCAATTTATATTATATTCTGCAAATTCTTTTTCTATATAACGGCCACATGCATTGTGACCTCCACCTGTGCTACAAGATAAAATTAATATTTTCATATATTACTCCTAATTAGCGTTTATTGTTTGAAGAATATCAAATAATAAACAGATGGTCAAGTACGTTTATAAAATTTTTACAGATTGTAATCAAAGATACAAATGCTCGGTACAAGTACTCGTTTCAAATAATAAAAAATCCCCCTAAATAGGGGGTTATTGGAGGCGACACCCGGATTCGAACCGGGGATCAGAGTTTTGCAGACTCGTGCCTTACCACTTGGCTATATCGCCATTAAATAGTTAATATATAATATGAAAACATATTAAAAATATTACTAATTTTTTATAATTATATAAGTCATTCGTAATCATCATTAACGAATGACTTATAGTTGGAGCGAAAGACGAGGCTCGAACTCGCGACATCAACCTTGGCAAGGTTGCACTCTACCAACTGAGCTACTTTCGCATATGCTTTTCAAAAGCATATATATTTTATCAAATTCTATTTAGTTAGTCAAGAGAATGTTGTAATATTTCCAAATTTCTGAATATTGCTTTATCTGTTCTTCTTTTTTTACAATTCCAATTGCTACATTAACCATATAAATTCCGCCCATAAAACTTTTTGTGATTATATAATAATAAAATTGTACTTGCAATATAAAAAACGTGTAAAATCTTGTTATTTACTGTAATTTAGAGTATAATAGACAAAGACTATTAGGAGAAAAAGGAAGAGGATGAGTATGGAAGTTGTAAAAAATATATACAGAACACACACATGTGGAGAGCTAAATATAAATAATGTGGGAGAAGAAATAAAATTATCAGGTTGGGTTCAAAAAATAAGGGACCTAGGTGGAATGATATTTATAGATTTAAGAGATGAATTTGGAATAACACAAATTTTAATAAGTAACGAAAATAAAGAACTAGAAGAAAAAGCAAAAGCTTTAACTACAGAAAGTTGTATACATATAGAAGGACAAGTTGTGGAAAGAGCAAGTAAAAATCCTAATATGTCAACAGGAGAAATAGAAGTTAAAGCAAGCAAAATAGAAGTATTAGGTAAATGCAAAAATGTATTACCATTCGAAGTAAATACAGATCAAGAAGTAAGAGAAGATTTAAGACTAGAATATAGATTTTTAGATTTAAGAAATGAAAAATTACATAATAATATATTACTTCGTTCTAAAATCTTAAAAACAATAAGAGACAAAATGGACGAATTAGATTTTACAGAGATTCAAACACCAATTTTAGCAAACTCTTCTCCAGAAGGTGCAAGGGATTATCTAGTACCAAGTAGATTAAATCCAGGGGAATTTTATGCATTACCACAAGCACCACAACAATTTAAACAATTATTAATGGTATCTGGATTTAATAAATATTATCAAATAGCTCCATGTTTTAGAGATGAAGATCCTAGAGCAGATAGAGCGCCAGGAGAGTTCTATCAATTAGACTTCGAGATGAGCTTTGCAACACAAGAAGATGTATTTAAAGTAATAGAAGAAGTTGTACCATATACTTTCGAAAAATTTACAAATTGGAAAGTAGACAAAGGTCCATTTGTACGTATTCCATATAAAGAAGCTATGGAAAAATACGGTATAGATAAACCAGATTTAAGAAATCCTTTAATTATACAAGATGTTACAGAATGTTTTAAAGATTCAGATTTTAATGCATTCAAAGGTAAAACAGTAAAAGTAATAGTAGTTCCAGATGGCAATAACCAAGGTAGAAAATTCTTCGATAAGATGGGAGAATTTGCAACATCAAATGATGTTGGTGCAAAAGGATTAGCATGGACAAAGCTAGATGAAAATGGAGAAGTTACAGGTGGAATTGCTAAATTTATAACACCAGAAATAAAAGAAGCTTTACAAGAAAAATATGGTGCAACAAATAATTCTGCAATGTTCTTTATAGCAGATGAATTTGAAAAAGCACAAAAAATAGCAGGTTTAGTTAGAATAGAATTAGGAAAAAGATTAGATTTATTAGAAAAAGATGTATATCGTTTCTGCTTTATAGTAGATTTCCCAATGTACGAATTATCTGATGAAGGAACAATAGATTTTAGTCATAATCCATTTTCTATGCCACAAGGTGGATTAGAAGCATTAAATACAAAAGATCCACTAGATGTATATGCATATCAATATGATTTAGTATGTAATGGTTATGAAATGGCATCAGGAGCTGTTAGAAACCATGATCCAGAAATTATGGTTAAAGCATTTGAAATTGCAGGATATACAGAAGAAGATGTAAAAAATAGATTTGGTGCATTATATAATGCATTCCAATATGGTACACCACCACATGCAGGTGCTGCACCAGGAATTGATAGAATGGTAATGTTAATTGCAGATTCACAAAATATTAGAGAAGTAATAGCATTTCCAAAGAATAAAAAAGCAAGAGATTTATTGATGAGAGCACCATCTGTAGTGTCTAAGCAACAATTAAAAGATGTACATATAAAATTAGATTTAGAAAAATAAATACATAAAAAATTAAAAATCTCATACGTTATAATAAAGGATTAAACAAAATTTACTAAAAATGTGGTATAATATTAATATAAATTCCCAAAAGGAGATGAATGATTATGACTACGAAGCAAAAAGAATTATATGATGTGATTGAAAGTTTGCCAGAAGAATTATCAACTAAAGTTATAGATTATATAGAATATCTTAAATTTTCGTATATGACAAAAGCTCCAGAGGATTTGATTATAAAGGATGATAAAGATTTGTTAAAAAAATTAAAAAAAGGGATGGAAGATACAGCTAATGGAAAGGTATGTTCTGTTGAAGAGGCATATGAAGAAGTTAAAGAAATTTTAGCAGATTAAGCTGGAGGGTTACCATTGAAAGAATATAAGGTAGTATTATCTATTCAAGCAAAAGAAGATTATAAAAGAATTATTAGCTATATAAAAAACAAATTATTAGAACCTAACATAGCAGAAATATATGCTGAATTAATAAAGGATGAATTTAATATTTTGAAATATAATCCACAAAAATTTGCTATTATTGATTATGACTTGCTAAAAAAATATAAATTTAGAAAGCTAATTATTAAAAATTATATTGCTTTTTATAGAATAAACGAAGATGAAAAAATAGTAAATGTAGAGAGAATTTTGTATAGTGCAACAGACTGGAAAAATAAATTATAAATTATAAATTAAAGAATTGCAAATGTAAAAGTTTGCAATTCTTTTGATGGTGTTGCTAAGTAAGTAGAATGAAGAAAATGCTCTTATGCATAAAAGGAATAAAAAATAAATACATAAAAAATTAAAAATCTCATATAGTTATAATAAAACTATATGAGATTTTTTGAGGTGTAAAATGTTTTTCTTAAGTAAAAAAAGAATAAAGATGCTTGGAATTTTCTTGTTGGCAGTGTTAGCAATAGGAATATCGCAGATATTTATAGAACCGGAAACGACAGAAACAGTAGCAATTCCTGTTAGTAATAAAGTAATAGTAATAGACGCAGGGCACGGGGATCCAGATGGACGGAGCTGTTAGCGATGATGGAATATCAGAAGCTGAAATCAATTTAACAATAGCATTAAAATTGCAGAATTTATTAGAACAAAGTGGAGCAACAGTAATATTAACAAGATCAGATGAAAATGGAATCTATGATGTAGATAAAACTACATTAAAACAGAAAAAAGTATCTGATATACGAAATAGGGTAAAGATAGGAAATTCATCATCAGCAGACATATTTGTATCAATACATTTAAATAAAATACCACAAGAACAATATTCTGGATGGCAGACATTCTTTAAAAAAGATAATGAGCAAGGAGAAAAGTTGGCGACAGCAATACAAGAAAGTTTAAAAGAGGCTGTGGGAAAAGAAAACAACAGACTACCAATGAAACTAGATAATGTATATATAGTAAAGAACGTAGAAATACCACTAACAATAGTAGAATGTGGATTTTTATCAAACGAGGAAGAAGAAAAGAAACTACAAGAAGACGAATATCAAAATAGATTGGCATGGGGAATATATAATGGAATAAACGATTATTTTTATGAACTTTAGTGAACTTTAGGGACGGGGTTAAAAGTTCATTTGCTTAACATAAAATTTGAACTTTAAGCTCCGTCCCTAAAGTTCATTCCTGATGAATAAAATTACCAAACATGGAAAAAATAAGCCTAATACTGTTTTAGGAGTGATAATAACATGTTTGGTGTTTTATTAGATAAAAAACAACTTGAAAAATATATGGAAAAATTAGCATCTGACCATAATCTAAAATCGGAAGCTGATGAAAGAACATATCCGATACCAAATTTAACAAAAGATTTTGAATATATTACTATGGTATATAATTTACTAAATGAACATATAAAATTGGGAATAGATATTCATCCGGCAGGGGAATGGTTACTAGATAATTACTATATTATAGAAGAAAGAGTAAAGCAGATAAAAGACGAGTTGGATTTAAATAAATATAAAAAATTTTTAGGGCTAGATAATGGCCCTTATGCCGGTTTCGCGAGAATATATATTTTAGCCAAAGAAATGTGTGCATATACAGATAGTAATATAAATAAAGAGAATTTGGAATTTATGCTAACTTCATACCAAAAAAGAAAAACGCTAAACATGGACGAAATATGGAATATAGAGCTATTTATAAAAATTGCTATTATAGAAAATATAAAAGACATTTGTGAGAAAATTTATGCTAGTCAAATGCAAAAGTATAGAGCAGAAAATATAATAGAAAGATTGGTAGAGCTAAAAACAAAGGAAAATCAAGTATTTAATAAAAAGCCATATAAAAGCTATAAATTTGGGTATGGAGAAATGAAATATCCATTTATAGAATATATGTCATATAAGTTAAAGAAAACAGATAAAGACAGTTATGACTATATAGAAGTATTAGAAGATTCAGTAGAAAAGATGGGAACAAATATTAATGATGTTATTAAAAAGGAACATTTTGATATCGCGATAAAAAAAGTACTTATGGGGAATTGTATAACTACTCTAAAGAATATATCTAGAATAGATTTTCAAGAAATTTTTGAAAAAATAAATGGCGTAGAGGAAATATTAAAACTTGATCCTGCAGAAGTATATGACAAAATGGATTACAAGACCAAAGCATATTATAGAGGAAAAATAAAAGAATTATCAAAGAAAACAAAAATATCAGAAGTATATATTGCAAAGAAAATTGTAGAGTTAGGAACAGGAAAACAAGGCAAAAAAAGTCATATTGGTTATTATTTAATTGACGAAGGAAAAGCTGAGCTATATAGAGAGCTAGAGTATAAACCATTTAACCTAAAAAATAACACAAAATTAAATTTGATAATAGGAATTATATGGGGACTTGCTATAGCAGTTTCGATATTTTTAGGAAAAATATACAAAAATTATTTATTAAGTTTAATTTTCTTACTACCAATACAAGAAATAATAAATCAAGTAATACAGTATGTACTAAGTAAAATAGTAAAACCTAAATTACTTCCTAAAATAGATTTGCAAAATAAAATTACAAAAGAGCAAGCTACAATGGTGGTAATACCAACTATTATAGATTCTAACAAAAAAGTAGAAGAGATGTTTAAAAAGCTAGAAGTATATTATTTAGCAAATAAAAGCGATAATTTATATTTTACTTTACTTGGAGATTGCAAGCCATCTAAAATAGAGAAAAGAAAAGGTGATAAAGAAATTGTACTTGCTGGAATACACTGTGCAAATGAATTAAATAAAAAATATAATAAAGAAATTTTCAATTTTTTATATAGAAAAAGAAGATGGTACGAAGGAGAAAATGAATATTTAGGCTGGGAAAGAAAAAGAGGATTACTTATGCAATTTAATTCTTTCCTAATAAATAGAAATGAAGAAGATTTTGTAGCGAACACTATAAACAATATGAAAGAAATACCAAAGATAAAATATATTATAACATTGGATTCTGATACAAACCTTATTTTAAATTCTGCATTTGAATTAATCGGTACGATGGAACATATATTAAATAAACCTATTTTAAAAGATGGAGTAGTGATAGAAGGACATGGAATAATTCAGCCAAAAGTAGGGATAGATTTAAAAGAAGCAGAGAAATCATGGTTTAGTAGGATTTTTGCAGGTTCTGCAGGAACAGATTTATATACAAATGCTATTTCAGACTTTTACCAAGATAATTTTGGAGAGGGAATATTTACAGGAAAGGGAATATATGAACTTAATACTTTTTATAATGTAATGAAAAATGCAATTCCAGAGTATACAGTTCTAAGCCATGATTTGTTAGAAGGTTCATATTTAAGATGTGGCTTAGCTACAGATGTATTATTAATGGATGGGTATCCAAGCAAGTTTATGTCATTTACAACAAGACAAAACAGATGGATTCGCGGAGATTGGCAAATATGTAATTGGCTTTGCAAAAATATTCGAAATGAAAAAAATGAAAGAATAAGAAACCCGATAAATAAACTTTCAAAATACAAAATATTTGATAATTTAAGAAGAAGTCTGATAAGTTTATTTGAACTAATTTTATTAGCAATAGGAATTTATACGCATAAAATTAGTATAGTGTTAATTGCAATATTAGCTATATGTATAACTATAATTTTAGAAGTAGTAAATAAAATTATAGCTAGAAAGGATGGCGAAAAATTTAAAAAGACATTTACACCAATAGTAACAGGAGGAAAGGGTGCACTTATTAAATTTGTGCTAAATATAGGATTTTTGCCAACTAAAACATATGTAGAAATAAAAGCGATAATACAAGCTATTTATAGGAAATATGTAAGCAAGAAAAAATTACTTGAATGGACAACAGCAGAAGAGGCAGAGGTAAATAAAGATAATGATTTAGATTCATATGTTGGGTATATGTTTGTAAATTTAATTTTAGCAGTTGTAATTAATGCAGTTAATATTAATTTATTTGCAATAATTCTAGGGATATTATGGCTATTATCACCTATTGCAGCATTTGAACTTAGTAAAGAGCTTCCAGCAAAAGATCCATTAAAAAAGATAGACAAAAAGCATCAAAACTATATAGTAGATATTGCTCATAATACTTGGAACTATTTTAAAGACTATTTGATAAAAGAAAATAATTATTTGCCACCAGATAATTATCAAGAAAATAGGAAGAATAAGGTGGTAAATAGAACATCATCTACAAATATAGGTTTAGCAATGGTAGCTGTAATTTCTGCATATGATATGGGGTTCGAGAATATATATGCTAGTGTTAAATTACTACAAAATATGATAGATACAGTAACGAAATTAGAAAAGTGGAATGGTCATTTGTATAACTGGTATGACATAAAGACATTAGCACCATTAGAACCTAGATATGTATCAACAGTAGATAGTGGTAATTTTGTAGGATATCTTTATGTTGTAAAACAGTTCTTAACAGAGCATAACAGACTATACGAAAATGTAGAAGACTATATAGCGATTATAAATAAACTTATTGAGCAAACTGATTTTTCATTATTGTATGACAATTCATCTAGATTGTTTTCTATCGGATTTGATGTAAACGAAAATAAACTTACAGATTCATATTATGATTTGCTAGCTTCAGAAGCAAGACAAGCTAGTTTTATTGCAATTTCTAAAAAAGATGTACCTGTAAAACATTGGAGCAGTTTAAATCGAACTTTAACTGCAATGAATGGATATAAAGGGTTAATTTCGTGGTCTGGTACTGCCTTTGAATACCTAATGCCAAATATAAATATGAAAAGCTATCATGGTAGTTTATTAGATGAATCATGTAAATTTATGATTATGAGCCAGATAAAATATAGTGAAAAATTAAATATACCATGGGGAATATCTGAATCAGCATTTAACTTAAAAGATTTAAAGTCAAATTATCAATACAAAGCTTTTGGAATACCGTGGCTTGGTTTAAAAAGAGGATTAGGAGATGAGATGGTAGTTTCATCATATGGTACAGTTTTAGCCATTTGCGATTATCCAAGAGAGACATTAGAAAATATAGAGCGAATGGAAAAAGAAGGCGTTTTTGGAAAATATGGAATGTATGAAGCAATAGATTATACCAAAAGTAGACTAAAAGAAAACGAGAAAAAAGAAGTCGTAAAAACATTTATGGCACATCATCAAGCATTAATTTTAATTTCTATAAATAACTTTTTTCATAAAAATATTATCCAGCAAAGATTTTCTAAAAACCCAGAAATAGAAGCTACTGAAATTTTATTACAAGAAAGAATGCCAGAAGATATTATTATTACGAAGGAGAAAAAGGAAGTGCCAGAAAAATTAAAATACAAAGATTATGAATCATATTATAGAATTGAACTAGATGATATAGAAAAAGCAAATAGATGCAATGCAATTTCTAACCAAGAGTATACTGTTTTAATGGACGAAAAGGGAAATGGATATAGTAAATTTAATGGCATATATATAAATAGATATAAATATACAGATGATAACTCACAGGGAATTAATTTCTTTATGAGAAATATAAATGGAAATAAAATTTGGACTTCAAACTATTGCAAAGACATAGTAAAACCAAGTAAATATAAAGTTATTTTTAAGCCTGATAGTAATTCTATAGAAAGAATAGATGGAAATATAGAAACAAAAGTAGATGTAACTGTTAGTCAAAATGAACCAACAGAAGTAAGAAAAATAGAATTTACCAATATAGGAAATGAAGATGAAGTAATTGAGGTTACAGGAAGTTTTGAGCCAATTATATCTGATATTAATGCTGATATAGCTCATAAAGCATTTAATAATCTATTTTTAAGATATGATTTTAATAGCGAAAAACAAACGTTAATTATAGAAAGAAGAAAAAGAGATGGGAAAGGCAAGGATATATTTTTAGGGGTTAATTTTTATACAGAAAATGAGACAATGGGAGAACTAGAATACGAGATAGATGCACAAAAATTTAATGATTTTAATGATATGAATATGCCAAAACAAATAAAAGAAGGAAAACGTTTTTCTAATTCTATAGGGCTTGTTACAGAGCCAATTGTAGCTATAAAAAGAACGTTAAAGATTCCAGCACATGAAACTGTAGAGCTATATTTTATAATTTCAGTTGCAGAAACAAAGGAAGATGCAGTAGCAAATATAGAAAAAATAAAAAATCAAGAGGCGATAAGAAATATATTCGAAATCTCTAAAGCTAAAGCAATAGAAGAGGCAAGATATTTACAATTAAAAGGAAATGAACTTGCCGAATATCAAAAATTAATATCTTTATTAATAAAACCTAATTATGTTAGGTGGTATTATAGAAACAAGATAAAAAACGAAAAATTTAAAAGGGTAGATTTATGGAAGTTTGGTATTTCTGGTGATTTCCCAATATTAACTTTAAAACTAAAAAATATAAATGATATGTATTTATTAAATCAACTTTTAAAATTATACGAAATTTTGCGAATAAAAAATATTCAAATTGAGTTTATTGTATTAGTAGAAGAAGAATATTTAATTGAATATATAAATAATTGTATTTTAAATGCTCACTTAGACTATATGAAGAATATACGAACCGGAATATTTATATTAGTTTCAAATAAACTTACAAAAACAGAAAATGACATGATTATATTTGTGTCAGATCTAATAATAGATGCAAATTTAGGTAATATAAATTATCAATTAAATAAAATTAAGAAGATTTATAATAAACAACGAAAAGCGATAGCAAATCCATTAGAAGAAATAGAAGTTAAAAATACAGAACAGATACGAACTCCAGCATTAGATAAAATCGATTCTGTAGAAAACTTAAAATATTATAATGAGTATGGTGCATTTTCTAAAAATGGAAAAGAATATTATGTAAAGACAAATAAAGATATAGTACTTCCTACAATTTGGAGCCATGTACTCGCAAATAAGGAATTTGGAACACTAGTTACAGATGGTGGTGGAGGATATACTTGGAACGAAAATAGTAGACTAAATAGATTAACTGCATTTACCAATTATGCTAGTAAAGATATTCCTTCAGAGCTTATATATTTTATAGATAATGAAAATAAAAGATTTTGGACAATAGGAAATAGAGTTGTAGAAGACAATAATGATTATTATACAACATATGGATTTGGATATGCCAAGTTTACACATACAGCAGATGGGATAATACAAGAAAATGAAGTATTTGTACCAAAAGAAGACAAGTTAAAAATAAATTTAATAAATTTAAAGAATACAACAGATAAATTAAAAAAGATTAGTATATTTTACTATTTAAAACTAGTTTTAGGTGAAGATGAGTTACAGACAAATGGAAAAATAGAGCTAAATACTGAGGACAATATTGTTTATGCAATCAACAGATATGATGAATTAATAGACGAGACTACTTTTGTTTCTAGTAATTTGGACATTGATTCATTTACTGGTAGCAAAAAATCTTTTATAGGAAAGGACACTATTAAAAAACCTACGGCTTTATTTATTAATAGCTTAGATAATAGTAATGGATTAGGAGAAGAATCATGTATTGCAATTAAGGTAAATGTAGAATTAAAAGCGTATGAAAGTAAAGATATATCATTAATATTTGGAGAAGATATTAAAGATAATATTCCTAAGCTAGTCAAGAAATATAAGAATATAGAAAATTGTAAAACTGCTTTAGAAGATACAAAAGAGTACTGGAAAAATATTATAAATATGATACAGGTGGAAACGCCATTAGAATCTATGAATATATTGCTAAATGGCTGGTTAGTTTATCAAACAATAGCATCTAGGTTGTTAGGAAAAACAGGATATTATCAATCTGGTGGAGCTGTAGGTTTTAGAGATCAACTTCAGGATGCCCTTAATATGAAATATATAGATATAAATATACTAAAAAATCAAATTATAAAAAATAGTAGGCACCAATTCATACAAGGAGATGTAGAACATTGGTGGCATGATGCAAGTAAAATGGGGATAAGAACTAGGTTTTCTGATGATTTATTGTGGCTTCCATATGCTGTGTTAGAATATATAAAAATTACAGGAGATAGAACAATATTAGATATAGAAACAAATTATCTGGAAGGAGAAGAGTTAAAAGAAGGAGAAGTAGAAAGATATAGTTTGTATAATATTTCAGAAACTAAAGGAACAATATATGAACATTGTAAAAAAGCCATAGAAAGAGCCTTTAATTTTGGTGAAAATGGCTTACCTAAGATTGGTTCTGGAGACTGGAATGATGGGCTTTCAAGAGTTGGCATACAAGGTAAAGGGGAAAGTGTATGGCTTGCATTTTTCTTGTACGATATTCTAAACAAATGGATTAATATTATAAAAATAGATGATGATGAAAAATATAAAGAGGTCATGACAAACTTACAAAGAAATGTTAATAAGAATGCATGGGATGGCAAATGGTTTAAACGAGCATTTATGGATGACGGAACACCTCTTGGAAGTATAGAAAATGAAGAATGTAGAATAGATGGAATTTCACAAAGTTGGGGAGTAATTTCTGGGGCAGCAGATAATGAAAAGAAATTTATAAGTATGGATAGTTTAGAAACACATTTGGTAGATAGAGAAAATGGATTAATAAAATTATTAGATCCACCTTTCGAAAATGGAAAATTAGAACCAGGATATATAAAATCTTATCTACCTGGAGTTAGAGAAAATGGAGGACAATATACACATGGTGCTATATGGGCGATAATTGCAGAAACTATATTAGGATTTGGTGATAAAGCAGTAGATATGTTTAAATTGATAAATCCAATAGAGCATACCAGAACAAAGCAAAGTACTAATAAATATAAAGTGGAACCATATGTGGTTGCTGCAGATGTATATAGTAGCAGAAATTTAGCTGGAAGAGGGGGCTGGACTTGGTATACAGGTTCTAGTGGTTGGCTATATACTGCCGGAATTGAATATATTTTGGGCTTAAAAATATGTAATGGATATTTAAGAATAGAACCATGTATTTCTAAAGATTGGAAAGAATATAAGATAAGTTTTAAATATGAAAGTACAATATATCATATTATCGTACGAAATCCAGAAGAGAAGAATGTAGGAGTTACAAAAATGTATTGTAATGGCAATGAGGTATATGAGCAAAAAATTAAATTAACAGATGATGGAGAAATATATAATATTGAAATAATAATGTAATATTTTGGTTATTTACTTTTTATATAAATTATAGTAATATAAAAAAAGGGAGGCCAAAAGATGCAGAGTACAAAAAGCAAAAAAAATAACAAGAAATCAACCTTATTTGTGTTAACCGTATTTCTTATTCTAGTAATTATAACATCAATATTAGTAATTAATGAAACAAAAATTACCCCAGAAAAAATAATTAGTAAATCTTTTAATGCACTGAAAGAAGTAGATATAGATACATTTAATAGATATAATGTTAGTAATATAACAAGAAATATAGAAGAAAAATTAAACATAGACGAAGATACTATATCTAAAGATGTCTATAAAGATTTATTAAAGGCATGTTTTTCTGAACTTCAATGGAAAGTGACTAATGTAGATGAAAAGAAAGAAACAGCTGTTGTTACGATAGAAATTACTAGTAAAGATTTCGCTAATTTAGTAAGTGAATATGTTCCAGAGGCAATAGCTTTAGGATACTCGAATGAAGAAGCAGATCAAGAAAACTTAACTAATTTATTGAAAGAGAAAATTAATGAAATAGACAATACAATAACAAATACAACAGAAATTCATTTACTAAAATTTGATGAAGAATGGAAATTAACCAATACAGATTTAGAAAGTATTTTATTACCAGGATTTGAGAATGGTTTAGGATCTTTATTAGAATCCCAATATAACGATTATTATGGACAAAATAATACAGATGTATAAAAAATAAGACTTCATACAGAAGTCTTATTTTTTTAATATACTATACCAAATCTTTTTCAATAGACAAGTTTGCATAATAATTAGGATTAAAATCTTTATCATATGCTACATCATCAAATATTTCTGGCATTTCTTCTTTAAAATATAATAATAAAGGAATTAAAACTTGTCTTATAGCTGGATGTACATGATTAGTTGTTCTTAACTCTAAAATATGTTTCCATTCACGAATATTGGCAGTCATAGTATATTCTGCAGCTGTTGAATGAGGAAGAACTTCTCTTACCATATCTGTTGAGGCGCCTAATTCTTTCATTTTTATATAGTTTTTTTCTATCTCTTGCATTGTATTTTTCCAAACTTCATAGATTTCTTTATCTTCAATATAAGATGGATTTATAAATGCAATTTCGTTTCCATATTTATCTTTATCATAACTACAATATCTAGTAGATTCAATAGAAAAACTAGCAAATCTATGTCTTGTTAAATCTTTATAAGAACCAACATCATTATAAATTCTAACTGTAACTTTTTCATGTTCTAAAACAGATTCATGACCTCTAGTTATACAGTTTGTTAATAATTTTTTATAACTATCATCTGTAATTTTACCTTCTGAACGATAGCAAGTCCTGCAAGCTCTTTCTAATCTTTTCATTATTTTTTTACCATCAATTTTTTCTACTTTTATCCAAGGTTCTACTATTCTCATGTTACATCTCCTAATAATTTATTTACAACCTTATAAATTTTACTACATTAATTAAAGATTGCATAAAAAATTAATGTATTTACTTTTAAAAATATATCAAATTTGATTTTTTTTGACAAGGAGTTTTTTATAATTGACTGTAAAAAATAATTGTGATAATATTTTGATAACTATTGGTTGAAGTCTTATTCATAGTTAGAAGGAGGATATAATTATGGTTATAGCTATGAAAAAAACATTTTTGAACAGGTATCATTACTTTTTTGATACAAATGGAAATTTGAATCCTCGTTGCGATGCAGAGGAACGGAAAAATTTTTTAGAACTGTGCAACAAAATAAAACCGAATGCATCTTTCGGTAATATCAAAACCGGGGAAATATACACAAGAGAAGTATTTAGTTTAAGAAAAGAAGTATTAGAGGAGATGCTTCCAATTGTGTATTCTGAAGTTTTTGATGAACATGAAAATGTAAAAGCGTGCGGTCGAGAAAAATGTCTTGAGCTGATTGAGATCTGCTCAGAGTTGGACCCGTTTAATTATTATGGCGACATCAAACAAGGATTCTTGAACGAGGAGAATATCTTTAAGCTTAGATGGCGAGTAAACGCATAAGCAAAGACGGCGGGTACGAAATTTATGATTTCGTATCCGTTGTTTTTTATGTATAAGAAAAATACAACAAAAATAATTTACATAATGTATTTGACAAATACAGGAAACATATAGTATAATAGCACACAGTGGTTATCCAATAAATGGATACAATAAAGAGATTTAAGTTTTATATGATAAAGAAGAATAGCTATTAACTATATATGTCCGGAAATATAATGTATAGTATAAAATAGTTATAAAAGAATTAAAAGTGTTTTAATAATTATTGTATATGATGTTATAATTTTGTGTATATTAAAGAGAGAATATGTTAGGTAAAGATAATACAACCTTATGAGCGGAAATAATATTATAAAAAGATAAATTTATTACTTTATTGGTAATAAAAGGATTTTTTATGTAATTAAAACATTAATAATAAAGAAAAGCGGGATTTTCTTAAAATTGGACAAATAAATAGTTGGGGGCAAAATAATATTTCTTCTAATCATAATAAGTTTAAATTAAATTTAAGAAGAAGGAGTAGATAAAATAATGACAGAAGAGAAGAAAAACTTAGATAATGAGAGAAAGGTAGGTACTAATTCGCAAAGAAGAAGAAAGAATTATACTACTAAGACAAAACAAAAAACAGTAAAACAAGCTAATACAGAAAATGTTAAACAAACAAGAAGTAAAACAAATACAAGAAAAACTAAGAAAGGAACAGCAAAGCAAGAAGATTTCAGATTTAAACCAAGTAATTTAAAAATTATTCCATTAGGTGGTTTACACGAAATTGGAAAAAATATAACAGTATTTGAATATGAAAATGATATTATTATAGTAGATTGCGGGTTAGCTTTCCCAGAAGATGATATGCTTGGTGTAGATTTAGTTATACCAGATATTTCATACTTAGAGAAAAATAAAGATAAAATAAGAGCACTAATTATTACACATGGTCACGAAGATCATATTGGTGCTATACCATATTTATTAAAAAAGATAAATGTACCAATTTATGCAACAAGATTAACTTGTGGACTTATAAGAAATAAATTAGAAGAACATAAGTTAGTAAAATCTACAAAATTAGTAGAGGTTAAACAAGGAGAAGTTGTAAAGGCTGGAAAATTTAGTGTTGAATTTATTAGAAGCTCACACAGTATTCCAGATTCTGTTGCATTAGCTATTAAATCACCAGCAGGAACAGTAATTCATACAGGGGACTTTAAAATTGACTATACCCCAATAGATGGACAAATAATGGATTTTGGGCGTTTAGCAGAACTTGGTAACGAAGGTGTTTTAGCACTTATGTCAGACAGTACAAACTCAGAAAGAAAAGGATATACAATGTCTGAGAAAACTGTAGGTGATGTATTCGAAAGATTATTCCAAGGATGCAGAAAAAGAATAGTTGTTGCTACATTCGCCTCAAACGTTCACAGAGTTCAACAAATTGTAAATTGTGCTGTAAGATATAACAGAAAAATTGCTGTTTGTGGTAGAAGTATGATAAACATGATAAATACAGCAAGGGAATTAGATTATATTAAGGTTCCAGATAATGTATTTATAGATATAGACATGATAAAGAACTATACAGATGATCAACTAGTAATAATTACAACAGGAAGTCAAGGAGAACCAATGTCTGCACTTACAAGAATGGCTTCAGGGGAACACAGAAAAGTTCAGATAACACCTGATGATTTAATAATTATATCTGCAAACCCAATACCAGGAAATGAGAAATTAGTTTCTAAGGTAATAGATGATTTAATGCAAATAGGTGCAGAAGTTGTATATAGTTCTTTAGCAGATGTACATGTTTCTGGACACGCTTGTCAAGAGGAACAAAGATTGATGCTAGCATTAGTTAAACCAAAATATTTCTTACCAGTACATGGAGAATATAGACAATTAAAAGCCCATGCAGAAACAGCAGAAGAAATGGGGATAGATAAAGATAATATATTTATGCTTACAAATGGTAGAGTATTAGAAATGAACCAAGAAGAAGCTAAATTTACAACAAGTGTACAATCTGGTAGAGTATTAGTTGACGGTTTAGGAGTAGGAGACGTTGGAAACATTGTACTTCGCGACAGACAACATTTATCTCAAGATGGTTTAATTATAATTGTTATGACAATGGATTCTGCTACAGGAGAAATTGTTGCAGGACCAGATGTAATTTCCAGAGGATTTGTGTATGTAAGAGAGTCAGAAAACTTAATGGAAAATGTTAAAGCTGTTATCAGAAATGAAATAGAAAAATGTGAAAGAAATCATATTACAGATTGGTCTACAATTAAATCTAATTTAAGAGATAATTTAAAAGATTATATCGCACAAAAAACAAAGAGAAACCCAATGATTTTACCAATTATTATGGAAGTGTGAACTTTAGGGACGGAGCTAAAAGTTCAAAGATAATTTAAATATTAAAAATAGAAAGGGATTATAGGAACGTCCCCAAATCCCGAAGGAACGTTCCTACCAATAAAGGAGAGATAATTAATGGACTATAAAGATTTAGCAAATTTAATATTTCCAGATGTTAAACCAATAGAATATTATGAAGAAAAATATCCAAAAAGAAACCTAAAAGAAGGAGCGATAGTAACAAGATTTGCACCAAGTCCAACAGGATTTGTACATATTGGGGGATTATACCAAGCTTTGGTTGCAAGAAAAGTTGCAACACAAACAGAAGGAGTATTTTTCTTAAGAATAGAAGATACAGATCAAAAAAGAGAGATAGAAAATGGTATTACAGACATCGTTAATTCTTTAAAAGATTTTGGAATTGAAGAAGACGAAGGAATGATAAATGAAACAGAAGAAAAAGGTAATTATGGTCCATATAAGCAATCTTTAAGAGGAGATATTTATAGATCATATGCTAAATACATGATAGAAATGGGAAAAGCATACCCATGTTTCTGTTCTGCTGAAGAAGTTGACGAAATAAGAAAAAAACAAGAAGCCGCAAAAGTAAGACCTGGATATTATGGAGTTTGGGCTAAATGTAGGAATTTGACAGTAGAAGAAATGGCAGAAAAAATAAAAGCAGGAGAAAAATATATTATTAGATTTAAATCACCAGGAAGAGAAGATAGAAAGATAAAACATCATGATGTAATAAAAGGAAATGTTACTTTCCCAGAAAATGACCAAGATATAGTAATTATTAAAGCTGATGGTCTTCCTACATATCATTTTGCACATATTGTAGATGACCACTTAATGGGAACAACACATGTAATAAGAAGTGATGAATGGCTTTCATCTGTTCCATTACATTTACAATTATTCCAAGAAATTGGATTTAAAGCACCAAAATATGTTCACATTTCACCAATTATGAAAAATGATAATGGAAATAAGAGAAAACTAAGTAAAAGAAAAGACCCAGAAGCAGCAGTAAGCTATTATGCAGAACAAGGAATACCAGCAGAAGCTGTAAAAGAATATTTATTAAATATTGCAAATTCAAATTTCGAAAATTGGAGAAGACAAAATCCAACAGAAGATATGGAACATTTCGAATTACAATTAAATAAAATGAGTGTAAGTGGAGCTCTATTTGATATGGTTAAATTACTTGATGTTTCAAAATCAGTTATTTCTAGATTTGATGCAGAAAAAGTATATAGTGAATCATTAAAATGGGCAGAAAAATATGATGAAGAATTAGCAGAAATGCTAAAAGCAGATAAAGAATATGCTTTAAAAATATTTGGTATAGAAAGAGGAAATAAGAAACCTCGTAAAGATATTGCTAAATGGTCAGATGTAAAAAATGAAATTTCATATATGTATGATGAAAAATTTTATGCACAAAATGTAAATTATGAATACCAAAAAATTTCAGATAGTGATAAAATAAAAACAATATTAGATGAATATATAAATAATTATTTTGATGAAAATGATGATAAACAAGAATGGTTTAACAAAATAAAAGAATTAGCAGGAAAATTAGGATATGCAAGCGAAGTAAAAGAATTTAAAGCAAATCCAGATAAATATGAGGCACATGTTGGAGATGTAAGTACAGTGCTAAGAATAGCTTTAACTGGAAGATCAAATACACCAGATATGTATGAAATAATGGAAATAATGGGAAAAGATAGAATAAAAGAAAGATTTGAACATGCGAAAAAAGAATTGTAATTAAACAAGGGAGAATAGCCTATGGATAAACTAATGGATTTAGTTAATTATTTTAAAACAATTGATTTAAAACAAGTAATTGATATTTTAATAGCCATTGCAATTATAATATTTTTCTATATATTTAGCTCTGGTTTATCTTATATTTTAATAAGAATTTTTAAAAGAAAGAAAACAGATAAAGAACGAATAAAGAAAATGCCTTTTTATAAACCACTAAAAATATTTTTTATAGTTTTAGGAGTATTTTTAGCTACAAGAGTTTTGCAAATACAAGGAAAAGCAATGAATATAATTGAATTAACATTTAAGATTATTTGTGTAATTTTATTTGCAAAAGCATTAGCGGGCTGTTTTACAACAGATTCAAAGACGATGAGAAAATTACAAAGAAAGTTTATGACAGAGGCTGATGATAATAGAGTAAACTTTATATACAAAACTATAAGATGTGTTATATATATAATTGCTGTACTAGTAGTTATTGCTTTATTAGGAATTAACTTAAATACTATACTTGCAGGTTTAGGAATAGGAAGTGTTGTAATTACACTTGCAGCTCAAGATACAGCTAAAAACTTATTTGGTGGAGTTATGATTTTAATAGACAAACCATTTGTTATAGGTGACTGGGTACAAACACCAAATTACGAGGGCATAGTAGAAGATATATCTTTTAGGAGTACAGGCATAAGAACATTCGATAATTCATTAGTAAATATACCAAATGGAGTATTATCAAATGAGGCTGTTATAAACTGGAGTAAGATGGAAAAAAGAAAATATAAATTAGACTTAAAACTTCCATTAGATACACCAGTAGATGTAATACAAAGGATTACAAGTAAAATATATTTTATGCTTATAAATCATCCAAATGTAATAAATGACGATACATATGTAAAATTTGATGAAATAGACCCAGACGGTGTTTCTATAATGATATATGTTTTTACTAATTCTGTTGACTATGGTAGCTACTTAAATGCTAAAGAGCATATAAATAAAAATATATTAGAGATTCTAGAAAAAGAGGGTGTGGATTTAGCATATCCAACAAGTACAGTATTAGTAAAAGATGGTAATAAAGTAAAAGAAGATATTAAAAAAATAAATTAGGAGTTCAGGGATTTGGGGACGTTCCTCAAAATCCCTTTTTGGTTGCAAATATAAACTGTAGAAGAGATAAAAAGCTTCTACAGTTTTTTGCGTAAAAAGTGATTTATTTTATGAATAAAAAAATATTATTTAAAAATAATAATAAAAGGTTGACAAAAACACATAGTATCAATATAATAATAACAAATATAACTTATTAACTTTTTGATAATATCAAATAAAGGAGAGATGCCTATGGAAAATGATAAGATAATAGTAGTGTTTGGAGGATCTTTTAATCCACCACTAAATTCACATTTTTCATTAGCAGAACAAATTGTATCCGAATACGAAAACGTAGAAAAGATAATTTTTGTACCAGTAAATCAAAAATATCAAAAGAAAGGTTTACTAGAAAATAAATATAGGTATGAAATGCTAAAATGCGTTTGTGATAAAAATGATAAATTCGAAGTATCAGATATAGAATTAAGAAACGAAAGACAATTATACACTATAGAAACTTTAGAAGAAATTCAAAAGATGTATCCTAATAAAACAATCTGGTTTACAACAGGAAGTGATAACTTAAGAGAATTAAATACTTGGGAAAAAGCGGATGAATTAGTCAAAAAATTTAAAGTACTAGTGTTAGAAAGAGATGAAGACTGCTTAGAAGATATAATAAATAATGATAGCTTTTTAAAAGAAAATGAAAAATCATTTATAAAAGTAAAAAATAATGTTAGAAGTGGTTTAAGTTCATCATTTGTAAGAGAAAAGATTAAAGAAGGAAAAAGTATACGTTACTTTACACCAGATGAAGTATATTCATATATAAAAGTAAATAATTTATTTAAATGAACTTTGAACTTTAGGGACGGGGTTATAAGTTTAAAATAAAGGAGGAAGATATATGTTAAGTGAAATAGAATTAAGGAAACACATAGATAAAATAGTTTTGTGGATGCAGGAGTATGTAAATAAAGTAGGGGCAAAAGGAGTGGTAATTGGAAATAGTGGAGGTAAAGATAGTGCTACAGTTATAGCTCTTGCAAGCCTTGCATTAGGAAAAGAAAAAGTTTTAACTGTTGGCATGCCATGTCAGTCAAAAGAAAAGGATTTAGAAGATGCAAAACTAGTTGCACAAACATTTGGCATAAAAATTTTAGAAATTAATTTAACAGATACATATGAAAAATTAGAAAAAGAGCTTAATACAAAAATAGGTGAAGAATTGGCAGAAGAAGCAAAAATAAATATTAAACCAAGACTTAGAATGACTACATTATATGCGATTGCACAAAATTATAATTATCTAGTTATGGGAACAGGAAATTTGTGTGAAGCAATGGTTGGATATACAACAAAATGGGGAGACAGTGCAAGTGATTTTAATCCAATTGCAAATTTTACAGTTGATGAGGTTTTAAAGATAGGAGAAATATTAGGAGTACCTGAAAAAATTATAAAAAAGGCACCAAGTGATGGATTAAGTGATAAAAGTGATGAAGAAAAAATGGGAATAACATATAAGGAAGTTGCAGAATATATAGAAACAGGAAAAACAAATGAAGATAAGATGAAAAAAATAGAAAAACGATATATGAATTCTAAACATAAAAGAGAAAAAATCCCAACATACGATTTTGAAAGAAAAAATTATTTAAATGAATTGAAATAATAAGGGGGAGATTTTTATGAATGATGATATTAAAACCAAAATAAAAAAGTTTTTTTCATATGTGTTTATAGATGGTTTAACAGGAATGGCTTGGGGCTTATTTTCTACTCTAATTATTGGATTAATAATAGAACAACTAGGCAAACTAATTGGTGGAAATGTAGGAAATTTGATTGTAGTAATTGGAAAAATAGCTGCAAGCTTAACTGGTGCAGGTATTGGAGTTGGAGTAGCAGTAAAATATAAGGAAACACCTTTTGTTACAATTTCTGCAGCAATTGCGGGGTTAATAGGTGCTTTTGCAAGTAAGATATTACAAGGTTCTGTCTTAGTAGATGGAACTATTATTTTAAATGGACCAGGAGAGCCACTTGGAGCATTTATAGCAAGTTTTATAGGAATTATTTGTGGTAGATGGATACAAGGTAAAACTAAATTGGATATTATTTTAGTTCCTATTTTTACAATAATGATAGGTGGAGCTGTTGGATTATTAGTGGGTCCACCAATTTCAAATTTTATGCTAGCGCTAGGTGAACTTATTAATTGGGCAGTGGATAAACAACCGGTTATAATGGGAATATTAGTATCTGTTTTGATGGGAATGATATTAACTCTACCAATAAGTTCTGCAGCACTGGCTATCATATTAAATTTAAGTGGATTAGCAGGTGGAGCAGCTACAGTTGGTTGCTGTGCTAATATGGTTGGATTTGCAGTTGCAAGCTTTAAAGAAAACGGAATTTCTGGACTTATTTCGCAAGGATTGGGAACATCAATGTTGCAAGTTCCAAATATTATGAAAAAGCCAATTATCTGGCTTCCTGCAATTATTGCTAGTGCAATTTTAGGACCAATTTCGACTGTGGTATTACATATGACAAATAATGCTTCTGGAGCAGGAATGGGAACCGCAGGTTTGGTTGGTCAACTAATGACTTGGCAAGATATGAGTGAAAGTGAAAATGGAGTGGTATTAATAATAAAAATTATATTACTACACTTTATATTACCTGGTGTTATAGCTTGGGTTACAAGTTATATTATGAGAAAAAAGGGTTTGATAAAAGACGGAGATATGAAGCTTGAAAGTAGCATCTAGATTGACTTAAAGCGTAAAATGGTGTATAATATAATTTAGACAAAAAAGAAAAGAGAGGTAGAATTATGAAAAAAATACGGATTGCATATTCAAAATTAGCATTTGGTGTTAGGTATGCCTTGGCATATGTATGGACTGTAATTATGGTCATGGGAATTGCTTTTGGCGTTAAACTTGACAACACTTACTTTTGGCTAGTTCCAGGGTCGATAATCCTCGGATTATTTATACTGAAGGATAAAATCGATCGGGTTTTGAGTATATTACTGATACTGAATACAGGTTTTTTTATACTGGAGATTCTGACAGAGAATGTCGATAAATGGTCAGTAATTACGATGGAACTAATGATAATCATTATAGGTCCGTTATTTTTTAAGGAGCATGCTAAGTAAAGCGTGCTCCGTTCTATTTTTGTAGGAAGTTAAGGAACGTCCCCAAATCCCGAACATCTCAAAGTCCTGATTGACAAAAACAACCCATCATAGTATTATAATGATATTAAGAGATAAGGAGAGATATATATGACAGAGGAAGAATTTTTAAAAAATTATGATTCAAATCAATTTTTTAAACCATCTGTAACGGTTGATTCTATAATATTTACAATACGTGATGTAGAAACAGATAATTATAGAAAATTACCAGAAAAGAAATTACAAGTCTTATTAGTTAAAAGGGCAGAACATCCATATATGGGTAAATGGTCATTGCCGGGAACATTTGTAAGAAAAGAAGAAAGATTTGAGGAAGCTGTACAAAGAAGTTTAAAAGCAAAAACAAATATGCAAGATATATATTTGGAACAATTATATTCATGGGGAGATCCAAATCGCGATCCAAGAACTAGAATAATTAGTACATCATATATGGGTCTTGTAGATAGTGAAAAAGTTTGCATTAAATCTGGAGGAAGTACACAAGATGCAAATTGGTTTACTGTTACATTAAATTCTCTTAAAGAGAAAATGACAGAAAATAAGCACGGATATAAAAAAGAAGAAGAGATAGAAATTTTATTAGAAAGCAAGACAGAGACTATAAAAAATAAAGTAAAAGTAGTCAAAGAATTAGTTGATGGAAACCAAATTATATATACACAAATATTAGAATCTGAACTTGCTTTTGATCATGCAAAAATGCTTATTTATGCAATTGAAAGATTAAAGAATAAGGTTGAGTATACAACAATTGCATTTAACTTAATGCCAGAAAAATTTACATTAACTAAATTACAACAGGTATATGAAATATTGTTAGACAAGCCATTATTGAAAGCTAATTTTAGAAGAAAGATTGCAGATATGGTTATAGAAACAGATGAATATGAAGAAAATACAGGACATAGACCTTCAAAATTATATTGCTTTAATAAGAATTGGCAACCACATATATTTTAATATAAGATTTTTAGACGTAAAGAGTGAGTTAGCTTTGCTGACTCACTCTTTACTTGCCTTAAAAATACCGAAACACAACTTAGTTTAAATCAGCTACAAAATGGGAAAAATTAAAGAAGGAAAAAGCCATCTGCCCACTTATTATCAAAAGGATAATATTTATTTGCAAAATATATTGACAAAAAGAAATGATATACATATAATGTTATTATCAAAAAGTTAATAAGTACCAAAAATAGGAGGAATTGGTATGAATAATCAAAGATTAGAATTAGTAGCAGACTTTTATGAGTACACAATGGCAAATGGATATTTTAACAAAAACATGCAAGACAGAATAGCGTATTTTGATGTGTTTTTTAGGAAAGCACCAGATGAAGGTGGATATGCAATAGTAGCTGGGCTAGAGCAAATAATTAATTACATAAGAAATTTATCATTTGATGAAGAAGATATAAACTACCTAAGAAAACAAAATAAATTTTCAGAAGAATTTTTAAATTATCTAGAAAATTTTAGATTCACAGGAGATATATGGGCAATACCAGAGGGAACAGTAGTATTTCCAAATGAACCATTAATAACAGTAAAAGCACCAATAATACAAGCACAATTATTAGAAACAATGCTATTACTTACAACTAATCATCAATCTTTGATTGCAACAAAAACAAGCAGAATAGTAAAAGAAGCACAGGGAAGACCTGTTATGGAATTTGGTGCAAGAAGAGCACATGGTATTAATGCAGCAGTAGAAGGCGCAAGAGCAGCAATTATAGGTGGAGCAGTAGGAACATCATGTACATTATCTGCAAAGGAATTTAATGTACCAGCAAGTGGTACAATGGCACATAGTTGGATTCAAAGTTTTGATTCGGAATACGAAGCTTTTAAAGCATATGCAGAGTTATATCCAGATGATTGTACATTTTTAATAGACACATACAATACAATCGAATCTGGACTTCCAAATGCGATTAAAGTATTTAATGAAGTTCTAAAACCAAAAGGATATAGACCAAAAGCAGTTAGGCTAGATAGTGGCGATTTAGCATATTTATCAAAAAAAGTTAGAAAAATATTAGATGAAACTGGGTATGAAGATTGCAAAATATGTGCAACAAATTCGCTTGATGAATATTTAATAAAATCATTAATAGAACAAGATGCTAAAATTGATTTATTTGGAGTAGGGGAAAATTTAATTACTGCAAAAAGTGAACCAGTCTTTGGCGGAGTATATAAATTAGTTGCATTAGAAAAAGACAAAAAAATAGTACCAAAAATTAAAGTAAGTGAAAATACAGCAAAAGTTACAAATCCAAGCGTTAAAAAAGTATATCGTTTTTATGATAACGAAACTAAAAAAGCAATAGCAGATGTAATTACATTAGCAGATGAAATCATAGACGAAAGAGAGTATATGATTTTTGATCCTCAAAATCCATGGAAAAAGAAGGTGCTAAAAGATTACTCTATAAGACTACTTCAAGAAAAAATATTTGAGGAACGGAAAATTAATATATAAAAATCCAAACTTAAAAGAAATTGCTAAATATTCTAAAAAAGAATTAGATAGTATGTGGGAGGAAGTTAAACGTATAGAAAATCCACATAAATATTACGTAGATCTATCTAAAAAATTATGGATATTAAAAAATAATATGTTAAATAATATATATTTTTAAAATAAGAATATGCTTTACTAAACTTTTGTCTTTAGATATAATGTAAAAAGCTTAGTACATGGGGATGATGTAGCAATGATTAAACTTATAGCAAGTGATTTAGATGGAACAATGTTCGAAAAAGGAAATGTAATACCAGAAACTAACTTAAAAGCAATAAATGATATTAATAATTCTAATATAAATTTCACAATATGCACAGGCAAAACATATTCATTGTTTAAAAATATATGCCAAGATATAGGTACAGGATATGGAATATTTGGAAATGGAAATCAAATAATTAACTTAAAAACTGGTGAAGAAATTTATAGAAAATTATTAAAAAACGAAGATGTACTTTTTTGTATAAATACAGCAAAGAAGTTAAACTTACACGTACATTTATACACTAATAAAGAAGTAATAACAGAAAAACTATTATATATGGATTTAAGAAACTTTGAATTAACTAAAAATGATAAAAATATAGATTTAGAATTTAAAATTGTAACAGATATTCAGGAATATATAGAAAAAGAAAATCCAGAAATATTAAAACTAGTAATTTCAGCAGAAAAAGATTTAGCAAGTTTAAAAAATGAGTTTGCTAAAAATAAAAATTTACAAGTAAATTTAATTAGAAAAGTTGATAAATATAGAGATGAAATTATAGGGAAAGAGTATGAATATTTAGATATTATGCCAGCAGGAATTAATAAAGAACAAGCTCTTGAAGTACTAGAGAATTATTTAAAAATAGATAAAAGCGAAGTGCTTGCGATAGGGGATAATCTAAATGATTTAGAAATGATAAAAGATTCTGGGGTCGGTATTGCTGTTGCAAATGCATATGACGAAGTAAAAGAAGTTGCTAATTATACAACAACCACTACTGCACAAAATGGTGGTTTTGCAGAGGCAGTATATAAATTTATAGAATTTAAATAGAAATAAAATAACGCATCATAAAAGCTTTTAGCTAACTTATGATGCGTTTAGTTTTATGTATTAGCATTAATAATTTCATCTGCTTCTTCTTGTGATATATATCCATTTCCAACCATTGTTTCTAATACATGCTCTTGTCTACTTTTAGTTAAATCTGGATTTTTGGTTGGAGCATACACTGAAGGAGCATTAGGAATTCCAGCCATCATGGTACATTCATTTAAGTCCATTTCACTAGGTTCTTTATCTAAATAACCATTACAAGCTTCTTTAATTCCATAATATCCATCACCGAAATAAGATGTATTTACATATAATTCTAAAATTTCTTCTTTAGAATAATTATCTTCAATAGCAAATGCCATAAATATTTCTGCAAGTTTTCTAGAAAATGGGTTCATATCTATAAAATAAATGTTTTTAGCAAGTTGCTGTGTAATAGTACTACCACCTTCACGTAAATCAAAATTTGTAACATTAACATATATAGCTCTACCTATTGAGCGTAAATCTATTGCACCATGGTCATAAAAACGTCTATCTTCTACAGAGACTACAGCATCTAAATAATTCTGTGGTAAGTCTTCATATTTCACATAATTTTCATCACTTTGAATTTGCTCTATTTTACTAATTAAAGGCTCTTCTTTTATAGCTTGGCTGTATAGGGAATAACCATATATTCCAAGCGAAGCGGCAATTAGTATTATAATTAAAAGCAAAATTAATAAAAACTTTTTCATACGTATCACCAAATATATTATACAGTAAAAAGTAATTATTGTAAAACAATAATTAAAAAATTAATATAATATTAAGAAATAAAAAAAATTAAAAAAAGTCTAAAAAGTACTTGCAATTTAATAAATGTTGTATTAAAATTTATCCAGGTGGAGAGAAGTGGTACAAAGTGGTAAAAAATGAATTGAGGTGAAACGAAGTGCTAATTCGGCCAATATGAACATTCTTTAGATGCCAAAGGCAGATTAATAATGCCAGCAAAGCTAAGAGAAGATATGGGCGAAAAGTTCATAATCACTAAAGGCTTAGACGGGTGTCTATTTGGATTTTCACAAAACGAATGGGAAAACTTCGAAACTAAATTAAAAACACTTCCACTTACCAATAAAAATGCTAGAGACTTCGTAAGATTTTTCTTATCTGGAGCAATGGAATGCGAAATAGATAAACAAGGAAGATTTTTAATATTTAGCAATCTAAGAAACGTTGCAACACTAGAAAAAGAAGTAGTTATAATTGGTGTTGGGACAAGAATAGAAATATGGAATAAAGACAAATGGGAAGAATACAACAGTGAGGAAAATATATCAGCAGATGATATTGCAGAAAATATGACAATGTTAGGTATATAACTTGAAAAAGTTTATATAAATTTTATACAAAAGAAAAATTTAAAATATACTAATGAAGAAAAAGTTACAAAAGAAGTTTTGTAAACATTTACTAAAGAGAAATCAAGAAAAACTTGATAAGAAGAGGGCTATACTAAAGAGGAATTTTAATATACAAAAGATAAAATCTTAAGAAACTAATTATATTTTATTTATCTATGTACTTAAGAAAAAATATTTAAATTACAAATGTAAATAGCTAATATATACCACGAAAAAGGGAATGAAATACAAATGACGAAACCGCTAGAAACAAAAGAAGAATAGCTACTAAACAGTTGGAAATCAAAAACTTCCAACTGTTTGTGCTATTCAAAAAAATGATAAATGGAGGGTATGTATTGGAATTTAAGCATAAACCTGTTTTACTTGATGAATGTATAAATGGATTAAATATAAAACAAGATGGAATTTATATAGATGGTACCTTAGGAGGTGCTGGACACAGCAAAGAGATTGCTAAAAGATTATCAAGTAAAGGGCTATTAATCGGAATAGATAGAGACTTAGAAGCTTTATCAGCAGCAAAAGAAAATTTAAAAGAATTTAAAAATGTTAAATATATACATGGGAATCATGATGATATAGATATAATATTGCAAGATTTGCGGAATAGAAGCTGTAGATGGAATATTACTGGATTTGGGTGTTTCCTCATATCAATTAGATGAACGAAATAGAGGATTTAGTTATTTAGGAGAGAATACATTAGATATGAGAATGGATAAAACACAAGAACTAACTGCAAGAGATGTGGTTAATAATTATCCAGAAGAAAAATTAGCAAATATTATATATGAATATGGAGAAGAGAGATTCTCTAGAAATATAGCAAAAAATATTTGTATAGAGCGAAAAAAAGCACCAATAGAAACGACTGCAGAATTAGTAAAAATAATAGAAAATTCTATTCCTAAATCAAAGCAAAATAATGGGCATCCTGCCAAAAGAACATTTCAAGCAATTAGGATAGAGGTAAATAACGAGATAGAACCTTTATACGATACTGTTTTAAAATGTTTAAAATGTTTAAACAAAGGTGGAAGATTATGTATTATAACATTTCATTCTTTAGAAGATAGGGCGGTAAAAAAAGCATTTATAGAAGCAGAAGGAAGATGTACATGTCCAAAAGATTTGCCATATTGCGTATGTGGAGCAGTATCTTATGGGAAAATTATAAATAAAAAACCAATAATTGCTACTAAGGAGGAACAAGAGGAAAATTCAAGAAGCAAGAGTGCTAAATTAAGAATTTTCGAAAGAAAATAACGAAAGAGGAGGTGAAGGCTAATGGCTAGGTACCAATATGAAACAAGTCCAAGAAAATTAGAACCAGATTTTATACCAAACAGAACATCTAAAAAAAGTCAGGAATTGCAAAGAGAAAGAGAATTAAAAGAGAAAATAAAACAAGAAGCAAAAGAAAGAGCAAAACAAAAAAGAGCTACAGTTGTATTAAAGAAAAAAGTTGTTGTATATATTGCTTTGATTTTTGCAATGCTATTAGTCGTTAGCTATAGAAACTCCCTAATAACAGAAGATTTTAATAAAGTAAAATCACTAAAAGCAGAACTTGCAACACTACAAAAGGAAAACCAACAAACTCAAGTTTCAATAGAAAGCAATCTTAATTTAAGTAAAATAGAAGAAGAAGCAAAAAGTAAATTGGGAATGCAAAAACTTACAAATGATCAAAAGATATATATAAGTTTACCAAAAAAAGATTATGTGCAATCTTCAACTGATAATACAGCAACGACTACAGAAAAAAGTTGGTTAGAAAAAATTATAGAAAAAATAAAAGGAAATTAATCCGCATTTCAAAATTTAAAAATTGAATGTGGATTAATTTTTTGCTTTCTAAAGAGTAAATATAATATGAGTTAAATATTCTGGGATAAAAATTAAATAAATATAGAAAAAACAAAGTACTAAGTAGGATATATTGAAAAAATTAACATAATGTGGTAAAATAAAAAAGTATGGCAAATTTAGTATTTAAAAGTTTTATGCCATAACAAAAGAAAAATTTAGGAGGACAAAATTATGTCAAAAGTTATGTCAAAAGAAAAGTTATTTCCATTAGCAAAAAGTGAGGGAGAAAATGAAGTAGAGCGGTTGCTTAAAAGAGTTATAGATCGTGATAAATTCTCCTACAACGATGCTAAGGCATTTGCGATTATCTATCAAAACTTAGCACCAGGTGATGTTGCTGGTAAAATTTCTGCAATTAGAGTTAAAAAATTTATGAAGGACTTCATTCAAAAAGATAATCCTAGTATCTATAAAAAGATGTGCATATTTTATGGATTGTCTGAGGAAGAGTATGATGAAAAAAAGCGTTCAAAGATAAATAATTTGATACAGAATTATATGGACGGTATACGTTCAGTTGAGAACGCAATAAGTTATTCTGTATCCTTCGAAGAGGCAGCAAACAAGATGGCATCAAAGCTTGATGCTCCGGAAGAAATGTCCGTCGTAGAAAGAGTAAAATGGATAAGACTTTGGTTTATTGTAATTAGAAATCAAGAGCTGTTCTATAACGAGATAGACGGAAATGGCAAAGTAAGAGGAATTGATGTTACTCGGGAAGTAAATGATATGTATATTTTCCCCGAATCAATGATTTTATTAAATGAATCATTTCTGTCAAAATTAAATGACGGAGAAATTCTTTATGATATGATTAAATCATTTATTGATTCATATCCTAAAGATGTTCAGCGAGCTGTTTACAGGTTTGCAGAACTGGATGGAGTTAATCGCCCAGACTCCTGCAGACTGGGAAGAATTAGAGAAGACGTAAAGAAAAAGTTATTCCCTAATTCGTGGAGATCGTCAACTTCATTTTTCATGTGCAAGACAGGGATAAAATATATGATTCCAAAACATTTAGAAATGGCTGTACTTGCATATAAAAATGGAGGTATCTCTAATATGCCCGTAGGTAAATTTGAAATTCTTGATGTCTTTAACGGTTACAAAAAGAGAAAACTTACTGTATATAAGTATGGGGAAACTCAGGTAAATGGTAACACCGTTGAACTTGGGGTAACTTGTGAGCAAGAACTTATGCTATATGTCAACCTCCACAAGTGGCTTATGGTGCATCCGGAGTTTAAGTTTGGTAAAGAAGATAAAACTCTGGAAGAATATGGTCTCGCAGAATTACTGCTTGATGAAAAAGAAATTATGAGCACTTGGATTTTGGAGCAGGGGTTTGCGAGTTCTGAGGAAGATATCAACTGGAAATTGGCAGAAAAGGTTTTGAACCCAAAAGAGAACATACCACTTTTTAAGGAATGGTATGATGGAAAGATAAGTAGCGACACTGTTTGCGAGAAAATCGGATTTAATTCCGAAAAACTTGCTAGAATGTGTTTAAGCTTGAAAGGACTTGTTCTTTTAGACAAGAACACTTTGAACCAAGCATTAAAAAGAGTAAAAATGTTTGGTCTTGAGCAGTCACTTAAAAGTGACAAGATTTATGTGAGGTTGTATGAGTTTTTAAAAGAAACTTGTATGCCGTGCGGTCCTAAAAAAAGGCCAATTGCAAGTTATGGTATAAAATACTAACAAAAACCCTCTGCTGTGCGTTGCATAGCAGAGGGTTTTTGGTTAGTGGAAGAGATCGTATAACTCTTCTTTCAGCTGGGCTGAAAGCGAATTAAACTTATCTTCCTTTCTTGCGTCGAAATCTCTCAAGAAGAAAGATACATCACTTGGACCGATGTTATCAATCTTCAGAAAGTTTTCGATCGCGTAATCGTATGTAGCAAGAAAGTCCATTGCTCGTAACCTCTCCGATGCGATGTCTGTCTTGTTGGTGATACTGGATTCACTCACATAGGTGTAGTTATATCCAACATAGTCAATACCAACAACTGTAGCAGATTTTGCTATTAAAAGAGGTATAAGTGCAAGGTCTTCGTGGCATCTTAGCTGCGGAAGAAAGAGCAGTTCGGCAAAAACTGATTTCTTAATGCAGAAGAGCCAGTAAAGTGCATACTTCTTGTCAGGTTTGGACCATAACTTTAAGGCCTCCATACCCGACATGATGCGATACAATTTGTCTGAACAGTTGTATCGCTGGTGATCTTTGCCGGGGTTGTCGCCAACGAGTTCACACTGGAATCTGATAACTTCGGGAAATTCGAATTTACAGATTACCTGTGCGAGCCGATCGAGCAACTCCGAATTGATGGTATCATCTGAATCAACTTGGAGAATGTATTCACCAGTTGCAAGAGAGATACCACGTCTACGAGTTTCCGATACTCCAGAATTAGGAAAGCTATACAGCTTAATTCTGGGGTCATTTTCTGAAAAACTTTTCACAATTTCCGTGGTTTCATCGGTAGAACCATCGTTTACGATGATTACCTCAAAATCGGGAAAAGATTGTGTTATAATGCTTTCCAGACATTCCCGTATAGTCTTTGCAGAATTATATACTGGAATGATAATCGAAAATAAAGGTGTTGACGCCATACTGATCATCCTTTCTGTCAACAGGGTTAATATATACATTATATTATGTAAAATCAATTTAGTCAATTGTATTATGGAATAAATTGTGATATATTAGTATAACTAAAATACGGAGGTATGCTATGAAATATAAAGAATTAATAGATAAAATGACTTTAGAAGAAAAAGCAAGTTTATGTGTGGGAGGAGATTATTGGCATAGTAAAGCTATAGAAAAGCTTAATATTCCAAGTATTACAATGTCAGATGGACCACATGGACTAAGAGTGCAAAAAACTAAAGCAGATAATTTAGGAATTAATGAAAGTGAAATTTCAACTTGTTTTCCTGCTTCATCAACAATAGGAAACAGTTGGAATAAAGAAACTGCATACATGTTAGGAAATACTTTAGGAGAAGAAGCAGCTTATGAGAATGTAGATATTGTTTTAGGACCTGCAATAAATATAAAGAGGACACCATTATGTGGAAGAAATTTTGAGTATTTCTCAGAAGATCCATATTTAACAGGAGTATTAGCAAGTGAATATGTAAAAGGATTGCAAACAAATGGGGTAGGAGCTTGTGTAAAGCATTTTGCAGCAAATAACCAAGAAAATAGAAGAAGAACAATAAATGCAGTTGTAGATGAAAGAACTTTAAGAGAGATTTATTTAAAAGCCTTTGAAAAGATTGTAAAAGAAGCAAAGCCATGGTCTATTATGAGCGCATACAATAAACTTAATGGAACATATTGTAACGAAAACCAAGAATTAATGAATATCTTAAGAAAAGAATGGGAGTTTAATGGTTTAGTTATAACTGATTGGGGAGCAGAAAATGATAGAGTTTCTGGACTACTTGCAGGTAATGAAATAGAAATGCCTGGTGGCAGAGGAAATGGTGTAGAAGAAATAATAGAGGCAGTTAAAAATAAAAAAGTATCAGAAGAATATCTAAATGAAGTAGTTAGTAGAATTTTAGAATATGCATTTAAAGGTGCAGAAAGAGAATCTTTAAAAGAATATAATAGACAAGAACACCATAATATAGCAAGAAAATTAGCAGAAGATTCTATTGTTTTATTAAAAAATGATGAAGATATTTTACCAATAAAAAATAAAAAAGTAGCAGTTATAGGAGATATGGCTAAAAGACCAAGATATCAAGGTGCAGGTAGTTCTACGATAAATCCATATAGATTGACTAATTTATTAGATTGTTTAAAAGAGCAAGGTATAGAATGTAGTTATGCACAAGGATATGAAAGGGTAGAAAGCGAAAATGATGTAACTTTAAGAGAAGAAGCTATAAAAGTAGCTAAGAATAGTGAATTAGTAATACTATGTGTTGGACTTACAGAAAATTTTGAATCAGAAGGAATGGATAGATTTACATTAGATATTCCAGCTAATCAAAATAAATTAATAGAAGAAATTTGCAAAGTAAATAAAAAAGTTGTAATTGTACTTTCAAATGGTTCACCAATTTTAATGTCATGGAAAGATGATGTACAAGCAATAATTACAGGTTACCTAGGTGGAGAAGCTGGGGCAGAGGCAATGGTAAATTGTTTAACTGGAAAAGTAAATCCTAGTGGAAAACTTGCAGAAACATATCCATTAAGTTTAGAAGATACACCTTGCTACAATTATTATCCAGGAACAGAAGTAAGTGTAGAATATAAGGAAAGTATTTATGTTGGGTATAGATATTATGACAAAATAAGTAAGAATGTTTTATTCCCATTTGGATATGGATTAAGTTATACGACTTTTGAATATTCTAATTTAAATGTAGAAGAAGATGAAGAAGATATTATTGTAAGGCTCAAAATAAAAAATACAGGAAAAGTAGCAGGAAAAGAAATTGCACAAGTATATATTGGACAAGAAAATTCAAAAATATTTAAAGCAAAGAAAGAATTAAAAGGATTTGAGAAAGTTGAATTAGAGCCAGAAGAAGAAAAAGAAGTAATGATAAAAATAAGTAAAGATGAATTAGCTTATTATGATGTAAACCAAAATAAATGGAATATAGAAAAAGGAACATATAATATCTATGTAGGGAAAAATGTAGAGGATATTGTGTTAAAAGCCAATTTGGAAATAGATGGAACTACTATAAATAAAGAATTTCCAAGTATATATATGACTGGAAATATCGAAGATGTTAGTGATACTGATTTTGAAGAAATATTAGGACATAAAATACCTACAAGATATATAGATTTAAAGGATTTAACTGTAGAAAATACATTAGAGCAATTTAAAAATACAAAAATAGGTAAAAAAATCTTTGACCATGAAATGGAAAAAATGGATAAATTAATGAAAGAGCAAAATGTAAATAAAGCAACAAAGGTAATGATGGATTTGCAAAAACCACTAAAGAAATTCTATGAAAAGAAAAGTAGTAAATATACTAAAGAGATGGTGGAAGAGTTTATAAAAACAGCAAAAAATGACGAAGACAATTTTGACTTAGATTTTGTCAAGTTATATTTAAAGTAGAATAGGAGATAGTTAGAAAAACAGAAAGGAGGAAATATAAATTGATAAAAGCAGTATTTATAGATATTGACGAGACATTAACAAATTCACAAGGAAAAATAAGTGAGAAAACACAATATGAGATAAGAAGAAGTATACAAAAGGGAATTAAGATAATATTAACTTCTGGAAGAGCAAGGAAAGATGCAATAAATTATCAAAAGCAAATAGGGACAAGCCCATATATTATCTCATCAAATGGAGCTTCTTGCTATGACGAATTAAAGAAAAAAGAAATCTTTAAAGAACCAATTAAAAAGGAAGTAGTAAAACAATTATTAGAATATGCACATGAAAATGGATATACGATAAAATTTAATTATAATGAAGAAATGGTTTTAAACAAGGCGGCATATCCAGACGAAAAGGATAAAGAGAAAACCATACAAGAATTAATAAATATTATTGAGAATGAAGATATTGTACAATGTGTAGTATCAAGTCCAGATATTGAAAAAATGTTGGAACTAAAAAAATATTTGGAAAAAAAATTTTATGATATAAAGATAGTAAACGAATCAAAAAAGTTAAAAAATCCTGAATTAAAGCCAAATAAAAACTATTATTGTGATATAACTTCTGCTACTATCTCAAAAGGCAAAGCAGTACATATGATATGCCAATATTTAAATTTAGATGAAAAAGAAATTATAACAATTGGAGATGGAGAAAATGATATTTCTATGTTTAATACAACTCCAAATTCAGTTGCAATGGGAAATGCATTAGAATATATAAAAAAACAAGCAAAATATATAACTTCATCAAATGATGAAGATGGAGTAGCAAAAGTATTAGAAAAATTATAAAAATATAGTCCCCGAAAGAAGTAGAAATTTTCTTTCGGAGATTTTTGTTATTTAAACAAGCTGTTGGCACATAGAATAGTAAAAAGAAATTTGGCTATTAAGAGGTGTAAAATGCAAACTGTATCTAGCATAAAAAGTAAAAAAATGATGTTATGGATTATAATTGTTTCTGCAATATTACTTATATTATTAATAGTAAGACTGGCTGTTATCCAATTTGTAGATGGGAATAAATTAAAACAGCTGGCATATGAACAACAAACATTGAATAGAAAGATAACCTCAAAAAGAGGGACAATATATGATGCTACAGGAGAAAATATACTTGCTCAAAGCAGTACGGTAGAAACTGTCACTGTCAATTCTACCAATATTCCAGAAGATAAAAAAGAATTGGTAAGTAAAGCATTGTCAGATATATTAGAGTTAGATTATGAAGAAACATTAAAAAAAGTCCAAAAAAGAAGTTCTATCGAAACTATTGCCAAAAAAGTAGAGAAAGATAAAACAAATGAACTAAGACAATGGATGAAAGATAATAATATAGAAGCTGGAATAAATATAGATGAAGACACTAAAAGGTATTATCCATATAGCACAGTGGCATCACAAGTTATAGGCTTTTGTGGAAGTGACAATCAAGGATTAGACGGAATAGAAGCAAAATATGATGATATTTTAAAAGGAAAAAGTGGGCAGATAAAAAAACTAACAGATGCAAAAGGTGGAGATATGCAGCAATTAGAAGAAACATATGTAGCAGCAGAGAAAGGAAAAGATTTAGTCCTAACTATAGATTTAACTATTCAATCAATTGCAGAAAAATATCTTGAAAATGCATGTATAGATAATGAATGTACAGATGGTGGAAATGTAATTATTATGAATCCAAACAATGGGGATATTTTAGCGATGGCTACATATCCAAACTATGATTTGAATAATCCATACGAATTAGAAAATAGCGAAAATATGGATAGTAGTGAAAAGAATAAACAGTTGCAAGCTAAATGGAGAAATAAAGCAATTGCAGATACATATGAACCAGGTTCTACTTTTAAGTTAATAACTTCTTCTGCAGCATTAGAAGAGGGAATAACAACTACAGATAAAGAAGGAGAATTTAATTGTGGCGGTGGAATAGAAATTGCAGGAGTTAGAATAAAATGTTGGAGATATTATAGACCACATGGAACCCAGAGTTTAAGGCAAGCTCTTATGAATTCATGCAATCCAGTATTTATTGCATTAGGACAAAAAATAGGTAAAGATAAATATTATGATTATTTAGAAAAATTTGGGTTTTTTAAGAAAACAGGAAGTGACTTGCCAGGAGAAGCTAAAGGAATATTTCTAGCTAAAGATAAAGTTGGACCAGTAGAATTAGCAACAATAAGTTTTGGCCAAAGATTTGAGGTAACACCATTGCAGATAGTAACTGCAGTTTCTAGTATAGCCAATGGTGGAGAATATATTGAACCTAGAGTAGTTAAAGAAATAATTGATTCTGAAACGGGAGAGAAACAAGAAGTAGAAGTAAAAAAAGGAGATAGAGTAATATCAGAAGAAACAGCAAATAGTGTGTTAAGTATGATGCAATCTGTAGTAGAAGATGGAACAGGAAGAAATGCACAGGTACAAGGATATTTAGTGGGTGGTAAAACAGGAACATCAGAAGATGGGGTTAATACAAATAAATATGTAACTTCATTTATGGGAGTAGCACCAATTTCTGACCCACAAGTTGTAATTTTAGTTACTTTGTATAACCCAACAGGAGAAGGGGGACACCAAGGAGGAGGTGTCGCAGCACCTGTAGGAGGTCAAATATTAGGAGAAGTATTGCCATATCTAGAACTTAAGCAAGATAAAGAAACAGAAGAGGCAGAAAAAGAAGAAGTAGAAATGCCAGAAATAAGAAATAAAACAGTGAAAGAAGCCAGAGAAATTTTAAAAGAATTAGGATTAGAGCTAGAGATAAATAATTTAACCGAAGAAATCAACGAAAACGAGACTTATGTAAAAGAACAAATTCCAAAACCAGGAATAAAAATAACAAAAGAAACAAAAGTTTATATTGATATATAAAACTAGTTGCTATATAATGTATTCGTAAAATTGTATAAAATGGAGGTATATTTTATGAACCTTAAAAATATATTAGCAGGTATTGAAGGTATAAAAGCTAAAGGAGATATTGATATAGAAATAAATTCTGTAAAAAATGACTCTAGAAAAGTAGAAAATGGGGACTTATTTATTTCTATAAAAGGGTATGAAACAGACGGAGCAGATTATGTAGGAGAAGCAGTAGAAAAAGGAGCAAAAGCAGTATTAGTAGAAGAAGGAACAAATTTAAAAGAACTAAAAATAAAAGATGATACAACTTTATTAGTTGTTCCAGATGCAAGGCTTGCGATGGCTCAAATTGCTTGCAATTATTATGACAATCCATCTAGAAAATTCCAATTAATAGGTGTAACAGGAACAAAAGGTAAAACAACAACTACATATATGATAAAATCTATGTTAGAAAAAAAGGGATTAAAAGTTGGATTAATAGGAACAATCCACAACTATATTGGTGCAGAAGATTTAGGAGATAGTGAAAGAACAACGCCAGAAAGCTTAGAATTACAAGAACTATTTGCAAAAATGGCAGAAGCTAAATGTGATGTTGTAGTTATGGAAGTATCATCACAAAGTTTAAAATTAAATAGAGTATATGGTTCAGATTTCAATATAGGAATCTTTACAAATTTATCAGAAGAACACATAAGCGAAAAAGAACATGCAGATATGAAAGAATATTTCGAGACAAAATGCAAATTATTTACTATGTGTAAAAGAGCATATATAAATGCAGATGATTTATATGCTATAAAACTTCCTAAATTAGTACCAGGACCAGAATATATAACATATGGTATAGATAATTATTCTAAGATATTAGCTAAAGATATCACAATAACAAACTCATATGTAGATTTTAGAGTAAAAATAGGAGAAAGAAATGAAAGAGTAAAAGCATGTATACCAGGAAGATTTAGTGTATATAATTCTTTGGCAGCTATCGCTGTTGCCTTACAATTTGGCTGTGATGCAGATACGATAAAAGAAGGTTTGGTAGAAGTTAGAGTGCCAGGAAGATCAGAAATGATAGATAATAAACTAGAAATTCCTATAATGATAGATTATGCTCATTCTCCAGAAAGCTTAGAAAGCATTTTAAATGCTGTAAAATCATATACAAGAGGAAGAGTAATTTGCGTATTTGGTTGTGGTGGTAATCGCGATAAAAACAAAAGACCTCTAATGGGAGAGATTGCAGGAAGAATAAGTGATTATACTATTATTACATCAGACAATCCAAGAGATGAAGAACCTTCAGAAATTATAAAAGAAATAGAAGAAGGCATTAAGAAAACCAAAGCAAATTACAAAGTTATAGAAGATAGAAAAGAAGCTATAAAAGCTGCAATAGAGATGGCAAATAAATTAGATATTGTAGTAATAGCAGGAAAAGGTCATGAAATGTACCAAGAAGTAAAAGGAAAGAAAAATGAATTTAACGAGAAAAAAATAGTAATAGAAATTACAGATGAGCTAAAGAAAAAACAAGAAGAAAAGAGCACAAAAAAGAAAAAGTAAGGGTGAGAGATTAAATGAATTTGCAGATAAAAATATTATTGGTAGCCTTTGGCGTAGCCCTAATACTAGGAATAATTATTTTACCAATATTAAGAAGATTAAAAGTAAGCCAACAAGAAAGAACAGAAGGTCCAAAGTCACATTTGTCTAAAAAAGGAACTCCAACGATGGGAGGAATTATATCTATAATAGCAATTACATTGTTAAGTATAGGTGTTATGCTAATTTATTATATGGATGATCAAGCAGATATTGTAAAAAGGATAATTCCTTTATTGTTTGCAACATTGGGCTTTGGAATAGTTGGATTTATAGATGATTTTAAAAAAATGGTATTAAAAAATACAGATGGATTAAAACCAACATATAAAATGTTAGGATTGTTAGTAATTTCTGTATGTTTTGTATTGTATTTATTAAATGTATTAAATATAGGAACAGATATTTACATTCCAATAATAAAAACTTTTGTAAATATTCCTGTTTGGATTTATATACCTTTTGCAATTATAGTAATGCTTGCTACTACAAATGCTGTTAACTTAACAGATGGTATAGATGGGCTAGCTACAAGTGTAACAACAATTATAGTTGCATGTTTAACAGTAATAGGAGTTATCTTTGATGTAAAAGAAATTATTATATTTGGAACAATAGTATGTGGATGTAATTTAGCATTTTTAATATTTAATTTACATCCTGCGAAAATGTTCATGGGGGATACCGGTTCTTTAATGCTAGGTGGTGTAATTGCTGCAATGGCGCTTGTTCTTAAAATGCCATTATTATTAATTGTTATCGCATTAATTCCAGTATTAGAGACACTTTCTGTAATGATTCAAGTTACATATTATAAAAAAACAGGAAAAAGAATTTTCAAGATGACACCAATTCATCATCATTTTGAATTATCTGGATGGAGTGAGAATAAAATTGTAACAGTATTTAGTTTAATTACATTAATCCTTTGTGTAGTTGGATTGAATATTATCTAATAAAGGAGATAAGAATGGCTAAAAATAAAAAAGTAAGAAAATTTTCGAAATTTGCAAATAATCAACTGGATTTTATCTTATTAATAACTGTTATATTATTATTATCTCTAGGTCTAATAATGGTACTTTCAGCAAGTTCACCTACATCTCTTGCAGAAACAGGAGATGATAGTTATTCATATTTTAGAAAACAAGCAGGTTTTGCCATAGTTGGTGTTATCGCAATGCTATTTATTTCTAAAATTGATTATAGGTTTTGGAAAAAATTTTATAAGATTGCATATATTGGTTCAATAATATTGCTACTAATGGTAGTAATACCTAAAATAGGTGTTGAGGCTGGTGGGGCGAGAAGATGGATAAAATTAGGGGTACAATTCCAACCATCAGAACTTGCCAAAATAGGATTAATTATATTTTACGCGAGCTATTTATCAGACCATAAAGATGAATTAAGAGACTTTAAAAAAGGTTTCATTAAACCACTATTATATTTAGTCCCAATAGTGTTAATTCTAATATTAGTCCAAGATCACTTAAGTGCTACAATTATAATAGTATTAGTTGTTGGAATAATGATGCTTATGGCAGGTGTAAGACCAATGTATTTTGCAACTGTCGGAAGTGCTACAGCAGTAGCAGGTGTTGCAGGGTTATATGCTATGGCAAAGTTTACTAGTAAAGGTGCATTTAGAATTGCGAGAATAACATCATTTTTAAACCCTTGGGCAGATAAACAAGGTGATGGTTGGCAAGTAATACAGAGTCTATATGCAATAGGTTCAGGTGGATTGTTTGGAGTTGGATTAGGTCAAAGTAAACAAAAATACTTATATATATCAGAACCACATACAGATTTTATATTTGCAGTTTTGGCAGAAGAGTTAGGATTTGTTGGTTGTGCAATAGTTATTGCTTTATTTGGAATATTTATATGGAGAGGTGTTCTTGCAGCAATGAAAGCTCCGGATATGTTTGGAAGTTTAGTAGCAGTAGGAATTACATCTTTAATAGGCTTACAAGCGATAATAAACATAGCGGTTGTAACATCATCTATGCCAGTAACTGGAATGCCATTACCATTCTTTAGCTATGGTGTAACTTCATTATTAATATTATTGTGTTCAGTAGGTATATTGCTTAATATATCACGAGCAGGCTCAAAGATTTAATATGAGATAATAGAAAGGGTAATAATATGAAAGTAATAATAGCAGCATCACAAACAGGTGGACATATAAATCCAGGTATTGCAATAGCAAATAAAATAAAAGAAGAGAATAAAGATGCAGAAATAATTTTTATTGGAACAAAAAGAGGTCTAGAAAATGATTTAGTTCCAAGAGCAGGTTATAAATTAAGAACGATTGAAGCTTATGGAATCGTAAGAAAAATTTCTATAGATAATTTTAAGAAAATGCTAAAAACTTTAAAAGGTTATGGAGAAGCTAAAAAAATTTTAAAAGAGGAAAAGCCAGATATTGTAATAGGAACAGGTGGATTTATTTGTGGGCCAGTGCTTTTAGCAGCAGCAAAACAAAAGATTCCTACAATGTTACATGAAAGCAATGCTTTTCCAGGTGTTACAGTAAAATTATTAGCTAAAAAAGTGGATACAATTTTGATTGGGTTTGAAGATGCAAGAGCTAAAATTCATGATGCAAAAAATATAGTTTTAACAGGAACACCTACAAAATTTAAAGAAATACAATATAGTGACAAAGAGAAAGAAGAATTCTTAAAAGAAAACAATTTACAAAAAGATAAAACTCTAATTTTAGTGTTTGGTGGAAGCCAGGGAGCAAGACCTATAAATAATGCATTAGAAGAGATAATAGAGAAAAAATTAAATAAAGACTATCAAATTTTATGGTCAGTAGGTCAAAGCCAATACGATATAATAAAAGAAAATTTGGCTAAGAAAAATATAGATATAACCCAAATAGAAAATGTAAATGTGGTACCATATATATATGATATGCAAAGAGCGATGGCAGTAGCAGACTTAATTGTTTGTAGAAGTGGTGCGATGACTATAACAGAAGTATCAATTTCAGGACGTCCAGCCATATTTGTACCATTATCATTTGCAGCAGAAAACCATCAAGAATATAATGCGAAAGTTTTAGTAAATGAAGGAGCTGCTAAAATAATCCATGATAATGAAATAAATGGAGAAGCACTTAACAAAATGATAGAGGAAACTATAAGTGATAAAGAGAAGCTAAAAGAAATGGGTAATAATGCTAAAAAGATAGTTATGAAAGATGTAGAAAATAAAATATATAATGAAGTAGAAAAATTAATTAACAAAAGATAAAAGGAGGGTTGCAACATGAACGGGGTATTTTTAGGAGGAAAATTACAAGAGATTTCTTCGGTAGACACAAATTTTATAAAACAAGAAGTTAATTCTTTAACGTCACAAGAAACCGAAATACAAAATAGAATAGACGAGCATATAGAAGAGTATTTAGATTGTATTAGGAGGAAGATATAATGAGTGTAGGTAGTGTTGCAATAAAAGGAGCAAAAACAGTAGGAAAATATTCATTAAAAGGATTCGAAAAAGGTGGAAAATTTATAGGAAGAAATTCTTTAGCATTATTAGGAAATGTAGTAAAGAGTAAACCTGTAAAACAAGTAGCAGGTATAGGAATGACTATTGGTGCAATGTATCTTTTTGGACCAGCTATAATTACTGCAAAATTGTTTAAAGATTTAGTTATCGATAATTGTATATTTGGCAAAAACAAATCTGTTATGGATTCTGTTAAATCATCAATTGAAATTATCAAAGATACAATGCAAAAAACAATTGCAGATCCTGTATTAGATTCTATAGGAAATGGAATAAGACATGCAGGAGATAAGATTTTTGATAAGGGTGGTGAAAGATAATGCCTAATATTACGAAAGAGGACTTCAAACAAGATTTACAAGAACTTGTAGAAATAGAAAACCAAAAACAAATGAATTTAGCAGTACTATTCGAAAATTCATTAGCTAATAGCAAAGAAATAAGATTAACAGAATTTAAAGATAGACTATATATTCAAGCAAATTATTATAATACATTAGAAAAATATCAATTAGAAATTGATGATTTAGTAACACAGTATAAAAAACAATTGGACAAGTTATTTGATGTTTGTAGCACAAGATATATAAATATTCAAAGAGAATTAGCAACTGCAGTACAGTCAGAGATAATTGTTGTAACTAATATTAGTATTAACAAACAAAATTTAGAAAAAGCTATAGAAGAAAATGATGCAGAAAAAATACATTATTATACAAATAAAATTAATGCTTCTATTCAAAAGAAATTAAATTATGAAACTATTGTAAATGAATGCAATAGTAGATTGGAAGCTTGTATAGAGCAAATTGCTGATTTTTCAGAAAAAATAAAAATCGAAGAGAATGTAAATGTGGCAAAAAAAGAAAATAATAGAATTTTAAAATTCCTTAATAAATTGATAAAGAATTTAAATAGAAAGAAAAACTTCGAAAACTATGTATTAAAGCCATCAGAAAACCATATAGAACGCTTAACAGACGAAGTAGATAAATCAATAGGAAATTTATATAATCAAATTTTTGAATTTGCAGTACAAATGAAAGATAATAAAGATAAAATTAATATGGCATTTAATGCCATGATGCAAGGATAAGAAATTTACACAGGGATTTGGGGACGTTCCTTTTTTCCCTATTTATAAAAATAATAAAAATCTTTTTAGGAAATTCTACCTAAAAAGATTTTTTTCGACATCAATTGATAAACGAAAAAAACATAAAAATATATAATAAAAAATATTTCGACAAAGTTCATTTTAAGAAATAAAATAGTTGTCGAAAAGGCAAAAAAAGTGACATTCGATTTATATTGCAGACTCTATTACAAGAGTATATAGTAGTAAATACATAAAAAATATAGGAGGAATCAAATGAAAACTTTTTTTGGCGGAATGTTTATGAACAAAGAAAATTTAAGAAAGGAAGGGATATTATATCCAATAAAATTAGAATATTATAAGATAAAAGATTTAAAAAGTAAGAATGATATATTTGGAATAGAGGTAGTAAAAACAGCATATATAAATGAAGAAATAAAGGTAGAAAAAGCCTCTATAGATAAATTAACAAATGATGAAAAGATAGAAAATTCAATATTAGATATACTAAAAAGAAATGAAGTAACCCCTGTTATATTAGAAGATGTAATAGAAGATTTAGTTAAATGCTAAAAAGTACTTGAAAAAAACAAATATATGAACTAAAATACTATAGTATTAAAGATTACAGAACACATATTCTGTAACTAAAAAGGAGAAGAAAATGGCAGATAAATTAATAATAGTAGAATCACCAGCAAAAGCAAATACAATAAAAAAGTTTTTAGGAGGAAAAACTAAAGTTGTTGCATCAATGGGACATATTAGAGATTTACCTAAATCAAAGTTAGGAGTTAATATAGAGAATAACTTTGAACCAGAATACATAAACATAAGAGGAAAAGGAGATTTAATAAAATCACTAAAAAAAGATGCAAAAGCAGCTAAAAAAGTATATTTGGCAACTGACCCCGACCGTGAGGGGGAAGCAATTGCTTGGCATTTAGCACATATTTTAGATATTCCAGAGGATAGCAAATCAAGAGTAACTTTTAATGAAATAACTAAAACAGCTGTGCAAAAAGCTATAAAAGAGCCAAGACAAATAGATATAAATTTAGTTAATGCACAACAAGCTAGGCGTGTATTAGATAGAATTGTAGGGTATAAGATAAGTCCAGTATTATGGAAAAAGGTAAGAAAAGGATTATCAGCAGGAAGAGTTCAATCTGTTGCTGTTAAGCTAATTGTAGATAGAGAAAAAGAAATAGAAGATTTTATACCAGAAGAGTATTGGAATATAATTGCAAAATTATTAGACGAAAAGTCTAAAAAGAAATTTGAAGCCAAATTAGTTGGTAAAAATAATAAAAAATTAGAAATACATAGTAAAGAAGAAGTAGATGAAATTCTAGCTAACATTAAGGATGCAAAGTTTATTGTAAAAGATGTAAAAAAAGGTGAAAGAAAAAGAAATCCAGCACCTCCTTTTACAACAAGTACAATGCAACAAGAGGCATCTAGAAAACTTAATTTTAGTTTAAAAAAGACTATGTCTGTTGCACAAACTCTTTATGAGGGAGTAAAAATACCAGAAAAAGGAACAGTTGGTTTAATTACTTACATGAGAACAGATTCTACAAGAATTTCTGAAGAAGCAAGGAAAGTTGCAAAAGAGGTCGTAGAGGCAACATATGGAAGCGAATATTACGAGAATAGGTATTACAAAACAAAAGCAGATGCACAAGATGCACACGAAGCTATTAGACCAACATATATAGATATTAAACCAGAACAAATTAAAGATTCTTTAACGAATGATCAGTATAAACTTTACAGATTAATTTATAATAGATTTTTAGCAAGCCAAATGAAATCTGCAATATTTGATACGTTAGCAGTAACGATAGATGCAAACGAATATAATTTTAAAGCTAATGGGCAATCAATTAAATTTAAAGGTTTTATGACTTTATATGTAGAAGGAACAGATGAGAAAGAAGATGAAATTGGACAAATTCCACTATTAGAAGTTGCTCAAGAAGTAAAAAAAGAAAAAATAGAATCAAAACAAAGCTTCACAGAACCACCACCAAGGTATACAGAAGCAAGTCTAGTAAAAGCCTTAGAGGAAAAAGATATTGGTAGACCAAGTACATATTCACCAACAATAACAACTATATTAGCAAGACATTATATAGAAAAAGAGGCAAAACAATTGGTACCAACAGAACTTGGTAAAGTAGTAAATAAATTATTAACAGAGAATTTTCCAGACATTATAAATGTAGAATTTACAGCAGAGATAGAAAATGAATTTGACGAAATTGCAGATGGAAAAGAAAACTGGAAACAGATGATTTCTGAGTTCTATGGACCTTTCGAAAAAGAACTAGAAAAAGTAGAAAAAGAATTAGAACATGTAGAATTAGAAGAAGAGGTATCTGATGTACCTTGTGAAAAATGTGGTAGGATGATGGTTGTAAAATATGGTAGATATGGAAAGTTCTTGGCATGTCCTGGATATCCAGAATGTAAAAATGTAAAACCATATATAGAAACTATAGAAGAACCATGCCCAAAGTGTGGTGGAAAAGTACAAATAAGGAAGACTAAAAATAGAAGAACATTTTATATATGTGAGAACAATCCAGATAAATGTGATTATATATCTTGGACAAAACCGAAAAAAGCAGAAAAATAGCTATAAATTTAAGAACTATATCAGTTATGGTATAGTTCTTTTTTTGCATAAAAAAATTATATAAAAGTATTTGTAGCACTTGTGAAAATGCGTAAAATATTATATAATAATAAACTGAAAATAAATGTGTGGTAGGAGCAAAAAATGTTAGTAAATAATGAGATAATAACTGAATTATATGAAAATGCAGGAGATACGAGATATCAAAAGGCATTAGAATATGTAAAAGACAAGAGAGTAACTATAACTAATGTAAATTATGAGAATAAAAATAATTTTGAGCTAGCTGCAACTGTAAAAGGAAGCAATGGAACATATAACGTATATGCAAAAATAGAAGAAGGGGAGATTAAAGATATAAAATGCTCATGTCCAGATAACACTCAAAATTATTGTACTTGTAAGCATATTCTAGCGATGTTTATAGAGTTTATTGACAATTCTATATACGAAGAATTATATGCAAATCAGCCGGTAAAAAAGCACGAAACAAACACAAAGATGGATCATCGTGGTTTTAAGCAAATGATTACTGCTTTTTATAATACAGAAGTAGAAACTATTGATGAGGAAGAAGAAGTAATAAAAGAAAGAAAAAACATAAAAATAGTACCTAGTATAATTTTTGATAGTTATTATAAAGAAATGAAGGTAGAATTTAAATTAGGTATAGATAAATTTTACAAAATAAAAAGTTTATCAGATTTTTATACAAGTATGCTAAATAAAGAAAATTTAAAATATGGAAATAAATTAGAATTTATCCATACAAGGGAAAATTTTGCCAAAGAAAGTTTACCTATACTGGACTTTGTTTTAAAACATGCAGAAGTTATAAAATATGTTAATAGTAGTGGAAATGCAGGATATAGATATTATGGTAAGGTGCTAAGCGATAATTGTATAATTTTAAGTAATACTGGAATAGATGAATTTTTCGAGATTGTAAAAGGCAAAAATTTAGAAATAGTTCAAGACGGAGAAAAAGGTAAAATAGCATTTATACCAGGAACTCCAAATATAAAATTTAAACTAACAGAGGTATCAGATGGTGAATTTGCTTTAACACAAAAAGAAGATGTTTTTGAATATCACGTACTAGAGGGAAAAGAATATATTTATGTTATTTTAGATGAATATATTTATAGATGTGATAAGAATTATAAAAATACTGTTATAAAATTACTTGAGATTTATAAAAAGAATTTTATTAGAGAAATAAGATTTAATAAAAAAGAATTGCCAGATTTTTTCTCATTAGTTTTACCAAAAATGAGAGAATATATTGATACTTCAAACATAGATACAGAAAAATTAAAAGATTATATACCAAAAGATTTAGATGTAAAGATGTTTTTAGATTTTGATAAAAATAATTACATTATTGCAGAGTTAAAATTTATATATGGCGATATACAATTTAATCCATTAGATTTAGAGAATATACCAAAGGTTGCAAGAAATGTAATTCAAGAATCTAATTGTCTAAATATGTGTAGAAAAACAGGATTTTTATTGGACTCAGCCAATAAGAGATTTGTATTAGTAACAGATGATGCAATATATAAATTTTTATCACAAGATATAAATAACTATACAGAAAAATATGAAGTTTTAGTAACTGATAATTTTAAGACCAAAGAAATAAGACAGCCAAAACTAGGAACAGTAGGTGTTAAAATCGAAAATAACTTACTTAATATAGATTTAACAGGTTTAGATTTTGATAGAAGCGAGTTAAAAGAAATTTTAGCAAAATATAATTTAAAGAAAAAATATCATAGACTAAAAGATGGTAGTTTTTTAGATTTAGAACAAAATGATGATATAAAATTTTTAAACAGTTTAGAATATGGAATGGAAGTAGATTATAAAGATTTAGAAAAAGGAAAAATAAGAGTTCCTGTGTATAGATCTTTATATTTGAACAAGTTATTAGAAAATGTTAAAAATGTAGAAATCCAAAAAGACAAAGAATATAAAGAGATTGTAAATAATATTGACGAACGTGAATATGATGATGAAATAACTCCACCAGAAGGATTAAATTGTACATTAAGATATTACCAAAAGGTAGGATATAAATGGCTAAAAATATTAGATGATTACAGACTAGGTGGTATTTTAGCAGATGATATGGGGCTTGGTAAAACTGTTCAATTAATTTCGCTATTATTAGATTATAAGGCAAATGCAAAAGTAAAATTGCCATCAATAGTAATAACACCAAGTTCATTGGCATTGAATTGGAAAAGTGAAATAGAAAAATTCGCGAAAGATATAAAAGTTTTAGTTATTAGAGGGACTTCGGAAGAAAGAGAAAAACAAATAAAGCAAATTCCAGAATTTGATTTAGTTATTACATCTTATGACTTATTAAAAAGAGATATGGAAATATATAGAAGGGAAGACATCTTATTTAAATTCCAAATTGCAGATGAAGCGCAATATATAAAAAATAGTAACACTCAAAATGCGAAATCTTTAAAAACGATAAATGCACAAACAAAATATGCACTAACAGGAACACCAATAGAAAATTCTTTGGCAGAGTTATGGTCAATATTTGACTATATAATGCCAGGTTATCTATTTACATATAAAAAGTTCAAACAATTATACGAAATACCAATAATGAGGGATAATGACCAAGAGGCTATGGAAAAATTAAAAATGATGATAGAACCTTTTGTACTTCGTAGAGTAAAGAAAGATGTACTAAAAGAATTACCAGAAAAGAGCATAACTGTATTAAATAATGAAATGCAAGGGGAACAACTAGAGATTTATTTATCATATCTAGCGCAGGCTAAAAAAGAAGCAATGACTGAAATCGAAGGAAATGGATTCGAAAAATCTCAAATTAAAATTTTGGCATTATTAACTAGATTAAGACAAATATGTTGCCATCCATCATTATTTTTAGAAAATTATATGGGTGAGAGTAGCAAATTAACACAATGCATAGAGATCGTTAAAGATGCTATTGCAGGAAAACATAAGATTCTAATTTTTTCTGGGTATACATCTATGCTTAATATAATAGAAGGAAATTTGGCAAAAGAAGGAATTAGCTATTATAAATTAACAGGTCAAACAAAAGTTGACGAAAGAGTAAAATTAGTAAATGATTTTAACAATAATCCTGATGTAAAAGTATTTTTGATATCTCTTAAAGCAGGAGGAACAGGATTAAATTTGATTGGTGCAGATATGGTTATTCATTATGATCCATGGTGGAATATGTCTGCCGAAAATCAAGCAACAGATAGAGCTTATAGAATTGGTCAAAAGAATAATGTACAAGTTTATAAACTTATAACCAAAAATTCTATAGAAGAAAAAATTTACGAACTACAGGAAAAGAAATCTAAACTTATAGATAATATGCTTAGTACTCAAACAACCTTTATTAATAAACTTAATAAGGATGATATTATGGAATTATTTAATTAGTTTAGAAGAAAGAATAAAACTAATATGTGTAAGCTTTTGTCTTACACATATTGTGTTTGGAAAGGAAAATGATGAAAGATTTTATAAATGTAATAGGTGGAGGATTAGCAGGAACAGAAGCTGCATATCAAATTGCTAAAAGAGGAATTAAAGTTAAGTTATATGAAATGAAGCCAAATAAATATTCACCAGCACATGCAAACCAAAATTTAGCAGAAATTGTGTGCAGTAATTCTTTTAAATCAAATCTACATACAAATGCTTGTGGATTGCTAAAAGAAGAATTAAGGGCTATGGATTCATTGCTTATAAGAATAGCAGATAACACCGCTGTTCCAGCAGGTCAGGCATTAGCGGTTGATAGGGAAATATTTGCCAAGAAAGTTACAGAAGCTATTAAAAGCAATCCAAATATAGAAGTAATAAATGAGGAAATAGTAGATTTAGAAAAATTAATGGAAGATGCAATTACGATTGTTGCGACAGGGCCATTAACAGCTGATGAATTAGCTAATAATATTTCTAAGATAACTGCACAAGATAAATTATACTTTTATGATGCTGCAGCTCCAATTGTTACAAAAGATAGTATTAATTTTGATATTGCTTTTTGGGGAGACAGATATGAGCAGGAAAGAGAAAAAGACGAAGAAATAGAAGCATGGAAAGAAAGACTAAAAAATACAAAAGAAAAGCAAAATTATATAAATCTACCTATGAATAAAGAAGAATATGAGAACTTTTATAAGAATTTAATAGATGCAGAAGTAGTAGAACTTCATCATTTTGAAAAAAGAGAGATATTTGAAGGATGTATGCCAATAGAAATTATGGCAAAAAGAGGAGAAGATACATTAAGATTTGGCCCATTAAAGCCAGTTGGTTTTACTGATCCAAGAACAGGAAAAAGACCATATGCGTTGGTTCAATTAAGGCAAGATGATACAGAAGGAAATATATTTAACTTAGTTGGATTTCAAACCAATTTAAAATATGGGGAACAAAAACGAGTATTTTCTATGATACCTGGATTGGAAAATGCTGAGTTTGTAAAATATGGTGTAATGCACAGAAATACTTTTATAGATTCGAGTCATTTATTAACTAATACATATAAAATGAAGAGTATCAAAAATTTATATTTTGCAGGGCAAATTACAGGTGTTGAGGGATATGTAGAATCAATTTCTTCTGGTCTTATGGCAGGTATAAATGCTGCAAATGAATTTAACGGAAAAAAAGAATTTATTTTACCTATCGAAACTATGACCGGAGCTTTAGCAAATTATATTTCTACTCCAAATGAAAAATTTCAACCAATGAATGCTAATTTTGGAATAGTTCCAGGCTTAGAAAAAAGAATAAAAGATAAAAAGGAAAAATATACGATATTAGCTGACAGAGGGCTTAATAAATTAAAAGAGCAAATACAAAAAGAAGTAGGTTAACCTACTTCTTTTTGTATTTACTTGTAATATTATAATGTTCGCCCGTCTTGCGAATTATTTTGTCTTGAACCAGATTGTCTTTGTTCTTCAACTTGCTTTTTATGGTTTTGTAGTATTTGCTCGATTACATCTTGTCCAATTTCAGTTTTATATGCATCTAAGAAATTATTATTTGTATCGACTACAGATGATCTTGATGGAGCTTTAGGCATAGGGGGCTTTTTATATACTCCCTTAAAAGGATGCTTGTTTCCATAAAAGAAATTTTTAATTCCTGTAATTGTACCTTTTGCTATTCTTCCTAAAGTAGACAATATATCTTTTTTTGGATAAAGAGATAAGTCTTGAAGTTCTTCTTCTCTTTTGTTTTTAAGCTCCAAAATTTCTTTATTTGTAATAGTTAAACATTGTTTCGTAGATTCGATATTCTTTTCAGTTCTGTTTATAGCATCTGTAAATAATTCTTTTGTAGCACTTAAAGTTAATGGAGAGTCTGCCCATGTAACTTCTGAAATAAAGTACAAAGGTGAAGTACTATCATTAAAATCAATTTTCTCGTGGCTAGGAATTCCAAGTTCTTTTCTGTGTTCATCTATATATTTACATAATTTAAAACCTTTATTTTTTATGCCCTTTCTATAATCCGCTTTTTGACGCTCTAAAAATTTTATTCCTGCATCTCTTTCTGCTTGCTCTTTTGGATCTTTAGATTTTATACTTTTCTGTTGAGCGATGACATTTTCATAAAAACTAAGTTCTTGTTTATCTTTGTCTATATTTAAAATAACTTGTAATTCTGGATCATTTTTGGCTAAATTTTCTAATCTAGAGATAATTGCAAGAGTTTTCTTTGGAACTACCATGCTTTTTTCTTGAGAATCTATATGAGATTCATAACGCTCAACTAAAGCTTCTCTTAAAGCTCTTTGAAAATCTAAATTAGTATTAACTTCTTTTAGATATGAATCTAATTCGTTAGAAGCAGTTTCTAGTTCATTTTTCCTCTGGAATAAAGTACTTCCTTGTAATACTGATATTTCATCTCTTAATTTTTTTATTTTATCATCAATAACAGTTTTATTTTGATTTGATACACCAGAATTTAATAAAGAATTAAAATTTGTATCTAATTTTTGTGCTTCTAAATCTTGTATTTGCACACTATATTCATATATTTTTTGTTCAGTTTCATGTAGTTGCTCAATATCATAAGCTAAGTAAGGGTACTTTAATTTAGCTTCAGAATATAGTTTGCTTAATTGTGAAAATTCAACTTTAGTATCTGCCATAAATATCGCCTCTATGTGAGGCTTCACCATCCTCTCTTAATTTTTTTATTTTGACAATAGTTCATCACATTTTTTTATTAATTCGTCTATGTCATAAGAAAGTTGTTCTAATGTAATTTTGTAAGTAGCTATATCTTCTATAGACATATTCTTTAGCTCTTCTTTGGTTAAAAATTTTTTTTCTTTCATTTCCATAATTATGTTTATCTTAGTTTGTTACTAAGATATCCTCCTCTCTTGTGTGCTTACACGCTAAATTAATTATACTAAAAAAGGGAAATAATGTCAACAACTTTTTATGTAAATCTGGTAAAGCGTTGAAAATATCAAGAAAATTAAATTTGACTTGTTTTACATAACGTGGTATAATGATAAGTACATTAATATAAATAACAGGAGGATTACACTTATGAAACTAAAACTTGGACGGGTTGTTGTAACGATCCTAATTGTCGTGTTAGTTCTTATCCTAATTGTATCTGGTGCTATCGAAATCAACCTTCTCAAAGCATGGGAATGGATTGCTGCCGGTGCGCAGGTGCTCTTCGGGAAGATTGCTGATTTTGTTCAACTTCAGCCAAAGGACTTTTTTGTTCTTGCAATTGGCGGAGTGGTTGGATACCTCATTAGAGGTGCTGTCAGCAAATGGAACAAGAATTCATAGGAGGTGTAACCGAAGAAGCGATGCAGCCTGCATCGCTTTTTCCATGTGCAAATGCTTTTAAATAAGAAAAATAGTAGAATACCTTCTAGTAAACATAAATATTTACAAATTCTAGAAAGTATGTTATAATAAAATAGTCTTTAAGACGTATAGACGTATAAATAATTAAAAGGAGGATTGTTTTTTATGAACAACAGATCTACAACAGTGCCTGAAAAGGCCAGTCAATCCGCGGTAACTCCTAATACACACAAAAGAAAGCGCAAGTGCGCAGGTGTGTATCTTATCCGAATGGCCTTAGGAATTGTGGCAATTATCTTGGTGATAGTTGTTACAGGGGTGCAAGCAGAAGGATGGGAAGCCATCGCTGATGTCTTGTTCGGAGGAATCACCTTGCTTGAGGTGGTTAGATATGCTGTTATAGTTCTCTTGAGTATGGCAGTAGGCTACTGGATGAAGAAGCCTAGAAGGGTATACTTTAAAGGAGAGAAACAGCAAATAATAAAATCCGAAGCTAACGAAAAGAAGGCAGAGGAGTAACGAGGGGGGAGTGTACGAAGGGCAACCTTATACACTCTCTTATTCGTTGTATAAATTGTTTCGAAAATTTATTTAGGTATATTAATATAAAAAATACTGTCAATATCTTGAAAAAAATACATACAAATACTACCTAAGCTATTGACAGTATTGGTTTTTGATGATAAAATAATTCACGCTAGTGTATTATGCACGAATAGGCATAAATAATATATAGGAGGTGAAATTTAAGTGCCAACAATTAATCAATTAGTAAGAAAAGGAAGAAAAACATCAGTAACAAAGTCAACAGCTCCAGCATTACAACATGGTTACAATTCTAAAAAGAATAGACAAACTAACCATAGAGCACCACAAAAAAGAGGAGTTTGTACAGTAGTTAAAACTGTAACACCAAAGAAACCTAATTCAGCATTAAGAAAAGTTGCCAGAGTTAGACTTTCTAATGGTTATGAAGTAACATCTTATATCCCAGGAATAGGACATAACTTACAAGAACACAGTGTTGTTCTAATAAGAGGAGGAAGAGTTAAAGACCTTCCAGGTGTTAGATATCATATTATTAGAGGAACATTAGATACAGCAGGTGTTAAAGACAGAATGCAAGGTAGATCAAAATACGGAGCAAAAAAACCTAAAAAATAAAATTTAGGAAAATTTAAAAACTAGTGCTAATAATTACTAATTTAAGGTACTTAAATTTAGAATATATAGCACTATGCGGAAAAGATAAACTTTTCAGAGTACCTAGATACTAAATTAGTATCAAAATAAAATTAAGGAGGGAAGAATAGTGCCAAGAAAAGGATATATAGCAAAAAGAGAAGTTTTACCAGATCCAGTATATAATAGTAAAGTTGTAACAAAACTAGTAAACAATATTATGCTAAATGGTAAAAAATCAGTTGCTCAAAAAATAGTTTACGGTGCATTTGACATCGTAAAAGAAAAAGAGCAAAGAGATCCACTAGAAGTTTTTGAAGAAGCACTAAATAACATTATGCCAGTTCTTGAAGTTAAAGCTAGAAGAGTTGGTGGAGCTACATACCAAGTTCCATTAGAAATTAGACCAGAAAGAAGACAAACTTTAGGTTTAAGATGGTTAGTTAGATATGCAAGAACAAGACATGAAAAAACAATGGCAGAAAAATTAGCCGGAGAAATTATAGATGCTATAAACGGAAACGGTGGAGCATTCAAGAAGAAAGAAGATACACATAGAATGGCAGAAGCAAACAAAGCATTTGCACATTATAAATGGTAATAATAATGCTAAAAAAGAGCATATTAAGAGATATAAAACTTTATAGTAACAATGAGGGGAGGAAATAAAGTTGGCAGGAAGAGCATATCCATTAGAGAGAACAAGAAATATAGGAATTATGGCTCACATTGATGCTGGTAAAACAACAACAACAGAGAGAATACTTTTCTATACAGGAAAAACTCATAAAATAGGAGAAGTTCACGAAGGTGCAGCTACAATGGACTGGATGGAACAAGAACAAGAAAGAGGTATAACAATCACATCTGCTGCTACAACTTGTTTCTGGAACAATAACAGAATAAATATTATTGATACACCAGGACACGTTGACTTTACAGTAGAAGTTCAAAGATCTTTAAGAGTTCTTGACGGTGCAGTTACAGTACTTGCTGCAAAAGGTGGAGTTCAACCACAAACAGAAACAGTTTGGAGACAAGCTGATAAATACCAAGTACCAAGAATGGTATATGTAAATAAAATGGACATCACAGGAGCAAACTTTATGCTTTGTGTTGACCAATTAAAAAATAGATTAAAAGCAAATGCTGTACCAATTCAATTACCAATTGGAGCAGAAGATGGGTTTAAAGGTATAGTAGACTTAATCAAAATGAGGGCATTCATTCATAAAGATGATTTAGGAAAAGAAATAGAAGAAACAGATATTCCTGATGATATGAAAGATTTAGCCCAAGAATATCATGATAAAATGATAGAAGCAGTTGCTGAACAAGATGAAGAATTAATGATGAAATACCTAGAAGGTGAAACATTAACAGATGAAGAAATCAAAAAAGGTTTACGTGCAGGAACAATTGCAAACACAATAGTTCCAGTAACTTGTGGTTCTTCATATAAAAACAAAGGTGTTCAAGAATTATTAAATGCAATAGTTGATTATATGCCATCACCATTAGATATACCACATATCAAAGGTGTTGACGAAGATGGAAACGAAGTAGAAAGAAAAACATCTGATTCAGAACCATTTGCAGCTTTAGCATTTAAAATTGCTACAGACCCATTTGTTGGAAAATTATGTTTCTTTAGAGTATATTCAGGAACATTAGAATCTGGTTCAACAGTATTAAACTCAAATAAAGATAAGAAAGAAAGAATCGGAAGAATATTACAAATGCATTCTAATCACAGAGAAGATATAGATAAAGTATATGCAGGAGATATTGCTGCAGCAGTTGGACTAAAAGAGGTTACAACTGGAGATACTTTATGTGATATCGATCATCCTGTTATATTAGAATCAATGGAATTCCCAGAGCCAGTTATTGATATTGCTATCGAACCAAAAGACAAAGTAGCACAAGAAAAAATGGGTATAGCATTAGCAAAACTAGCAGAAGAAGATCCAACATTTAAAACATATACAAACCAAGAAACAGGACAAACAATCATCGCTGGTATGGGTGAGTTACACCTAGACATTATCGTAGACAGATTAAAGAGAGAATTTAAAGTTGAATGTAATGTAGGTAAACCACAAGTTGCTTACAAAGAAACAATCAAAAATAAAGTTAGAGTTCAAGGTAAATTCATTCGTCAATCTGGTGGTAAAGGACAATATGGTGATGTTTGGTTTGAAATGGAACCATTAGAACCAGGAAAAGGAATAGAATTTGAAAGCAAAATCGTTGGTGGAGCTGTTCCAAAGGAATATATTAAACCAATCGAACAAGGTTTAAGAGAAGCAGCTGAAGGTGGATATTTAGCTGGTTACCCAGTTATAGATTTCAAAGCTACATTAGTAGATGGATCTTACCACGAAGTTGACTCTTCAGAAATGGCTTTCAAAATTGCAGCATCTATGGCATTCAAAGAAGGATGTAAACAAGCAGGTGTTGTTATCCTAGAACCTATTATGAAAGTAGAAATAACAGTTCCAGAAGAATATATGGGAGATGTTATTGGAGACGTAAACTCTAGACGTGGAAGAATGGAAGGTATGGAGGGAAATGACGGAATGCAAGAAATTCACTCATTTATTCCATTATCAGAAATGTTTGGTTATGCTACAGACTTACGTTCAAAAACACAAGGTAGAGGAACATACTCTATGGAACCATCACACTATGAAGAAGTTCCAAAATCTGTATTAGAACAAATTGTAGCTTCAAGAGGAAAGAAAAGCGAATAATATTTAGTAATATACTTGATTTTTTAAAGATTATAGTATAAAATGATGTTCGAAAAATAAATGCGTCAAAAAGAAAAATAAAATATAGAGATGTAAAATCTCAAAAAATTAAAGGAGGAATAAAAATGGCTAAAGAAAAATTTGTTAGATCAAAGCCACACGTTAACATTGGTACAATCGGACACGTTGACCATGGTAAAACAACAACAACAGCAGCTATTACAAAATACTTATCATTATTAGGAAGAGCTAACTTCGAAGCATATGATGCAATCGATAGTGCTCCAGAAGAAAAAGCAAGAGGAATCACAATTAACACAGCACACGTTGAATATGAAACAGAAAACAGACACTATGCACACGTTGACTGCCCAGGACACGCAGACTACGTAAAGAACATGATTACAGGTGCTGCTCAAATGGATGGTGCTATCTTAGTTGTTTCTGCAGCTGATGGACCAATGCCACAAACAAGAGAACACATCTTACTTGCAAGACAAGTTGGTGTTAAATATATCGTTGTTTACTTAAATAAATGTGATATGGTAGACGACCCAGAATTATTAGACTTAGTTGAAATGGAAGTTAGAGACTTATTAACAGAATATGGTTTCCCAGGAGACGATATCCCAGTTATAAAAGGATCATCTTTAAAAGTACTAGAAAGTACATCTAAAGATCCTAATGACGAAGTTTATAAACCAATAAAAGAATTAATGGATGCAGTTGATAGCTATATCCCAACACCAGAAAGACCAGTAGATCAACCATTCTTAATGCCAATAGAAGATATATTCTCTATTACTGGTAGAGGAACAGTTGCTACAGGTAGAGTAGAAAGAGGAGAAGTTAAAGTTTCTGACGAAGTTGAAATCGTTGGATTATCAACAGAAAAGAAAAAATCAGTTGTTACTGGTGTAGAAATGTTCAGAAAATTATTAGACCAAGCAGAAGCTGGAGACAACATTGGTGTTCTTTTAAGAGGTATCCAAAGAACAGATATCGAAAGAGGACAAGTATTATCTAAACCAGGATCAATACATCCACATACAAAATTCTCAGCACAAGTTTACGTATTAACAAAAGAAGAAGGTGGAAGACATACACCATTCTTCAATGGATATAGACCTCAATTCTATTTCAGAACAACAGACGTTACAGGTGTTATCGAATTACCTGCTGGAACAGAAATGGTTATGCCAGGAGATAACGTAGACATGACAATCGAACTAATCACACCTATCGCTATGGAAGAAGGATTAAGATTCGCTATCCGTGAAGGTGGTAGAACAGTTGGTTCAGGTGTAGTTGCTGATATAATTGAGTAATAAAACCAGTAATAGCAAGGGTTACAAAGATTTGTAGCACCTTGC
>MNRL01000007.1 GCA_001915925.1 Clostridium sp. CAG:354_28_25
TTTCCCTCACTTGTTTGTATTATTGAATATGTACTATATGTTTCTATCTCTTTATCTGCATATTCAAATGTATTTTCTATTGTTTCTGTTTGTTCTTCTACTATATTATCATTATTTTCAGTAGACTCATAATCAATTATGTGTTCCTCATCTTTTGGTATATCTATTCCTTCTTGGTTTGGTAATATTTCATTATTATATTTTAGGATTGGATATTTATTTTCTGTTAAAATATTGTAGTCAAAGTTTGCTGTTCCCCATTTAAGGTTATTTGTATATGTTGTTTGTTGTTTTAACTGCTCTTCTTCTAAATATTGTTCTTCTTTTATATATGGTTCATTTTCTTTACTTGGATTTTTTCCATTTACATTGGAATATTTATAAAAATAGGTATCTTTTACTTTACTTATTTCTTCTGGCATATTTCCTATTCCTAAGGATGTTGTTAAATTATCTTCACTTATTAATGTTGCCTCTATATAGTTTTGTTTATAATAGTCTGTTGTTGTTTTATCATATAACTCTGTCGCTATTTCTCCTATTATTCCTCCTACGTTAGTTTTTGATTGAATTGTTCCTCCTGCATAATAATTATTATATATGTAGCTTATGTTACTTATATTATTCATTTCTACATTATCTAAATAACCTAACAATCCTCCTGCTGAATGTGCTGTTGCTGTAACTTGTGAATTAGAATACGACTCCTCCATAGTTCCATTTTTTAAAATTCCAACTATCCCGCCAATATTTGAATATCCTTCTAATATACTATCTAATGCATAACATTTTATTATTTGTCCATTTCCTGTTCCTGAAATTGCACCAACACCTGTTCCTGCAGAAGTTATTGTACTATCTATAATTTCAGTTCTTTGTATTCCCCAACTTAATGTACCACTAATTCCTCCTATATTTTGACTAGTTGTCTTTGGTCCACTAATTGTTGAACTTTTAACTATAGAATCAAGTAAACTTCCTCCACTACCAAATATTCCACCTATATTTTTTTCTCCAATTACGTTTGTTTCTTTAACTTCTACATATTGTATACCTGAAGAATAATATCCTGAGCTTCCCATTACTCCTCCTACAGATGAATTCCCTGTTATATTACTATTAGCTACACTAACATTTTTGGTAACATGTCCATTTCCTACCACTCCTCCTACATTATTGCGACCTTCAATTTCAGAATTAGTAATTTGAATATTTTCAAATATATCTATATTGTTTACTGATATAACTCCAATCACTCCTCCTATAGCATCTCCAATTGCTTTTATATGTATATTATCTGCTGATATATTTTCTATTTCTCCAGATTCAGCTTGTCCAATAAAACCTCCTACATTACCACTTCCTTCTTGAATATATATTTCGTTTAAACTAACATTCTCTATTTTTTCTCCTCTTGACAATGCTATACATCCAACACTTGATATTCTGGTTGTTTTATTGATTGATATATTTTTAAAGTCTACATTTATAATATTTCCATCACTTTTTGCAATAACGCCCATATATGATCCTTGCAAACTTTCGTTATAATCGATATTTATATTTTCAAAGCTTATATTTTCTATTCCATTTTTACAATTTTTTATCAATCCAAAATTAGGTTCTGTCGCATACAAATTGATATTTTTTATTATATGTTTATTTCCTTCTGTTATTAATTTTCCGATTTTAAAATTATGATTTACATTTTGTTTTCCAGAAAAATCTAAATCTGTTAATAACCTATAATTTTCATAACTATTTGAATTAATATTTTGCCAATCTTCATATTTTGTTATTTCTTTATAAAATGCTTCTTTTATTAAATAATATTGTGGTTCATTTTTCTCTTCATCATTTTCATTATATTCTATATTTTTTATATGATATGAATCATAATATTTTATTGGAGTTGCTGTTGCTGTTATATATGTTTTTCCATTTTGATTTCTATTTTCATTTATTACTGAATTCATAAACTCTATATCTACTTTTGTTATATCTAAATTTTTAGGATTATTTATTTCTAACATAATATTTAAAGTATTACTATCTGTTCTTAAAGTATTTACTTTTTCTATTTGTATCTCTGTTCTTTTTAGATAAATATCTTCTTGATTTGGTAATAATTCTGTCTTATCACTTTTTTTTATTTTTGGTAGTTTATTTTTTAAATCTTCATATAGATAATTATCGTCACATTTTAATATATTTTCATAGGTACTTTTCTTTTCTAAATCGCTAACTCCTAATTTATCTTTTGAATCAAGAATTTTTAATCCATTTATTGTATTGTCTTCATATATATAATTGTTTGTTACAGAATTATTACGTAAGTTACCGTTTATTTCTCCTACATAAGTTGTATTTTTTTTATTTACTATATTACCAATATATAAATTATTTTTGCATGTTCCTCCACTAAGCGATCCTACTATTCCACCTACATATTCCCCGTCCGCAACTATATTTACATTAATTAAACTATTCTCTAAAGTAATACTACCTGCTCCTATAGCTCCACCAACTTTTCCAAAACTAGTATTAATATTTCCATTTACTATTACATTTTTCACCTTAGAATTAGCACTATAAGGATTTCCTAAAATTCCTCCTATTTGAAACTCTGAATCAATGGCTTTTATATTCAAATTATTAATATAGCAATTATTTATATTTCCTTGGCCATATCCTATTACCCCTCCTATACATCCGCTTTCACCATTCTGTGCATATATTTCCACATCATTTATTGTTATATCTTTAAAATTAGCATTATTACCTGTACCTTGCAATATTCCTATTTTCGCAGAGCTGATAATATACATTTTAACTGTATCTATATTTATATTATTCATTTCAAAATAAGTTCCACTAGTACATAAACCTACATTTCCTGAAGCTGATGTAAAATTTAAATTTTTTATATTTAAATTTTTTATTTTAGAACTTTTATCAAGTGTACCAAATAAACATCTAGCAACAAAAACATTTTCTATTTTATATCCTTGTCCATCTAAAACTCCTCTCAAATTTATATTTCCATATAAACTTTCAGCTGAATTTTTAAAATCCAAATCATTCATTAGTTTATAATTTTGATTAGGTGTTTTTTTCATTTGATACCAATCATCTATTGTATATATTTCATTGTACAATTCTAAAATTATATTTCTTTCTCCTTCTTCATATTCCCTCGTATATTCTATATTATATGCTCCTTTGGTTGTTAAACTTAGTATTGGATATTCTGAGACACATTGAATTGGATTTGTTAATTCTAATATCACTTCACTTTTTCCCGATGAATAATTTTGTGATATTATCTGACTTGTTAAATTTTTTATTATTATTTTTTGTATTGTTTCCCCTGCTGGGTTATATATATTTACTTTTACTTTTGCTTTCTTATTTTCTTGTTCTATTATTTCTGTACTTAATACATCTGGTAAATCTACATCTGTTATCTCTGGTAATTCTATATAATCCTGTCTTGGCATACATTCATTTAATTTTAATTGTGGATAATATCCAGAAGTAATCAAACTATCTACTTCGAATTGATTATCACTATTTAATACATTATTTTGAAAATCACTATCATATAGCAATTTTTCTGTAATTTTTTTATCTGCTGTTCCTTTAAACTCTTTGTTGTTTACATAAAAGCTGTTACTTATTCTTCCAACACCATTATTTGTATTAGGGTTCTTTTCTATATTATATGCATTTCCTAAACCAACTGTATACACATTATTTAGCTCTCCACCATCATTATTTGTAACAATTAATGCTGTTGTATCTTGTGTTGGTTGCAATTCTTCTGCATCTATTCCCACTAATGAATAAATATTATTTATACTTCCAGTATTATTACATATTAATGTACTTTCAATTGTATTAACAGACTGTTTATAAATTTGAATATTTTCACCATATAAATATCCATTTTTGACAATTCCAGTATTAGAATTAATTGCTCGTATATTTATTCCATATAGTTTTTCTTTATAATTTACTATAAAGCTATTTATTATTCCATAATTATTTGTTCCAATCAAACTTAAATTTTGATTTTCATTTTTAATACTTTCTTCTATACTAATATAGATATTATTTATATTTCCATAATTAGATTCAAACAATCCTGAACCATTACATGGTAACTCATTTAAAAAATATTCTTTGAGAACTAGGTTCTCTATTTTTCCTTTTTCTCCTATTTTATAGAATAACTGAGTATTTTTACCATTAAAGAACTTTTTATACACAGTATGACCATTAAAATTAATATGACCTTGAAAAGACATATTAGCCCCTCCAAACTTAATATTATTCTCATTTCTAAAGTCTAAATCTTTTATTATTATATAGTTTCCCTCAGGTTGAATATCTTTATATTCTTCTACACTTGTTATTCCTAATATCTCTCCTTCTTTTGTATTAAACTCAAAGTTAGATAACACATATTCCCTATCTCTTATTTTTACTATTAGTTCTAACCTATAATCTTTATTTTCTTGTATATCTATATCTTTAAGTCCATCTATAATAACATTATCTTTTGGTATATCTTCATATCTTGTATAACTTATTTCTTTTCCATTTTCATATACTTTTATATAATAATCATTTGTAGCTATTTCATCTCTCCTATCCTCAATACTAAAGATAGCTTCTCCTTGCATTTCATATTTATATGTTTCATATGCTGTTTTTTTATTTCCAAGTTCTATTTGTAAATCTTTTACATATATATGTGGATCTTCTTCTGTTGTAACTCCATTTAATATACGTAATCCTACATATCCTGTATCATTTACAACCAATGTTTGTTCATAGTTTGTATATTCCTCGCTATTCCAATTCTTTATCTCTGTAAGGTTCGCTCCACTATTTTTACTGTTATTTATTGATATATTTTTTATTTCTTTATCTGCTTTTAATTTAAATGATATTGTTACTTCTTGACCTATGTATTTTTTTAAATCATATACACATATTTGTGAATAATTTACACCTTTATATACTGATAATTTTAAAGTTCTTGTTTCTTTATCATATTCTTTACCATATGAATATGCAGTATTCATTGTAGGTGAATACCACTTTATTTTTGATTCTACATCTACTAAGTTCTTCCCTGTTGTCATTCTTAGCATACTTTTTAACCCAATATTTCCACTTATTCCTGGCTCTGTTATTATCTCTATTTCTTTTATTAAGTAATTTACTTTATAGGTTGCATCTGTCTCTCCTTCGTTATATTCATCTGCATAAAAACTTAATTTATATTTTTTTTCTTCT
>MNRL01000013.1 GCA_001915925.1 Clostridium sp. CAG:354_28_25
TCAAATTTTGTTGGTTTCAAAGACAAAAAAATGATTGTGTGATATAATTCAATAGAAGACAATTTATCTAAACAATTAAAATTCATATTTTTACAACAAGACGACAATTAAATAGATGGTAAAAAAATCAATCTAATAGAAAAATAGATTGTTAAATTATAAGGAGATTATTATGGCAAATATAATTGATTATGTTGAATGGAGAGGAGATTTAAACTTAAATAAAACGGAGTTTAATGAAATAGATAGTTTAATATTAAATAGATTTTCGTATTTTCCGTTAGATAATCTAATAAACAAAAATGAAATGGTATCAATAAAAGAATTAAGTGAAAGATTTAAAAAAGCAGATAAAAAGCAAATGAGAATTCTTTGGAAGGATGATGCAGATTTATTTCCAATAATGGGCAATAGTAAAAGGTTTGGTGAAATGTTAGCTTTAGAATACATAAATAAAATAGATCCAGAACAAGAAAAACAATTTTCTGCTATTACAGTAATTTTACCTGATGATACACTTTATATTTCATATAGAGGAACTGACAATACATTAATTGGTTGGAAAGAAGATTTCAATATAAGCTTTAAAAGCCACATTGCATCACAAATTTCTGCAAAAAAGTATTTGGAAAATATTGCAAAAAAATATCCATATAAAAAAATAAGAATAGGAGGCCATTCAAAAGGAGGAAATTTAGCAGTTTATGCTTCTGTTTTTGTTGATTCTGAAATACAAAAAAGAATTATTAATGTTTATAATAATGATGGTCCAGGTTTTCATGAAGATATAATAAATACTGAAGAATATAAGAGAGTAATTAATAAAGTAACAACATATATTCCACAAGATTCAATATTTGGAATGTTATTAAATCATGAGGAAAAATATACGATAGTTCAAAGTAATGAAAAAGGGTTAATGGAACATGATGCATATTCTTGGCAAGTATTAGGAAAAAAATTTGTTGTATTAAAGGAAGTTACAAATGAAAGTAAATTTATAGATAAGACAATTAAGAATTGGTTGAAAGATTTAGATATGGATACAAGGCAACAGGTGATAGACATTGTTTTTGAAATTCTTAATTCTACAAATTCAAAGACAATACAAGATTTAAAATTTTCATTAGTAAAAAATGCAAGAATAATTTTATCTTCATATAAGCAAATAACCCCTGAGAATAAAAAAATGATAGAAGCTACAGTAACTGCACTTCTTGGAATAGTTAAAGAAAATGTTAAAGCAGAATATAAAAAATTCAAAATTTTAAGTAAATAACAAATTACAATTTAAGTGAGAGTAGTTATATTGATAATTACTCTCTTTTATGATAATATGGAACAAATATAACTAGTAATTTATATGGGGATTGTTTATGGCAGTTTTAACAGTAATTCCTTTAATAGGAACATTAGGAATTTTATTTATTGGATTTAATGTAATAATTATTACATTACTAATATTAACAATAGTATTTGGAGTAATTAGAGCTATAAAAAAGAAATTTAACAAGACATTTATTGTATTATTAATTGTAACAATCTTATTTAGACAAGAAAGGAGAGGTAGAGCGATGCTCCCTCAAAGGTAAAAAGCTATGAAAGTTATTCTTAACGCAGAAAAGGTGGAAAACGAATTCTATCCAAAGCAAAATTCAAAAAAGCGGGGAAATCTTTTAAAAATAAATGAGAATCGTGAATATGTAGTAAAAGAAATTGCTACAGATTCATATGGCACATTTTTTAAACTGGCAGGAATCCAAAAACCTTTTGATACGAAATGGTTCTATGTATCAGAAGTTAGTCCAAATGAAAGTGTGTATGCCAAAGCAGATGTATATGCTGCTGCAGAGTATGGCATAACAGCTGATTCAATCGTTGAAGAAGGTACTCTAAATGTTGTAAGCGAAGTTGGTTTCAGGCATGAATGCAAAGTAACAATGGCCTTTTACAGTGACACTCTTGGAGAGTGGCTTTTCGAATTAGAAGGACATAGATTTCCTGTATTGCAGAAATATATGGAAGTAATTAGAATGAATAAATAGCCAATAACTTGTATGCAAAATCTATGATTAAGTATGCAAGTATAACCTAAGAAAGGCAGGGGGGATGACATTTTATTGTCGCCTCCTTGCTTTGTTTTTTGTTATAAAGGAAAAATCGAAGTTTTTTCGAAATGATTTTCTTATATATAAATATAAAAAAGAATTGATTTAATTAAAAGTTATTAGTACAATAAAAATATGAGGTGATAAAATGAAAATTGCAATAGTATATAAAAGTATTACAGGAAATACAAAACTTTTAGCAGAAGCTATAAAAGAGGAGGTCCCAAAAGCAGATATTGTATATTTTGGAGAACCAAAAAAAGACATACAGGCAGATTTATTTATAATTGGATCATGGACTGATAAAGGAATGTGTGCTACAGAAATTACAGAATTTATGAAAAATATAAAAAATGCTAAGGTTGCATATTTTGGTACAGCAGGATTTGGTGGGTCAGAAGAATATTATGAAAAACTGTTTGAAAGAATAAAAATAAATATCAATGATTCAAATAAAATATTAGGAAAATTTTTCTGTCAAGGCAAGATGCCAATGCAGGTAAGGGATAGATATGTAGGTTTAATTAAAGAACATCCAGATGATAAAAAATTAAAAGTTAGTGTAGAAAATTTTGATAAAGCATTAACACATCCAGATGAGAAAGATATACAGAATGTAAAGAAATGGATTAAAGAAATTTTATAGTACGAAGGGAGAAGTTATTATGAATGAAACTATTAAGAATTTAGTAGAAAGAAGAAGTTGCAGAAAATATTCATCAACTCAGATAAAAGAAGATGAATTAAATAGTGTTTTGAAAGCAGGAGAATATGCTCCAACAGGTATGGGAATGCAATCTCCAATTATTGTTGTTCTTCAAAATAAAAGCATAATAGATAAACTTTCTAAAATAAATGCGAAAATAATGGGAAAAGATGAAGATCCTTTTTATGGAGCACCAACGGTATTAGTAGTATTGGCAGATAAGAATATTGGAACATACATAGAAGATGGAAGTTTAGTATTAGGAAATTTAATGAATGCTGCATATAGTCTAGGACTAGGTTCTTGCTGGATACATAGAGCAAAAGAAGAATTCGAAACAGACGAAGGAAAAGAATTGTTAAAAGAATGGAACATATCAGAAAATTATGTAGGTATCGGACATTGTATTTTAGGCTATCCAGAAGAAAAAAGTGAAGCAAAACCACGTAAAGATGGATATATAAGGTTTGTTAAATAGGACGTAATATATACAAAATGAAATAAAAGGGGAGAATTTTTATGAAAAAAAGATTTATTATAACACTTGTAGTTGTAATTGTGCTTGTATTAATAGTTGGAATAATTGCAATTGGAATTGGCTTATATCATGACTTTAAGCAAGAGAGTGAATTAATATCAGAATGTGAACAAATAAAGGAATTAACAAATGAGGAAAATCTAGACACAGAAAAAATTAATGAGATGCTTACTAGAAGGATTTCAGATGGAGAATATTTACAAGTAGAAGAAGCTTTAAAGGAATATTTAACAGCTAGATTTCAGAATATAACAAAAATTTCAGAAATATTAAACAATGAAAAATTAGAAAATATATTAACAATAGACAACTATAAAAACGATGGCCCGGAGTTTGCAACAACTAAAGAATACATTGAAAATACAAAGCAAGAATTACAAGACCTAAAAAAAAGATATGAAGAATTATTTACAGAAGAAACAGTAATGTCTTATATAAATAATAAAAATTTGGATAGTTATTATGTGGATTTTTACAAACAAGAATTAATAGGAAATCCTGAAGATAGTAAAGATAATATTGTAGAACATGAAATAGATGGAATTATTACTATATTAAATAGTTATAATTCTGTGATTGATTTTTTAATAACTAATAAGAATAGCTGGAAAATTGAAGGAGAAAACATAGTATTTGCAAATCAGGAGTCATCAGAGAAGTTTTTAGAGCTAATAAATGATATGTTAGAAAATATACCAGGAACATTAATAGAAAAAGATTTTGGAACATATGAGATTCCTGTAGATTGGATAGAGAGTGTAGCACATTCTACAAATGATAAATTTTTCTATGTAAAAGAAGGTCAGGAAAATGAAAATAGACCCGATAATATTTCTGTAAATGAAGGAACTAATAAATATCCAGCAGATGAGCATGAAAAATTTAGAAGTGCTATCTTAAATCAACTTTCTATGCAAATAGGAGGAGATGAAAATGTTGAATTAAATGCAAATGGTTCAAATACAAAAAATGGATATGTTGTTTATACTTTTAATATAAAAGATAAGGATACTACTACTACACAGTATTACATTGTAGGAGATTACAAATATGTTTTAATACATGAAACTACTTTTGGTGATTCAAATGAAACAGATAGTGCAGCACAAAAAATTATAGATACATTTAAATGGAAAGAGCAGGAGGAATAACCTTGGATAGATTAGAGCGTTTTGAAAAAGCTTTGGATGACATTATTAATAACTATAAGGAATTAGGAGAAGAACTAGAGAAGCTGAGAAATGATGGTAAAAATAAAACAACAAAATTTAGAGAATTATTAGGAAAAAAATTAGTTTATAGCATGATAATTACTATTTTTAAAAGATATGATTTAATAGATAAAGATAAAGTTTAAGGAGCAATATATGGATAAAATAGAAATTAAAGAGCTAACACTTGAAGATATTCCAGACTATGTTAAAGTAAATACTTTAGCTTGGCAGGAATCATATAAAGGACTTATAGCTGATTCAATTTTAGATGAGGTGCTTAATAATGTAGAAGATTCTATACAAAAGCAAATTAATAAATTTGATAATGATAAAAAGAATAATATAAAAAAATTTGTTTTTAAAGTAAATAATGAAGCAGTTGGAATGACTGGAATAGGTAAATCAACATATGAAAAATATGAAGATATTGGGGAACTATATTCATTATATTTATTAAATAAGGTTAAGAAAAAGGAATATGGAAAAATGCTTTTTTATCATGACGTAAAAGAGCTAATTGGTTTAGGATTTAATAGTATGGTTATTGGTTGCTTAGTAAATAATCCGGCAAATGATTTTTATAAACATATGGGAGGAAAGTTAATTGAAGTTGTAACCAAAAAAATAAAAGGATATAACATGAAAGAAAATATATATTATTATGAGAATTTAAAAGAACTAATTAAAAAGTAATATTTGGGGATTGAGTAATGGAAAAGAAAAAAATTTTAATAGAGACAGATAATGTAAATGAGATTTATAAAAAATATAAGAAATACAAGACATTTATATATAAAAATACAGAATTCATATATAATGGAGAAAATCAAGAAATAAAAGATATAATAGAAGTCTTAAATAAAAAAACAAGACTACAAAGAATAGCATATATATATGATAAATCATGTGAACAGATTGACAAGAAATTTGAAGGCGAAAACATATGTGAATTTAAATGTAATCAATGTATAGTCCAAAGAAAACATAATTTAAAAGAGAAAAATGGCTGTTGTAGAGTTTGTAGATTACAAACTAGTACAGGTTGTCCAAGCAAAAATTTGACATGTAAACTTTTCTTTTGTGATGAAGTAAAAAATAAATATGAAGTAATTACGTTTAAAGATTTAAAATTATTAAACTTATTAACAAGAAGGCAAAGAGTAATATTAAAATTTGACATGTTTTCGACTAGAGAAGAAGTTCTTACAGATTTATATATTGGATTTATAACGCTCGCAGCTTTTAGAGAATTATATATGTTAATAAAAACAAGTTTGTTTTGGATGTCAAAAAGAATTAAAAATAAAATGAAAATGCCTAATGTTAGTAAATTGGTAATACTTTTAACTATTTTAATTATATTAATGTTTCTAATTATTAATCCAATATCACCAATGATAATGATATGTATTGGAATAATAGAGGATTTTTTTATAAAACTTCATAGAAAAAATATAGTTCAAGCATAAGTAGATAAATTTGAAAATAATAAAAAAACTATTGACTTAAATCTAACTCCAAGTGATATATAAATAATAATTGAAAAATTAAGTATAATATTTTTATAAGGAGGAGTATAAAATGGATAAAGCTAAAGTATATTTTACAAAGGAAATTACACCAGAAAGTGTAATTAAAATGTATGAAAAAATAGGTAAAGAATTACTAGGAAAAGTAGCTGTTAAATTACATTCTGGAGAACAAGGAAATCAAAATTATATAAGACCTGAATTTGTAAAAGCGATAGTAGAAAGAGTAAATGGAACTGTTGTAGAATGTAATGCAGCCTATGAAGGAGCAAGAAACAGTACAGAGAAACATAAGAAATTAATAGAGGACCATGGTTGGACAAAATATTTTGATGTAGATATTATGGATGCTGATGGAGACGATATGGTTCTAGATATTCCAAATGGAAAAGTTTTAAAACAAAACTTTGTAGGAAAAAATATGAAAAACTATGATTCTATGTTAGTTTTATCACATTTTAAGGGACATCCAATGGGAGGATATGGTGGAGCATTAAAACAATTATCAATAGGTTGTGCTTCATCAGAAGGAAAATCTTGGATACATTCAGCCGGAAAAACTAAAGATCAAACAATAGTATGGGAAAATTTACCAGAGCAAAATCTTTTCTTAGAGTCAATGGCAGATGCAGCATCTTCTGTAGTAAATTATTTTAAAGATAATATTTTATTTATTAATGTTATGTGTAATCTATCTGTAGATTGTGATTGCTGTGCAGTTGCAGAAGACCCATGTATGAAAGATATTGGAATATTGGCAAGTACAGATCCAATAGCAATAGACCAAGCTTGTATAGATTTAATATATAATTCAAAAGATCCAGGAAGAGATCATTTTGTGGAAAGAGTAGAGAGACAAAATGGTAGACATACAATAGATGCAGCAGCTGAACTTGGCTTTGGAACAAAAGAATATGAATTAATTAATGTAGATTAGGGATATTGGGATGGTTGCAAAATTCTTTAAAATTCCTTTAAAATAAAACTTAGGGCATCAGCGTTTTTATCGCTGATGTCCTAAGTTTTAGTAATTACATAGAGAGGATGTCCTCATAGGACTTCTCTTGCAACCAAGAAATTGCATATTTGGTTGCTGCGACATCCTTCGAAGTAACTAAATCAAAATATTCTCTTTCAACTGGCATGCTGACATAGATTATTTTTTTACTGTCATTAATGATATGACCATATATAATATTACAATAATTCCATTCTTTTTTATTGACAGTATTTTGCTTTTCCTTATACAGTGTTACTTCTAAAGTGGGTTTACCATCCGTAATACTAGGTGATGGCGGAATTATTTTTAAGCAAATTCCATACCGTGTGTTGCTAATTTTAAAATCTTTAACAATTTTAGAATCTTTTATCATCCTAAGATATCCTCCTTTTATTTTTTACACAGTCTGTGTAACATAAATTTTACAAATTACGTGTATATTATAGCACACTTTACATAAGATATCAACGAACCTAAAAAGCACTCTTGTAAAATTAAGAGTAATATAGTATAAATATGTTAAACTTTCTAGTGAGAGGAAAATTAGAAGTAAAAACTCAAGATAATAATATAAACCAAAGGAAACTATCAATTAATTTGGACAATCACATGTTAAATTATTATTAAATTATGTAAAGGAAGATAAGATGGCTAAGATATTAATAGTTGAAGATGACAAAAAATTAAGAGAAGAATTAAAAATATTTTTAGAAAAGCATGGTTATGAAGCAGTAATACTAGAAAAATTTGACAATACAATTGCTGAGCTATTAGAAAGTAAAGCAGATTTAGTATTGTTAGACATAAACTTGCCATATATGGATGGAGAATATATTTGTAAAGAAATAAGAAAAGTCTCAAATGTTCCAATAATTATAGTAACTAGTAGAGATAATGAATTAGATGAGCTTTTAAGTATTAATAATGGTGCAGATCAATATATTACGAAACCATATAATATTCAGATTTTGCTTGCAAAAATAGAAAGACTATTACAAAGAAGTAATACAAGCCAAGTAAATCAAGATAAAATAGATTGTGGAGAATTTGTTTTAAATATATCCAAGAGCATTATAGAAAAAGATGATAAATCAATAGAATTAACAAAAAACGAATTAAAAATATTACATTATTTAGTTTTAAATAAAGGGAAAATTGTTTCTAGAAATGAAATAATGGATTATTTATGGGATAGTGAAAGTTTTGTAGATGACAATACACTTACAGTTAATATAAAAAGATTAAGAACTAAATTAGAAGAAGTAGGCCTAAAAGATTTAATCGAAACAAAAAGAGGATTGGGGTATATTTTAAAATGAGATTCAAAGAATATCTAAAAGACAAAATTATTTATATTAGTTTACTAGTATTTGCAGTTATAACTATTGAGATTCTTTTAATTCCATATGATATGCAAATATTTATAAAAATATATGTGGCAGTAGCGATAATTGCAGCTTTTTTAATAGGATTTTTAGTAGAGTATTATTCAAAGAAAAATTATTATGATACTGTAAAAAGTAGAATTAGAGAGTTGCAAGAAGAATATCTAATTATGGAAGTTTTGCCAAAGGCAGACTTTACAGAAGCTAATATATTAGAAGATGCTATTAGAGATATAGGAAAATCAATGTTAGAAAATGTAAACAAATATAAGTATTTACAAGAGGACTACAAAGATTTTATAGAATTGTGGATTCACGAGATAAAAATTCCTATAGCTACAAGTAAGATGATTGTCGAAAATAACAAAAATGAGATTACAGCAAGCATAAATGAAGAATTAGATAAAATAGACAATTATACTGAACAAGCTTTATTTTATGCTAGGAGTAATACTGTAGAGAAAGATTATATTGTAAGGAAAATTCAGTTAAAAGAGATTGTTAATGCGAGTATATTAAAAAACAAGGCACAATTAATACAAAATAAAATATCTATTGATACAAAGAATTTAGATGAAACAGTTTGTACAGATAGCAAATGGTGTATATTTATAATAAATCAAATTATACAAAATTCTATAAAATATTCAAAAAATGCAGATAGGCAAATAGAAATATATGGTGAAAGGAAAAAAGAAAATATTATTTTATATATAAAAGATAATGGAATAGGAATTAAAGAAAGTGAGATTACGCGAGTATTTGAAAAAGGCTTTACAGGTGAAAATGGAAGAATTACAGGAAAAAAATCTACAGGAATAGGGCTATATTTATGCAAAAAGTTATGTGATAAATTATGTATTGGATTAGAGCTAAATTCAAAAAAGGATGAAGGAACAGAAGTAAAATTAATATTTCCTAATAATAGTTTTATTAATATGAAATAACAGTTGACATAAATTCTGATAATATATATAATTGTATTGTTAAAAACTGTTGAAGATTCCAAAGAATGGAGGAATAAGAGATGAACAAGGAATGCTTAACAAAATGGCAAATAGAAATTTTGTCGAATAAATATCGGGAGGAAAGAGCACTGCTTGAAAATGCAATAACAGAGCTTAACCGCTATTTAAGACGAGTAAGCTACGAAATGGCTCTTAAGCAGGCAACACCAACATTGCTTGGATTGTTACAGGCAGAGTTTGAACTAACTTACGAGGACGAACTTAAACTATATTTAGAATTCGAAGAGGTTCCAGCGGAAACTATTCACTTTGAATTCTTGCAATGGTGGGATAGATTGAATTTTGCATTGAAAAACGCAGAACCTTCTGTGTCGGAAGATTGCCAGTTAGAGATGGAGAAGTTGATACGCAATTTATACAATGCGTATAGGAACTTTTCTGATTAAAGTGTTCTATAAAGCAAGGGCTATATGCAACTTTTTTGGGGCATATAGCCCTTGTTTATTGTCAAGACATAGATGAATAAAATAATTCAAACAAAAATGTAATGTTGCAAAAACTAAATGAGGCTTATATAATATATGCAAGTAACAAGAAGTTCTAGTTGAATTATGAAAGGAGTTAATTATGAGTATAGACTTTCAAAAAGAAAAGGAACGGATTGAATTAAAAAATTCCCAATATGTTGGAAGCATAGGAATATATATGGAGTATAGTGAAAAGATAGAAGATACATCATTTAAATACTATTTTTATAATGGAATTGAACCAGAAGAAGCAATAAATTTTACTACTGCTATGTTTAGTAGTTTAATAGAAGAGCAAATGAATGGACAAAAAAGCTTAAATATTAAAAGAAACTTATTAAAAATATGCAATAAGGAATATGTTTTTGATATATATGTCAGTAATGACAATACTTTTTTGTTCGACTGGAATCCAGAATTAGATGAGTTAGAAGCAGCACAGTTATTATTTTATGCATCAATAAACTTGGCACAATAAATATATATTCCACCAAAGCTACAAGCCGATACATTAATCTTGCACAGATTTTTGTACCGGCTTGTATTAAGTTAATAATCTTACAAAAATGTAAGATTATTGTAAGCCAAATAAATTGTATAAAATATAAAAATCAGTATAATAAAATTAAAGTTAATAGAGAGGAGATTAAAAATGGAAAAAGTATTAGAAGTTAAAAATATTGAGAAATATTATGGGAATAAATCAAATTTAACCAAAGCAATAGATAATATAAGTTTTACTATTGAGAAAGGCGAATTTGTAGGAATAATGGGAGCATCAGGCTCTGGAAAAACAACATTACTAAATTGTATATCTACAATAGATAGAGTTACAGCAGGAAAAATAATAATTAACAATCAAGATATAACAAGACTAAAAGGGAATAACCTAAATAAATTTAGAAGAGAAGAATTAGGTTTTATTTTTCAAGACTTCAATTTATTAGATACATTAACAGCATATGAAAATATCGCATTAGCACTTACAATTCAAAAAGTAAAACCAAAAGAAATCGAAGAAAGAGTGCAAGAAATAGCTAAAAAATTAGAAATCACTGATATATTAAATAAATATCCATATCAAATATCTGGTGGGCAAAAACAAAGAGTTGCATCAGCCAGAGCAATAATAACAAATCCGAAATTAGTGCTTGCAGATGAGCCAACAGGAGCATTAGACAGTAAATCTGCAAGACAACTATTAGAAAGTTTCGAAAATTTAAATCAAAAGCTAAGTGCAACAATTTTGATGGTTACACATGATTCATTCACAGCAAGCTATGCAAGTAGGATCTTATTTATTAAAGACGGAAAGATTTTTAATGAACTTATTAAAGGAGAAAGTACAAGAAAAGAATTCTTCGAAAAGATAATAGAAGTTCAAACTCTATTAGGAGGTGAACTAGGAGATGTTATTTAAATTATCTATAAAAAATATGAGGAAAACAATTAAAGATTTTGCGATTTACGTTTTAACATTAGTACTTGGTGTAGCGATATTTTATATGTTTAACTCACTTGATAGCCAAGAAGCTATGATGCAAGTATCTAGTTCAACAAGAGAGTTAATAAAATTAATGATAACAATGCTTGGATTTGTTTCCGTTTTTGTTGCTGTAATATTAGGGCTTTTAATTGTATATGCAAATAATTTCTTAATAAATAGGAGAAAAAAGGAATTTGGAACATATATGATGCTTGGAATGAGCAAAGGACAAATTTCTAGAATTTTATTAATAGAAACTATTTTTGTTGGAATAATTTCGTTGATTGTAGGCTTAGTAATTGGTGTTTTTGCATCACAATTTATGTCCGTCTTAGTAGGAAAATTATTCGCAGCAGATATGAGTAAATTTGAATTTGTGTTTTCAAAAGATGCTTGTATAAAGACATGCATATATTTTGCAGTAATGTACATTGCAGTAATGATATTTAATACATTTACTATTTCTAGATATAAATTAATAAATTTATTGAATGCTTCTAAAAAGAATGAACAAATAAAAATCAAAAATTTATGGGTATGTATATTAGTATTTATAATTGGAGTTGTTATACTTGGATATGCATATTACAAAGTAACAGGTGGAGTGAATGAGTTATCTACAGCAGATACAATATTACCAATTATACTGATGGGAATTGTAGGTACTATCTTAGTTTTTTGGTCGGTTTCTGGATTTATATTAAAACTAGTACAATTAAGAAAAAATATTTATCTAAAAGATGTAAATATGTTTGTTTTAAGACAATTGCACAATAAAATAAATACAACAGTAGTGAGCATGTCAATAATTTGTTTAATGTTATTTATGACAATAACAATACTATCATCAGCATTATCATTAAATAATACGATGAGAAAAGATTTAGAAGATACAACGCCAGTAGATTTAAATCTATATAAAACAGCTAATTTACCGGAAAATGAGAAAATGTCAAAAGCACAGATAGAAGATTCTAGAAAAACAATGATTCAAACTTTAGAAGATAATGGGTTTGATATGACTAAACTTAAAGATGTAGTAGAAATTCCAATTTATGCAACAAATGAGTTAACATGGAGGGACACATTAAGTCCAGTATATGATGAAGTAAAACAGCAGTTTCCAAATCTTTTATATGAAACTGCAGAGGAAATAGTAAAAGTATCTGACTATAATAAAGTTGCTAGATTATATGGAAATATAGAATATCAATTAAAAGATGATGAATATATAATATTATGTGATTTTGATAATATGAAAAATCTTAGAAATAAAGCTTTAAAAGCGGATAGTACAATAACTATAGCAGGTAAGGAATATAAATCAAAATATGATGAGTGTCAAAACGGATATATTTATATGGCAGGAAGTCATATAAATAATGGAATAGTATTGGTTCCAGATAGTTGTAATTTGACAGAAGATATGAAAGAAGAGACGTTTTTAGCGGCTAACTATAATGCAACTACAGAAGAAGAGAAAGAAGAAATAGAAAAAATATGTACTGGAGAGACAGAGACGGAGTTTAGTAAAAACTTAAACGAAAAAGATATTACCATAGATGGTATGACAAAAATAGCAATTATAGAATCTAGTTTAGGAGTATCAACAATAGTATTATTCATAGCAATCTATTTAGGAATAATATTTTTAATTGCAAGTTCAGCAATTCTTGCATTAAAACAATTAACAGAAAGTTCCGATAATAAACAAAGATATGCTATTTTAAGAAAAATTGGAGCAGACGAGAAAATGATAAATGGAGCATTATTTAAGCAAATAGGAATATTTTTCTTAATGCCTTTAATATTAGCGATTATCCATTCTATATTTGGAATACAATTTGTTATGACCATGATGAGTGTACTAGCAGATGCTAAAGAATTATTACCATCAGCAATAGCTACAGCAGTAATTATAGGTGTAATATATGGAGCATATTTTATGGCAACATATTTAGGAAGCAAAAACATTATAAAAGAGGCGGAATAGAGTATGGGGATGAGGGACTAGGGATTTGGGGACGGTCCTTAAATCCCTGTAAAATAATAAAATGATTTTTTTATGGGAGTGACTAAAAAATCACAATAAGAAAGAAGGTGGCAATAATGAAAACATTTTTGAAAGTAATACTTTTATTGATACTAATTGGAATAAGCATAGGACTACTTCTAATAGGAAAAGGATATGATATGTATAAAGAAGCAATACAAGAAACGCCTTTAGAAGAAAAAGTAGAAGAAATAAAGTCAAAAGCAAATTATACAAAAATTTCAGAGTTGCCACAAATGTATTTAGATGCAGTTATTTCTGTAGAGGACCATAGATTTTATAAACATAGTGGGATAGATGTAATTGCAATAGGACGAGCTCTTATAAATGATATCAAAGCAATGGATTTTGTAGAAGGAGGAAGCACAATAACCCAACAAATTGCTAAGAATGAATATTTTACACAGGAAAAGAGAATTACACGAAAAATAGCAGAAGTTTTTATGGCTTTTGAAATAGAAAAAAAATATTCGAAAAATGAAATCCTAGAGCTATACATAAATACGATTTATTTTGGAAATGGATATTATAATATAAAAGATGCATGTAAAGGATATTTTGGTAAATCTCCAAATGAGATGACTGCAGGAGAATGTATAATGCTTGCAGGCATACCTAATGCTCCATCTGTATATAATCCAAAGGAAAATCTAAAACTTGCCAAAGAAAGACAAAAACAAGTTGCAGATAAAATGGTGGAATATGGATATTTAAGCAAAGAGAAAGAAGATGAAATATTAGAAGAGGGATTTTAGGATCGTCCCCAAAATCCCGTTCCAACTATTTCCATACAAATAATTAAAATTATATGTTAATATAATTTTAAAGGTGATAGTATGAGAATAGTGAAATTATATGGAAAAGATTTATTATTAAAAGAGTTAAAACATAGTCTGAAATATTTTATACAAGAATCAAATGAAAATGGCTTAATAAGGGATAAAACTGTATATTCGAAAAATGTGGCAAGCATTGCAGCAGTAGGATATGGATTAGCAGCATTAGTAATTTCGGTGGAAAGAAAAATAATAAAATATGAACAAGGATATGAAAGGGCCAATAGAACTTTAGATACATTTTTAAACAATGTTGAAGGGAAAAATGGCTTTTTTTATCATTTCGTAAATATGAAAAATGGTAAAAGAGAATGGAACTCAGAAATATCAATAATTGATACTGCAATTTTTATTTGTGGGGCTTTACTTGTTGGAGAATATTTTAGTGGAATTATAAAGACAAAAGCATATAAATTATTTAATAATATAAATTGGAAGTGGTATGTAAATCCTAAAACTAACTACTTTTATATGGGATATAAACCAGAAATTGGATTTTGGGGTAATTGGGATATGTATGCAGAACAGTTAATGATGTATGTTCTAGGAGTTGCTTCAGAAATTTATCCTATTAGTAAAGAAATGTACTATAAATTTAAGCGCCCTAAAAACGATTATAAAGGAATAAAAGATATAATATTTTCATATGGAGGAAGTTTATTTACATATCAATATTCACATGCTTGGATAGATTTTAAGGGAAAGAAAGATATAGAAGGAGTAGATTGGTTCGAAAACTCAAGAAAAGCAACATTAGCAAATAGAGAATACTGTATTAATAATATGGATAAATTTAAAACATTTAATAAAAATTCATGGGGATTAACAGCATGTGTTGGTCCAAGAGGATATTCTGGTGGCTATGGTGCCTCACCTAGTTTTTCTAATTTAGATATAGAAAATGATGGAACTGTAGCTCCTTGTGGTGCAATAGGCTCGATAGTTTTTACTCCTAATGATAGTATTAAAACTTTGGAATATTTTTATAATAATTGTTCGTATTTATGGGGAAAATACGGGTTAAAAGACAGCTATAACCTAGCAAGAACCAAAAGATGGGTATCAAAAGAATATTTGGGTATAGATAAAGGAATAGAAATATTAATGATAGAAAATTATTTGACAGGTCTTGTATGGAAATATATGATGAAAAATAAATATATACAAAGCGGATTAAAAATATTAGGAATAACTAAAAATAAGAACTTGAAACTATTACATTAATATAATAAAATGGTTTATATAAAATATTTTGAAGGGATTGTGAAGTAAAATGATTCAAAAAAGTTTGGAAATAGCAAGTAAAGTTTTGAATATATCAGAGGAAATTCTTAAAGAGAATTATAAAGTTCTAGAAGAAGATAATGCTATATTATTTTGGGAACCCTTTCGTGGTGGGCGTAACATAATAGTAGCAGAAGATGGGACATATTTAGTCGGAATATCTGCTGTGGCTCCTAGCATACTTTTAGAGCGATTTAGAAAAGGAAGTAGGACAGGCAGTAACAAAGAATAGATAAAATTTCAAAGGAAGTAATTGATAATTACTTCCTTTAATGTTATTATATAAAAGTATTAAATATATAAGTAGGCAGGAACAAAATGGAAGAAAACTTTTTTGATAAATTAGAAATTGAAGAAGAACTAAAAAATGAAACAGTACAAAATATGTCACAGAAGAATTTAAATGTATATAAAAAAGACATAGATAATTCTAAATTTATACATACAGAAATAATAGATAGTTCATTAGAAAAAGTATATTTTAAAGATATAGTATTTGACAATTGTAACTTTTCAAATACTACTTTTGAAACTTGTAGTTTTATTAATTGCAAATTTAAAAATTGCAAGATGACAGGATGTAATTTTATAGAAAATACATTTATGTCAGTACAAATACAGGATTCTAATTTAAATTATTCAAATATGTCTAATACAACTTTTAATAACTTAAAATTAAAAGATACAACATTAATAAATTCATATATGCAAGATTCAATTTTAAAAAATGTAAAATTTGATAATATAGATTTTACAAAAGCACAAATATTTAATACTCGTTTAAAAGATATAGATTTGTCAACATGCATAATTCAAGGTTTATCAACAACGCTTGCAGATATAAAAGGTGCAATAATAAATGAACTTCAAATTATGGATTTGGCATATTTATTAAATATAAAAATAAAAGACTAGGAGGCAATAAAATGATTAAACATATAGTAATGTGGAAATTTAAGGAAAATACAGAAAAAGAAATGAATGAATTTCTAGATGGATTAAAAGCTTTAGAAAATCAAATTGATGTAATAAAAAGTATGCAGGTTGGTAAAAACATTGATAACGATGAATACGATGCAATTCTAATTTCTGAATTCGAAAGTTTAGAAGATTTACAAAAATATAAAACAGACCCAAGACATGTAAGAGTTTCAAATATGTGTAAAGAAATTAGAACAAAAAGAACTGCATTTGATTTTGAGGAATAGGCTTTTTGTCTATTCTTTTTTTATTATAGTGTTGGGATTTGGGGACGTTCCTTAAATCCCGGTTATGAAAAAGTTAAATATTAAAAAATCCAATTAGGAGGATAATCATGACAGAAGAAGAATTTATAAATAATCAATTACAAGCTTTAAGTAAATCAAAATTTAGGTCGGGTTTTAAGTTAAAAGAAAAAGAGAAAGAATATATAAAAGAAAAGGGGCTAGATACAATAGAAAAACATGCCTATGACTTTATAAGACAAAGATTAGCTCCGAAAGAAATAATAAATGATGGAAAGCAAACTCCTATGAAAGGACATCCAGTCTTCATTGCGCAACATGCGACTGCAACTTGCTGTAGAGGATGTTTATATAAATGGCACAAAATAAGAAAAGGAAAGGAACTAACCCAAAAAGAAATCAAATATGTAGTAGATTTAATAATGGAATGGATAAAAAGACAACTATAATTAATAATAGGATAGAGTCGAGAAATAAAAAAATGATACAGGGAAAAAAGAGCGTCCCTAAATCCCGGCCAGACCGTCTCCAAATCCCTGTGTCCCCAAATCTCGACAAGGAGGGAAAATGTCACTAATTCAAATAAAAAATTTAACTTTTAGATATGATAATGGAATAGAAAATATTTTTGATGATGTATCTGTTAATTTAGATACAAATTGGAAATTAGGTCTTATAGGTAGAAATGGAAAAGGAAAAACTACATTATTACAAATTTTATGTGGAAAGCTAAACTATGCTGGAAAAATTATAAAGAATGTAGATATAGATTATTTTCCATTTAAAGTAAATGAAAACAAACTAACTATAGAGGTAATTCAAGATTTTTGTATGGCAGAAGATTGGGAAATTATTAAAGAATTAAATATTTTGAATTTTAACATAGAGGCTTTATACAGAGCTTATAAAACACTAAGTGGCGGAGAAAAAGTAAAAGCCATGCTTGTAGCATTGTTTTTGAAAGATAATAATTTCTTATTAATTGATGAACCAACAAATCACTTAGATGATGTTTCAAAATTAGACGTAGAAAAATATTTAAAGAACAAGAAAGGATTTATACTTGTCTCACATGATAGGGGTTTGTTAAATGAAGTTACAGATCATATTATGGCTATAAATAATTCAAACATAGATATAATTCAAGGAAATTATTCTGTATGGAAAGAAGCATTTGATAGACAAAATAATTTCGAACTAAAACAAAATGAAAAATTAGGAAAAGAAATAAAAAGATTAGAGAATGCAAGTAAAGAAAGTAAGAAATGGTCTAACACAGTAGAAAAAGAAAAACAGAATAAAAGTGGAAGTAAAGAAATGCTAGACAAGGGCTTTTTAGGTCATAAAGCAGCTAAAATAATGAAAAAATCAAAAGTTTTAGAAGAAAGAAAAAATAAAAATATACAAGAAGCAAAAAAACTACTTTCTAATGTAGACAACATAGAAAAGTTAAAGATAGTACCATTGCTATATGAAAAAAATGAGCTTATCACGGCTACAAATTTCCAAATAGAATATGAAAAGCCATTATTTAAACCTATAAACTTTTCTATACAAAATAGAGACAGAATATGTATTAAAGGAAAAAATGGTGCAGGAAAGTCTAGTATTATAAAAGCAATTGTTAATAAAGAAAATAGATATAAAGGAATCCTAAACATAGGAAATAACTTAAAAATCTCATATGTACCACAAGATACGCATACATTAAAAGGCTCATTAAAAGTATTTATCGCAGAAAATAAATTAAATGAAAGTGTATTTAGGGCAATGTTAGTAAAGATGGGAATAAGTCAAACCGAAATGCAACACGATTTGGAAAATTTAAGTGAGGGGCAAAAAAAGAAAATATTGTTAGGTAAGAGTATATCAGAAAATGCACATATATACATTTGGGATGAGCCATTAAACTATATAGATATACAAACCCGTGAGCAAATAGAAAATATGATTTTGGAATATATGCCAACACTTTTATTTATAGAACATGACGAAATGTTTTGCGAAAAAGTAAGCAATAAGCCAGCTATTATTTTAGAAAACTAGATAATTCTTTTGGTTTTCCTTGAATTAAATTGTTAAAAAGAGTATAATGAAATCGAAAAAATTAGATAGGAGCAGATAAATGCCAAAATTTTTTATAAAAACAGAAAATCTAAAAGAAAATGAAGAAATATGGATTACTGGTAGTGATGTAAATCATATAAAAAATGTATTAAGAAAAAAAATCGATGATAAGATTAATATTTGCAATTCAGATACTCAGAAAAATTATGAATGCGTAATAAAAAATATAGAAGAAAATAAAATAGTATGCAAAATTTTAGACGAAGTAAAAAGCTTAGCAGAATCTAATTTGAATATAACTATCTTTCAGGGATTGCCAAAGTCAGATAAGATGGAATTAATAATTCAAAAGGCAACTGAACTAGGAGTAAAAACTATAGTTCCGGTAATTACAAAAAGGACAGTAATAAAATTAAAAGATAAAGATAAACAAAATAAAGTAGATAGGTGGCGAAAAATTGCAGAAGTAGCTGCAAAACAATCTGGACGAGATATAATTCCTACAATAGAAAATATAATAAATATAGCTGATATAAAATTTGATGAGTTTGATAAAATTTTTGTCCTATATGAAAACGAAGAAAAGATAAGTATAAAAGACGAAATAGAACAATTAAAGAATGATAATAAAGAAGAATTAAATATTGGTATTGTAATTGGTCCAGAAGGTGGATTTGCAGAAAGTGAAATAGAACAATTAAGATTAAATCAGAATGTATCTGTAGTTACATTAGGAAAAAGAATTCTAAGAACAGAAACAGTAGCATTAGTAGTAAGTGGAATATTAATGTATGAATTAGGAGATTTAAATTAAGGAGTGTTAAATATGTCTAAGAAGAATAAAAAATCAAAGAAAAATCAACCAAAAACTAAGAAAACAACTAATACTACAAAAGAAGTAATGCAAGAGAATAAAGAAGAAATAATAGAAGATGTAGCAAATACAGCAGAACAAAAAGAAGAAAAAACTGTAGAAACTAAAAAAGAAGAAAAGAATAAAAAAGAGGAAATAGTAAAAGAAGATACTAAAGAAACAGACAAAACTGAGAATGTAGAAGAAAAAAAGAAAGAAAACAAAAAGAAAGATAAAAAAGCAGAAAAAATAATTGCTGAAATAGAAAAAGAAAAGAAACAACAAAAGAAAATGTCGAAAGAATATGAGAAAAAGGCAAATAAAAAAATATTTAGAAACATAATAATTGCTATAGTGATATTAGCATTTTGTATATTAAAAATATTGGGATATATGAATATAAGAGAAGATACTTTTATCGTAGATTTAAAAGTGTTTAGTATTTCTATATTAATATTTTCAATAATTTTATTTGAGAGAAGTTACAAAAAGATAGATTTAACATTGTTTGCACATGGATTAGAAGCTTTATTTGTTGCAATAGTCACATTGTGTGAAGTATATATTTATCAACTATTTATAGATAAATTTGTTATGGTTATTGCAATTGAATCATTGTTAATATCTGTATATTATATTATTAAATGTGTAAGGATATATAATAAGACCAAAAAAGAATATCTAAGAAGTTTAAATGATATTAGTGAGATTGTTAAAGAAGAAAAAATTATAAAAATAGAAACACATAGAAGAAGAAACAAAAAAGTAGAAGAGAAAACTAATACTGACCAAGAAGAAAATAAACAAGATAAAAAAGAAGCAGAAGTGGAAGACAAAACTAAAGAACAAAAAGAAAATAAAGAAAAAAATACAGTTCAATCCAAAGCGAAAACACAAGCTAAATCAAATAATAGTTCAAAGAAAAAATCAAAAAAGAAGAAAAAGAAATAGGAGAGAAGAAGAATGATAAGAAGTATGACAGGTTTTGGTAGAGGTTTTTATACTAATTCAGAAAGAGAGTATACTGTAGAAATAAAAGCAGTAAACCATAGATATACTGATATCAATGTAAGACTTCCATACGGACTAAGTTTTTTAGAAGATAAAATAAAAAAGAAAATTCAAGAAAAGATAGAAAGAGGAAAAATAGATATTAGTATAACTTTTGTAAACAACAGTAATTTAGGCAAAAAAATTACAATTAATCAAAGCTTAGCAAAAGCATACATAGAAGAGTTAAAAAAGATTGAAGAAGAAAATAATATAACAAATGATATAACAGTTATGAAAATAGCAAGGCTTCCAGACGTATTAAACATAACGCAAGATGACAATTCTGATATATTGTGGGAAGAATTAAGTAATGCTTTAGAGGAAGCAATAGCTAATTTGCTAGAAGCGAAAGAAGCAGAAGGTAAGAAATTAGCAGAAGATATGATTAATAGACTAGAGTTAATTAATGAGAATATTTTAAATATTTCGCAATATTCTACTGGACTTATTGATCAATATGTAGTAAAATTAAAGGACAGAATAAAGGAAATGCTACAAACAGATATAGTAGATGAAGCAAGGATTTCACAAGAAGTAGTTCTATATGCAGACAAAACATCAATAGAAGAAGAAATCACAAGATTAAAAAGTCATATTGTACAATTTAAAGAACTATTACAATCTGAAAGTATTAAAAAAGCAGGAAAAAGATTAGATTTTATAATACAAGAGATGAATAGAGAAGTAAATACAATAGGTTCTAAATCAAATTGTTTAGAAATAACAAATTTAGTAATAGAATTAAAAACTGAATTAGAAGATGTTAGAGAACAAGTTCAAAATATAGAATAGGAAGTGATTTTATAATGCAATTAGTAAATATTGGTTTTGGAAACATAGTTTCTGCAAATAGAATTATAGCAATAGTAAGTCCAGAATCTGCACCTATAAAAAGAATGGTGCAAGAGGCGAAAGATAAAGGAACAGCAATAGATGCCACATATGGAAGAAGGACAAGAGCTGTAGTTATTACAGATTCAGATCATTTAATACTTTCTGCACTTCAACCAGAAACAGTAGCATCAAGACTAGACAAGAATATAGAAAATAATTAGGGGAGGAATTTTATATGTTGGTTAAACCATCTGTAACAGATTTATTAACAAAAGTAGATAATAGATATACATTAGTAATTATGGTCTCTAAAAGAGCAAGACAAATAGCAGCAGGAAAACCTACTGTAACAAAAGTAAAATCTCATTCAGCTGTAACACTAGCAACTAACGAAGTAGCTGAAGGAAAGGTGGTTGTATGCTAGTTATATTGTCTGGCGTTGCAGGAGCTGGAAAAAATACTATTCAAAAAGAATTAATTAAAAGAATGGAAAATGTAATAGCAATACCTTCTTATACAGATAGAGAAGTAAGACCAGGAGATGTACCAGGAGAAACATATAATTTTGTTTCAACAGAAGAATTTGAAAGAATGATAAAAGATGGGGAATTATATGAATATGACGTACATCATAATCATTATTATGGGACATCAAGAAAAATTTTAAATGAAAAAATAAAAGAAGGAAAAATTATTGTAAAAGACATAGATGTAAATGGAACTCAACATTTAATAGAACTATTAAAACAAGACACAAAAGTAGTAACAATATTTTTAAGAGTTCCAAAGGACGAACTACAAAAAAGATTAGAAAGTAGAATAGATAAACCAAGCCCAAAAGAGATTCAATTAAGATTAAATAGATTCGATTTTGAAGAATCGAAAATTGGGATATACGACTATGTAATAAAGAATAACGATTTAGAAAAAACGGTATCTATAATACAAAAAATAATCGAAGAAGAAGCAAATGTAAAAAATACAGAGTTTTAAAATTAAGATATTGTTGTTCTTATATAAAAAAGAATAATGATATCTTTTTCTATATATCTAGAATAAGGAGACAAGATGATAGCGGAAGTAATTATAGAATCTAATGTAAAAACTTTAAATAGGCATTTTGACTACAATATACCAAAAGAAATGGAAAATAATATATCAATAGGAAGTAGGGTACTAATTCCTTTCGGAAGAAATAAAAAATTAGAAGAAGGTTTTGTAACAAACATTAAAGAAAGCACAGAATATGAAGTAAAAGATATTGCAAAAATAGAAGAACAATCACTAACAACAGAAAAAATAATTTTAGCTAAATGGATGGCCAAAAGATATTTTTCAAATGTAGCAGAATGTATGAAATTAATGCTTAAACCAGGAACAACTACAAAGAATTTTGCGAATCGTGCAAAAGATAAGACAGCACTATTTGCATCTTTAGTTATGAGTACTGAACAAACATTGGATTATATCAACAATAATAAGATAAAATCAGAAAAACAACAAAGAATTTTAATGTATCTAATAAAAAATGGACAAACCTTGCAATCAGAATTAATAGAAAAAACAGAGACTTCAAGAGCAATTGTAAAAACGCTAGAAAAGAATGGATTTTTAAAACTACAGGAACAAAAGGTAGTAAGAAATCCATTATTAAATAAAAATATTACAAGAACAAAAAATTTACAATTTACAACTGAACAACAACTAGCATATTCTAAAATTGCAGATTCAATAGAAAGAAAAGAATTTAAAAAATATTTATTATATGGTGTAACTGGTTCCGGAAAAACTGAAATCTATTTGCAATTAATAGAAAAGATAGTAGAACAAGGAAAAAGTGCTATAATGCTAGTTCCAGAAATTTCACTTACACCACAAATGATTAATAGATTTATAGAAAGATTTGGAAAAGAAATTATCTCTGTATTGCATAGTAAATTATCTGTTGGTGAAAGACATGACAGTTGGGAGAGAATAGAAAGTGGTGAGGCAAGAATTGTTATAGGTGCTAGGTCAGCAATTTTTGCACCAGTTAAAAATCTTGGGATAACAATAATTGATGAAGAACATGATTCATCTTATAAATCAGAAATGCCACCTAGATATAATGCAAAAGAAGTAGCAACAGAGCTTGCAAAATACAATAAAATCCCAGTATTATTAGGAAGTGCAACACCTGATATAACTACATTTTATGAAGCACAACAAGGGAATATAGAACTTTTAAAATTAACTAAAAGAGCAAATAACTCTAATTTGCCAAGTATAGAAGTTGTAGATTTAAAACAGGAACTTGCCAATGGCAATAGAACGATGATTAGTGTTAAACTATATAAATTAATAGAAGAAAACTTAAAGAATAAGAAACAAACGATTCTTTTCTTAAATAGAAGGGGATTTTCTACATTTATAATGTGTAGAGATTGCGGATATGTTGCTAAATGTAGAAATTGTAATATAAGCCTTACATATCACAAAAAAGAAGAAAAATTAAAATGCCACTATTGTGGATACGAGGAATCTTTAGTTAAGATATGTCCTAATTGTGGTAGCAAGAAAATAAGACATTTTGGAACAGGAACTCAAAAATTAGAACTGGAAATAAATAAAATGTTTCCAAAAGCTTCAACAATTAGAATGGATATAGACACTGTAACAAAGAAAAATTCACATGAGGAAATTCTTAGAAAGTTTAATGAGGAAAAAATAGATATTTTAATTGGAACACAAATGATTGTTAAAGGTCATCATTTTCCAGATGTTACATTAGTTGGTGTTGTTTCTGCAGATGGAAGTCTAAATATAGATGATTATAGGGCAAGTGAAAGAACATTCGATTTGCTTGTACAAGTAGCAGGAAGAGCAGGAAGAGAAAAATTACCGGGAAATGTAATAATTCAAACATATAATCCAGATAATTATAGTATTCAATATTCTAAAAAACAAAACTATGAAGAGTTTTATAATGTAGAAATAAAATTAAGAAAGCAATTGAGATATCCGCCTTTTTGTGATATAATTATGTTTGGAATAAGTGGTGAAAGAGAAGAAATTGTATCCAAAACTGCTAATCAACTATATGCTAATTTGCATAAAAAAATACAACAGGAAGATATAGCTGCAAATATTTTAAAACCATTACCTGCACCAATAGACAAAATAAAAAATAGGTATAGATGGAGAATAATAATAAAATCAGAAGTAAACGACAAATTAATAGAGATTATAAATGAATGCTTATATGACAAAGAATTATTAAAAAATAATGCAAGAGTTATTGCAGATATAAATCCGACAAATATGATGTGATTTTATAAAAAGGAGGAAAAAATGGCAATTAGATTAATTAGACAAAACGGAGATGAAATACTAAGAAAAAGAGCAAAGGAAGTAGAAAAGTTTGATGATAAATTAAAAGAACTTGTAGATGATATGATAGAAACTATGCATAAAAATAACGGAGTAGGATTAGCTGCACAACAAGTTGGAATATTAAAAAGAGTTATTGTAATAGATATATATGATGGAAAGGGTCCTATTGTGCTAATAAATCCTGTAATTACAAAAACAAAAGGGGAACATGAGGTAGAAGAAGGTTGTCTAAGTTTTCCTAATCAATTTGCTGTACTTTTAAGACCAAAAGAAGTAGAAGCAGAATATTATGATTTAGAAGGTAAAAAACAAAAAATTAAAGCCAAGGACTTATTAGCGCAAGCAATTTGTCACGAAACTGATCATTTAGATGGGATTTTATTTGTAGACAATATGTTACCTGGAACATTAGAAACTATTAAGCCAGAATAATGGATATAGATTATTTGTAATTTTAAAAGGAGATTGTTTATGTTAAAAATATTATTTATGGGAACTCCAGATTTTGCACAAGAATCATTAAAAAGTATATATGATGCAGGATTCGAAATAATTGGAGTAGTAACAAATCCGGATAAACCAAAAGGAAGAGGAATGAAGCTAGCATATTCACCAGTAAAAGAATATGCTTTAGAAAAAAATCTAAAAATTTATCAACCAATTAAAATAAGAAATAATACAGAATTTTTAGATGAAATTAGAACTTTGGCTCCAGATGTAATTTGCGTTGTAGCATATGGAAAAATTTTACCAAAAGAAATATTAGAAATTCCTAAATTAGGTTGTATAAATGTTCATGGCTCATTACTTCCTAAATATAGAGGGGCTGCGCCAATTCAATGGGCAGTTTTAAATGGTGAAAAAATTACTGGAATTACAACAATGTATATGAACGAAGGCATGGATACAGGAGATATGATTCTTAAAGAAGAAGTTGAAATTGGTCCAGAGGAAACAACAGGCGATTTATGGCAAAAACTTACTAAGATTGGTGGAGAAATCTTAGTAAAGACTTTAAAATTAATAGAAGAAGGTAAAGCACCAAGGGAGAAACAAACAGAAGAAGCAACTTTAGCGCCAATGCTTAATAAAGAAATGGCATTAATAGATTGGGAAAACTCTGATGCAAATAAGATTCATAATTTAATTAGGGGTCTTAATCCAATAATGGGAGCATATTCATATATAGATGGTAAGAAAATCAAATTTTGGAAATCAAAAGTATTAACAAAGGAGGAATTCTTTTCGTATAAAACCGAATTTGAAGAATATGAAGCCAAGTTTAATAATCTAGTACCAGGAACAATTTTAATTGCAGATGATAAAGATGGATTATATATAAAAGCTAATGGTGGAGTATTAAAAATATTAGAGATTCAAGGCGAAAATGCAAAAAGAATGCCTACAGCAGATTTCTTAAGAGGAAATCATTTAATTGCAGGTATGATTTTTTCTAAAGAAATATAATTTTTAGAGCATGAAATATTTTTTGGAAAATAGTTGTAAAAATATATAGAAATTGATATACTTGATACAGATTTTAAGTATATCAATTTTTTTGTTATGTAATACTCTTGAACGATGCTAGAGTAAATATAGGAGGGATAACTATGGAAGAAAATAATGAGAATGTAAATTTAGTAGAAAATATTTTAAATGAGGAAGAAGATAACATAAATATCGCAGAAGAAGTTATAACAACTATTGCAGGAATTGCTGTTTCAGAAATCTCAGGAGTTGCTGAAATGGCAGGTGGAATAGCTGGAGGTATAACAGAAGTATTAAGTGGAAAGAAAAATTTAAGCAAAGGTATTAAAGCAGAAACTGATGGAAATAATGTAAAAATAGATGTAAACATAATTGTAAATTATGGTGTTCGTATACCAGATGTAGCTTTCGATATTCAAAATAAAGTAAAACAATCAGTAGAAACAATGACAGGATTAAAAGTAAATGAAGTAAATGTACATGTTCAAGGTGTAAATATAGAAAAAACAGAGGAAAACTAAGGAGGAAAATATGAAATTTTTAGATAGATTTATATTAGTTATATTTTCAATAATAATGTTTGTTTTGTCAGTAATTACAGCAAGTGTAATATTTGGTTGGATAGAATTAGAAAATTTAATGCCATATTTAGAAAGTGCATTATCTACAGAACCAACTTCTAATATAATATTAGGTGTTTCAATTGTGTTTATACTACTAGCATTAAAAGCAATTTTCTTTGGTGGCAAAGATGAAAGAGCTACTAAAGATGGTATTTTAATGGAAAATGATAATGGAAGATTATTAATTTCTAAAGATACTCTAGAGAACTTAGTTGTAAATATAGTTAATGGGTTTGATGGAACAGAAAATGTTGTAGCAAAAGTAGGATTAGATAAAGAAAATAATTTAAGAGTATATGTTACATTATATGTACATCCAAATATTGTAATCAAAGATTTAACTGCAAGTATACAAAATAGAGTAAAAGAAGCAATAAAGAAAACTTCAGATTTAGAAACTAAAGCAGTAAATGTAAGAGTTAGAAATATTACTCCAACAATAGAAAACAAGGTGGAAGGGTAGAAAGGGAGATAAATATGAATAATTTTAAAGATTTTGTTTCTGAATATAGTGGAGCTATAATTGGTGCTGTCATTGCAATATTAATTCTATTAACAGGTTTATACAAGTTAATTATTGGTATTATACTAATTGTGATGGGCATTTTTATAGGAAATTATGTTCAAAGAAATAAATATGCAGTAAAAGAAAAATTAAAAAATTTTATAGACAAAATGTAAGAGGGGAATTAAATGGAAAAATCAGCAAAAAGAGAATTAACATTTAAAATATTATATAGTGGTCAAATAAATAAAGAAATGAATGATGAAGAATTACAAATTTTTTTAGGAGAAAATAATTTAAAAGAAAGAGATAAAGAAGACATACAAAAAACTATAAATGCGATAAATAATAATATAGAAGACATTACAGAAAAAATTTCAAAAAATCTTAAAGATAATTGGACAATAGATAGAATATCTAAAATTGATAAAGCTTTATTAATACTAGCAATTTATGAAATTCAGTACAAAGAAATTCCTTTTAAAGTAGTAATAAATGAAGTCGTAGAACTGGCTAAAAAATATGGTGAAGATACATCTGCATCATTTATTAATGGAGTACTTGCAAATGTGGTTAAGGAGTTAAATATAGAATAATGGAATATAAAGCAATATCTGTAACAGAATTAAATAGTTATATAAAAAATAAAATAGCGGATGATGAATACTTAAATAATATATTAATTAAAGGAGAAATCTCAAATTTTAAGCACCATTACACTGGTCATATGTATTTTACATTAAAAGATGACAATTCTTTAATTAAATGTATTATGTTTAAATCATATACATCTAATTTAAAATTTGTACCAAAAGATGGAATGAGTGTGTTAGCTTTTGGTACTGTTTCAGTTTTTGAAAGAGATGGCGTGTATCAATTATATTGTAAAGCTATGCAAGAAGATGGAATGGGAAGTCTTTACGCTGCCTACGAAGAGTTAAAAGCTAAACTAGAAAAAGAAGGATTATTTAGTAAGGAGCATAAAAAACAATTACCAGTTATGCCAAAAGTTATAGGTGTATTAACTTCTAATACGGGTTCAGTAATTAAAGATATTATAAATGTTTCTACAAGAAGAAATCCAAATGTATATATAAGACTATATCCAGTTCCTGTTCAAGGAGAAGGTGCAGGAGAAAAGATTGCAGAAGCTATTAAAATAATGAATAAAAATAAATTAGCAGATGTCTTGATATTGGCAAGAGGAGGAGGATCGTTAGAAGATTTATGGCCTTTTAACGAAGAAGTTGTAGCAAGAGCTATTTACGAGTCAGAACTTCCAATTGTTTCTGCAGTAGGACATGAAACGGACTTTTCTATTTCGGATTTTGTCGCAGATCTGCGTGCTCCAACGCCTTCAGCTGCAGCAGAGATAGTGGTGCCTAACATAACAGACATAATGCAAAATTTAAGTACATATAATATTAGATTAAAAAATGCATTAAAGAAAAAAGTAGAACTAATGCAGATGAGATATGAAAAATGTATGAGAAGTAGAGTATATACTGATCCATTAAAAATTGTAAATGATAACTATTTAAAATTAGACATATTAGTAAAATCTATAACAAATAGTGTAACAAATAAACTTCAAGTAAGTAAAACACAAGCTATAAAGAATTTTTCTAAATTAGATGCATTAAGTCCTTTAAAAACTTTAAGTAGAGGATATTCGATAATAGAAAAAAATAATGGTATTGTAAAGAGTATAGCTGACTTGCAAAAAGATGATACAATAAATATTAGAATGCAAGATGGTAAGAAGCAAGCTAAGATTCTTTAAGATATGGGGGAAATATGGAAGAGATTAATTTTGAAGAAGCGATGAAAAAATTAGAGCAAATTACAGCTGAATTAGAAAAGGGAGATTTATCATTAGATGAATCAGTTAAGAAATTCGAGGAAGGCATTAAGCTTTCAAAAGAATGTAATAAAATATTAGAAGATTCAGAAAAGAGAATCAATATCTTAATAAATAATGATGGAAATATAACAGAAGAGAATTTTTTACCAAAGGAAGGATAGGATAAAGGGAGATGAATTATTTTACAGAATTTATAACAAACAAATTTATTTATGTACCATTATTAACATGGTTTGGAATACAATTGTTTAAAGTTATTTGGGATTTAGTAACTACAAAGAAATTTAACTTTAAGAGAATATTAGGAGCAGGAGGAATGCCTAGTTCACACTCGGCAGTAGTTGTTTCTTTAGCAACACTAATTGGTAAGGAACATGGTTTAGATAGTTCTATATTTGCTCTTTCAGTTATTTTTGCTTTTGTTGTTATGTATGATGCTGCAGGAGTAAGAAGAGCAGCAGGAAAACAAGCAAAATTATTAAATAAATTAATAGAAACACCAGGTTTATCTGGAGTACAGGTTTCTGAAAAATTAGTAGAAGTTCTAGGACATACACCATTTCAAGTATTTGTGGGAGCTATAATTGGTATAATTGTTGGATGCATCTTTTAGTGGGTAGAAAATTTGAATTTAGGAGATAATGTTATGCAAGATATCGAAATTGCAAGAAATGCAAAATTAAAAAATATTAACGAAATTGCTCAAAAGTTAGGAATAAGTGAAGATTATCTAGAGCAATATGGTAAATATAAAGCCAAAATATCTTTAGATTATTATGATAAAGTCAAAAACAATAAAGACGGAAAGCTTATATTAGTTACTGCAATAAATCCTACACCACTTGGTGAAGGTAAAACAACTACCTCTATAGGATTAGCAGATGCGTTTTATAAGATAAATAAGAAAGCAATATTAGCATTACGTGAACCTTCTTTAGGACCAGTGTTTGGAATTAAAGGAGGAGCTACAGGTGGAGGATATTCACAAGTAGCACCTATGGAAGATATAAATTTGCATTTTACAGGAGATATTCATGCAATAACAACAGCCAATAATCTATTAAGTGCAATTATAGACAATCATATTTGGCAAGGAAATGAACTAGGGATAGAAAAAGTAACATGGAAAAGATGTTTAGATTTAAATGATAGGGCATTAAGAAAAGTGGAAGTATCTCTTTCTGGAGAGAAAAATATGAAGCCAAGAGAAGACGGTTTTGATATAACAGTTGCTTCTGAAATAATGGCAATTCTATGTTTATCTAAAGATATGCAAGATTTAAAAAGAAGATTAGGGAACATAGTTATTGGTTATAATAAGCAAAATAAACCCGTAACATGTAGAGATTTAAAAGCTGATGGAAGTTTAGCTGTAATTCTTAAAGATGCGATAAAACCTAATCTAGTTCAAACATTAGAAAATAATCCAGTATTAATACATGGGGGGCCATTTGCTAATATCGCACACGGATGTAATAGTATAATTGCAACAAATATGGCATTAAAAATGGGAGATTATGTAGTTACAGAAGCTGGATTTGGGGCAGATTTAGGAGCAGAAAAATTCTTAGATATAAAATGTAGATTACTAGAAAAAACGCCTAATGCAGTTGTAATAGTTGCAACCTTAAGAGCATTAAAATATCATGGTGGTGTAAGTAAAGAAGAATGCTCTAAAGAAAATATTGAAGCATTAAAAGTAGGAATTCATAATTTGTTAAGACATATTGATAATATAAAGAAATATGGTATAACACCAATAGTTGCAATAAATAAATTTGTTACAGACATTGATAATGAAATAGAAATATTAAAAGAAGAATTAAACGGAGTTGTAGAAGTAAGTTTATTAGAAAACTGGACAAAAGGTGGAGAAGGAGCTATTGATTTAGCACAAAAGCTTACAAAGATATGTGAAACAAAGAATGAGTTTAAATATATATATGATATTAATGCTACTGTTGAAGCAAAAATAAAAGCTGTAGCACAAAAGATTTATGGTGCAACTGATGTAGAATATTCGGATACTGCAAAAGAACAGTTAAAAGAATTAAATGATTCAAAATTCCCAGTGTGTATTGCAAAAACGCAATATTCTTTCTCAGATGATCCAAAAGATTTATTAGGAGATAAACCATTTAATCTTCATGTAACAGAATTAAAATTAAAAGAAGGTGCAGAGTTTATCGTTGTTTTAACAGGAAAGATAATGACAATGCCAGGTCTTCCTAAAAAACCTGCAGCAGAGCATATAAATATTGATGAAAATGGAATAATAGAAGGAATATTTTAATATATTGTATAAAAACACCATATATGGATAAAATAATTTTAAATTGTTTTATAAGTGTGGTGTTTTTATGTTTAAAAAGATAAAAAATAAATCATTAAAAATCGTGGCAATTTTCTCAGTAATTATATTGTTAGCAACTACATTTCTAATTATATTATCAAAAGTTCCTGAAGAAAATGAGGTAGAGGCACTTTCTAAATATGGTTCTAGAGGTAGCGAGGTTACACAAATACAAACAAAATTAAAAAGATGGGGATATTATAATGGGAATATAGATGGAATCTATGGAAGTCAAACAGTGGAAGCGGTTAAGTATTTTCAAAGAAAAAATAATTTAGCTGTAGATGGAATTGCTGGTAAAAATACATTAGAAGCTATGGGAATATTTAATTCATCTTCTTCATCTGGTTCATCAAGTTCGAATTCATCAGATTTAAACCTATTAGCGAGAGTTATATATGGCGAAGCTAGAGGGGAGCCATATACTGGGCAAGTAGCTGTTGGTGCAGTTGTATTGAATAGAGTAAGAAGCAGTTCATTTCCTAATACTATTTCTGGAGTAGTATATCAAAGTGGTGCTTTTGATGCAGTTCGTGATGGTCAAATTAACTTAACACCAAATTCAACAGCCAAGAAAGCTGCCCAAGATGCATTAAATGGTTGGGATCCATCATATGGAGCAGTATATTATTTTAATCCAGCAACTGCAACAAACAAATGGATATGGTCAAGGCCAATGACTGTAACAATAGGAAATCATAGATTTTGTAAATAGAGATTTTAGGATTTCCTTCGCAGGGATTTAGGGACGTTCTTGTTTTCCCTGTTTGAAGAGAAATATAGTCATCTAGATTTTAGCTAGATGGCTAAAAAAATCGCTATTTTCAATAGGGATTTTAGGACCGTCCCCAAATCCCTTGTCCCTATATCCCTAAATTATGTAGAAAATTGAAAGCCTAATTTTCTTGACAAACAATGGACATATTGATAAGATATGGAAAGAAAAATAGGAGGATAAATTAATGATATTATATCCTGATTTTTATTGTAAAAATATAAAAGATGTAGATATAGAAAAATTAAAAGAAAACAACATAAAAGGAATTATTCTAGATGTAGATAATACATTAATAGATTTAGATCGTAAATTACTAGAAGGTGCAGAAGAATGGTGCAATAATTTAAAAGAGCAAAATATAAAATTCTGCATTTTATCTAACTCAAATAAAAAAGAAAAGGTAAAAAAAGTAGCTAAATTATTAGACATTCCTTACATATATTTTGGAACAAAACCGTTAAAGAGAGGTTTTAAAAAAGCAAAAGAAATGTTGAACTTGCCATTTAATGAACTAGCCATAATAGGAGATCAGATTTTTACAGATGTTATAGGTGGTAATAGATGTAAGATGTATACAATTTTGGTTGAACCAATTAGTACTAGAGAGATATTTATTACATATATAAAAAGAGGCTTGGAAAATAAAATAATTAAACAATATAAAAGGAAACATCAAAAAGAGAAAGAAGGATAAAAATGTTTTTTAATGATGTACATATAATGGTATATGTAGCATTTGGAATTTTAGGTCTAATTGTTGGAAACATATTACCACATATAAATAAAAGGTTAATAGAACATAAAAGAGTATTTGATAAATCGTTTTTTACAGAATACCCAAAAAACTTTGAACCACATTACATACATATGATATTAATAGCAGTAATATATGTATTATTATTATATAAATTCGGATTACAGCCAGAGTTTATTCAAAATTTAGATTTAATAAAATATATGTTATTAACACCAATGTTATTTTCGGTTGCTGTTATAGATTTTAAAGAGAATATAATACCAAATAGATTATTATTAACAATGGCAGAAATAGGGTTACTTCTAACATTTATTTATGGAATATCAGATATTAATTTGGCGATGGATATGTTATTAGGAATGCTAGTGGGAACTGTAATTTTTGGTATATTAACATTACTAGGACGCTTAGTTTCTGGAAAAGACGCAATGGGAATGGGGGATGTAAAATTAATGGCAGCATTAGGTCTTTTCTTTGGTTCTTCTAATATCTTAGCAATATCAATAATATCATTTTTATTAGGAGCAATAATTAGCATAATACTAATATTGAGTAAGAAAAGAAAGATTGATGACTACATACCTTTTGGACCTTTTATAGTAATTGCAGCATACATATCAATATTTGTACCTTTTAGTGCAATCTTATTTGTATTACTTAAAGTTTTTACATTAGGACTATATAAAGTATAGTAGTTTAATTGGGGGTTGATACTAATGAATGAAAAAATCAAATGGTTAAGAGAAAAATTAAGTACACTAGACTTAGACGGGATGATTGTATCTAATCCTGTAAATATTAAGTATTTAACAGGAATTGATGCAGAAGGAGTTTTATTAATTACAAGAAGAGAAAATATTTATATAACAGATGCAAGATACACAGAACATATTAATAGTATACTCACCATTGATGACGAGATTAGTTTATACGATTATAAAGATATTGACCCTATAGATTATGAAAACTTATTTATGTTTTGTAGCAATGTAGGATTTGAAGAAAATTATGTAACATATGCAAAATATAAAGAATATAAGCAAGTATATAAGATAAATAATTTGGTGGAAACAGATAATTTTATAGAAACACAAAGAATGATTAAAGCTCCAGATGAAATTAACAATATCCAAAAAGCATGTAAGATTACAGATGCATGTTTTAACCACATTTGTAATTATATAAAAGTAGGAATGACAGAAAAGGAAATCGCATTTGAGATAGAACATTATTTTAGAACACATGGGGCTGACGGTATAGCGTTTGATACAATTGTAGCATCTGGAAGCAATTCGTCAATGCCACATGCAATTCCAACAGATAGGAAAATAGAAGTTGGTGATCCAATTACTATAGATTTTGGATGTAAATATAAAGGGTATTGTTCAGATATGACAAGGACAATCTTTGTAGAATATGTACCAGAAGGAATAAAACCTATATATAATTTAGTATTAAAGAATCAACAATTAACATTAGATGCTATACAAGAAAATGCAAATGCTAGAATATTAACAATGATGGTAGAAAGCGATTTTAAGGTAAATGGATATACATTAGACCATAGTTTAGGACATGGTGTTGGTTTGGATATTCATGAAAAACCTTTTATAGGCAAAAAAGACTTTTTACTAAAAGAAAATATGATTGTAACTGATGAACCAGGAATTTATTTACCAGGTAAGTTTGGTGTAAGAATAGAAGATACAGTTTTAGTTACAAAAAATGGTTGTATAAGATTAACAGAATCTGATAAAAATTATATTATAGTAAATAATTGATGCTAAAACTATGTAACACTTGATTTTTATGTATATATGTAGTAAAATAGACAAAGTGCAAAAAAGAGAAATAAAGAAAATATTAGGAGGTAATAATTATGGCAGAAGTTTATTCAGCAGGAGATTTTAGAAATGGAACAACATTCGAAATGGATGGAAATGTATTTAAGGTTGTAGAATTCCAACATGTTAAACCAGGAAAAGGATCAGCTTTCGTAAGAACAAAATTAAAAAATGTTATTACAGGAGCAGTTATAGAAAAAACATTTAACCCATCAGAAAAATATCCAGGAGCAGAAATAGAAAAAAGAGATATGCAATATCTATATCAAGATGGTGATTTATATTATTTTATGGATAACAATACATATGAGCAAATACCATTAAATGAAGAACAAATTGGTGATGCTTTAAAATATATGAAAGAAAATATGGATATGAAGATTTTATCTTATAAAGGTAAAGTATTTGCTGTTGAACCACCAATGTTCGTAGAATTAGAAGTTACATATACAGAACCAGGTTTTAGTGGAAATACAACTACAACATCTGGTAAACCAGCTAAACTAGAAAATGGATTAGAAATAAGTGTTCCATTATTCGTAGAGATAGGAGATAAAATAAGAATAGATACTAGAACTGGTGAATATATGGAAAGAGTCTAAAAGAAAGAGGATTTGTTATGGGAATAAAAGAACAATTACAAAAACTAATGTTAGATATGAAAGCAAACATTAGAGATGAAAAAGACTTAAAATATGTTCAAGAAAATGTTATTACAACATTAGCAGATATGTTACAAAAAATGGATGATTTAAACAATAATAACCAAATAAAAATTGCTAAGCTAGAAGAAAAAATAGATAGAATGGCAAAAGAACTATATCTTAACGATGTATACGATATAGAAATTGTTTGTCCATATTGTAATTATCAATTCGAAACAGAGTTTGATGAAAATCAAAAAGAGGTAAAATGTCCAGAATGCAATAATGTAATAGAATTAGACTGGTCTTGTGACGGTGAATGTGATAGTGACTGTGAAGATGGATGTGATTCTTGTAGTGGTTGTGGACATCATCATGATACAGATCAAGATTTAGAAGATGATATGTAAAGATTAAAAGTGCATAGAATATATGCGCTTTTTTGTTATGTTTTTTTAAATAAACTTAAAAATAATCGAGTGGATTTACATATTTATCATTAATTCGCATTCCTAGGTGAAGATGAGTACCAGTTGTAGCACCATTAGTAGGCCTTCCAGTGGAGTCTGTATATTTATTTCCTGGCACGCCATAAACATATTTTGGACCTACATTAGCTATAATTTGGCCTTGGCTAACGAAATCACCTTCTGATACTAAAAAATTAGGAGAAATATGACAATATGTAATTTTGAAATCATAAAATGATAAAGTTAGTGTATAGCCACCAGCACCGAGAAAGCCTAGAAATGTAATTTCACCATCTGCAATAGCGATTAAATTAGTACCTTCTGGAGCACCTATATCTGTTCCATAATGATATGAAGAAGCTCCTGCAGTTGGTGAATCTCTTTTTCCAAATGGAGAAGTTACTTTAGTATAACCGGGGATTGGCCAAGCAAAGCCTGAAGAAGAAATAGTAATGTAATTACTATATATTAAATTTTGATTAGAAGTAGTTATATTTAAAGATATAAAAAATGTTGTAAATATAAACAGAATTATAAAAAACGTAATAAAGAATTTATAAAACAATGAAACCTCCATATTAGGTGCTAACTAGAATATTTAGCACCTAAAATATATTTTATAAAAATAAAAAGCCTACTATGTTACTAGTAGACTTGTGGCAGGGGTAGAAGGATTCGAACCCTCACAGGCGGTTTTGGAGACCGATGTGCTACCATTAACACTATACCCCTAAAAAATAAGCAATAATATAGTATCATACTGAAAAAATATATGCAAGAGTTTTTTGAAAATTATTGTGATAAATTTTAAAATATGATAAAATAATATATGTACTTGGGGATGTAATGGTTTCGACATTAATCTAGAAGTATAAAAAGCGAGTAGTGGATGGTTGCTTTGGCCACTTAAAAAAAGCAAAATTAAATATAAACGCTAATAACGAAGAATTAGCTTACGCTGCCTAGTTGCAACGTCGTCTAAATTATAAAGCCTACTGTTATAATTTGGGCGCCAACTTAAAGTAGGAAACGAAGCTATTAGTTCTCTGGAATAGTGGGTAATTAAGAGATACTATATATATTGTTTTGTTTATTAATCAATTTATATGGGAAGGTTAAATAATAAACTGCACTCGGAGAAATTTATATGGAAGGGTTAGTGGACAGGAGTTCGATTCTCCTCATCTCCACCAATTAGGACACGAAATTAACATTTCTGTGTCTCTTTTTATTGTGTAAGTAATATTTTAATGATATAATTCAAAAAAATAATAATTAATAAGGGATTTATAATAAAGTCACAAATTAATAGTATATTGTAGGTGTAATAGAATAGATAATGGATTTCAAGGAGAAAAAATAAAATGCTTAAAACAATTATGAAATATGGAGAAGCAGAGGCTACTTATGAAATGAAAAAAAGATTAGCAGAAGAGCCTAAATTAAAGCAATTATTTTGGGAAACAACATTAAGATGTAATGCAAAATGTAAACATTGTGGTAGTAGAGCAGGAGAGAATATTAATTTAAAAGATGAATTAACTACAGAAGAAATAAAAACAGCATTGCAGAGTATTGCTAATAAATATAATGCAAGTGAAATATTAATAAATGTTACTGGAGGAGAACCATTAATACGAAAAGATTTATTTGAGGTAATGGAATTTGCAAATTGTTTAGGATATCCATGGGGAATGACGACAAATGGAATATTAATAAATGATGAAATTATACTTAAAATGAAAAAAGCAGGGATGACTACGATATCAATAAGTTTAGATGGTATGGAAAAATCACATGATGAATTTAGAGGTGTTAAAGGTTCATATAGTAGGATAATAGAAAATATAAAAAAACTAAAAAAAGCTAATTTCTTAAATTATTTACAAATCACTACTGTTGTAAATAAATTAAATATAAACGAACTAGAAGAAATGTATATAAAAATGAAAGAACTTGAAATTAATTCATGGCGAATTGTAAATATGGATCCAATAGGTAGAGCAGAGGACAATAAAAATTTAGCACTTAGCAATGATGATTATAAATATTTGTTGAATTTTATTAAAGAAAAAAGAAAAAAATCTAAATTTGATATAACATATGGATGTACTCATTTTTTAGGAATGAAATTTGAAAAAGAAGTACGAAGAAATATGTTTGTTTGTACAACAGGCTTTACCATAGGAAGTATTCTATATAATGGAGATATTTATGTATGTCCTAGTGTAGAAAGAAGAAAAGAGCTAATACAAGGAAATATTAGGAATGATGATTTTGTAGATGTTTGGGAAAACAAATTTAAATGGTTTAGAGATTTAGATAAATTTAAATGTGAAGAATGCGAAAATTGTAAAGATTGGAAATATTGTTTAGGCGATTCATTAGACACTTGGGATTTTGAAAATAAAAAACCTAAATTATGTCTAAATAAAATTTTAGAAAAAAGAGGGGATAACAAATGAAAAAAAAAAGAAGCTATTAGGAAGTTTAGGAATATTTTTAGTAAGTATAAAGTCAAAAGTATTTGCTGCTGGATATGAAATACCAGACCAATTTGTAGAAGTAAAATATGGAACGTTTGAACCAACTATTGCGGAAAAATTTTCTGTAATAACTAAATTAGTGCTTCCAATTATTTTATTTTTTATAGGATTGGGAGTAATATTAAGTAAAAAAATAAGTAAAAAAATAAAAATAATTATAGTAGTAGTTTTAATTTTGATAGGAATATTAGCTAATATACTTATAAAATATTTATAGATTCATCAAGTTAATTATTGAATAAAAATATTATGAATTTTGTTTTATGAAATGTAATTGAATATACAACAAAAAAAACACCAAAAGGTGTTTTTTGTTATTTAGAAAATTCTTCATATTGTTCTTTATGTTTTATAGGAATTTGTTCCAATGTTCCATCTTTGGTAATATTATATCTTTTGGTAGCCAAGTCTTCTGCTAATTCTAATCTGTGAGTAGTAAGTAATAGCATAACATTTATATAGTTTTTTAATTTTTGTAGGGGCTTTTCTGACTTCGTCAATCTGTTCACCATTGCTATCGGTATTATTAACATGTTTACCGTTAATAATAATGTCCTCTCCATTAATACTGACATTTTGACCTGAAATGTTCCCGAAAAAATTAAACTTGCTCATATACTTTTCCTCCTATTTGTATTATAAATTATTAATAGATACAAAGTACAAGAATTTTTTTCAACTTGTACATATAAATTATTATAACACAAAAATTAGAGATAAGGATACTATAAAAGGATTGCACTATTTTACATAATATGGTAAAATTATAATAGTTTTAAATTAAGGAGAGTTTTTATGGAAAAAATAATTTTATTATATTCAGATTTAGAAGGTACAATATTAAGGGAATCAGATAGCAAATATGATGATACAGATATGTATAATTTTTTAAAGCAATTATCAAGATTGCAAGAATTGATGGACGCAAAAGTAAGAATGCATATAGTTTCACCAATTAGCCAAAATCAAATGACAGATATTTTGGAGAAATTAGACAAAAGTTTTACTAGTTTTAATAGACTTCAAAAAGAGCCGATTAAGAAGTTAAAATATATAGAAGGAGCAGCTGCATCATCAAAGGATGAATTTGTAACCGGACCACAACAAGATTTTACATTTAATAGATTTGTTAAGAAAATGGATTCAAGAATAGTGGCTTTAAAAAGACCTAGCAATCCTGACGATAAAAACCCAGCAGGTTTTGGTAAGCTTAATTATGTTAAAGGATGGACATCTATGGCGCAGGAGAGATATGATGTAAAAATGATTATATATTGTGGTAATGGAATGAACGATTTAGCATCAATGGATTACGTTAATTCTAAAAAAGGTGGTTTTGTTGTTTGCCCTGATAATAGCAGACATGAAGCTAAAGCTAAAACAAAATTGGTTGGAAGGAAAACAGATTTACAAGGACTTACAGAAGGAATAGCAAATATTAATAAATTACTAGAAAAAAGATTAAATCCCAACAAAGAAGAGCCAGAAGATAATGACCAACAATCATTATAAAATAATTTAGTATCAAAATAGACTTTTAGAGTATTCTAACAGTCTATTTTTTATGTTATAATACAACCATAAATTAAAATAAAGGAGAACATATGCAAGTAGAAAAGAATAAAGAATACATTGTAGATATAATAGATAATGGATTTCAAGGAGAAGGGATTGCCAAAATAGATGGACTTACAATTTTTATACCAAAAGCTATAAAAGGAGAAAAAATAAAGGTGTTAATCGTAAAAGTGTTAACATCACATGCTTTTGGTAAAATTATAGAAATAATCAATCCATCAGAAAATAGAGTAGAAAGTGATTGTACAACCTACAAAAGATGTGGTGGGTGTTCTTTAAGGCATGTAAAATATAAAGAGACATTAAAAATGAAACAAAATGCAGTTCAAAGCTTAGTAAATAAGAGTTTAAATAATAAAATTAAAGTAGAAGAAACATTAGGTATGGAACATCCATATCACTACAGGAATAAAGCACAATATCCTGTAGGATTAAATAAAGATGGAAAACCAGTAATTGGTGTATTTGCAAATAGAACTCATGAAATTATACCAATAGATACTTGTTTTATTCAAAATAAGCAAACAGAAGAAATTGCGAAATATATTTTTAAATTTTTAGTAGATAATAATGTTAGCTTTTATGATGAAAAAGCTCAAAAAGGTTTAGTTAGACACATTGTTACTAAAATTGGTATAAAAACAAATGAGATAATGTGTATTATTGTTATAAACGGAAGAGAAATACCTAATGAATCTAAAATGATATCAGAATTAACTAGCAAATTTAGTAGTATAAAGACTATCGTTAAAAATATAAATACCAAAAATACAAATGTTATATTAGGAAACGAAAATATCAATTTATATGGAGATGGATATATTACAGATAAGCTAGGTGATTATACTTTTAAAATATCTCCAATGTCATTTTACCAAGTAAATCCAATTCAAGCTGAAAGATTATATGAGCTTGGAGTTAAGTTTGCAGATATAACAAAGGAAGATGTTGTGTTCGATTTATACTGTGGAATTGGTACAATTTCATTATTTATGAGTAAGTTTGCCAAAAAAGTATACGGAGTAGAAATTGTAGATGAGGCTATTATAGCAGCCAAAGAAAATGCCAGAATAAACAATGTATATAATACAGAATTTATTGCTGGTGATGTAGAAAAAGTGTTAGATAACCTAGTAAATGTTAAACAGATAATTCCTGATATTATTATGGTAGATCCACCAAGAAGAGGATTAGACAATACTAGTATAGAAAACATAAAAAAAGTTTTACCTAAAAAACTAGTATATATTAGTTGTAATCCAGCTACATTGGTTAGAGACTTAGCAAAGTTAGAAAATATATATGAAATAAAAAAGATTAAGCCAGTAGATATGTTTCCTTATACAAATGGAATAGAATGTGTTTCTGTTCTTGAACTAAAAAATAAGAAATAAATTTAATTAATAGAAATAATTGTATGTTTTCATGATAAAAGATAAAAAAGGGGTAATTTATGGAACTTATAAATATTGATTATAAAGAATTTAAAGCAGAAATATATCAAAAATATATAGAGATATTTCCAGAAGAAGAAAGAAAAACTTTAGAAGCAATGGAAAAAAACTATAACAAAAATATAACTAGATTTATAAAAATTGATGAAGAAAATGAATTAATAGGCTTTTTTATAATGAATTCTATAAAGAATAATAGATATATGCAATTGGATTACTTCGCAATTTTACCAGAATATCAAAATAAAGGATATGGAACTAAAGCAATTAAAGAATTGGAAAAAGTAGTTCAAAATTATGATGCTATATTTGTAGAGATTGAGAAATTAGGTTATGGAGCAAATACAGCAGAAAATGAAATAAGAGAAAAAAGAGCAAAATTTTATGAAAGATTAGAATTTAATAAATTAAATGTTGATTTAAAATGGTTTAATAGTCTGTTTTTATCTATATACTATTTAAAATTAAATAATAATCTAACATATGATGAAAAAGAAATTTTAAATAATATATTTGAAATATATTATAAAGTCCATGACAAGAAAAAGGTTGACGAAAATTGTGAAATAATAAAGTGATTTTTCTTGACTAAAGTACGAAAAAAGGCCAATAATATAATCAGGGAGGATTTACAATGAATAATAAGTATAAAATCGTTTTTATAGATATAGATGGGACATTAGTTAATGATGAAAAAATAGTGCCAGAAGAAAATATAAAGATGATACAAACTTTAAAGAAGAATGGAATAGAAGTAGTATTAGCATCTGGCAGACCATATCATAGTATTGAAAAATACAGTACTCAGGTAGGAGCTATACCATACATTATTGGTTCTAATGGAGGTATTGTGGCAAATTTTGTGGAAGATAAGAAAATATTTAGCACCAATATAGAAAAAGAGAATGCATTAGAAATAGCTAAACTAATAAAAGAAAACAACATATATTTTACAGTTACTATTTCTGGCAATTTGCTTGTAGAAGATGAACAATTTAGCATGACAAGAGAAAATAGAAACGAACTTGTACTAGTGAATTCTTTGGAAGAATACTTAAAAACAAATGATGCACCAGTTATAAAATTCAGTCTTATGGATGATAAAAAAGAAAATCTTCAAAAAGTTAGAAAATTAGTATTAGATAGATTTAATATTGATGCAACAGAAGTTGATGAATTTATGATTCCTAAGAAATATAGAAAAGCAGAAAATAATTATAAGCTTCCATATGTAATGGATATTATGCCAAAAGGGATAAGCAAGGCGAAAGCTATAGAAGAACTATGCAAATATTTAGGTATAGAAATAGCTCAAACGGTTGTATTTGGTGATGGCTTAAATGACATAGAAATGTTTAATGTTGGAGGTTACAAAGTAGCAATGGGAAATGCTGCAGATCAAATAAAAGAATTAGCAGATGTAGTTACAAAAACAAACAACGAAGCTGGAGTAGCATATGAACTAAATAAAATCTTTGGTATAGAATAGATAATATAAGGGAGAAAATTAATGACTAATATTACATTTCCAGCTTTTAATATAAACTTAAGCATTTCTAGAACAGCATTTACAATTGGTGGTATACATATATACTGGTATGCTATTTTTATAGCTGTAGCTATTTTAATTGCAATATTAGCTTTAAAAAAGGATTGTAAAAAATACAATATAAAATACAATGATATATTAGAATTAATGATACTTATACTACCAATAGCAATTATATGTGCTAGATTATACTATGTCATTTTCAATATGCAATATTATTTAAATAATCCTAGTGAAATCATAAATATAAGAAATGGTGGACTTGCAATCTATGGCGGAATAATAGGTGGAGCCATAACTACTATTATATTTTGCAAAATTAAAAAAATAAAGATATTAGATATGTTTGATATGATAGTTCCATACGTAAGCTTAGGACAAGCAATTGGAAGATGGGGGAACTTTATTAATGGTGAAGCACATGGAACAACAACTAAAAGTATTTTTAGAATGGGAATCATAGAAGATGGTATATATATGGAAGTACATCCAACGTTTTTATATGAATCCATATGTACTTTAATTATATTTTTTATATTAATGTATCTTAGAAATCATAGAAAATATTCAGGACAATTAACTATTGTATACTTATTATTATATTCTGCAATTAGAACAATAATAGAAGGGCTAAGAACAGATAGTTTGATGGTTGGAAATATAAGAATATCACAATTAATTTCTATTATCATATTTATAGTAGTAATATTTATATTAATATATAATTATAAAAAGAGAAAGAAAATTAAGCTGTTAGAAGAAAAAAATAATTAACTTAAAAACTATTACGAATGAGTAATAGTTTTTTCTATTGCATATCATTTTTTTATATGATAATATAAACTTGAAAAAAGGGAGAATGTATGAAAAAGTTAGTAATATCAGGAAGTGCAAAATTTGAAAAAGAAATAAAAAAATGGGTAGAATATTTTAAAGAACATAATTATGATGTAATCAAATATCCAAGAAAAATAGATCAATCAAACGAATTAATATATAAAGATGTATATATTAATTTTTATAAAGCCTTAGAAGAAGCAGATTATTTATTTGTATTAAACGAAGAAAAAAATGGCATAAAAGGATATGTTGGTCCACAAGTTTATGCAGAAATGAGCTATATAATAGTACAAAATATATTACAGCATAAGAATAAAACTATTTGGATTTTAAATGAGCCATCCAAAGAAGTTGCAAGTTATAATGAGTTAAATAATTTTATAAATTTAGGATGGATAAAATTATTTAAACCAGAAGATTAATGTAATATGTGATCAAATATTAAAAGATTTTTTGTGTCAAATTATAATTCTTAGGCATATATCTCGAGTTATATATTTACAAAAGAGGAACTATTTAGTTCCTCTTTTATGTTAATATACCAAATTGCACCAAATTAGATAGGAGTGATTTTATGAAGTTAATATTAATAAGACATGGACAAACCCAGGGGAATATTTTAAATGAGCAAGGAATTAACCTATTTACAGGTGCACTAAATAACAGATGTACAGATTTAACCGAAAAAGGGATAGAAGCAGCTAAAAAATTAAAAGATAATCCAATTATTAAGGAGATTTCGAAGGTTTATTGTTCAGACTTAAAAAGAGCTATAGATACAGCCAGACTTGCAAAACCAGGTTATGAACTTCATATAGATAAACGTTTAAGAGAAAGAAGTTTAGGCGATTTTGAAGGAAAGTATCCAGAAGATTTAGAAGATCATGAAAACTATAAAAAATACTTTGCAGATGAAAATTATAAAAAATTTAGAAGGGATTTTATTCAAAAAGCTCCAAATGGAGAAAATTATACAGATGTAATAGAAAGAACAAAAGATTTTTTAGATTCATTAAAAATGGATGAAGACATAACAATAGGAATATTTTCGCATATGCATTGCATAAGATGTATTTTCTATAACTTACTTAAATTTGAGCCAAAGGAGAAAATTTTTAATTTAAAGATAGAAAATTGTGAACCTTATGTAATAGAAAGAATACAAGACAAAACATTTAAATTAACATCACATAATTTAGATGACTTATTTAATAAAATTTGTTGGTAAAGGAGTTTTTATGGAATATAGAAAGATCAGTTTAGAAGAATTAGATAAATTAAAGAATCTTTATGCTTATGAGAACTTTGAAGAATTTAAGAAGTTAATTATAAATGATATATCAAATGGAATAAAAAATATTTTTGTTATAGAGGAAAATAAAAATTTAATTGGAGAAATAACAGTAACATATAAGTCTGATTCACCAAATGAAACTATAAAAAATATAAGAGTATATTTGGGAGCATTTAGAATTCATAAAGCATATCAAAATAAAGGATTAGGACAAAGATTACTTAAATATGTGATAGAAGAAATAGAAAAAGAAGGTATAACAGAATTTACAGTTGGTGTTGAAGATGACAATGAAAATGCAAAGCATATATATGAGAAATTTGACTTTACAGAAATAATAGATAGAGGCGAAGAAACTGTAAAAGGAAGAACTTATCAATATAATTTGCTATTAAGAAAAAGCAACACTAAAAAACTGGAAAAATTAGTTAGAAAATTTGATTTGGGCAGTAAAATTATTAAGGCAACACAAATTCATGGTGGGCTATCTAATAGGATGTATAGAGTAGAGACAGACAAAGCTGAATATGCTATAAAAAAATTAAATAAAACATTAATGCAAAATAAAGAAGAATTCGGAAGAATTAATTTTGCAGAAAAAGTATCAAAAATAGCAGAAGAAAATGGAATATCTGTAGTAAGAGCATTGGAATTTAAAAATAAAATAATACATGAAATTGATGGGGATTATTACATGGCATTTAATTGGAATTATGGAAGTCATTTACAGCCAGAAGACGTAACAGATGAAATATGTAATACAATTGGAGAATTGTTAGCTAAAATTCATAATTTAGATTTTTCGAATATCAAAGCAGAAAAATCCAAAGAAATGCCAATAAGAACAATAGATTGGAATTCTTTGGTAAAGCTAGCGAAAGAGCAAAAGAAATATTATTACAAAGATTTAGTAGAAAATATAGAAATACTTTATGAAATAAATAAGAAGACGAATGAAGCTTTAGAATATGCAAAGAGTAATTTAATAATAAGTCATAGAGATTTAATAAAAAAGAATATCTTGTGGAATGAAAATAAACCGACAGTTATAGATTGGGAATCTAGTGGCTATGTAAATCCAACAGTAGAATTAGTTCAAGTATGCTGGAATTGGGCAAATGGAGATGTCGGAAAGTTCGAGTTTGAAAAGTTTGGAATAATTGTAAACAGTTATTTACAAAATGTAAAGAATTATAAAAAAGAAGATATGAAAAAACTTATATATGCTAATTTATGGGAAGCAATAGAATGGTTAGAATATAATTTAAAAAGGTCACTATGTATAGAAAGTACATATAGGAAAGAAGAAATAGAATTAGCAGAAGAACAAATAAATTATTTAAATTACGAAATAAGATATGCTATGACACAAATAGAACAAGTAGCTAATTCTTTAGAAATATAGGGATTGGGGGGACGATCCTAAAATCCCTATTAAGGTAAACTTATATGTTGAGTTTTAAATTTAATGTAGCAATACTATAAAAGGAGTCCTTATGATATCTGCAGTAATAAAAAATATGGAAGTAAAGGGAGTAATAAAATGGATATAGAAATTTTAAAAGAATATGTAAAAATTAAACATGAAGGACAAAAAAGAAAACAAGGAACACCATACTATTTGCATCCATTTGCGGTTGCAGATATATTAAAAGAAAAGGGATTTAATGATGATTACCAAGCTGCAGGATTATTACATGATACATTAGAAGATACAAATGCAACAAAAGAAGAAATCTTGAAATTGAGCAATAAAGGAGTTTTAGACACAGTAGTGTTACTAACAAAAGAAAAAGGATACAAAATGCAAGATTATTATAATAGAATAATAAATAATGATATGGCTAAAATGGTTAAATTAGCAGATAGATATCATAATCTAAGTGAAAGTACGATGACAAATATTTTATTTAAGAAGAAATACATAAAAGAGACAGAAGAGTGGTATCTAAAAATGGCTGAAGGGACATGTTTTGAAGAAGATATAAAACAAGCATTAGATAATTTAATAAAAAGTTTATAAATTTTGATGATATTTTGATATAAAAAATGGAGAAGTAATTATGAGAAAATTAAATGTAATAATAGTTTTTGATAACGAAGAAGATAAAATTTTAATGTGTAAAAGAACCAAAGAGCCATACAAGGGAAAGCTAAATTTAGTAGGTGGCAAAGTAGAAAAAGGCGAAGATGAATTACATGCTGCATATAGAGAATTAGAAGAAGAAACAGGAATTTCTAAAAATGACATTATATTAACTAGTTTGATGAATTTTGAGTATAAACTTCAAGACATGGAGTTAGAAGTTTATGTAGGAAAATTAAATAAAGAAGTAAAATTAGTAGAAGAAATAAACAAATTATTTTGGATAGATAAAAATGATAACTTCTTTGATGTTGAAAAATACGCAGGAGAAGGAAATATAGGACATATGTTAAAACATGTAGAGATATACAAAGATGAAGTTTTAAAATAGGAGAGAATGAAATTGTCGCGATTTTTCGTGGCACTTTTGTGCTGAGCGAAGCGACAGAATGGAGAAAATATGGAAGAATTAATTAATAATATTAAAGAAAATGTAAAGATAAATATAAATGGAAAAGATTATATTGTAAAAACTAAGACTTTATATGGTATCGAAGAAGATGAAGACGCTTATTATTATAAATGTATTCTAAATACAGGAGATACATTGGTTATAATTCCAGATGATGATTTGATATATATAGGTAAAGAAATTGAAAATTTAAAATTTAGAAGGCCAGAAGAAAGTGTTTTATTTTATAACGAAAATTTATTTGTTAAAGTTGGAGATGGAAATCAATTTATTAAAAATATAGAATTTGGCACGGGTATCGAAGAAAAATGCATTTTCGAAGACTTTGTAAGCCAAGATCAAATAATAAGTTTAGGCTACTTGCCAGATGAAGAAAGAAGAGCAGATATTTTAGCAGATATAATTGATATTAAAAATATAAAGGTTGTTAAGGAGTAACATATGTTTAAAAATAAAAAAGTTGTTATATTCGATTTAGACGGAACACTTATAGATTCTATGGGAATATGGAATAGAGCAGATGAAAGTTTAATTAAAAAATTTACTAATAAAACAGTAGAAGAATTTTTTAATGATAATAATATAAATGCAAAGGATATAGGACAATTAAGAGATAGGTTGCTTGCAGAATTTAAAAGTGAAGATATTTATGTACAATATTGTGCATGGTTAAAAGAAAGATTTAACACAAATATGCCAGCAGAAGAAATTTTAAAAGTAAGATGGGACTTTGCAAATGAATTATTACAAAAAGAAGTGGATTACAAGGAAGATGCAGATGTTTTACTAAAAAAATTAAAACAAAACGGATACACTTTAGCACTAGCTACAACAACGCCAAAAGCAAGACTAGATTTATATAGAAAAAAATTAAAGAAGGTAAATATTGATGAAATATTCTCTATTATTTTAACCAAAGAAGATGTTATACATAAAAAGCCAGATCCAGAAATATATAAAAAGATAATAGAAAAATTAGATATTAAACCAGAGGAATGCATAGTTATAGAAGATGCATTAATTGGCATACAATCAGCTAAAAATGCAGGCCTAGAAGTTATTAATATGTATGACAAATATGCAGATGCAGATAGAGAAGAAATATACAAACTAGCTGATTATAAAGTACAAAATTATAGGGAATTAATAAATATATTAGATAGATAGGGATTATGTAGCACAAAAATAAACACGAAAGGAGAAAAAATTATGTTCAAACTAGTTTCACCAACACTAGAATACAAAGAAAAAGCAATAGATTTTATAAACGAATTTTATGAGTATAAATCAGATATAAACGGAGTAGGAGGCTTATACAGATATTTAGATGATTATGAAGGTTGGCTAGAAAAACTAGAAAATGATAAAAAACAACCTGTAACAGAGGAAAGAGTACCAGCAGAAACTTTCTTCTTGGTAAGGGAAGAAGATGATAAAATAGTTGGAATGATTAATATTCGTCTAGCTTTAAATGAAAAATTTAAAAAAATAAATGGTAATATAGGATATAGTATAAGGCCAACAGAAAGAGGAAAGGGATATAATAATATAAATCTATATTTAGGACTAAAAAAATGTAAAGAATATGGAATAAAAGATGTTTTATTAACTGTAGATAAAGACAACCTTCCTTCTAAAAAAACAATTCTAAGATTTAGTCCAAGATATGAAAGTGAATATTTTGATGAAGATAATCATAATTGTATAATTCAATTATATTGGATAAATGTAGAAGATGGAATTAAATTATGGGAGAAATCATTAGAAGAGGAAGAAAGATAAAAAGAGATAGTCTTAAAAAATATAAATAGAGCAATTCAGTAAAAACTTCTAATTTATATACAATAGAAAAAGGAGTAGATAATATGATAGACTTACATATGCATACAGTTTATTCGGATGGAGATAAAACTGTTGAAGAAATATTAAAACAATGTGAAGAAAAACATTTAGAATATATATCAATTACAGATCATAATAATTGTATGCAGTACAAAGATGAAGCTTTTAGTAAAAATATTTTTTCGGGAAAAGTTATAAAAGGAGCAGAATTACAAGGTCATGTATTAAATAAAAATATTGAAGTATTAGCATATGATTATGATATTGATATTTTAAATACATGGATACAAAAACACTTTTCAGAAGAAAAAGCAAGAGAAAGACGAAATAACCAAAAGGAAAGATTTTATAAAATATGTGACAAGAATGGTTTAAGATATAATAGAGACAATATAGTTTTTTCTGAAAATCCTACAGCTTTTGTGGAACGTCCAATATATATGGAAATTATAAAATATAAAGACAATCGTAAAAAATTAGGTGAATATGCTAATAAATTTGGACTATTTTTTAGAAAGGAATTAACAAATTCAGAAAGTTCATATTATATGAACTATGAGTTAGATTATCCTTCTTATGAAGAAATAATAGATAATATTCACAATGCTGGTGGAAAAGCATTTTTAGCACATCCATTTGAATACAAGTTTGAAAACACAATACAATTTATAGATGAAATAAGGAAAATAAGAGAATTAGACGGAATAGAATGTTATCATCCATCAGCAGAAGAAGAAAATAGAATAAATATTTTAAAGAAATATGCCAATAAAAATAATTTATATATTAGTGGTGGAAGTGATTATCACGGGGAACCAAAACCAGATATAGAAATAGGTATAGGAAGAGGAAGTTTACAAATTACTAAAGATATTATAGAGCAATGGCATAGAGATTAATAAGGACCAATCGGGATTTAGGGACGTTCTGGAGTGCGGAACTTTTTTACCACAGGTGTCCCTATTTGAAAATAAACATTTTTTGAAAGATTAACTAACTAGTTTGGTTA
>MNRL01000015.1 GCA_001915925.1 Clostridium sp. CAG:354_28_25
TTCTATGTGTTTTTCTCTCTTGTTACTCGGTCTTTAATTATATTACCATATCACCTTTTTATTGTCAACATATTTTTTCATTTTTTTTAATATTTTTTTAGTTTGAATTTATTATATAAAAAGTAATCATTTTCTCTTTGCTGTTTTTAACCGTTTTAGAGTACAAACATTTCTATAATGTTGTTATATTTCTTGTTTGTAATATGTATATTTTTCCATCCTTTAAACTCCATTCTATATCTTGCGGAGCTTTAAAAAATCTTTCTATATCTAATCCAATTTTACTTAATGATTCTATCTCATTCTTTGATAGCATTTTTATTCCCACTTTATTCGCTATCATTAATGTATTCTTATTAATTATAATTTGTGCTGGAGTTACTTCCCCTTGTACTAATTTTTCCCCCAACCCTAATACACTTTCTATTATAATTGTATCATCACCACTTACTGGATTCTTAGTAAACATTACTCCAGAAATATCCCCATCTATCATTTCTTGAACTATAACCGATACCTTTGTATTATCATCTACTATATTTTTTTCATTAATATATCCTTTTATATTCTCAGATCTATTTGATTCATAACATTTTTCTACGCTTTTAATAATTTCTTCTTTATCTATATTAAGAAAAGTTTCAAATTGCCCAGCGTATGAATTTTGTGTTCCGTCTTCACATATAGCAGATGATCTAACTGCTACTTTGTCTAGTTTTAATTTATTATACATATTATATATATTGTTTTTATTCTCTTTTGCTGTACAAACAAATCCTTTAGGTACATTAAAACCAAATTTGATAAGCTCACCTAAATTAGCTGCTTTCCCTCCAACTTCTTGTACATCTTTTTTAGTTATTTCATCTAATTTATATATCATATTAATCCCTACCTAATATATATTCATATTTAACTTTTGGTGGAGGTCCAATAAATAGTTCATCTTCTGTCTTTATTATAATTCCATCTTCCTTTACATTAAAAACAATCCCCTCATTATATCCAAACTCAGTTATGTGTGATAATTTTCTATTCTGAATAAAAGGTTCCATCGTTTCACCATGAGTAATTAAAAATACACATAAATTTGTATCTTGGCTTTTTGAATAGTCCTTTGACCATTCTACTACATAATTTAATAGTTCTGTTATTTTTCTTCTTAAATCTGTTGGACCTTCTGCATCTTTATTGTATTGTTTCACTTCTTCTGAACTAGCAAGTTCTTTCCAAAATTCAGAATTCATTCCTCCATATCTTACTTTTAATTTCTCTATATAATTTGGTGCTAAATCATATACATTTGGTTCTGTTAATTTGTCTCTTAATTCTTCTATACTAAGTCCATTTGTTTTTTGCCTCGTATATATTTTGGGCTTTGAATAAAAATGAGATTTTGCCTCTTCTTCTGATAGACCTTCTTGTTTTAGTTCTTCCATTATCTCTGCTTTGGTTAGTTTTTCTGTTTCGATAGCTCGTCTTCCAAATCTTTCATCACTTAGCCAATAGGTAGGCGAAGCAATAAATAAAAATGTAGTATCTTTTAATTTATTACCTACTATCCTATCTATCCTTTTTTTGGTCTTCTCTGCTATTTCTCTTTTACCTTCTTCAGTAATATGTCCTATACTCAAATCACTTTTATCTCTAGAATTATTATATCTTCCGTGCCTAGTTAATATTATATTTATATCCTTCATTTCATCACCTACAAATCCTCTAAAGAAAAGTCAGTAAAATCTGGTGTCATAACTATTGCTTTTAAATCCGTTGGTAAATACCACACTAAATAATAGAACATTCCAGCTTGTCCAACTGAACGAATAGGCATACTTGAATTAGATTTTCTTAATATTTCTCTTATTTCATCATGAATTCCAAACCAAAATGGTATTAACTTCCCATCTACTGCTCCCATTACATCTTTATACATCGCAAAATTTTTAGCTTGTTCATATGACATCTTCAATAAATCATATTCATCAGCAGACAATTCCTTCTTAGCTTGATTTAAAATATTGTCTATTTTATTATGCATGTTATCATACTTTTCTTGTAATTGTAAATTTTCTTTTCTAAATTCTATAGTATGTGTCAAAATATTATATAAAGGAAGCATTGAACTTCTAAATTTAACTTGATAAATTGCATGACGTAGCTTTTGTCCGATTATTTCGTTATTTTCTATAACTTTCCAAATATTTTTCCAAATACTATTTATTTGCTCTACATTTTTCATCGGATCTTCATCTATTAATATAGTTACCTTTTCTAATTCTTCTTGTATTTCTTTTATATTTCTTAGTTCTTTTAACGCTGTATTACAATTCAATGCTTGCTCTAAATATTCATCTGCATAATCTGATTGTAAGAGAGTCTGAATTATCTCTTCTACTTTTGCTTCATATTTTTCTGTTTCATCAGCTTTTGCAGCCTTTCTTATTAATAATCTTAAATTATCAACATAAAAACTATGTATTGGACCATCTGCAAATAAATAATTCACTATCCAAAACCTAAAACAAAATAATTTATTTAATCTCTGGTCCATTTTTACCATATATTCTAAATCTTTATCTTTACGAGAATCATATTCCTTTTTTAGATTATCAAGTCCTACTATTAACTCCGCCTTTTGTGAATCACCATATTGTCTAAAACCAACTGGATCCATTGCATATTTTTTCGCAGCTTCTTCATATTTTTCTTTTATTAATGGAAATTTATTCGGATATGTAAAAATCATTCCTTCTATATCATTTGGTAAATATGTTGGCATTTTTAACAAATATTCTGGTATTTTAATATTCATATACTACACCTTCTCCTCCGTCGATTATTACTTTTTGCCCATCTTGTAAAACACTAGTTGCTATATTTGTTCCAACTACTGCAGGTATTCCAAATTCTCTAGATACTATTGCAGCATGACAAAGAGTTCCTCCTAAATCTGTAATTATTCCTCCAGCTCGTCTTATTGCAATTAAATACTGTGGTCTTGTCATTGCTGTAACTATAATATCCCCTTTATTTACCTTCTTAATTTCTTGTTCCATATTTCCACTATGAAACATATTTACCTGTCTTACTGTTCCTATAACCTTTCCCTTGCTTGCTGGATATCCAGTTAACAATCTTTTAGGTTTATATTCATATTCCTTAAAATACTCCATTAATTTTTCTTCTACTTGTTTATATTCATCAGAAGTTTTAACCCAGTCCTTTTTATCATGAGTTATATTTACTCCTGATATTTCTAGTTCTCCTATAATTTGTTTTATCTCCTGATTATTTGAAAGACCAATTTTATCAAAAACAGTAACTAATCTTCCTCTTCCTAATTCTTCTTTTATTTTTTGTAATAATTCAGCTGTTAAATCAATCTTTAATTTTTTAACTTCTACCACTGTTCCATGTGATTTATCATTTTTGCCTTCAATTATAAATGGAAATTTAAACCAATCGCCCTTTTGCAACCATTCATTTTCATCATATTTAATTATATATTCTTCGTTAGAATCTTCCATTTTAGTCTTTAGAACAAATTCTTCACCTAAAAAAGATGTCGCTGTTTTTAAACCTAAACCAAATTCTCCAAGCTTTTCTTTTTTGCTTGAGTAGCCCAACCTTATAGAATCTTTTGCTTGCGATTTATTCATTCCTTTACCAGTATCTTCTATAATAATATGTTCTTTATTAATTGTAACTTTTATTGTTAGTTTTTCTTTTTCTAATCTAGCATCTATAGAATTATCTATTAATTCTGATATTGCTTCCTGTACAGAATATCCCGTTTGGCTTATCTTGCACATTATACTTCTATGTGGTGTGATATCTATAAACTCTTTTACCATAATTATCCCTCCTATAATAATTATAGAATTTTTTCTAACCTAATAATTGACATTTTAGGTACCAAAAAAGTCTGTTTTATGTTAAAATATTTCTTAATTGGAGGAATTATGGATAATTTTGATAAATTTACTGAATTAATTAATTATATAGAAGCTAATTTAGATGCAGATATTGAGCCTAAAAAAATGGCACAAATCTTATGTGTCAACGAATACACTATGTATCGAATTTTTACTTTTTTAACAGGAATGACATTAACAGAGTATATTAGAAAAAGACGTTTAAGTATGGCTGCTATCGAGCTTCAAAATTCGGATATAAAGATTATAGATCTAGCCATAAAATATGGATATGAAAATTCAGAAAGTTTTTCTAGATCTTTTTATAAATTTCACGGAATTAAACCAAGTAGAGTAAAAAAAGAAGAAAAGTATATAAAAAACTTTCCCCCATATTCATTTGCAAATATAAGAACTAATAAAGAATTACATTATAAAATAGAAAAACATGATGAAATTGAATTATATGGTATTCCTAGAAAATGTTATATTCCAGATATCAAAAAAATTGCACCTGCTTTTTGGAAAGAACTTAGTAAAGATAAAACTTACGATCATATCTTAAATGACTGTACATCTTATGGAATTATAGAATACGATGAATTTTTTCCAAACTCTATTAATGCAAATTATTACATTGCGAGTAAAGAACACATGCCACATAGCAAAAAAATTATTATTCCAAAGTCTACATGGGCCGTGTTTAAAATAGATGAAATATCTGGTGATTATTTTAATAACTTTTCACATAACGCATATCGTAACTGGATTCCTTATTCTGGTTATAATATTAGAAATATTCCAGAACTTGAAGTTTACCATTGGCCAGGTCATACAGAATGGTGGCTCCCTATAGAAACGAAATAGCGACATATAGTCGCTTTTTTTAATATTTTATATATATTGTAGGATCAACTTGTACATTATCTTTTAATATTTCAAAATGTAGATGACTTTCATCAGCAACTTCAAAAGTAGCTGTATTTCCTACTGTTCCTATAGTCTGTCCAGTAGTTACCCTTTCTCCTTCTACTACAAACTCAGAAGTTAATAAATTAGAATATACGGTTTTATAACCATCATCATGTTCAATAATAACTGTTAAACCATATCTAGGATCATTTTTAATTGATTCTACAGTACCTTCGTATGACGCTTTAACAACTGTAGTCTTTGCTGCTTTTATATCTATACCTACATGAGTTGTCCACTCGTTTAGCGTATTAGAAAACACTAAATTATCTTTTGCAAACTCTTTTATAATCTCTCCTTCGACTGGCTTTTCAAATTTTATTTCTTTCTTCTCTTCTTTCTTTGTTGCCTGCTTTGATGCAGATGTAGTCGTATTTGTCTTTTTGGATGTTGTATTAGTTTGTTTTTGGTTAGTAGTTGTATTTTGTAAATTTACAAAATTTTCTGTATTTAATGCTATCTTATTTTCCTTTACTTCATTTACTGTCTTATCAGAACTAGTACTTGCCTCTTCTATTGAATTACTTTCTTCTAAATAATTAACACTACCAGCAAGTTGTTTTCCACCACTTTCTGGCTCTTCTTTTCCTAATGAAAATAATGATATTAAGGAAACACCAATTACTATTACTGCAATAACAATTGCAAAAATAACACCTTTGGATACTTTTCTATATTCTCTCATAAAAATTTCCTCCTCGTTTTATTTAATTAAAGTATTTCCTTATTTTATGAATTTATACAATTTTTACATATCTTTTATTTCCACTCCAATATAAAAATGATGAATAATATCTTCATAAGTACTTCCACTACTTGCTAAACTATCTGCACCAGTCTGACTCATCCCGATTCCGTGACCATATCCCTTTACAACAAATTTAATATTTTCACCTTCTATTGATACTTCAAAATTAGCAGACTTTAATCCAAAAATAGTTCTTACTTCAACTCCTGACAAATTTTTATTTCCGATTTTTATAGTTTTTACTCTACCACTTTCTGTATACTCTAGAATTCCTATACAAGCTGAATCATTATAATCTATAGTAAAATCTTGATATTTTTCTAACATCTTATTCTTTAACTCTTCTTTAGAAATAGTTACCTCTGAAGTATACTGACTATAATTTTCCTCACCGGATGTTTCTACCACCTGTAAATATGGCATACCACTGCCACCCCAAACATTTATAGGAATTTCGGTTTTTCCTCCACTATTAGAATGAAAGAACGCATTAATAGGTTCATTATTATATGTTATTATCTTTCCCTGTGTAGCATTTACAGCATTAACAATTTTATTCCAATTATTTTCTCGTTCACTTTCTTCCCATTTTGCTAGTCTATCTTCTTTCGAAATCCAAGCCTGGCAACAAGCAGAATTATCACATATTTGTGCTTCTCCATGTTTTGTACTGTTATTTATTATCTTATAAAGCGTATAAGTCCTCGCGACTACAGCTTGAGCTTTTAACGCTTCTTCTTGAAAATTTGCAGGCATTTCTGCAGACACAACACCATATAAATATTCATCTAGTTTTAGCTCTTCTATACTATTGTCAGCAGTATGTAAAAGTTTAACTGTTTGATATTGCTTATAGTCATAGTTATTTTCTATAATACTTTGAGTAACTGCATTATTTGTAAAATTACTATCTGCTGAAGTTTCTTTTATCTGAGAAGTACAAACGATTGGTATAAGAAAAATAATAATTATTATTCCTACAAAATACAATATAACCTTTTTCACTTTTCCTCCTATGATATTAACTCTATTTTCATCTTATTTAATATCTTTTTTTCTATTCTAGAGACCTGTACTTGTGAAATATTTAACATTTTTGCAACTTGAGATTGAGTCTTTCCATTAAAATACCTTAGCATAATAATTTGTCTATCCCTGCTATCCATTTTATTTAACAATTCTTTTATGAAAATTCTATTTATCATCGTATCTGTCTCATCTTTTTCTGAAGAGACTCTATCTATTAATGCTAATTTATTATTTTCTGAATCTTCTTCATATATTGAATCTACCTGTTTCATAGAATCAATTGCAAGAACAATCTCTTCTTTTTCTACTTTTAATTCTTTTGCAATTTCTTCTACTGTTACATTTTTTCCTTCCTTTATTGCTTTATTTTCTATGTCTTTAATTTTTACACATAATTCTTTAATACTTCTACTAACTTTAATTATTCCATCATCTCTTATAAATTTTTTTATCTCTCCTATAATATAAGTTACTGCATATGTAGATAGTTTTACTTCATATTCTGGATTAAAATTTTTTATTGCCTTTATTAAACCTATATTTCCTATTTGGAATAAATCTTCATTTTCATATCCTCTTCCTCTAAATCTTTTTACAATACTCCATACCAAGCCACTATTATTTTCTACAATTTTACCTAGCTCTTCTTTGTCTGTTTGAGCTTTTAAAATCTCACTAATAGTATTTTCATACATAAAAATTCTCCTCTTGATTTTTCTCATCATTTGTATTTTTTACAGCTATCTTTTTTTCCATTGTTACTTTTGTTCCCATTCCTACAACCGATTCAACTTTTAGGTTGTCCATAAAGTTATCCATTATGGTAAAGCCCATTCCTGATCTTTCTAATTCTGGCTTTGTCGTATATAATGGTTGTTTTGCAATTTCTATATCTTCTATTCCTTTACCTTGATCTGCAATTTCTATTCTTAATACATTGTCATAGATATATGCATTTATCCTAATTATTCCTTCTTTATTTTCGTATCCGTGGATAATAGAATTTGTTACTGCTTCTGAAACTGCTGTTTTTATATCTGATAATTCTTCTATTGTTGGGTCTAATTGTGCTGCAAATGCTGCTACTGTAATACGTGCAAATGCTTCATTATTTGATTTACTTAATATTTCCAATTGCATTTTATTTTTGTATCTTTTATTCATTTTTTCCTCCTAACATACATTAAATTTCATATCTAAATCATCATATATGTGTATTAGTTTTAATATCCCACACATATCTAATACTTTTTTTACACTTTTCTTAACATTAATTAATGCTACTTCTCCACCGTAACATATTTACTATCTTATACCTTCCTAATAATAAGCCTATTCCTGCACTATCCATGAAGCTAACACTATCAAAATTAAATATAACCTTTTTAGGCATATGTCTTTCAATTTCATAATCCATTTTCCTCCTTAAATCTTTTGTAGTATGATGGTCTATTTCTTCTTCCAGCGAAAAGAATAATAGCTTGTCCTGCTCTAAATATTTTATCTGCACCACTATCCCTCCTTTTGGATTATTATAATACCATTGGTAATATTTTCCAATAGCGATTAATAGGAAGTTTTGTCGATATGCCAAAAACTCATCGACTTTTTTCTACATATTTTCTTAAATCAATTTTTATGTTATAATTTTGTAGATAACTTTTATTTGGAAAGGATTATTATGAAAAGAATTAATAATATTAAAATTTATGAAGATTTAGATAATAACGCTTTGATAAAACATATCTGCAAAAAATATCATATTTTATACGAAGATATTTTAGATTGGCATATTATAAAAAAATCTATCGATGCTCGTAATAAAGACAATATTCATTATTTATATAATATTGCAATCTCTTTTAAATCTGAGAAAAAATATTCTAAATTTGATGATTATAAAAAATTTGAATTACCAAATATAAATATAAAAAATAATAATTTAGAACGACCTGTTATTGTTGGCGCAGGACCTGCTGGACTGTTTGCGGCACTAACTTTTATAAAAAATGGTATTGATCCAATTATTATAGAACAGGGCAAAAAAGTTGAAGATAGAAAAAAAGATGTTGATACATTTTTTCAAACTGGAAAATTAGATACTAATTCTAATATTCAGTTTGGTGAAGGTGGTGCTGGAACATTTTCTGATGGCAAACTTACTTCTGGAATTAACAATCCTTTATGTAGTATTGTTTTACAAGATTTTTATAAGTTTGGTGCACCTGAACAAATTTTATATTTGGCAAAACCTCATATTGGAACAGATAATTTAGTAAAAATTATTAGTAATATAAGAAAATATATTATTTCTAAAGGTGGAGAATTTTTATTTAATAGTAAAGTTATTGATTTTAATATAAAAGATAATAACATCGAATCAGTTATATATGTAACTGGTGGCAAGGAATATAAGCTTGCTACTTCAACTCTTATCCTTGCTATTGGACATAGCAGCAGAGACACTTTTTATAAAATTTACGATAAAGGACTAAATATGGAAAGTAAAAACTTTTCCGTTGGTGTTAGAGTTGAACATTTACAAAAAGATATTAATTTTGCACAATATGGCGATAAGACAAAATTACAACTTCCACCTGCAGAATATAAATTGGTATATCATGACAAAGATACTGGTAGGAGTTGCTATTCTTTTTGTATGTGTCCTGGTGGTACTGTTATGGCATCATCAAGTGAAGAAAATACTATTGTAACAAATGGAATGAGCGTATTTAAACGTGATGGAACAAACGCTAATAGTGCGATTTTAGTTAATGTGACTCCTGCTGATTTTTCTTCTAACAGTCCCTTAGCTGGAATTGATTTTCAAAAAGACTTAGAAGAAAAAGCATTTATTGCAGGTGGAAAAAACTATTATGCCCCTATCCAAAAATTAGGTGATTATTTAAATAACACATTATCTTGTGAATTTGGAAAAGTAAAACCTACTTACTTACCTGGTACAACATTTTATAATTTAAACAATATATTCCCTGCTTTTGTTAATATAACTATGAAAAATGCTTTTTTACAATTTGACAAACAGATTCATGGCTTTGCAAATCCTGATACTCTTTTAACAGGTGTTGAAACTAGAAGTTCCTCACCAGTTAGAATTCTTCGTAATGAAATGCTTATGTCTAATGTAAACGGAATATATCCATGTGGCGAAGGTGCTGGCTATGCTGGTGGTATCATGTCTGCAGCTGTTGATGGCATAAAATGTGCTTTGGCTAGTATGAAAAATAATATGTAAATTTCAAAGACCACCTATCTACAGTAAAAACCGTAAATAGGTGGTCCGTTTTTCACTTTGCTACTGAAATTGTCAGGCCAGTCTTGCCTTCAAGTAAATTGTGTCTTCCGTTTCCTCAAGAATTTCGAAGAAAGGAAGCACTTTCTTCTTAACGTCTTCCTGGTCGAAGACGCGGTAGGTATTTCCGTTAACTGTTATGGTCTTTTCGTTACGTCCTGTCGGCCAAGCAGTAAATTCTGCTTCAAAAAGATGTGTGATATCTACCTCATCTTTGCCATCGTTCCATGCTGCTCTTAACGGTTTCATGAAAAGAAGTGCCATGGCGAATTCCCATTCTGACTTCCCAGTTCCACGCCATGCCGAAATCAAGCCCATCATAGAGACCCTCATCTTGAGTGAATCAATATCTCTTAAGACATATCTCTTCGGTGTAGGCAGATATCGGACACCTATGGATTTTAAGTCCATAACTACAAATTCGTAGCCAGGAACTCCTTCCCGATTGATACCGTAAAACCAGTCTTCCTCTTCGGGTGTCATTGTTCTTTTTGTTGCTTCTGTTGTTGCTCTCATATTTTTTTCCTCCCAATAGTACAGTAGCTTTGTCTTTAGTGTAACCTGAAAAAATCCTTTCCATCATTCTTTCAGATAAATTATTACCTAAAGTAAAGCAAAAATTTGTTACAATTATATTTTACCACAATTTACATAATATTACAAATTTTCTAACATTGAGACATAATTATATTTACTAATATCTGCTTTTTTTTCCAAAATAACCTAAGCTATAAGCTTAGGTTATTTCTTATCCTTTTAATTTTGCTAATCTTTCTTTTGAAGCATTTAGCATTTCCTCATATTTTGCTAATTTTTCTTTTTCTTCATTTACTTTTGCTTCTGGTGCTTTATTAACAAAGCCTGGGTTAGAAAGCATTTTATTACATCTTGCAACTTCTGCCTCTAATTTTGTAATTTCAGTTTCTAATCTTTTTATTTCTTCTGAAATATCTACTAATTCTTCAAAAGGAATATATAATTCAATTCCATCCTTTAAAATTGATATAGCATTTTCTGGAATTCCATTTTTATCTTTTTGAATTTTAATATCTGTTGCAAATCCTAATTTCTTTAAAAATTCTTCGGACTCCTCTATTGCCTTTTTATAGTCTTCTGTTACAAATACTAATTTTGTTTTTTTACTTGGGTGAACATTCATATTAGCTCTTGTATTACGTATATCCACAATTATATCTTTTAATTTTTCTATTGTTTCTTCCTCTTGTTCGAATTGTGAAATTTCTTTATGCTCCGGCCAATTTGACATCATAATATCTACATCATCATAATGAACTAATTTTGAATAAATCTCTGCTGTAACAAATGGCATGAATGGATGTAATAATTTTAAAGCATTTCTTAATACATAATCTAATACAAAATCAACTTGTACTCTTTCTTCTGAATTTTCACTATATATTCTTGTTTTACAAATCTCTATATACCAATCACAGAATTCATTCCAAATAAAATTATATATTTTATCTAGAGCAATACCTAAATCATAATCTTCTATTAATTTTGTAATATCTTTTATTAATTTATTTAATTTATTTAAAATCCATTTATCTTCTATTCTTAGCATTTCGCCATTAAATTCTTTTTTCTCTGCATTATATACTTTATTGTAGAATTCAACTATTTTCTCATCTGGCTCTAATGAATTAGTAATAAATTTAGCAGCATTCCAAATCTTGTTTGCAAAATTTGATGCTTGATCTAATTTCTCAGGCATATATCTAATATCATTACCCATCGTTGTTCCAGAAAGTACAGAAAATCTTAACGCATCTGCCCCATATTCATCAATTACCTCTAATGGGTCAACACCATTTCCAAGTGTTTTAGACATTTTTCTACCTTGACTATCTCTTACAATTCCATGAATTAAAACATCTTTAAATGGATTTTCTTTTGTAAGCTCTAAACTAGATACTATCATTCTTGATACCCAGAAAGTTATAATATCATATGCTGTAACTAATACATTTGTTGGGAAGAATGTCTTATAATCTTCGCTTTCTGTATTTGGCCAGCCTAATGTAGAGAATGGCCATAATGCTGAACTAAACCATGTATCTAATGTATCTTCGTCTTGATGAACATTTTTTGATTTACATTTTTCACATTCTGTTACTTCATCTCTTGAAACAGTTATATGTCCACAATCATCACAATAATAAGCTGGAATTCTGTGTCCCCACCATAATTGTCTAGAAATACACCAATCTTGTATATTATTCATCCAATTAAAATACATTTTCTCGTATTTCTTTGGAATAAATTTTATATCTCCATTTTCGATTGCTTTGATTGCTGGTTTTGCTAAATCTTCCATTTTAACAAACCATTGATCTGAAATTTTTGGTTCTATTGTTGTTTTACATCTTTCACATTTTCCTACATTATGTGTTAAGTTTTCTACTTTTACTAAAGCTCCTAATTCTTCTAGTTTTTCTACGATTTTCTCTCTTGCTTCTAGTAAATCCATTCCTTTATATTCTGGCACTAAATCTCCCATTTTGAAATTTTCATCGAAAACTTCAATTATCTCTAGATTATGTCTTAAACCTGCTTGATAGTCATTCATATCATGTGCTGGTGTAATTTTAACAGCACCTGTACCAAATTCTGTCTCTACAAATCTATCAGCAATAATTGGAATTTCTTTATTCATAATTGGCAGAATACATGTTTTACCAACTAAATCTTTATATCTTTTATCATCTGGATGAACAGCAACAGCTGTATCGCCAAGCATAGTTTCTGGTCTTGTTGTTGCTACAGTTATATATCTATCTTCATCTTTTACTTTATATCTAATATGCCATAAATGTGTATTTTCTTCATGATATTCAACTTCTACATCTGAAATTGTAGTATTACAATTTGGACACCAGTTAACCATTCTTTTGCCTTTATAAATTAGACCTTTTTCGTACAATCTAACAAATTGCTCTTTAACTGCTTCTGAAAGACCTTCGTCCAATGTGAATCTACGTCTATCCCAGTCACAAGAACATCCTAGTTTCTTTTGTTGTTCTTGTATTGTTCCACCATATAAATGTGTCCAATCCCAAGTCTCTTTTAAGAATTCTTCTCTACCAATTTGATGTTTTGTTTTTCCTTCTTTTTTTAATTTTTGAACTACTTTCATTTCTGTTGAAATTGAAGCATGGTCAGAACCTGGAAGCCATAACGCATTATATCCTTGCATTCTTTTAAAACGAATTAATATATCTTGTATTGTTCCATCTAAAGCATGCCCCATATGTAGCTTTCCAGTTACATTTGGTGGAGGCATCATTATACAATAAGCTTCTTTGCTTTTATCCATATTGGGTTTAAAATAACCTTTTTCTTCTGTTTCTTTATAAATCTTTTCTTCGAAGTCTTTTGGATTATACTTATCGTTTAATTTGTGATTATAATTCATAAATATTCCTCCTTATTTATTTTATTACATAATTTATGTAAATTATTTGAACTTTTAGCTCCGTCCCTAAAGTTCAAAGTTCAAATAAAAAAAGAGTAAGCCTGCCTTTAAGGGCAAGATTACTCTTACGGTACCACCTTAATATTCTAATAATACTCATTATAGCTTTTAACGGAGCCAACCCGGATATACTTACTATTAGTTCACTATATCTACCAAAAAAGCTACCTTCATTATATCTTAATATAAAAGGCTTTCAGCTACTAACCTTTATTCTCTAAATACTCCAATATAATTACTCCTCTTTTTTATTGTATTTATTATTCATCTATAAAATTAAATTCATCTTTAAATTTTTCTTTGAACATTTCGAATACTGCATTTAAAGTATCTTCATCATCTATGCTAACATAAGTTTCCATATCTGGATCATCTTCTACATCTTCTACTTTTAAGATAACAACTTCGTCATTATCTTCTCCTTCTTCTGTTGGTAATAATATTATATATTCTTCTCCTTCATATTCCATTAAATCTAAAAATTCAAATTTTACTTCGTTTCCATTTTCGTCATTTAAAATTATTATATTGTCTAATTCTTCACCATTATTTGGTGTGTTGATATCTTCACTCATATTATTCTCCTTTCGATATCTTGATATTATTATTTTCAATTTTTCTTATCATATACTATTTTTGTAATTTTTGCAACTATTTTTTCTGTTCTTTTCCAAGATATATCTCTAAAATATATACAGCTGCTATAGTATCGACAATATTTTTTTTATTTTTCTTATTCACGTCCAAAAAGTTCATTGTTTTATGCGCTTGAACTGTTGTTAGCCTTTCATCTATGACTTCGATAGGCATTTTTCCAAATTTACATTTTAATTTATGGATAAATTTTTCCGTTTTCTCTGCTCGTACAGTCTTTTCTCCTTTTAAATTTAATGGCATTCCTATTACTATTTTTTCTACATTATATTCTGTTACTATTTCTTCAAGTTCTCGTAATAAAATCCTATCACTATTTTGACTATTTATAGTTTTTAGTCCTTGAGCTGTGATACCTAATGGATCTGTTATAGCTACTCCAGTTCTTACATCTCCATAATCAATTCCTAATATCCTCATATTATTTATCATCTAATCCTATATAATTTTTCACCATTTTTTCTAATAACTCGTCACGTTCTATAAGTCTTATTTTGTTTCTTGCATCATTATAACTTGTTATATAAGTTGGGTCTCCAGAAAGAATATATCCAACTATTTGATTTATTGGATTATAACCTTTTTCTACCAAGGCATCGTAAACCTCTTTCAAAATTTCCTTTACCTTAATATTTTGGTCTCTTTCTACCTTAAAACTCATTGTTTTATCAAAATTTGACATGTTACATTCCTCCTTTTAAATATAATTTATATCACTTTCAGATTTATCAGCATTATCAATATATTCTTCTAACTTTTTAGTTAATCCATCCATTGATGTTCCTTTATAATATGATGTTAACACAAAATTTAATCTTGGACTAACATATATTTCTTCTTTATTTTTTACATTTGCTATTGCCTTGTCATCTAAATCTGGGTGTATTTGCATTTCTTCTATTTGTGATTTAATATCTTCCAAGAAGTTAGCAACATCTTCAGATTGAACTCCAGAAAATACTATTACAAATTTTGGTCCCATATATCTTACAAATAGGTAGTCTTTAGATATATTGTTCTCGAAAAATCTGCTTACTTCTGTAATTACTTTATTTCCTAAATGTCTACTTATTTTTTCGTTTATTTCCTCTATATTAGTTATTCTAAACATACAAACTGTTGAGATTGTATATTTATCAACTTCTTTCTTTCCTAACCCATATAAGTATTCAGCAGAATTTAGTCCTGTAAATAAATCTGTTCTTACAGTATTTTCTACTGTATTTTGATATTGAACAGTTTTTAATATTGTAACAATATTATCTCTTATTACTTCTATTATTGCTGTATCTATATTATCAAAAGCATGAATTTCGCTACTTTCGATTAGCCAATATCCAATATAAACATTGTCTATATATAAAGGAAAGAACATTGCTGATTTAGCTCGTCCAAATTCCATTTTTTGATATGGCAATTTTTCTGATTCTTTTTCTACAGTTATATATTTAGGTGTCGCTGTTGCAATGCTATCTTTAAAAATCTCTTCATCGCCTAATTTTGTTAATGTTTGCCAGTGCTTTTCATCTACATTTGATGCTTTTAATTCGTACTCTGCTCCATTGAATACTACTATTGTCGAATATTTTAAAATATTATATTTATTTAATATAATTTCGTTAATTTTTTCTATTTTTTCTTCAACACTAGAATATTCGCCTATTGTATCCATAAAATTTTGTAATACATTTAAGCCATTTATTTTTTCACTAATATTACTAAATTTCGTTATCTTTTTATGAATAGAAATATTGTATGCCATTAATGCTATTATTATGCAAACTAATATAACTATAGTTATTAATATTGCTACTGTCAAAACTTTCTCACCTCTATATTATTCTAAAAATTTTTCTTCATTTGATTTAATGTATCATTCATTTCGTTTGAAAATCTAGTTCTTTCATAATTGTTATTACTTTTAGCACCTCTATTTGAAGCAGGTGTTGGTTCCATTAATGGATATACCATATTTTCTAATGTTCTTAATGCTTGCATAAATTCCTTTGAATATCCATTTAAAGAAATCTTGCAGTTAACTAATCCCTCTAAATATTTTGAATAAGTTGCAATTTCAAATGGAATTGTACAATATTTAGCTGTTTCCCTATTAAATAATTCTCTCATAAATGACATTGATGGGTCATTGTAAAATGATAATCCACCGATAATATTTTTTACAGTAAGAGTTTTAACAGGTAATTCCTTATTAATAACAATTCTTAAGTTCTCTGGTTGATATATATTTTTGCTTTGTAAATCTCTTAAAAAAGCAGTAAGTGGTTGGATAGTTATAATATCCATACTTTGTACTAAGTAAATTTCCTGTGATGCAGCAAAATATCCAAAATCTGTTTCAAAGTCACAATCAATTAATATTAATGAGTGATTTTTTACTAATGTTGATAATATTTCTTCGTATTGTTCCATAGGTACATCATCATCTGGTAGTGCTGTATATACAGTTAAATTTTTATCTACCTTTAATCCTGCTGCAACCCCATTAATTAAATTTGGAATACTCTTCTCTGCAATTTGTCTTAAATCTTCTTCGTTTTCTGTGTAGATATAATAAGCATTTCTATTTCTTGTTGCATCTAATATCGCTACATCTATTCCTTTTTTAGATAAACTAAGTGCAAGATTATTTACTAAGAATGATGTTCCATTCTTACTTGTTCCAACAAATGTTACAATTTTCTTTTCTCTAGTTAATAACGCATCTATTGCATCTGTTGGATATGTTCTTCTTGTGTTTGTTAATTTTGTTTGATTATAATCATTTGATCTCCCAGTAGGTGAATTTAAATCAAAAGGTATATATCCATTACTTTGAGTAGTACTTGAAAAATCCGAACTATTGTCTATTTGTGGATCATTGTCATCATCATCAAAACCTGGTATTGTGTTTGCTTGTGATTCATCATCATCATCAAAACCTGGTACAGTGTTTACTTGTGGTTCATCATCATCATCAAAACCGGGCATCGTATTTACCTGAGGTTCATCATCGTCATCGAAACCTGGCATCGTATTTACTTGTGGTTCATCATCATCATCAAAACCTGGCATCGTATTTACTTGTGGTTCATCATCGTCATCATCGAAACCTGGCATTGTAATTTCTTCTTGTTTCTTTTTAGGAGGTCTACCTCTTCTTTTTGGTTTGCTTTCTTCTGCCTTAACAACCTCTTCTTCTGTTTTTTTCTTAGGAGGTCTACCTCTTCTTTTTGTTTTAACTTCTTCTACTGGCTCTGGAACACTTGAAGTGTCTTCGTCATCTATACCATCTATTATTGGCTCGATTGGTTCTGGTATGTTCAAACCAGAAGAAGTTGCAGTTTTAGCTGACATTTTCTTTACTTTATTTGTATTTACAGCTGATGGAATAATAACTGGTCTCCCAAGATTTCTCTTACCATTTGAAGATTCTATAAATCCTATTTTTAACCCATTATCTTCTTCATCTCTATTTTTAACTGTTCCTGTTGAGCTTCTTTTTTCTCCCATTAATGACATAATTTGTTGATATTTAGGAGATTTTTCTTCTAATATAGCTTTTACATTTAAAGGAAGAAAACTCGCTATTACTTTTAATTGAACATCTGTATATTGTTGTGCTATAGAATCAAAACTATCTACACACTTTTGTTCATCTCTTCCTATTTTCTTATAATGTGCTAAAATACTTTGTATTTCTGATTCGCTTACATCATTTTCATTTTCTGATTGATAAGTAACTTCTTCTGCATCAATTTTATAATATATTTTTGCTTCTTTTTTAGTTCTAGGTACTTTTATTAATTTACAAATTTCATCTATATTTCTATCTGTTCCAATAAGAGCATTATATATACCAATACTAAATAATTTTACTAATATTTCGTCAGACTTTGTACGTCTATCTGAGCATATTAATATTATTGGAGTATCTGCTCTTGTAGAATTTGTAGCCTCATCACTAATATTATCTAATCTTTCAAAAATAAATTTATCGATTTGTTCATAATTATTATTTGTAAAAGGCTCTAAGTCTTCACTTATTATAATTCTATCATAAGTATTATCTTTCTGTAGTTCTTTTAAGATAGCATTAAAATAATATACATTTTTATATGATATTATTTCTTTATAATCACTTTGATATTTCTTTATAATGGATTTTGATATTTTTTCATTATTTACAGCAAATAATATTTTCATTCGTTAACCCCTCCAACCTTTTACAACTATAGCAAATATAAGTGGTAATAGTTGTGTTATTACTAGTACAGTTATACATCCTATCATAATTCCAAAGCCTCTATCTCTTTCATCAAGCTTACGGATACCTATTACTTGGTAAATTCCTCCTATTGCTATTCCTACAAAGCATACTGGTATGCTATATATTCTTACTGCATTTAATATATATGCTGCAATACCATAGGCATCAGAGCCATATTCTTCTTTGTAATCTTCTAATTTCTTTTCTGAATTTTCTTTTATTTGAACTAATTGCCCTGCTCCTTGTGCTTCTAATTGATTTACAGAATCTGCATATACCATTTGACCACTAAGTACAAAAAGTAAAATTATAAAGCAACAAGATAGTACTTTTTTTATTATTTTATTCATTAGGTTTTTACCCCTTTCTGCTTGATTTTATTATACTCTATTATCATACAATACAATCGTTAAAATATCAATAATTTATAATTATTTTTTTAATTATATTAGAAAAATCTTTGATTTTCTAATAATTATAGCTAATTATTACAACGTTATAAATAAAAACTTTTTATATTATTTGCTACAAAAAAAGATAGAGCTTAGCCCTATCTTATATTCTATTCATAAATACTATTAAAACAACTATTCCAATTATTATTCTGTATACTGCAAATATTTTAAAGTTACCTGTTTGTAAGTATTTTAATAAGAATTTAATTACCACTATTCCTACCAAGAAACTTACTAAAATTCCCACAAAAAATGGTACACTAAAAACAAAATCTTTTATCTTAAATATAGTTGCAGCTAATACTATTGGTGCAGATAACATAAAGGAATATCTTGCTGCTGATTCACGTTCTATTCCCATTGCTCTGGCTGTAGTCATTGTTACTCCAGATCTAGAAACACCTGGTATGAATGCTAATGATTGTGATAACCCAATCAAAAACGTTTGTTTAAAAGACATATCTTCATATTTTACTTTAGATTTTGCTTTTTTATCTATAATATATAGAATAATACCCATAAAAATTAACGCACAACCAATAATTTCTGGCTTTGTTAATATATCTGCACAATAATGGTCTAACAAATATCCTATGATTCCACCCGGAATTGTTGCAAATACGATATACCAAAACATTTTTCCTTCAAATGTTTTTTTCTTTTTAGCAACTTGTTCATAACCACCTTTTATTAATTTTATCCAATCTCTAAAGAAAAATATTCCAATTGCAAGCAATGTTCCAAAATGCAAAGCAACATCAAAATCTCCTATCTCTCCCCAATTGAATAGCCATGGTATTATGAATAAATGTGCAGAACTTGATATTGGAAGTAATTCTGTAAGTCCTTGAACTGCTCCTAATATTATTGCTCTAAAAACTGTTATTTCCATCATTTTATTTTTTTCTCCTTAGCTAATTGTTTTTTATATCTTTTAATATATTTTCTAATGTTTCTTTTATAAATTCAGCTGAAGTTATAGGTGCAACTCTTCCAGGTAAAGAAAGTGCCCAAATTAATTTTATTCCTATCTCTTTTACAGCTTTTCTATCTACTCCTCCTGGATTTGACGCGATATCTATTATAAGACAATCTCTTTTTAAAAGTTTTAATTTTTCTTTATTTAATATAATATGAGGAATTGTATTAATTATTATATCAAATTGGTTTAATTCATTATCTAATTCATCAAGCAATATTGGTTTATATCCATATGCTTTTATCCATGCGCAATTTACTGTTGTTCTTGTTTCGCAATATACCTCTGCACCAATTCCCTTTAACATATTTGATAAGATTTTACTTACTCTTCCAAATCCCATTACTAAAATCTTACTACCATGTAAAGTTTTAGTTGACTCTTCCATAGCAATTTGGATTGCGCCTTCTGCAGTAGATATTGTATTTAATACTGTTAATTCTTCTCTTTTTAATAAATCAATAACCTTTGTTTCACTAAACTTTTGATATAGTTCCTCTTCTATTCTTCCTGCAATAAAAGTTTTTCCCTTAACATACTTTGCTACTTCTGATATTTCTATTTTATTTTTGCTAAAAGGTGTATTTATATTTATCCCATCACTTGAAAGTGGAATTGAGCTTACAATTATGTCAGACTTTGATGTAACTTCTTCTATACTAGTACATTTTACTATTTCATTGCTAGTACGAGCTTGTTCTATCCCATATGTATATACCTCGTATCCATCTGCTTTTAGCATATCTGCAAGTTTTACAATCCTTAAGTCTCCTCCTATAATTGAAATATTTTTCATAATAAGCCTCCTATAAATTTTCTCTTTCATCTTTTTGTATATCTATGCTTTTTTCTTTGATAATATTCATATTTTTAAATTCATTTTTACTTATTTTACCAACCAATAAATATGTATCTTCAAGATGTTTTTTTACTAATAGCTCTGGTTTGGTCATAGCTACCTTTTTTCTAATTATTTTATTAATATTTTTTGGAATATACCTTTCTATAGATAAAAAAACTGTGTCTTTAGCCGCTTTCTCTGCAAATGAACTATCCAAATTTATTGCTCTATCCAAATAATTAATTGCTCTCTCTTTTTCTCCTTTTATAACATATATTCTAGCTAATTGATAACAACTTTCTGGTTCTGTATCTTCTACTTTTATTCCTTCTATAAAATATTTTTCTGCTTCGTCCAAATCGTCATATAGCATCGAAATTAATCCTAAATTATAATAACCTTTATAATTTAATGCATTTATTTTTGCAGCCTTTTCATAACAATTTTTTGCATTCTGAAAATCATTTAATCTTGTATAGGCGATTCCTAAATTATAATAAATTTCGAAGCTTTCTTTGTCGTTATACTTTAAAGCATTCATATATACATTTATAGCTTCTTTAAAATTTTCTTGCTCACATAATAATCCACCTAGTAATTTTGAAGCATTATAATAATCTGGTTTATTATGTATTAAATTAGTTAACATTTGGATAGCTTCATCTTTTTTTCCTAAGTTTACTAATAATTCAGATATTTTATAATAAGAATCATAATCTTTTTTGTTTATATCTATTGCTTTAACATATTCATCTATAGCTTTTCTCATTCCGCCTTCTTTTTCATAATTTTGCGCAAGTAATCTATGACCATTATAACTTTCTGGATATTTATTAATTAGATTCATTAATAATTGTTTTGCTTTTTTATTATTGTTAAATATACTACATAATCTTGCAAGAAAAATATATAGCATTTCAGAAAAATTAAGTCCATATTTTTCTATTAAAATTATAGCAAATGGTAATACTATCGCTAATAAATATGTTATTACCCTAATAAACGTCCCCAAAAATCTTCCAATCAAAATTTCTATTAATCCAATTGCTATTCCTATTGCTTCTAGAATTAATGGAGCAACATATGTTGTATCATTTTTTTTGATTATTTTAAAGAAGATTATTATAAAAAGAGAAAAGGATAATATATTAAAAATAATTCTTTCTAACATTTCTTTTTCCCCACAATCTAAAATTATCTTAAAAACTTTTCATTATAATTATTTATACATTTTTCTATAATTTTTTCAGCATCTTCTCTTCCAAGCATTTCTTTTACTTCTGTCTTTTTATCTTCTAATTGTTTATATACTTCAAAAAAATGCATAATTTCTGCTGAATATTGTTCTGGTAAATCTTTAATATCTTTACAATTCTTTAAGAATGGATCAGATTTCGGAATTGCAATAATTTTTTCATCTAAATCATCATTATCTGTCATTAGCATTACACCTATCGGATAACATTCCACTAATGTTAAGGGAACTATCTTTTCTTGGCATATTACCAAAACGTCTAATGGGTCTCCATCTCCAGCATATGTTCTAGGTATAAAACCATAATTTGCTGGGTAGTGTGTCGCTGTATATAAAACCCTATCTAATCTTAACAGACCAGTAGCTTTATCTAATTCATATTTATTTGTTCCACCTTTTTCTATTTCTACAACTGCTATAAAATCATCTTTTTTTATTCTATCAGCAGATATATCGTGCCATATATTCATATTATTACCTCCTACACTTTATTTATTTTAAGCTATATTTAGAAAAAAGTCTACAAATTTTTTACATTTTAATAATTTTATAATATTATTATTTTTTTTGCAAAAAATAATAATATGAATAAATTTTATAAAAATAGAACTTTATTTTTAATATTGTTAGTCTTTTTTATTTTAGTTATTCTATCAATTTTTATCTATTTTTATTTTCAAAAGCAAAAAGAACAAAAATTATATTCTTTTTCTGAAAAATTAGATGAAAAATATCAAACATTATCTCTATATTCTACTAATAATACCACCAAAAATTCTACTTCTAGTTCTTCTCATATAATTGGTAAAATTACAATAGAAAAAATAAATTTAAATTATTCTATTCTTTCAACATGTTCGGAAGAATTATTAAAACTCTCTCCTTGTCGTCTTTGTGGACCAGAACCAAATGGAATTGGAAATTTATGTATTGCAGGACATAATTACGATAATGGAAAGTTTTTTAGCAATATAAGTAAACTCTCTGTTGGGGATAAAATTAAGATATATGATTTAAATAACAGCTTTTTGGAATATAAAGTATATGATAAATTTGAGGTTGAAATTAATAATACTTCTGTACTATCTCAAGATACTAATGGTAAAAAAGAACTAACTTTAATAACATGCAATAATAAGAAGAAAAATAGATTTATTCTAAAAGCAAAAGAAATGGACTAGCTAAACTAGTCCATTTAATTGGCTATGCCAAATTATTATGTGGTTAATATAATCTTAGACCACAAATTAATTTTATATAAAATTAATTAAATTCCTTTATAGTTTCTTACTTTTTTATAAGCATAGATTGCAGCAACTGCACATACACCTACTACTATAAATACTACAGTATTATCAGCTATACCTGTTTTAGGTAAGTTTGAACTTAAAGTTGAAGCACTATTGTTTACTGGTGTTGTTGGTGTTAATGTTGAAGTTAATGCACTATTAGTATTCGCATTATTATCTACTGCTGAATTATTTGTTGCAGCATTATTATCTGTTGGTGATAATACAATAGCATCTGCTGCATATACACTGTTTGTAACTAACATTAAAATTGCTACGATTGTAACTAATAAAATTCCTTTAATTAAACTATTTCTTTTCATTTTCTTCCCTACCTTTTCTCTCTTTTGTTAATATTATATTCAATACTAATATTATTTATACTACACTTTAATATAAAATGCAAGTTTTTTTTACATATATTTTTAATTTTTCATAAATTTCCATGTCAAAACTTGGTAACTCTATATTTTTACTATTTAAACATTAAATCTAAATAAAACCACATCTCCATCTTGCATAATATAATCTTTACCTTCTGACCTTACTAGCCCTTTTTCCTTAGCTTCATTTAATGAGCCTAGTTTTATTAAATCATCATATGAAACAACTTCTGCTCTAATAAATCCTCTTTGTATGTCTGAATGTATTTTACCAGCTGCTTCTGGAGCTTTTGTTCCTTTTTTTATTGTCCAAGCTCTAACCTCAGGTTTACCTGCTGTTAAAAATGACATTAGTCCTAATAAATCATAACTTTCTTTTATAACTTTATCTAAACCAGATTCATCCATTCCTAAAGCTTCTAGCATTTCTTTTTTATCATTATCCTCTAGTCCCGATAATTCCTCTTCTATTTTTACACATAATTTTATTACTTTAGCATTTTCATTTTTTGCATATTCTCGAACTTGTTTTACATATTCATTATCTTCTGCTATTTCATTTTCTGAAACATTTGTAACATACAATATTGGTTTCATTGTAAGTAAGAAACTATCTTTTATTATTTCTTTTTCTTCTTCTGAAAGTTCAAGAATTCTCGCTGGTTTACCTTGTTCTAAAGTTTCTTTTACCTTTTCTAATAAATCTATTTCTGCTTGATAAGATTTATCTCCTTTTAATAATTTTTTTGCTCTTTCTAATCTTTTATTTACTGTTTCTAAGTCTGCAAAAACTAATTCTAAATTAATTGTTTCTATATCTCTTATAGGATCTATTGATCCATCGACATGAACTATATTAGGGTCTTCAAAACATCTTACAACCTCTAAAATACTATCTACTTCTCTTATATGTGATAAAAATTTATTTCCCAATCCTTCACCTTTACTTGCACCTTTTACAAGCCCTGCAATATCCACAAATTCTATTACAGCATGTGTTACTTTTTCAGGTTCATACATTTTTGCTAAATTATCTAGTCTTTCATCTGGTACAGGCACCATTCCTATATTAGGTTCTATTGTACAAAATGGATAATTAGCACATTCTGCACCAGCTTTTGTTATTGCATTAAACATTGTACTTTTTCCCACATTAGGAAGTCCTACTATTCCAATTTTCATTTTTATCGCTCCTATCTTCACAAATGGATAACATTGTTGCTATATCTCCATTTTTAATTATAAATCTTTATTTCTTTCGTCTGTTAATATACCATAATTTATGTATGGTTTCAAGCTTTTAAATTATACTTGTATAAAATACAAGTAAGGAGGAAGTTTGTGTTATTTCGCTTCCTCCTCTTGAAATTTCTGGGCTAGTAGTCACTATCTGTTACAGTTCTGTGGGCATTCCTAGTCGTATACAATCCCATTAATAATTGGATTTCCATACTGATCAATATCATCATAGTCATCTCCACAGCATCCTACTACGTCTTCATCGACGTAAAGAAAAATGCTTTTTTCTTGTTCATCGAATTCATACAGAATTCCATTTACAGAACAGTATAATTGCCATTTTTTCCAAATTGTATCAGGCCATTTTTCCTTCATAAGTACTTTTGCACTGATTTGGTTGGTGTTATTTTGCAATGCCACGTTAATGGCTTTCTTTAAAGCTATTTCCATACCTATGGCTTCTTCATAACACCGAATCATTTTCTCGGTCTCTTTAAGTTCTTCCTCTCTTTCATAGAATTCTTCATCAACTCTTCTTCCTAAAAGTTCCCGTAACGTTTTATCGAAAATCTCACCTTTTCCTAGACTTTCTCCAACATTCTCCCAAAATTTTCTTTTTCTGAACATATTATGTTTCTCCTTCTAAAGTATTTTCCATCATATATTTTACCATCTTTTTACTATATTAACAAGCCTTTATTGTATATTATCATACTAAGTTACCAAAGTTGCTTTACCAGAAGGTTGTAATCCTGATGAAATCTTCAACTGGATAGAAGAACACTATCCGGAGTATAAGGCTCATTCAAAACCAAATAACAATACCCCCATGCTTGCAATTAGATATCGTTAAACCTCAAAAAAGAGAACAGATCGCAGATGTGATATGTTCTCTTTTTTGTTTTATGGAGCTTCCAGCCAGAATCGAACTGGCGACCCCTTCCTTACCATGGAAGTGCTCTACCTACTGAGCTATAGAAGCATCTTTTATAATTAATTAAGCTACTAACAGCTAGTAGCTTAATTAATCAGCTTTATTCTTCTTTAACTATTATTTTCTTTTAATATATTTTTTATCGCTTTTTTTCTTATTCTTTGAATAGCATTATCGATAGATTTAACCGGTGCCTCTAACTTATTTGCTATATCTACATAGCTTTCACCCCTCATAAATCTTGCTAATACTTGCTTTTCAAAATCGCTTAAAGATTTATCTATAACATTTTCTACAGTTTTATAGTACTCTTTCTTAGTAATTGTCTCTAATGGGTCCTCTACTGTATTATTATTAAAAATATCCATAAGTTCTGTATTATCTTCATCATCATATGCTGAAGTATTCAGCGATAAATATGAATTAAGAGGCATATGTTTTTGCCTATTTGATGTTTTTATTGCTGTTATTAATTGTCTTTCTATACACATATTTGCAAAAGACTTAAAACTAGTATTTTTATCATCTGAATAGCTTTTTATTGCTTTATATAGTCCAATCATTCCTTCTTGAACAATATCTTCTTTTTCTGCACCTATTATGTAATATTTACTTACTTTCATATTAACAAGTTCTTTATATTTTTCCATTAAGTAATTTAGAGCGCTTTTATCCCCTGCTTTTATTTTATTAATTATTTCTTCGTCTTGCATAAGTTCGTATTTTGAATCGAATGGATAAAACATATTGCTGTATTTCATAAGTGTATTGTAACCCCCTGCTAATATATCTAAGCCACATTATAAGTCAAAAAAACGCACAATGTCAATACTTTTTACTGCTTATTAAATTTTTTTTAATTGCTATATTATTAACTTTGTAATATAATAGCTCTAGACATAATTTAAGAAAGGAGAGTATGTTAAATAATAACATACAGCAATATTATGGCATTTGATGGAATAACAACAAAATCAATTTCTTACGAATTACAACATTCTATATTAGGTGGAAAAATAAATAAAATTTTTGAACCAAATAAAAACGAAGTTTTATTAAGCATATATGCAAATGGTAAGAATTATGCTTTAAACATATGTATAGATTCTAACTTATATAGAATACATTTAACAACTAACGCAAAACCTAATCCTTTAAATGCACCTAACTTTTGCATGTTACTTAGAAAGCATTTAATTGGATATAAAATAAAATCAATATCTTCTAATGATAATCTAGAAAGAATTATAAAAATTGAATTAGAAGGATATAACGAATTAAACGATTTAACAACTAAGTATTTAATAGTTGAATTAATGGGTAAACACAGTAATATAATATTATTAAATGACAAATTCTTTATTATTGATAGTTTGAGGCATTTAGATACTCTATCCAATTCATATAGAGATATTTTACCAGCCCATGAATATTCATATCCGGAAAACAATAAAAACAATTTTTATACTATAAAATCTGCTGAAGAATTTTGTAACTTAGTTTTAACAAATAATGTAACGAATTTAACTAATTTCTTAGTAGGTTATTTTACAGGTTTTAGTAAGCCATTTATTAAAAATATTATTTTAAAACAAAATATAAGTAATACTGAATTTTCAAAAGGAGATATTCTTAATATATATGAATATCTTTCTAAAATTCTTAATAACTTGGATAGTAATGAAATTTCTTTAATAAAATACTCTAATGAAAAAGGTAAATTAGATTATGTTATAGATTTAGTACCAAAATCATCTGATTTAGATATTAATTTTTATATTGATGATTTTTATTATAATAAGGAAACAAATAACAATTATGTATCTTACAGAAATAATTTATTAAAGCTAATATCTCATATTCTAAAAAAATATTCTCTAAGATTGGAAAGTATTAATAAAAAATTAAAAGAATGCGAAAATAAAGATTTGTATAAATTATATGGTGAATTAATAACTGCAAATTTATATAAATTTTCTAAGGATTTTAATTCTGATAAAGTAGAATTAGAAAATTACTATGATAATAATTCTATTTTGACTATTCCTTTAGATAATATGATATCTATTGCTAATAACGCAAAAAAATATTTTAAAAAATATAATAAATTAAAAAACGCTTTAGAAATTGTTACTCTTCAAAAGAAAGAAACAGAGGAAGAATTGCAATACATAGAAAGTATAATATATGAATTAGAATATGCAAAAGATATTCAAGAAGTTAATGAAATATATAACGAAATTAGCGAAAATCCTATTTTTAAAGATTATATACAATCAAATAATAAAACTAACACTAAAAAAGAAACAAATATATCAACACCTAGAGAGTATCATATAGATGGTTTTACTGTTCTTGTTGGTAAAAATAATAAGCAAAATGATTATCTTACGACTAAGCTTGCTTCTCCAAACGATATATGGTTTCACACTAAAGATATTCACGGAAGTCATGTAATATTAAAAAATCCTTCTGAAAATATATCGCATGATACTTTAATAAAATGTGCAAAACTTGCAGCTTACTATAGTAAGGGGAGACTTTCTAGTAATGTACCTGTTGATTATTGTTTTGTAAAATATGTAAAAAAGCCTAATGGTAGTAAGCCTGGAATGGTAATATATACAAATAATAAAACATTAAATGTAACCCCATCTATAACTGACTAATTAACTACGGAAATACGCTAAATATATTGACTTAAACATAATTTTAGTGTATAATAGTTTATGTAAAGTGTGATAACAAAAATATATGCAGAATGTCCATTCTGCTATATTACTTTTACTTGAATAAATCAAATAAGGAGGAACTCATATGACAAAAGAAACATTAATATTTGGACACAAAAATCCAGATACAGACTCTATTACATCTGCATTAGTAATGGAAAATTTAGAAAAAAAATTAGGAAACGAAAATGCAAAAGCTGTTAGATTAGGAAATGTTAACAAAGAAACTCAATATGTTTTAAAATATCTTGGTATCGAAGCACCAGAATTAATAGAAGATGTAGAAGATAACCAAGACGTTATTTTGGTTGACCATAATGAAGCTAGTCAAACAGTTGGAAATATATCTAATGCTAAAATATTAAAAGTTGTAGATCATCACACAATGAATTTCGTTGCTCCATATCAATTATATTATAGAGCAGAACCAGTTGGATGTACTGCAACAGTTTTATATAAAATGTATAAAGAAAATGATGTAGAAATAGATAAAACTATGGCTACATTAATGCTTAGTGCAATCGCTTCTGATACATTAATTTTAAAATCACCAACAACTACAGAAGATGATAAAAAAGTCGTTAAAAAATTAGAAGAAATTTCTGGGCTTGATATTAATGTATATGGTACAGATATGTTAAAAGCAGGTACTGACATTAGCGAGTTTACTCCAGAAGAAATTATAAATATAGATTGTAAATTATTCGAAAAAGGAAATAAAAAATTTAGAATTGCACAAGTAAATACAGCAGACTTAGACTCTATATTCAAGAATCAATCTTATTTCGAACAAGCAATCGCAAAAGATATCGAAAAAGAAAACTTAGATTTATATGTATTTGCAGCAACAGATATAATTAATTCTAATTCTAAAATTATTTCTTTAGGAAATGATGCGCCAGTTGTAGAAAAAGCTTTTGGTGTTTCTGTTGATAATAATACAGCAATGCTTGAAAACGTTGTTTCTAGAAAGAAACAAATTTTACCAAATATATTAAATAACTTAGACTAATATTTGAATAGTCAATTATAGTTTTTAAAGAAATCCTAGGGTTCTTTAAAAACATAATTTTAATATATAATGAAGGCTACTGAATATAAATTCAGTAGCCTTTGTTTTATGCAAAATTATTTACATTTAAATCGGGATTTAAGGAACGTCCCCAAATCCCGAGGAACATCCCTAAATCCCTATTTACTGGCTTAATTACATAGCTTGTCTATATAGTTCTATAAAGTCTTCTCTTGATACTTCTCTTGGATTTCCTGGTTTACATGGATCTTCCATTGCTTTATCTGCAAGCATTCCGAAGTCTTCTTCTTTTGCTCCTACATCTTTTATTGTTTGTGTAATTCCAACTGCTTTAGATAATTCTGATATCTTCCATACAAATGTATTTATAACATCTTGATCATTTAAATGTGCTGCATCTGGTCTTCCAATTCTTACTAATATTTCTCTAAATCTTTGTGCAGTTGCTGGATCTTGTCCATTAAATCTCATAACTGTTGGTAATAAAATAGCATTTGCTAAACCATGTGGTGTATCATAAACTGCTCCTAATTGATGTGCCATAGAATGAACAATTCCAAGACCAACATTTGAGAATCCCATTCCTGCAATATATTGAGCTAATCCCATTTTATCTATTGCATCTTGATTTTTCTCATTAACTGCTGCTGGTAAATTTTCGAATATTAATTCTATTGCTCTCATATGGAACATATCTGACATTGTATTATGAGCTTTTGTAATATATCCTTCAATTGCATGTGTTAATGCATCCATACCTGTTGAAGATGCAATTGATTTTGGCAATGTAGACATTAATTCTGTATCTACTATTGCAACTAGTGGTATATCATGTGGGTCAACACATACCATTTTTATTTCTCTTTCTTCGTCTGTTATTACATAATTTATTGTAACTTCTGCAGCTGTACCATGTGTTGTTGGAAGTGCAATTAATGGCATTCCTTTATTCACAGTGTTAGATGGTCCATTTAAAGAAACTATATCTTCTCTATCTGGGTTTGTCATAACTATAGAAATTCCTTTAGCAGTATCTATACTAGAACCTCCACCTACTGCAACAATTACATCTGCTCCAAATTCTCTACAAACTCTTAATCCGTCTTTTACATTTGTTACTGTTGGATTAGGTTTTACGTCACTAAATACTGTATATTCTATTCCTGCTTCATCTAATTTATCTGTTACTTTTTTTGTTAATCCTATCTCGAATAAAGATTTATCTGTAACAACTAAAACCTTCTTATACCCTCTGTTTTTGATTTCTTCTGGTAAAACCTCCCTTGCTCCAAATCCAAAATAAGATGTTTCGTTTAATACAAATTTTTCAATACTCATTTTCTTCCTCCTTAGTTTATTTTTTTATATAATTAACTCCTACAAACATAGGATGTAATTATCTCTTAAGAAATTTTATATTCTATGTCTTCCATAAACGGAAACATTTCTGCAATTCTTTTATGTGTTATTACAGTTTGTCTTGGTTGTGGATTTTTTGGATGATCAGATATTAGCTTTTGTGTATAACAATTTTCTGCAGTTTTAAATAATAAATATCTATTACGTACATATGTGTAATACATTTGATATCCGTCATCTAATTCTTTTTCGAATCTCTCGAATGTATACTTGCCATCCATATTAAATTCCTTTCTGCGTTTATTTCATCATTTTTTCAAATTGTTCTTCTGTAATTATTTCTACACCTAAACTTTGTGCTTTTGTTAGTTTACTTCCTGCATCTTCACCAGCTAGCACATAATCTGTTTTCTTAGATACTGAACCAGAAGTTTTCCCGCCATGTTTTTCGATTAAATCACTTGCTTCTTTTCTTGTAAATTTTTCTAATGTTCCTGTTAATACAAAAGTTTTTCCTTCAAACCTATTATCTATATCTTCGCTTTCTAGTGCTTCCATATTAACCTTTGCTTCCTTTAATCTATTTATTAAATCTATAGTTTGATCTTGTCTAAAGAACTCATATATACTATTTGCTGAAATCTCACCAATATCATCTGTCATGGCTAAACTCTCTAAAGATGCATTCATTAAACTATCCATGGTTTTATATTTTTTTGCTAAAGTTTTAGCTGCTTTTGTACCTATATGTCTTATTCCTAATGCAGCTATTAATCTATATAAATCATTATTTTTACTATTATTTATGGCATCTATTAAATTTTGAGTAAACTTTTGTCCATTTTTCTTTAATGTTGCGATATCTTCAAATTTAAGGAAATATATATCTGCAATATTGCTAATTAAATTTTTATTTATTAATTGCTCTATTATCTTATCCCCAAGACCATCAATATTCATACAATCTCTAGAAACAAAATGTATAATATTTCTTACTAGTTTTGCAGGACATTCAATTCCAATACATCTACTTACTGCTTCTCCTTCTTCTCGTACTACTGGCGCTCCACATACAGGACATACTTTTGGCATTTCAAAAACTTTCTCTGTACCAGCTCTCTTTTTCTTTTTTACTTCTAGAATCTCTGGAATAACATCTCCAGCTTTTTGAACTACAATTGTATCTCCTATTCTTATATCTTTTTCTTTTATAAAATCTTCATTATGCAATGTTGTTTTTGATATTGTAGACCCTGCAACTTTTACTGGTTCTAATATTGCCATTGGAGTTATTGCACCAGTTCTTCCTACTTGGCAAATGATATCCTTTAATTTAGTTTCTTTTTTCTCTGGTGGATATTTATATGCTATTGCCCATCTTGGAACTTTAGATGTTGTCCCCATTTTCTCTCTTAATTTTAAATCATCAACTTTTATAACTGCTCCATCTATTCCAAATGTTAATTCTTCTCTTTCTTCCCCAATTTTATTTATTGCATCTATTGCCTCTGGAATATTATTACATGGAATTAAAACTGGGTTTACATTAAAACCTAGTTTTTTTAAGTACTTTAATTCTTCAAAATGCGAATTAAATTCTTTTCCTTCTATTTTTTGTACATTAAATATATAAATATCTAATGGTCTTTTTTTAGTTATTTTTGTATCTAATTGTCTTAATGAACCTGCAGCCGCATTCCTTGCATTTGCAAAAGTTTTTTCTTCATTAAGTTCTCTTTCTTCGTTCATCTTCTCGAATTCTTTTTTACCAATAAATACCTCTCCTCTTACTATAATATTTATTGGTTCTGGAAGTTCTTTTGGAATAGTTTTTATAGTTTTTAAATTTTCTGTAACATCTTCTCCTACCAAACCATTTCCTCTTGTAGCACCTCTTACAAACTTTCCGTCTTTATATTCTAAAGCTGCAGATAAACCATCTATTTTTGTTTCTACAACAAATTTCACATCATCTTCTTTTAAATTGTTTTCTTTCGCTGCTTTATATACTCTTTCTTTAAATTCCTCTAACTCACCAAAAGAAAATATATCTTGCAAACTTTGTAATGGAACTTCGTGTTCAACCTTTTCGAACCCTTCTTTTACATGTCCACCAACTTTTTGCGTTAAAGAATCTTTTGTAACTAAATCCGGAAATTCTTTTTCTAGGGCTTTTAATTTATTCATTGTCATATCATATTCATAATCAGATACTTCTGGATTGTCTTCATCATAATATTTATTGGCCCATATCTCTAATTGTTTTCTTAATTTTAATATTTCCTCTTTAGCTTTATTTTTTTCCATCTGTTTTTACCTCTTCTTTAAATAAGTCTTTTCCTTTAGCTATATAATCTATACCTGATAGTACAGCTGCAACCACTGATACACTCATTAATATTGTTGTAATAAAGTTATACCACCATGCAAATCCTGTTAGTCCACCTACAAAGCATTGTGCAAATCCATTTTGATCAACAAAAGCTAATATTAATGCAAGCATTTGTGTTACTGTTTTTAATTTTCCCCATACAGATGCTGCAATTACCTTACCGCCTTTTTCTACAGCAACTAATCTATATCCTGAAACAATAAATTCTCTAAATAATACTATTATAGGAATAATTGCAGGTAATCTATTGTCTTCTACTAAAATAAGCATTGCTGCTAAAACTAATATTTTATCTGCTATTGGATCTAAAAATTTTCCAAATGTAGTTATTTGATTTTTACTTCTTGCTATGTAACCATCTAATTTATCTGTTATTGATGCTAAGATAAAAATAATATCTATTACAATCCATTTTATATCAAAATTAAAAAATGGTATTATTGCCATTATTGGTACTAAAATTATTCTAAATATTGTTAATTTATTTGGTAAATTCATTTGTGCTCCCTCCGTTTTTGATATACATTATTATATACAATCTATCTTTATTTTTAAAGTATATTTTTACAATTTATACAATTTATTTATCTAATCGACTTTGTTTTTTCGACAATTTCTACTATATCAGTTATATATTCACTAATTACTGGTATATTTAATTTAATTATTTTTTGTAAAATTACTATAATTATTGCAGTTACTAATGTTACACCTATGCCTATTCCTATACCTTTCCATAAGCCAGAAAATAAGTTTCTAAAGATCATTTCTTTTTTATTTCCCATAACCTCAATTAAATCTATAAATTTATTTTTATTTAGATTATAATTTAATTTTTCCATTTGCTCTATTAGTATTTTAATACTTTTCTCTAACATAAAAAACACACCTAATATTATGGTGTGTTTTTTTAGATTTTTTATTCAATTTCATTTACAGCTTGCATATCTACTAAACTTGGATCATCAACAGTTGTGTTCGCGTCAGTAACTGTATTGTCTGCATTTTCCTCTTCTTCTTGTTTTCTTTGTTCTGTTACTAATTCATCTAATCTATTAATTAATGATTGTAATGTAGACATATCACTTCCTACCATATCCCAGTCATTATTTCGTGTTGAATTTTCTACATTCTTATTTGCTTTTATTATTTCATCTATTATTGAATTTATATCATCTGTATTTGAAACCTCTATATTTATTGCTGATTGTGAACCTAAGTTTCTTAATGCTTCTGTTAAGTTGTTTCCTATTGCAACTTTATTTCCAACAGCAACTATTACCCTTCTAAGAACAGGTACTTCTGACTCATTTAACATTACTTGATATATTGGTTCAACATATAAAATTGTATTATCTATTGGAACCATTATCATGTTTCTTATTAGTCTTGTTCCTGTAACATTTAAATTCTGTAATGTTGATGATATTTCTTCATCTTGTTCTATCTGTGTATCAAGTTGCATTGGTCCGATTATATTACTATCAACAGAATATTTGTATAGTGTTAATTTACTATTTCCATTATTATCATATGTTCCTACTAGATAAGAAATTAGACTTTGTCTTTCATCTAATGTATATGGTAAAACCAATCCTAATTGTGATTCTTCGCTATCAACTGTTTTTACCATTGTGTAATATGGATCTATAGGTGTTCCTGTTGTTCTTAATGTTTGACCTGTTGTATGTGTTGCTCTATCCCATACATCACTGCTTCTATATAAAACATCTGCTTTAACATTATGATATCTTTCTAACATATCTGCTTGTATATTATATAAAAATTCTGGATAAACAAAATGTTCTGCAATATCTTGTGGTATTTCTTCTTTTGTCTTAAATAATTCTGGATAAATTTCTTTATATGCCATAATTATTGGATCTGTTGTATCTGTAATATAAAAATTAACTGTTCCATTATAACTATCAACTATAACTTTTACAGAATTTCTAATATAGTTTAATCTTTCTCTTGTTCCATTTCTTTCTATAACAGACATTTGTGAATATGGATAATTAGAAGCTGTTGTATAACCATCTATTACCCATACAATTCTTCCGTCTGATGTAATTACTTGATATGGATTTTCGTCATAAATTACATATGGAAATACCTTTTCAACTCTTTCTAATATATTTCTATTTAATAATATTTTACTTTCATTTGTAATACTTGAAGAAAACGTTATATTTAAGTTCTTTTCTCTTATTCCTAATACTAATCTATCTAAGAAATTTGTTGTAAGTCCTGCACTTCCATCATATGTATTTTGAGCTGTTTCTGTATCAGATTTTGGATAATCAAATTCTGACTTATCCTTTGAATTTGTAACTATTGGTGTATTTTCGTCAAGACCAAAATAAATTCTAGGTTGTGTTACATTTATTTGATTATCACTTCCGTCAAATGATTTTTGAATATATTCCATATTTCCAGTTTCATCAGTTTCTGTCGCTGATGTAATTACCGTTCCATACCCATGTGTATATTCATATGTTTTATTATTATAACTTGTGTTATTTTTGCTTTCTATTTGTCTTGGTGATAAATAAACTAATTCATCATTTCCATTAATATTATATTTTCCTATTTGTGAATTGCTATAACTATAATAATTAGAACTTGTTTGATTATCATTTAAAGTATCTAATGTTATATCTTGACTAACTATAGCTGTATTATTTACTGTCTCTGAATTATCATTTACTACATCTAAATTATTATATTCTGAGCTATCTAATTCATTCTCTTGAACATTTATATTATATGCAGTTCTTGTATTTCTGATATTTGCTTCTATATACTGTTTTTCTCTATCTAATTCATTTGGTTTAACAAAAGCAAATTGGAATATTGTCATTACTAAGAATAATGCTAATAAATAACCTGGTATAGTTACTAATGAGATTACAACTTTTCTTGTTTTCTTTTCTTTAAAGAATTTAATTGCTTTAAATACCGCCACAACCATTAAAATAGCAAATATTATATATCCCCATAGTTTAATTGTAACACTTGTTAGTCCTGCACCATATATTCTTGTTGAATCATCATCTTGTAATGTTACACTTTGATCTATTCCTAAATCTTGTGTTTTAAAAATAATATAAACTCCTAAAAATACAACTACTATTTTTATATATTTAAAAATTTTATTTACTAAATTGCTTTGTTTTAATGTATTTCTATCTATTCCATCAAAACACACATTAAATGTAACTATATAATATATTACTGAATATATTAATACACAAATCGTTATACTGATTAAAAGCATAAGTATCATTTCTATAAATGGCTTTTGAAAAATAAAATATCCAATGTCCAAACTAAATATAGGATCACCTATACCAAATTGAGTACTATTTACAAATAACATTGCATTTTCTGTAAATACATTCATTATAATAGCACTACCTATAATTGAAACAACCAATGCTAATGATTTATTTAAAAGTTTTGGAACTTGTCTTTTTTCTGCATCAAAAAATGGTTTTAGCTCTTTTTTTATTCCTTTATTTGTTAAATATATTATTATAAATAATATAACAAAACTTATTACAAAAGCTACTGATTTATATGTAAGATTTTGCCAAAAAACAGAAGTATAATTTTCTCCTATCTCTAGCAATTCTAAATATTGTCCCCTTAAAGCAATATATCCTATTATTGCTACTACAACTAAAAATAATAGTACTAATAACATTCTAGTTTTTGACTTCTTTTCTGGATTTACTTGTGTTTTAGCTTCTACTTTTTTTTCCATTTTTTTACCTCCATTATATAATTGCATTCACAAAATCTTCTGCATTAAATTTTTCCATATCATCTATTTGCTCTCCGACACCAATAAATTTAACTGGTATCTTATTTTCTGCAACTATTCCTATTACAACTCCACCTTTTGCAGTTCCATCTAATTTTGTTAATACTAAACCTGTTATATCTACAGTTTCTTTAAAAGCTTTTACTTGCATTATAGCATTTTGTCCTGTTGTACCATCTAGTACCAATAATGTTTCCTTTGTTGCATCAGGTAGTTCTTTATTTATTATTTTATTTATCTTTCCTAATTCATCCATTAGATATTTTTTATTGTGAAGCCTTCCAGCTGTATCACAAATTAATACATCAGCATTTTTGTCTTTTGCAATTTTTATGGCGTCGAATACTACAGAAGCTGGATCTGCACCTTCGTCTTTTTTAACCATTTCACATCCAACTCGGTTAGCCCAGATTTCTAGTTGCTCTACTGCTGCTGCTCTAAATGTATCTGCAGCCGCAATTACTACCTTCTTACCTTCTTTTACAAGTTTATTTGCAATTTTTCCTATTGAAGTAGTTTTTCCTACACCATTTACTCCTACAACTAATATTATTGATGGAGTAGTTTCTAATTTTAAATTGTTATTTCCTACATCTAAAAGTTTTAGCATTTCTTCTCTTAATACTCTTTTTACATCTTCTTCATCTTCTATTTTTTCTTTTTTTATTCTATCTCTTAAATTTGAAATTATTTCTAATGATGTATCCATTCCAACATCTGACATAATTAATGCTTCTTCTAATTCTTCTAAAAGTTCCTCGTCTACTTTTCTAAAATGACTAAATACATTGTTGATTTTTTCGTCAAATGAATTTTTTGTTTTACTTAAACCTTCTTTTAATTTACTAAAAAATCCCATGTTCTCTTCCTTCTTTTTTTATTTTTGTAATCCATAGTATTGTACCATAATATTTATGAAATTTCTATAAAATAACTAAAAAACTATTGCTTTTGTCATTTTTTGAGTATAAAATTATAGCTGTATTTAATTTAAAAAAATATTTATGCCGTTGTAGCTTAGTTGGTAGAGCAGCGGATTCGTAACCCGAAGGTCGGCAGTTCGATTCTGCCCAATGGCACCAAATACTAAACAGAAAAGAAGGCAAGTTTTTTAGAAATATAAACTTGGCACTTTTTTTCACTTTATTTCTTATGATAAAATGTTTATATATTTTAGAAGGTGAAAAATAATATGGAATACTTAGATATCTTTGATGAAAATGGAAATTATATTGGGAAAGAAACAAGAGAAAATGTACATAAAAACGCTTTATGGCATAAAACAGTACATTGTTGGCTATATGATAAAGAAGGAAATGTTTATTTCCAGATAAGAGCAGACGTTAATAAATTATATACAACTGCGTCTGGACATATTAAAGCCGGTGAAACTGTAAAACAAGGATTTGCACGAGAAATAAAAGAGGAAATTGGAATTGATGTAAATTATGAAAAAGCAGAACTTGTAAATATATATACTTTTACTATGGATAAACAAAAAAGTGATGGTTCTATGTTTCGAGATAGAGCATTTTCCAATGTTTATGTTTGTGAATATAGTGGTAATGGAAAAGATTTTCATTTTGACCCAAATGAAGTAAATGGACTTGTAAAAGTAAATGCACAAGATACATTAGACCTAATAAATGGTACTAAACAATCTATATCTTCTACCGTCTATAAAAATATTAATAATACTGTTGAAAAGCATGATAAATCAGATATTTCCATTGATAATTTTTTAGTAAATAAAGGAGAAACTGCAATAGAAAAATATGGCGATATTTTAACTAAAGTTATTGATTTAACTAAATAATCTATATATATGAAAAAAGAGAACAAAATCGTTCTCTTTTTTCATTTTATTCAGTTGTAGTTTCTCCATTCCCACTTCCTGACTCTGTTCCAGAACCACTTCCTGTTTCACTGCCAGAACCTGAGCCAGCCCCACTTCCTGATCCTGATTCAGATTCTGAGCCACTTCCACTACCAGAGCCTGATTCTGACCCATTACCTGAGCCTGATTCAGATCCATTTCCTGATCCACTATTAGAACCTGATCCATTTCCTGAATTTGATTCACTTCCACTATTTCCTGTTTCTCCATTGTTATCAACAGGTTTTGAAGGAGTTTTACCTGTATTAGTATTTCCACCTGAAGTGTTAGTCTTCGAACTATTTTTATTAGAATTTGTGGTTGTCTTATTTGTATTAGTATTTTTTGTAGTATTCTTACTATTTGTTTTTGTATTTGTTGTAGTACGTATCTTCTTTCCACTCTCTTTTTCAAATTTTTCTTTATTAGCTTCTATTTGCTCTTCTGTTAATCCAAATAAAGAACTTACTAATGCATTGGTTTCTTCTTCATCATTTACATAGAAAGATAGTACTCCAATATAATCTGCTTCTCCAGGAAGCATTTCTGACTGTATATTTTCTGGATTAAATTCAGTTGCAGAAGGAATATATTTAATTATATCTTCCATTTTTAAATTAGTTTCTATATTTTCAAAAACAACTTGCATTATATCGTCTATTTTGAAAATATTATTTCCTGTTAAAATTTGTTTTGCAGCTGCTTTCAAAAATTCTCTTTGTGTTCTCATTCTTCCTATATCTTGCGTACCATATGATGCTGGATATGTTGTTCCATCATTATTATGTCTAAAACGAACTAATTGCTCAGCTTTATCACCATCTAATAGTTGACATCCCTTTTTTAAATTTATATGTAATTTTTGTCCCCAATCATCATAATTCATGTTTACAGGTACATCAAAGTATACTCCACCAATTGCATCTACTACATCTCTTAATGCATTATTACTAATTACAACATAATTTCTAACATCTATTCCTGTTAAATTTCTAACAGCCTCTAAAGTTTTTTCTGGTGAAGTTTGATATAAAGCATTTATTTTATCATATGAATCTGCATTTGATGTACTATTACCTACAAATGTATCCCTTGGTATTGAAAGAATAGACACTTTTTGTTCATTTGGATAATATGCACAAAGCATAATAGTATCTGTCAACTCTGCTTCTATATCTTCGCTTATTCCCATTACTAGACAATAAAATGGATCTAGATTTTCTATATCTTTTTCATCTTGTCCAATACTTGTCATTAACATACCTTTTAAGGATAAACCGTTTTTTGCAATTTTAACACCCAAAACACCTGTTGCTGTTAGTAATATTATCGTTATTATAGTTATTATTATATATATTTGTTTTCTTTGCTTTGTAATTATTTTTTTCTTTTGACGTTGTGCATGTTTCATTTTTATCTCCTTTATTCCTTTAGTAATTCTATTGCTTTGTTTAATTGAGTATCTTGCTCTTGTGGGACTGTTATTACATTTTTATACTCATCAGGTAATTCAACATTTTCATCTGGTTCTATACCTACTTTGTTTATTTTGCTTCTATTTGGAGTATAATATTCATTTGTCGTAAGTTTTAATCCTGTTCCATCTTTCATTGTTAATAATTCTTGTATTACTCCTTTTCCAAATGTAGTAGTTCCTACAATTTTTGCCACGTTGTTATCTTTTAATGCTCCTGCCAATATTTCTGAAGCACTTGCTGTATTCTCGTTTGTTAAAACTATTATAGGAACATTAATTGCTTTATCACTTTCTGCATATGTAATATCTTCATTTCCGTCTTTATCCTTTGTTATTAATAATGTACTTCCTTTATCTGTAAACAAATCTGCAATGGCTGTTGCTTCGTCTACAATTCCACCACCATTATTTCTTAAATCTATAATTAATGATTCTATGTTTTTATTTTTTAGTTCTTCTAACTTCGTAGTAAATTCTTTACTACATCCTTGGTCAAAACTAGAAATCTTTATATATCCTATATTATTATCATAAACATTAGATTCTATAGGATTAACTCGTACATTTTTTCTTTCCACCTCAAAATCTAATGTTTCTTCTCCTCTTAGCACTTGAATTTTTACAGTTGTTCCTTCTTGCCCTTTCATTTTATTAGTTGCTTCTGTAATTTGCTCCCCTGTGTAAGTTACTCCATCTACTTGAACTATATAGTCCCCTGCTAAAATACCTGCAGTTTCTGCTGGTGAGCCTTTAATTGGAGCTAATACTCTTATTGCATTCTTCTCTGTATCTTGAACTATATATACACCAATTCCTACAAATTGTCCTTCTATATTGTCAGTCTTATATTCTTCTAATTCTTCTTTTGTAAAATATTGAGAATATTCATCATCTAATCCATCCACATATCCTTTCATTGTTTCATCAAAAATTTTATTTTCATCTATTTCACCTAAATAATCTTTATCAACTATTTGTTCTATGCTTGCTAGCTTAGTAGATATTTTATCTAATAAAGAACTAGATTCATTATTATTCATTACAATCATCGTAACCATTGAAGTTACTAAAGCAGTTACTAATACAGTTAGTACTATACTTTTAATAAAAATGCTTTTTGAAAAATTATTTTCTTCCATATCGCCCTCCTAAAAATTCTTTATTATTATACTACAAATACATATATATAGTATACATTTTTAAGATTTTTTTAAGAAATATTTTTGTACATAAAAAGAGGCTATCGCTAGCCTCTTTTTATCCCTCTATTTATTGTAATTGTTTTGCAACTTCTTCTGCAAAATTTTCTTCTTTCTTTTCGATTCCTTCACCTTTTTCAAATCTTGCAAATCTAATAACTTCTGCATTATTTTCTTTTAATATATCAGAAATTTTCTTATCTGGATTCTTTACAAATGCTTGGTCTACTAAACAGATTTCTTCGTAGAATTTTCTTAATCTTCCTTGTACCATTTTTTCAGCTATAGCTTCTGGTTTTCCTTCGTTCATAGCTTGTACTTTTAAGATTTCCATTTCTTTTTGAACTCTTTCTTCTGGTACATCAGTATCTTTAACGAATTCTGGTCTTGCTGCTGCAATTTGCATACATATATCTTTTGCAAGTTCAGTAGTTCCATTTGTTAATTCTACTAAAACTGCTATTTTTCCATCACCATGAATATATTTTTCTACTATACCTGTTGTTTCAAATCTTTCAAATCTACGGATATTCATATTTTCTCCGATTGTTGCTATTTTATTTGTTAAAACTTCTTGCACAGTTTTTCCTGCTTCTGAAATTGATTCTTGTGCTAATAATTCTTCTACATTTGCTGGATTTTTTTCTACTACTTGTTTTGCTACATCCATAACAAAATCTCTAAATTCTTGGTTCTTAGCAACGAAGTCTGTTTCTGCATTAACTTCTACTATAGCTCCAACTTTTCCATCTTCTGAAACATAGCATTCTACTAAACCTTCTGCTGCAACTCTTCCAGATTTTTTTGCAGCTTTTGCTATACCTCTTTCACGTAATAATTCTATTGCCTTTTCCATATCGCCATCTGTTTCTGTTAAAACTTTTTTGCAGTCCATCATTCCTGCACCTGTTTTCTCTCTTAACTCTTTAACTTGAGCAGCTGTAATCATTTTTATTCCTCCTTTTATTTATAGAACTTATTGTTCTTTTTACTCTTATCTAAAAAAAGTGAGAAAGTAAAACATCAATTTCTAGATTTAATTAATATTTTATATCTTCTCACCTTTCATCTATTATTCTTCTACTGCTTCTTCAGCAACTTCTTCCATACTTTTTTCTGTATCTTCAGCTACTTGTTCTTCTGAAGCTGATGTTTCGAAAGTTTCTCCTTGATTTCCTTCTATAACTGCATTTGCAACTACATCTGCTATTAATTTAACAGCTCTTATTGCATCATCATTTCCAGGTATTGCATAATCTACATCTTCTGGATTGCAGTTAGTATCTACTAAACCTACAACTGGTATATTTAATTTTTTAGCTTCTAATATAGCTGTTCTTTCTTTTTTAGGGTCTACTACGAATAAAACCCCTGGAATTTCTTCCATTTCTTTTATTCCACCTAAGTTTTTTTCTAATTTTTCCATCTCTTTTTTAAGAACGATTACTTCTTTTTTAGGTAAAACTTCGAAAGTTCCATCCTCTTGCATTCTTTCTAATTCTTTTAATCTTTCTACTCTTGTTCTGATAGTTTTGAAGTTTGTTAACATTCCTCCTAACCATCTTTGATCTACATAATACATTCCACATCTTTCTGCAGCTTCTTTTACACATTCTTGAGCTTGTTTTTTAGTTCCTACGAAAAGAATTGTTTTTCCTTCTTCTGCTTGTTCTTTAACAAAGCTATATGCTTCGTCTAGTTTTTTAGATGTTTTTTGTAAATCGATAATATGGATACCATTTCTAGCTTGGAAAATATATTCAGCCATTCTTGGATCCCATCTTCTTGTTTGATGTCCAAAATGAACACCTGCTTCTAGTAATTGTTTCATTGCAACTACTGCCATTTTAAATTCCTCCTCTTAGTTTTAATCTTCCATAAAGTATCATCATCTTTGGAAACTTTACTGCTATGTAAAGCACTCTCCGCCAATTAGCTTTATGTGTTTTTTCAACGAGTATTATTATAACACAACGAATATGCTTTTTGCAAGTATTTTCTAGTTTTTCATATTTTTTCTTAGCATTTCTCTACTGTTTGACCCTCTTTTGAATCTTTAACAATGTATCCTTTTTCTTTTATTATATCTCTTATTTTATCTGATTCAGCCCAATCTTTGTTCTTTCTTGCCTCAGCTCTTTTCGTTAATAACTCTTTAATATCATCTGGTATCTCTTCTTCTTTGTGTTCATCAATTTTAATTCCTAAAACTCTATCAAATTTCTTTAACAGTTCTGCTACCTTTTTAGATTTCTCAGTTCTTTTTGCTACTTCCCATACAACACTCATTGCTACCGGCATATTAAGATCATCATTTATTGCTTCATTAAAATCCTTTTCATATTTTGATATAAGTTCTTCTGCGACATCTTCTGTTCCAGTTAAATGTTTTTGATATGCTTCTCTTAGCCTGTCTAACGCTATTTTTGCAGAATCCATTCCTTCCCAAGTAAAGTTTAATTTTTTTCTATATTGTATTGAATAGCAAAATAGTTTATATACTAAAGGATCATATCCTCTGTCTACTATATCTTGTAACAAGTAAACATTTCCTAAACTCTTTGACATTTTTCCGCCATTTATTAGCAAAAATTCACCATGCATCCAGTAATTAGCTGGTATCTTTCCACACATTCCTTTGCTTTGTGCTATTTCATTTTCGTGATGTGTTGGAATCAAATCAATACCGCCTGTATGAATATCAAAAACTTCTCCTAAATATTTTTGGCTCATAACAGAACATTCTATATGCCAGCCAGGATAGCTTGGTCCCCAAGGACTATCCCATTTCATAAGGTGATTTTCTGGTGCTTTAATCCAAACTGCAAAATCATGTGGATTTCTTTTTTCTGTATCTACTTCTACTCTTGCCCCCGCTTTTTGATTTTCTACATCTAAATTTGATAATACTGGATATTTATCTAATTTAGAAATATCAAAATATATAGCTGTTGAAGTTTCATATGCATATCCTTTTTTTACTAGTTCTTCTACTACATTTAGCATATCTTGAATATTATCTGTTGCCTTGCAAATTATTTCTGGAATCTCAATATTTAATCTCTCTAAATCTCTAAAAAATAATTTTGTATAATAATTTGCTATTTCTAATGGTGTTTTTCCTTCTTGTTTTGCAGACTTTATCATCTTGTCTTCCCCTTCGTCACCATCAGAAACTAAATGTCCAACATCTGTTATATTCATAGCTTGTTTTACTTTGTAACCATTATATTCTAATGTTCTTCTTAAATTATCTTGAAATATATTTGTTCTCATATTACCAATTGTTGCATCTTTATACACTGTTGGACCACAAGAATATATTTTTACCTCTTTTTCATCTAGCGGTTTAAATTTATCCTTTGAGTGTGTTAATGTATTATAAAAATATATATCCATAGTAGCCTCCTTCATTATTTATATTATTAAGAAAACATCTTAAAAGTATCTCTTTTAGGATGTTTTCTTCTGTTTTATCATACACTATTCTGTTGTTGTAGCTGGTGGTTCTGTTCCTCCACCTGATATAGAATTATCAGTTCCTCCTGATGAACCTCCGCCTGAGTCTGGTGGATTAGTTTCTCCTCCTGAAGTTTCATTTCCACTTCCTGTTGATGGCGGTGTAGTAACAGTATTATCAACCGTATTCGTTGATGGTTTTGGTTCTTCTACTGGTTTTGTATGAATTGTACAACTTTGCGTTGGAGCATTTCCATAATAACCACTGTAATCAGATTTCCATTTAGCATTCTTCTCCCTTTCAGGAATTGTCGTATATGTCCTTGTATATGTACTTGGACAATATTCCGTAGCAATCTTTCCTGACTCTGAACACAATGTGACAGTAGTTCTACCTCCATCACAAGTTTCAGTTGGTTCTGTACCACTTACAAAAATCTCATTATACGTGTCTGAACATTTAGAACTTGCAAGTAGTCCTGTATCTCTACAAATTTTCTTTGTAACTATTCCGCTTGGTTCTTCAAATCTAGCACTTTCTAAATCTTTATTTATACTTGTCATTATAGCATCCCAAATTTGACCTGCTGGATTTCTTCCACTAAAATTGATTTCCTTATTTTCATCATAACCATACCATGTTGCAGCAGTATAGTATGGAGTAAATCCACAAAGCCATCTATCCTTTGATTCGTTAGTTGTACCAGTCTTTGCAGCAACATCCATTCCAGAAATTGCACAATATGTCGCTGTACCATAGCTCTCTGTAACTGGTGCTGTTAAAATAGATTGTAAAACATATGCATTTTGCCCTGTCATGACTTGTTTTCTTTCTTGTTCTGGCTCTAGAACAACATTTCCATTTCTATCTTCAACTTTTGTATAGAATGTTGGTTCTATATATTCGCCATCATTTGCAATCATTGCATAAGCTGCTGCCATTTCTAATGGACTTATACCATTTGTTATTCCACCTAAAGCTAATTGAACAGCTTCATCATTATGTTTTTTATTCTCACTTGCTGTAACTAATTTACTCACACCTATTTCTCTTAAGAAATTAATTGAATTTAATGGACCTATTTCTACCATAGCCTTTACATTAGGTATGTTTTGTGATCTTGCAATTGCTTCTCTCATTGTCATAGAACCTTCAAATTTTCCACTATCATTTTTAGGTTCGTAAGGATTTGATTCTGTTCCAAAATTTGTCTTAACATCTGCATATACTGTTCCTGCTGTTATAACCTTATTTTCTAGCCCTGGAGCTATTACTGCTATTGGTTTTATTGTAGAACCTGGTTGTCTATAAGCTTGTGTTGCCCTATTAAATCCTGAAGCATTAACCTCTGTTCCAAGGCCTCCAACAGTTCCAACGACTTGCCCCGTTTTATGATCTATTACAACCATTGCAGCTTGAGATTTTATCGTTTCACCATTGTCACCTTTTCTAGTTCTTTGGTATTTATCTGTTTTCTTAAATTCTTCCTCCATTGTTGATTGAATAGCCGCATCTTCAGTTGAATAAATTACATATCCTTTGCTTCTAAGTTGCAAATCTGCAAATTCTGCATTCCAGTTGTTCTTTTCCATTAAATCATTTTTAACTTGATTTATCGCGGCTGCTGTATGATAAGAATAATTTGCTGCATTTGTTGTCGTCTCTCCTTTATTAAAAGCTAGACCATTGTTAACTTCTTCAACTGCTGCATTATATTCTTCATCACTAGTTATTGCTCCTAGTTCTTTCATTTTCATTAAAACAGTTTTAGTTCTGTTTTTTATCTTCTCTTGCATTTCTGCATTATCTGTTTCGAATGGTTTATATGCATTAGGTGAATGATTTATCCCTGCTAAAAACGCACACTCTCCTAAGCTTAAATCTTTACAAGATTTATTAAAATAGTATTTTGAGGCAACTTCTACCCCATATGCTTTATCTCCTAAAAAGATAATATTTAAATAAAGTTCTAGTATCTGATCTTTAGATATTAATCTTTCTACTTGATATGCTTTTGACATTTCTTTTACTTTTCTTATCATTCCTGCAACACCAGTATCATCTTTATCTGATGTTAAGTTTTTAACTAATTGTTGTGTTATTGTACTTCCACCATATGAAGATGATCCTCCATTAATTATGTATTGGAATGTTGCTCCAAGTGTTCTTTTTATATCCACACCATGATGTTGATAAAATCTTTCATCTTCGATTGAAACAAATGCTTTTGGCAAATAATCTGGCATTTCTTCCTTTGAAACTACAGTTCTATTTTCTTCTCCTGATAAATTAGCAATTTCATTACCATCTTTATCTAGTACTACTGTATTCATATTCTCGATAATTAAATCTTCTTTAGTAATTTTAAAATCATCACCAAAAAGACCAAAAAATATTCCTGCACATACTCCTGCTATTGCAATAATAAATAATACAAAAATAATTAATATAATTTTTAATATTTTCTTTCTTCTTGGATTTTTTACTTTTTCACTCTTACCTTTAGAATGGGTACTTTTTCTTTTTTTATTACTTTTTTCTTTTATATCTTTACTCCCCATTTTTACCCTCCTTAAGCAAAAACTTAAATCATGAATATTATATTATAAAATTTATAAAAGATAAAGTTTTTTAAGTAAATTTTAATAATCTTCATCTATTATATCATTAAATTCAGTTATAATCTTTGCACCATCTTTTATTAATCTATTTGTTCCTACCGACATCTTATTATTAATATTACCTGGAACAACATATATCTCTTTTCCTAATTCTAAAGAAAAATCTACTGTTATCATTGTTCCACTTTTTTCATTTTCTGCTTCTACCACTACCAATTTATCTGCCAAAGCACTTATTAGCCTATTTCTTGCTGGAAAATTATTTTTTAATGGCTTGGTACCTACAATATATTCAGAAATAATACAACCATCATTATTTATTATTTTTTTAGCAATTTCTCTATTCTGATATGGATATATATTATCTAATCCATTTCCTATAACAGCTATTGCCCTACCTGATGTGCTATTTACTGAATTTTCTTTTAGTACTCCTAAATGAGAATTAACGTCAATCCCTAATGCTAGGCCACTTATTGTATGAATATTATTCTTAGATAAAAAACTCCCTATTTGCCTAGCAATATTTATACCATAGTTACTAGCTTTTCTTGCGCCAATAACAGCAATTTTATTTTTTCTATTTAAAATTTTACAATTTCCAATTGCATATATTGCAATTGGTGCATCATATAAATTCTTTAGTTGTTTAGGATAATCCTTATCATAATAAGTTATAACTTGTATATTTTTTTCTTGCATATACTTAATGTATTTATCTATCTTTTCCTCCTGATTTAAATTTAAAATACTACATATTTCATTTATATTCTCATAATTATGTAATAACTCTATTTTCTTTTTATTTGTAATTTTTTTATATTCCGCTAACATAATCCAATTAACTAATTCTTTATAAATCATATAACCTCCTAAAAAACACAAAAGGAGAAGTAAAAACTTCCCCCTTTTATTTATATATAAACCCTTTTACTATTTACTTTGATTTTTTTGCTGCTTTTACGATATTATTCATAAGCATTGCTATTGTCATAGGACCAACTCCCCCCGGAACTGGTGTTATATATGATGTTTTTTTAGAAACTTCTTCAAAATCTACATCTCCCGTTATCTTACCATTTTCCATTCTATTAATTCCTACATCAATAACTGTAGCACCTTCTTTTACCATATCTGCTTTTAAAAACTTTGGTTTTCCCATTGCAGTTACAATTATATCTGCATCTTTTGTAATTTTCTCGATTTCTTTTGTTTTAGAATGGCATATAGTAACTGTTGCATTTTTAGATAAGAGACATTGTATTAATGGCTTTCCTACTATATTGCTTCTACCAATTATAACTGCCTTTTTGCCTTCTGTTGGTATGTTATATTCTTCTATCATCTTTACAATACCATAAGGTGTACAAGAAACAAAACAATCTTGTCCTAAAGCCAACTTTCCCACATTTATTGGATTAAATCCATCTACATCTTTTCTATAATCTATTTTTTTAAATGCTTCGTTTATATCCAAATGTTTAGGTAATGGACTTTGTAATAATACTCCATTAATACTTTTATCTTCATTTAATTCATCTATTAAAGCTAATAATTCTTCCATTGTTGTATTTTCTGGTAATAGATGTTCTTCATATTCTATACCAATTTCATTACAAGCTCTATTTTTATTTCTTACATATATTTTTGATGCTGGGTCATCTCCAACTAAAATGACTGCAAATTTTGGTTTAATCCCTTCCTTTTTTAACTCATCCACATCTTTTTTTAGATTTTCTCTTATTTTTTTTGCTAAAGCTTTTCCATCTATTATTTCTGTCATTTTTTGCCTCCGTTTTTTAAAAGATTTTATACTATATATCTTGTTTTTGCAATATCTAATCTTTTCTATTTATATTTTTAGTATGCTTCATATCCCCAGCTCTAGTTATAGTTTCATACCCATATTTATCTTTAATTAAATCTACTACTTTATCTAATTTTTCTTGTTTTTTGGTATCATTATTTTCAAATATTGAGATTTGCTTTTCATCTTCTTCACATAAATTATCTACTCGAATTCCAATCAATCTAATAGGCTCACCTTTGTATAATTGTCTTACTAATTGTTTTGCAGCATTAAATATTTCTTTAGTTGAATTTGTTGAAAAGTCAAGTTTTCTTTGATGTGAATAATTTTTAAATTCACTTGTTCTAAGCTGTACACTTACAACATTACAAAACATCTTTATTTTTCTTAACCTATATGTTGTATGTTCTGTAAGCGCTAATAAAACTTCTTCTATTTTTTCTATATCATTTATATCTTGTGATACCGTGGTAGAATTTCCTACACACTTTGGTTTCTGATATGTATAAACAACTTCGGATTCATCTATTCCATTAGCATATTCCCACATAGTTTTGCCAAACTTACCAAATTTTTTTATTAATAAATTTTTATCTACCTTAGCTAAATCTTCTATTGTTTTTATATTCATATTATATAATTTAGGGAGCGTCCTTCTTCCCACCATAAATAATTCGGATATTGGTAATGTCCACATTTTTCTTGGAATTTCTTTTTCATATAATGTATGCACTCTATCTGGTTTTTGAAAATCTGAAGCCATTTTAGCTAATAATTTATTATGCGCAACACCAATATTTACTGTGAATTTTAATTCTTCTTTTACTCTTTTACTAATTTCGTATGCAACATCTATTAATCTTCTGCCATTTAAGAATTCGGTCATATCTACAAAACATTCATCTATAGAAAATCGTTCTACTTTATATGAATATTCTAGCAATAATTTATATAGCATATCTGAATATTTCCTATAAACTTTAAAATTACTCTCGTAAATTTTTATTGTAGGACATTTTTTCCTAGCACTATATAGTGGTTCTCCTGTTTTTATCCCAAATTGTTTTGCCAAATTACTCTTGGCTAAAACAATTCCATGTCGTTGTTTTTCGTCCCCACCGATTATTGATGGAATCGTTCTTATATCTAACTTTTCGCCACATTCTAGTTTATATACTGCAAGCCATGATAAAAAAGCATTATTTACATCAACATGTAAGATTTCTCTTTCCATTTATTTCACCATCGCTATTATAAAACATTTGTTCTTGCATGTCAATAAAAAAGAGCAAAATAATTTGCCCCCTAATAATCTAAATATTTAATTTACATACTAAATAATACTAATCTATCAATAATTTTTTCCCTTTTAGTAAAAAAATTAGTTTTTACGATTAATTTTTGAATTGGATTAAAAAAACATTCTATAAGTGGGATATCCTTTAGTTTAAATTTTACTTTAATTGCATTACAAGTAAATAGCTTACAAGTAATACATTGCGTAGAACAATGCTTATCTACTAAATATGGACATTCCTTTAATTCCCCATTCATAGTTATTGGATGCTTAAATTTGTGGCAACAGCCCATTGTTACTCTTTCACTACAATTTCTTTTTCCTATACATACATCATCTTTAAAATCGCAATAATTATTTTTCGCAAATTCTTCATCTAACTCTTCACATACTTGGTCGTAAATATATTCTATTTTTTCCCTTTTTTCTTTAATAAGAACAGCTTTTAAGCATTTTATTATATCTGTTTTTCTTTCTTTTGTACTATCATCTATTAGTTCACCTATTATTTTCTTCTCTTTGTATTCTAATCCTATATTAAGCTTCTTTTTATTGCATTTTTTTAATATTTTTTGAATGTTTTTTATTATATTTTTTAAATTTGTACCTTTTTCTATTTGGATACTAAATACCACAGGTAGTTCTTTTAATTTAATTTTATTTTTATTATCTTTTATTGTAATAATTTGATAAAACTGATTTTTCTTAGAATCGATAAATTTCTTTAATGCTCCTTTTTTAGTATAAATATCATACTCTTTATTTATTTTTATTAAATTTTCTTTTATCAACTTTAATTCCCCTCTTATACAAAATAGGCACAAATTTTATCTGTGCCTACTTATTTTAAATTATTGCTTATATTATCATATGTTAGTACTACTTAGGCACTACTTTGCTAGTCATACCATTCTAATTCCCAATCTACAACTTTAACTGTATCGCCATCTTTTACCCCAGCTTTTTTTAATGCCTCATTAACACCTAGTTCATCAAGTTTTCTTTGGAAATAATACATTGATTCTGTATCTTCTAAGTTAACCCTAGACATTAATTTTTCAACTGCTGGACCAATAACTACATACATATCTTCTTCTTTTACTATTTGGAATTCGTTCTTGTCTTCTTCTAATTTATATACTTTTCTTTGATTTGTTTCTATTAGATTTTCTTTTGGAATTTCTTTTAAAAGTTCTTCTACTCTTGTTAATAATTCCTTTACTCCTTGTTTCGTAATAGATGAAATCTTAAATATTTCTAAATTTTCTTTCTTTGCAACTTTTTTTAATTCATCATATAAAGATTCATCTTGTGCTACATCTAATTTTGTAGCAACAATAATTTGTTTCTTTTTCGTTAATTTTTCACTATAATTTTTAAGTTCATTATTAATATCGTAAAAATCTTTTACTGGATCTCTACCTCGAAAACCAGAAACATCTATCAAATGTAATATTAATCTTGTTCTTTCTATATGTCTTAAAAATTGAATTCCAAGCCCTACACCTTCGCTTGCACCTTCTATTAGTCCAGGAATATCTGCAATTACAAAACTATCGCCATTTTCTGTCTTTACAACTCCTAAATTTGGATTTAAAGTTGTGAATGGATAATCTGCAATTTTAGGTTTAGCATCTGTAACAACAGATAAAAATGTTGATTTACCTGCATTTGGGAAACCTACTAAACCAACATCTGCTAATGATTTTAATTCTAATATTAGTTCTTTTTCTATACCTTTTTCCCCAGTTTGTGCAAATCTAGGAGCTTGTCTTGTTGCAGTTGCAAAATGAGAATTTCCTTTTCCTCCTCTTCCACCTGGCAACACTAATTCTTTTGAATCTTCTTCTGATAAATCAGCTACAATTTCTCCTGTTTCTGCATCTTTAACAACTGTACCTATTGGAACTTTTATATATAAATCTTGCCCTTGTTTTCCGTTACAGCGTGCTCCACTACCATTTTGACCATTTTCTGCTTTAAATTTTTTATTGTATCTAAAATTAATTAAGGTGTTCGAATCTTTGTCTGTTATAAAATAGACATCTCCACCTTTTCCACCATCTCCGCCATCTGGTCCCCCTGCTGCTACATATTTCTCCCTTCTAAATGATATAGCACCATTTCCACCATTACCGGATTTAACAAATATTTTTGTATAATCTGTATACATTTTTCTCTCCTTTATTTATCAAAATAATTAAGCTTCATATTTGCTTTTACTTTTCTCATTGTTTCTTTTGCTATCTCTTGTGCTTTTTTAGTTCCATTAATTAATATCTCGTCTAATAGTTCTGGTCTTTCTTCATAATATTTTCTTTTTTCTCTTATAGGTTCTAATTTCTTTATAATATTTGCTGCTAATTGTTTTTTACAAGCAACACAACCTCTTTTTCCTTCCCTACATTCTTGGCATACAATTTTAACATCTTCTGGGTTAGTAAATAGACCATGGTAATATGCCACCATACATATATCAGGATTTCCTAAATCATCCTTTTTTATTCTACCTGGATCTGTTACTGCACCCATAACTTTTTTAGTTATCTCTTCTTCTGAGTCTGAAAGATATATCGCATTTCCTAATGATTTTCCCATTTTCTCATTACCGTCTAAGCCTTTAATTCTTTTATTTGAACTTAATACTGCTTGTGGCTCTTTTAATGTTTCACCATATATACTATTAAATTTTCTTACGATTTCTCTACATTGTTCTATTAAGGGCAATTGGTCTTCTCCTACTGGAACTAGTTCCCCTTCAAAAGCTGTTATATCAGCAGCTTGACTTACAGGATACCCTAAAAATCCATATGTTACGCTTTCTCCAAAAACATCTTTCTTTTGAGCAATCTCTGTTTTTACTGTTGGATTTCTTTCTAGCCTTGCAATTGTTACTAAATTCGAATAATATACTGTTAACTCTGCAAGCTCTGGTACCATTGATTGTAAAAAGATAGTAGTTTTTTCTGGATCTATTCCTACTGATAAATAATCTAGTAAAACTTGATAAACATTATCTCTTACTTTTTGTGGATTATTAAAATTGTCCGTTAAAGCTTGCACATCTGCAATCATAACAAATCTTTCTATACTATCATCATCTTGCATCTTTACTCTATTTTGTAAAGATCCAAAATAATGTCCTATATGTAATCTTCCTGTTGGTCTATCTCCTGTTAAACTTCTTTTTTTATCTGCCATATCGCCATCTCCAATCATCGTCAATTCTGCTATATTATACTATATTTTCTAGTTTTTTACAATTAAATTGTAGCTGAAATTTTAAATTAACTATTATAATTATATTTTATTGCTATAAATGCAAAAAAGACAGGTGCTTAACCCGCCTTTTTATTCCTTAAGCATTAGCTGCTGTTTCTTCGTAAACACTTACTTGTTTCTTATCTTTTCCAAATTTTTCGAATTTTACAGTTCCATTTACTAATGCATATAATGTATCATCACTACCAATTCCTACATTTTTACCTGGATGATATTTTGTTCCTCTTTGTCTAATAAGGATATTTCCAGCTAAAACGAATTGTCCATCTGCTTTTTTGACACCTAAACGTTTTGACTCACTGTCTCTTCCGTTCTTAACACTACCTTGACCTTTTTTATGTGCCATTAAATTTCACTCCTTTCGTGGATAATATCTCTCTTTATATCTTAAGCTTCTGCTTTAGCTTTTGCAGCAGCTGTTTTTATTGATGTAATCTCAACCTTTGTATATGGTTGTCTATGTCCTTGTGTTCTTCTGTAGTTCTTTTTAGCTTTGTATTTGTATACACGGATTTTCTTTCCTTTACCATGAGAAACTACTTTGCCTTCTACTTTTACACCTTTAACATTAGGAGTTCCTACTTCGATTTTTCCATCATTAGATACTAAGATTACTTTATCGAATGTAACTTTTTTTCCTTCTTCTACGTCTAATTTTTCGAAGAATACTACATCTCCTTCTGCTACTTTGTATTGTTTTCCACAACTTTCGATTATTGCGTACATTATAAAATGCACCTCCCTATTTTTGTATACTCGCTAAGCATAAATACAAGGCAGTTAGCATAGCTAACATTTAGTTGCCCGACCTAGGCGGCTTACAGGTAATTATTTTACCATATCATTCCAAGGTTTGTCAACCCCTTAATTAGCTTTATTTTGGATATCTGCTAGCCATTTATTTAATTCTTTCCTTTTATAAAATATTATAACTTTTTCTTTAGCTATTTTATTAATATTTTCTTCGATTTTTCTGCGCTTTTTTATCCTAAAGGTAATCATATATTTTAAGAAATGCCAATCAATTCTTTCTTTACACCCAGGAAGTTCTTTTTTCTCTTTATTAAAATTACGTATTGTTCTTTCTAAAACTCCTTTTATAATATTAATAGTAGAATAATCCAACCATATTACTAAATCTGCTCTTTCTAATCTTTCTCCCAATGTTCCTACATAATTTCCATCAATTATCCAATATTCTTCTTTTGACTTTTCTAATATTATATTGTCCCTTTCTTCAGTAGGTATTTTTTCCCAATTTGGTTTAAAATTTACACTATCTAGATGAGTTGCTGGTATTTTTAATATGTTAGATAATCTCTGTGCAAGTGTTGTTTTTCCAGTTCCTGGTCCACCCACTATAGAAATTCTTTTTACATCTTTTAATTCTTCTCTCATAATCTTTCTCCTTAAACATTTTATTTTGTCTAATTTGGTCAATCGATTATTTGCAATTTCTATTTACTTTATACATTATATATGATAAGTTAATGATTATCAATCAATAGGAGAAACAAAAAAATCACAATTGAATTCGTGTAGAGCACCAAAACCAGGAAGAGTTTTCACTCGGGATGATTTCGAAGTAAGACCTGTCACAAAAGAAGACAAATGGTGCCACTTCGAGGAAGGACCTAATATAGAGGCTCCTTATGGCTATATTGTTGCCATTCCGAATTACTCAAAAAAAAATGAGTCTTTCTCTTGGTGGAATCATTGTTCGGACAAGGCTTTTTAAGAAAGTTTGGTATTTGCAGGTGGTAGAAACACCGGACCACAGAAGCTACCAATCTGCTGAACTAAAAAGAGTTCATACCGGTAAGAAAAAACGAGACGAAGATAAATTCTTGAATATCTCACGTCAGTTATAACTTATCTGAGCAGAAAAATGCTGGAGCTAGCGTTGCTAATCCAGCATTTTTCTATTGAAATTACATAAAAAAGAGCTTATAATTATATCATTATGAGAAATTTAGTTGTAGATAAAAAATATGATAACAAAAAATTAAGTAAATTATTACTAGATACATTTCCCGCATTAAAATATGGAATATTTGTTAAGGCTTTAAAGAAAAAAGATATTTTAATAAATGAAAAACGTGTATCTAAGGATTGCATTGTATATGAAAATGATAGAGTCAAAATATATATTATCGATGATTTGCTTTATAAAAAATATGATATTCCAGTAATATATGAAGACGATAATATAATTATTTTTAATAAGCCTAAAGATTTAGAAGTTACAGGTATAGAATCTTTAACTACATATGTTAATGAAAATTATAGCCCCAAATTTATGCCATGTCATAGGTTAGATAGGAATACATCAGGCTTAATTATTTTCTCTAAAAGTGATGAGGTAAACAATATTTTAATGGAGAAATTTAAAAATCATGAAATAGAAAAACGTTATCTTGCCAAAGTTATTGGAATTCCAATTAAAAAGAAAGATACCTTAGTTCATTATTTATTTAAAGATAATAAGAAATCAATTGTATATATTTCTGACAAGCCAAAGACTGGATACAGAAAGATTATTACATCATATAAAGTTATAAGTTCTAACGAAAAAGAAAACACTTCTATTTTAGATATTAATTTGGAAACTGGTAGAACTCATCAAATAAGAGCACATTTAGCATTTATTGGTCATCCCATAATAGGTGATGGAAAATATGGTAATAATCAGATAAATAAAAAATTTAATCAAAAAACACAATTATTATGTAGTTATTATATAAAGTTTAATTTTATTTCAGATGCAGGCGTTTTGAATTACTTAAATGGAAAAGAAATTAAATTAGATGATAATAATTTTATAAAATAAAGGGCCTTAGTTTAAAACCTAAGGCTCTTATTTTTATAAATAGGGATTTAAGGAATGTCCCCAAATCCCTATTCCTAAAACAATATATTTATTTTAATCATTAAATATTTCATAAAATTCTTTTTCTGTTATTTTTTCTTTTTCTAGCAATACATTTGCAACTGCATCTAGTTTGTCTCTGTGCTCTATTAATAGTTTTTGAGCATTTCTGTATGCTGTATCTATTAATATTTTTATTTCTGCACCTATTGCATCTTGCATCTTTTCACCATATAAAATCATTTGATTTGGATTTTCTGAATCCTTTAATGATATTGGTCCAATTGTATCACTCATTCCATAAACAGTAATCATGTCTCTTGCAATATTTGTAGCAACTTCTAAATCATTACTTGCTCCTGTTGATATATCATCTAAAACTAATTTTTCTGCTGCTCTACCACCTAATAATGCAATTAATTTTTCTTCCATTTCTGTTTTTGAAATATAGTATTTATCTTCATTGCTCTTATACATTGTATATCCACCAGCAACACCTCTAGGTATAATAGAAACTTCTTTTATATCATTTTGTGTTTCTAGATATCTACTTACTACTGCATGTCCAGCTTCATGATATGCTGTTAGTTTCTTATCTTTTTCTGATACGACTCTACTATGTTTTTCAAGACCTACTGTAACTTTCTTAATTGCCTCTTCTATGTCAGCTCTAGTAATAGAATCATGTTTATTTATTGTTGCTATAATTGCTGCTTCATTTAAAATATTAGCAAGCTCTGCACCAGTAAATCCTGCTGTATCTTCTGCAATATCTTTAAAGTCAACATTTTCATCAATCTTTTTATCTTTGCTATGAATTTTTAGTATTTCTTCTCTTCCTTTTTGATCAGGTGAATTTATTATTATTTGTCTATCAAATCTACCAGGTCTTAATAATGCTTTATCTAACATTTCTGGTCTATTAGTAGCTGCTAATACAATAATTGTTTCATCTGAATCAAAACCATCCATTTCTACAAGTAATTGATTTAATGTTTGGTTATTTTCTGATTCTGCTCCACTTGCATTTGTTCTTCTTGCCCCGATTGCATCTATCTCATCGATAAATACAATACATGGAGCCATCTTTCTTGCTTTTTCAAATAACTTTCTAACTCTTGAAGCACCAAGTCCTGCAAACATTTCTATAAATTCTGAACCACTCATAGATATAAATGGTACATTTGCTTCACCAGCAATTGCTTTAGCAATTAATGTTTTACCTGTACCTGGTTTACCACAAAGTAGGACTCCTCTTGGTACTTTAGCTCCCATTTTATAAAATTCTTCTGGTTTCTTTAAGAAATTAACTATTTCAACCATTTCTTCTTTTTCTTCGTCAAGTCCTGCTACATCTTCGAATCTTACATTTGTATCTTTTTCTTCGCTATCATATACCTTACCTTTATCTCCTAGACCTTGCATTTTAAATAGCATTATTATTAATGCTATCATTAATAAAGTTGGTAAAACTGTAAAAATAGTATCTCCAATAGATAATAGTGCATTAGGCTTGTTCTGGATAACTTCCATCTCATTTCCTTGCTCTGTTTTTGTCTGAATATATTCTGTAAAAGCTTGTAAACTTGGTACTATCGTAGTTTTTTCTTCTTCTTCATCTTTCAATTTTACCTTTACTGTAGTACTTCCAGTTGTTAGCTCTATTTTTTCTACTGTATTATTATTTATATTTTGAATTAATTCTGTATATGGTAATACTAATTTGTCCTTTTCTTCACCATTACTACTATAAATTAGATATGCTGCTATAGACAAAGCAATAATAATTACTAATAGTATTATAGAAGAAATCCAAAACTTTTTTGAATCATTGTTGTTATCTTTGTTCTTATTTGAATTTTCCATCAAAATGATATCCTCCTTATCTATACTTCTCCATTAGCTTCTTTTCCTACATTATTATCTTTTTCCTCTTTTTTATCATTTGATTCATCTTCTTTTTTATCTTTTTGTTCATCCTTTTCTTTTGGTTCTTGTTGTTCCTTTTCTTTTTCCTCTAATTGTTGTTTTAATTCTTTTTGTTTTTGTACTATAGTAGTTAATTCCATCTGTTGTTTAATTAGATTTTGACGTATTAAGAAAACAGCTGTAATTACATATATATAAGCAATTCCTCTATACATAATATTAAAATATTTTATTTCAAATCCAGTTGTCATTAGCACTATAGCATATATTAATAAAAGTATAATTGGTAATGTCATAGCATGTACAGAAATATTTACTAGTGCTGAAACTTTCATCCTTACTCTTAGTAGCATTGCAACAATATTACTTAACAATGCAAGAATAATTATATCTAATATACTCATAATTAAATATGTTATAAAGAATCCTAAAAATACTGTAAATGCTAAACTAATACATAATGAAATCATGTTGATACTATTAATATCATTTACAATATCCTGTTTAGTAAACTCATTTTTTCCATATATACTACCAATATCACTCATTGGTATCTCTTGTAAACCTGTTCCTGCATAACTATTTTTCAAATAAACTTTGTCTTTTAGTACAAGTACTCCTATATCATACAAATTTATTTTATCTTTATATTCGTTAATTTTAGTTTCATCTAAATCTTTTGTATCTGCAATAATTAGTACTTGGTCAGCAATATTATCTATTGTGACTGTTTCATCACTTTTAACATCTAATATTCCATTTGAATAAGAAAAATCTGGAATATCACTTGCTATAAAATTCTTTGCATTTGGAATTGTAACAACAACTTGTAAAACAGAAAATACTATTGCAATAATTACCGAAAATAGTATAGCTAATTTTAGAAAATAGAATATTCCTCTTTTCATCTCTTCTAATGCAAAATCTTGATATGAATCAAAATTAAATATACTATTTTTTATACTCTTAAAAAAACCTTGTTTTTTAGTTTTTTCCATTATCTATATAACCTCCTAACTGAAGAATCTACGTATAAAGGATTTGCATTCATTTTAACTTTTTCTCCTATTTTAAAATCTTCTCCTGTTATATCTACAGTAACATGATACATTCCGATTCTTCCTAGTATTGGATATCTTTTGTTATTTATTTCTACATATAATTTTGTATTTTTAAACAAACTCTTTATAGCTTGAATTACATCTCTTACTTTGTTTCCAAATGATAACATATCACTTGAAAGTTTCATATGGTATCCTTCTGCATAACCTGTTGGTACAATAGCAACCTTTGTTTCTTTTTTAGTTGTATATGTATTGGAATATCCTATATTCCAACCTTTTGGTAAAGTTTTTATTTCAGAAATTTCGCTTTCTAAATAACCAATCTTTTTAAGTCCTAATTTATTTGCTACTGCAACTCTTCCTAAAAAAGCAGAGCCTATTCTTACTGCACTTAGACTCATTTGAGGAAATCTTATAAATGCTGAAGAATTTGATATATGCTTTATAGGAATATTTATTTTATGTTCTTCTATTGTTTTTAGGACTTCTAAAAATCTTTCATATTGAAGGTTTGTCCATTTTTCTTTGTAAAAGGATGTAGAAAAATGAGAGAAAATCCCTTCAATTATTGCAAATTTTTGTAACTCTTTTATATCTTTAATTATTCTTTCTGTATCAGTATATAAATATCCATATCTTCCAAAGCCAGTATCTATTTTTATATGGATTTTAGGCTTTTTATTTACTCTTTTTATAATTTTAATTAATGCCTCTTTTGCTTCTGTGCTTCCAATTGTTATGGTAATATTATTTTTTAGCATATTCTCTAATTCTTGCTCTATCGCTGTGCTCGACATCATTAAAATATCTGCTTTTATTCCGGCTTCACGTAATTTTATAGCCTCTTCCGTACTTGCAACAGCTAAATAATCTATTCCATTATCTATTAAAAAATTGGCATACTCTTCTAAACCTAACCCATAACCGTTGGATTTTACGATTGCTATTATTTTTAATTTATCATTTATTTTTTTTGCATACTCTTTTATCTGTTTTATATTATGCTTTAAATCTTGCTTTTCTATTACTAAAATGCCCATCTTTTCTCCTCTTATGAACTTTAAGCTCCGTCCCTAAAGTTTATTTTTTATGTCTATTCATTAAAAGGCTTCTAACTCTTTTAAACACAGTTTCTGATATTTTATATAATTTATATCTTACTGGTGAGTAATCCATGTGAAGTTCTCCTATAAATTCGGTAAATTCTGCACCAAAACCTTGTTTAAATCTATATAATCCATATTGAGGGTGATTCTCGTCTACAACTCCTGAAACTCCTCTTAGGTCATATATATCGTCACCTCTAGAAATTGCAAGTTTTATCATTTCCCATTGTAATAAATAATTTGGCATTAAATTTCTGTGTTCATTACTACTTGCACCATATAAATACCAAGTTTTATTACCATACATAATAGGTATAACTCCAGAAATTGGTTTACCATCATAATATGCCATTAATACTTTCATATGTTCTGGTGCTAATGCATCATACATTTGCTCGAAGTATTCCAATGGTCTTATCATAAACCCATCTCTTTTGCCTGTTTCTATCATTATTCTATGGAAATCTTTTAAATCTTCTCTATTTCCCTCTTTTACAGTAACTCCTTTTCTTCCAGCCAATCTTACATTATATCTTGTTTTAGAATGAAAAGCTTTAAATATCTCGTCTTCTGTTTTTCCTTTTATATCTAATCTAAATACATATCTAGGTTGAATCTCATCTCTAAAATCTTTTGCGTCATCTTTTATTTTAAATCCTAGTTTTGTTACTATTTCTCTAAATTCTTTATCATCACTTTTAATATCTGGCTCTATCTTTAATACCATCGCATGATATTTCTTAGCTAATTCTTTTGCACCATCTGTTAATTGTTTTAAAACTTTTTCATCATGAATATCGCAAATTGGTCCTCTTGATGAATACATTAAATATCCGAAAATTGGTATTTTTCTAAGTAAGACACTTAATGAACCTATTATATTATTATTCTCATCTTCAGCTAAAATAACTTCATTTTTCCAAAAATTTTTAACTTTTCCCCATTCTAAAGATTGTTGAAAATTACATCTTTCATGATGTTCCAAAAATTCAGTGTATTTTTGTCTATCTTCTTTACTATTCATATCTAAAAATCTCAATTTAATTCCTCCAATGTACATCTATTTTCATTTTCATATTTTACACTAACTATCTTTTTTTTACAAGTATTTTTCCCCTATTTAAACATTTAAATAGGGGAAGTAACCAGATATGTTATATTAGAACTTTTTTAACTTAAGTATTTAAAAATTTAGCAACATCTTGAATTTCCAAAGCCTGTAAATAGCAATAAGAATATGATTATAAAGAATAATATTTCGCTATCTCCACATCCACAGCACATATTTCCAAATAATCCTCCATTATTGCATCCGCAGTTTGATCCTCTATCTTCTGGCATCCTCTTCCCTCCTTTATTTGGCGAAGCCACTTTTTTATATGATATATTATGCGAATTTCATTTTTTATGTTACAATAGGTATGGATATAAAAAATAAAGAGGTGATTTTTTTGGAACTACTTGCTCCTGCAGGAGATTTTGAATGTTTAAAAGCTGCTGTTCAAAATGGTGCAGACAGCGTATATTTTGGTGCCAGCTCTTTTAGTGCTCGTGCTTTTGCCAATAATTTTGATAATGAAGCTTTAGAAATGGCAATTAACTATGCAAAATTAAGAAATGTAAAAACACATCTAACATTAAATACACTAATTACAGATAATGAATTTGAAGATGCAATAAAACTTGCAACACATGCTTATAATTGTGGTATAGATGCAATTATCGTGCAAGATTTTGGACTTGCACGTTATCTAATTAAAAATTTTCCTGACCTTGATGTTCATGGTAGTACTCAAATGACTATTCACAATTTAGAATGTGTGCAAACTTTAGAAAAATTTGGCTTTAAAAGAGCTGTTCTTTCTAGAGAATTGCCTATTTCTGAAATATATGATATTTGTCATAAAACTAATATAGAAACAGAAGTATTTATTCATGGTGCTTTGTGTCTTTCTTATTCTGGACAATGTTTAATGTCTAGCATGATAGGCGGTCGTTCTGGTAACAGAGGAAAATGTGCCCAACCATGTAGGTTGCCTTATAAAGTAAAAGGTATAGATTCTTCATTTAAATATTTAATGAGTCCTAAAGATTTATGTGGGTTAGAATTTATTCCAAATCTAATTGATGCTGGGGTTACTTGCTTTAAAATAGAAGGTAGAATGAAAAAGCCAGAATATGTTGCTACAGTTACAAGAATTTACCGTAAATATATAGATAAATACATAAATAAAGAAGATTACGAAATAGATCAAAAAGATGTAGATGATTTACTTCAAGTGTTTAATAGAGGAGGTTTTTCATCTGGTCATCTTAAGAACTCTCCTAATACTGATTTTGTTTATCCAGAAAAACCTAATAATGCTGGGATATATATAGGTAATATTTCTAATTATTATGCACATAAAGGATATGTGTCTTTTACATTAAAAAATAGTCTTTCCATTGGAGATATTATTTCATTTGATAATGATCATAAAAAATATACTGTTTCTGAGTTAATGAAAAATGGACTAAATCTGGCTTCAGCAGATGCAGGTGACAAAGTTACTATTGGTAGAATGAAAGGAAAAATATCTATTGGGGCAAAAATATATAAATTAACAAGTAAAAGTTTATTTACTACTGCAAATTCTTCTTTTACAAATACTGAAAATATCAAGACTTACTTAAATGCAAATATTACAATAAAAGAAGGCGAACCAATTGTATTAAAAGTTTCTACTATTAATAATAATGATAGTATATATAATAATATTACAGTTACAGAAAAATCTGAAAGCATGCCTGTTCAAGCAATTAATAAACCTTTAGATATAGAAAGAATTATTACACAATTAAAAAAGACTTCTAATACACAATTCGAATTTAACGATATTAATGTTCAGCTAGACCCGAATTTATTTATACCTAATATAAGTATTATAAATGAGCTTAGAAGACAAGCTTTAGCTAATATAGAAACTACCGCTATAGAAAAATTTAAAAGAAATATAGATATAAAATATTCTCCAGCTAACAGTGTTGCACCACAAATTACACAAAAGGGTATATCAGTTTGTTTTAATATTCTGGATGACACATTAGATTATACAAAGCTTAATAATTTTAGTAACGCATATATCCCTTTAAAATATTTTTATAATAATAAATATTTTGAGATTATTAATACAATTGCTAAAAAAGCTGATATCTATGTATATATGCCAATTATTATTCGTGGTAACTATAAGAATTTATTAGCAAATTATTTAAGAGCTGCTATAGAAAACTTTGATGTTAAAGGTATTGTTTTTTCTAATATAGGAAATGTTGAATATTTAAAATTTATTAAAGAGCAATATGGCAACAAATTAAAATTAATATCAAATTATACTTTAAATGTTTTTAATGATAATACTATAAAAGAGTTACTTGATTATGACATTGATTTAATAGAAATTTCTCCAGAACTAAATAAAACTAATATCTCATCACTTTGTAATTCTTATGGCGATAATATAGAAGTATTTGCTTATGGAAAACTTCCGGTAATGAATACAAATTATTGTTTTTTGGGCAAATCAAATAAATGCTATCCAAATTGTGATAAAAAATGTTTTGATACTTCTAAAAAATATGCTTTGGTTGATAGATTAGGTTTTGAATTTAGATTTATTCCTGACAATATTCAAACTGTTACAACTGTTTTTAATAGTAGAATCACATCAATTGAAACAAAAGATTTTAATGTTAAATCATGTAGAATCAACATCTTAGACGAAAGCATTGATGAAATTAATAAAGTTATAAATACTGTTTCAAAAGGAAATAGATTAGAAGGAAATATGTATACAAATGGTAATTTAAATAGAGAAATTTAGGAATTTTAGGAACGTTCCGGGATTTGGGGACGTTCCTTTTTTCCCTGTTTTGAATTTAAGAAGTCTTTGACATATGAAAATCTTTCCTATAAAAAATATATTTAGTAAATACATACAACGCCAACAGACAGACACTTTTTATGGTGTCTGCCTGCTTTAATTTTATATCGGATTACTACTCAATTTGATAATTAATTCCATATTATCATCTTTTGCAGCTTTATTTTTCCTAATAGCTCCACATTTTTCGCATCTAAATATAATTACATAACCCTTTTTAGAATTTAATTCTATCCCAATTGGTTTTAAACTTCCATGGCATTTTTCTGCTCTATCTCCTGGATTTATATCTACATGTTTAGAATACAAACAATATGGACAATGATTTCTGCAAGAATATTCTAATTTTGGCACTAATTTTCCACAGTGTTCGCAAATAAATTCTTCATCTATTTCTGTAAATTTGCTATCTTTTAACATAATTAACTCCTAGTATTTAAAATCTCCATTTCCTAAAAATTCCCTTAATAAAGAATTTGTTGGTATTAAATCTTTTGGTATTTCCTCAAAATATTGTAGAATTTCGCATAATCTTTTTGCTTCTGAATATTCTGGCTCAGAACTATCAATTTCCTTTAGTAGTGGTAATGCCATTGTTTTTAATACTGAGATCTCATATACTAAAGAAGTATTAAACATAACATCTGCTTGTTCTTGATAAGGAAATATATTTTTTTGTTCCCCTCTATTTACTGATGGCCACATTCTTAAAGTATGAAGCGCAGAATATCCTCTGAATTGATAGTCTCTTACTATTCTTCTAATTAATCTTGAATCTGTTGTTGATATTCGATTAAAATAATCAATATTTAGTACCGTTAATGCACTAATATATATTTTAAACTTATTTTCTTTTGGAATACTCGCTGTTAACTTATCATTTAAGCAATGTATTCCTTCTATTACAAGTACATCATTTTTGTTTAATTTTAATTTATCTCCTCTATACTCTTTATGCCCTGTATGAAAATTAAATGATGGCGTTTCTACTTCTTCACCATTTAATAAACTTAAAATTTGATTATTAAATAAGTTCATATCTATAGCATTTATATCTTCAAAATCATAATTTCCATTTTCATCTTTTGGAGTATCTTCTCTTTCTACAAAATAGTTATCAACTGATATTGTAACTGGTCTTAATCCATTTAGTTCTAGTTGTAAACCTAACCTTTGTGCAAAAGTAGTTTTACCAGAAGAAGATGGACCTGCAATTAAAATAACCTTTGTATTCCTATTTTGTGCTATTTTATCTGCTATTTGAGAAATCTTTTTCTCGTGCAAAGCTTCATCTAATAAAACAATATGTTTTGCTTCACCATTTTGAACTTTTGTATTTAATTTATATAATGTATTTATATCTAATAATCTATGTATATTCTCGTAATCTTGAAGTGCTGATAATAATTTTGGATTATCTACAAATGGTTGTAATTTTGTTATATCTCTTCTATTTGGATATCTAATAATAAAACCATGTTTATATTTTTCTAATTTAAATATTTTCATATATTTTGTAGATATTGGCATAACACCATAAAAATAGTTATAATAGTCTTCACAATAATATAAAGTAACATGGTCTCTTTCTTTTATATCTTTTTGCAAAATACCTTTTAACGTTTTATTTTTTTCGTAAAATTCATCTGCCTCTTCTTTAGTCATTATAACTTTTGTAATTGGTAAATCTTCTTGAACTATTTCATTCATTCTGTTACTTACTGCTTCTAGCATTTCATCTGTAACTTTCATGTTGTCTATTTCAAAAAACATAGAATTTGATAATTGATAATCTACAGTTAATAAAGCTTTTGGGTATACTTCTGAAAAAGCTTTTGCCATTATATAACTTAGTCCTCTTATATAAATTCTAAGCCCATCTTTATCTGATATATCGATAAACTTTATATTAGTATCTTCTTTTAATATATGATTTAATGATTGTATTTGATTATTGCAAATACATGCAATAACATGTTCATTACATTCTTCTTTAAACACATCAATTACTTTTTGTGGCTCTTGTATCTCCATAGTTTTATCTTTATATGTTATTTTCATAGCATTCTTCCTTTCGTTTTTACTGCATAATATTTTATATTATATTATTATTTAAGTCAAACTATTCTTAAAATCTGGCACATATTCTTCTTCATGGTCGCCTAAATCTTGCATATATCCATTTTCTATCCCAATTTCATATATATAATCTTCTATTTGTTTATATTCTTCATTATTTATTTTCCTATTTAGTTCTTTTATTTTCTTTGCTTTATATGTTGGAAAGTATTGTGCCATAATACTTACATAAACTTCTTTTCCTATGTTATCTACAATCCATTTTAATACATTTTTGCTGTTTTCTATCTCGTTTGGCAGAATTAAATGTCTTATTATTAAACCTCTTTTTATTATTCCGTTTTCATCTAATTGTGGAGGTCCCACTTGCTTATACATTTCTGTTATTGCTTTTGATGTTACTTCAAAATAATTATTTATATTTGAATATTTTCTGCCTAATTCATTATTGGCATATTTAAAATCTGGTAAATATACATCAATATATCCTTCTAATAATCTTAACGTTTCTATGTTCTCATATCCATTTGAATTATATATTATTGGTATTTTTAATCCCTTTGTTTTTGCTAGTTTGATTGCTTCTATAATATGATAAACATACATTACTGGTGTTACTAAATTTATATTATGTGCACCTTTTTCCTGCTGTTCTATCATGCTTTTTGCTAAAAAATCTATATCTACTTCTTGCCCCATTCCTTCTTGACTTATTTTATAGTTCTGGCAAAATACACAATTAAAATTACAGTTTGAGAAGAATATTGTTCCAGAACCATTTGTACCACTTATACATGGTTCTTCAAAGTGATGTAATGATACTAATGATATTTTTAATTTATCTGTGGCTTTGCATCTTCCTACTCTTCCTTCTAATCTATTTATTTTGCACATATGTGGACATAGTTTACATTCTTTTAATTCTTCTAACATTTTTCTACCTTTCTTTTTACGTCTATTAATTATTATACCTTAAATTAACAAAGAAATGAAGAGACTAGATATAAAATATCTTTGCCCCTCCATTCTATACATTAAAACTCTACAATAAATCTATTCATCTTTTCACCTAAATTTATTGTACTTTTATTTTTAATTTCATTTTTTGGAATTACATACATCTTTAAATCTGCATTTAGTATAAATAGATAATCTATATTAGTATTTATTAACGTTTTATATTCTTTTCCTTTTGTTCCTCCACAACTTTTTAACGAAAGTTGATATATGTTATTTTTAGTTTTACACCCTGTAGCCTTTACTTGTACTTTAGCTAACTTTCCATCTTTTTCTATAACTAAATCATAATCTTGTGTATCATTTAAAGGAATAGATACAACATATCCGTTACTTGAAAAATATGCTATTGCCATTCCCAATCCTGAATTTCCTTTTTCCTTATTAGAAGAAAATTTCATTGCGCTCCTTCGAACTTTTGTTTGCTTTTGGTTTTAAAAATAAAATACAAGTTTAGCTTGTACTTTATTGGTGGGCAGGGATGGATTCGAACCATCGTACTCAAATGAGAACAGATTTCTTACTACTATAGTTTTCACTACCATATACATGTTTGTAGTCTGGACTTTCTCTTTATCTTAAAATTAAGATACCAGGTATAAAGTCTCTACACTCGGAAATTTCTTTCCTAGCTCGGGATTGTCATCAGCCTTACTGTTAAGAGTTCCCCGAATTAGCCTGGTGTTCATCATATAATCACTTATATGAGCTGCAAGTTTAGGTTTTTGATAAACCAAAGACCACAGTCTGCCGCCTTTAGCCACTCGGCCACCTACCCATGTTATTAAATTTAAAAATGGTGCTCCCTCAAGGATTTGAACCTTGGACCCACCGGTTATGAGCCGGTTGCTCTGACCAACTGAGCTAAGGGAGCCTGTCGACGAAATTTAGTATACTATTTTTAATATAATATGTCAATACTTTTTTTACTATTTTTTTATTTTTTTACTAAAAATATTTCATCTATATTCAAAAATACTATATTACCTATTTATTAGGCAATATAGTATTTTATCACAATTTAGTTTTCTGTTTTTCCTTCTGGAAGTGCTGGAACTTCAAGAACTACTCTTATACTCATAATATATTTAATTGTTCTTACAAATTTACTGTTTTTAAATCTTTGCCATAAGCTTGGTTTTGCCTCAAATGTTTCTGATACATATTGCTCTTCTTGTGGTTCTTCCACTTTTTGAATTGTTTCTACTTTTGGTTGCTCTACTTTCTCTACATTTGATGGTTCAGCAATTGCAGCAACATTAACTTTCTTTTCTTTCTTTGCTTTTACTTTCTTAGCTTTTTGAATTGGCTCTACAATAGGTTCTACTTGTTCTTCTACTACTTCTTCTGCAGGTGCTGGTATTTCTTTTAATGCATCTGCTATTTCAAGACCAATATAACTTAATGCTTTTGATCTGTCTTCTATTCTTTCCATATCTATTTCAATATGTAAGTTTGATTCCAAATTAGATATTCTTGCTTTTAATAGTTTTAAAGCATCTTTATAATGATCTGTTTCTTTGCTTCTACTTCTTCCTATAATTAATAAAGTATTTATTATATCTTCATCAAAATCGTCTTGAGCCTCTTTTACTGCTTCTTTCCAATTTTTCTCTTTTGTTTCAACCTTCTTTAAAAGTTCTTTTAATTTTCCACCTAAACTTATATTCAATTCTCTTTGTCTTATTAAAGATTCTATTTGTTTAGTATTATCTTCAAATTGGCTTGTAGCAAATTCAACTAAATTAAAAGCAGCATTATAAACACTTGCAGGGAAATTTTGTTTCTTTGGATACTCTACCAAATATGTTTTTATAGCTTCTACTAAATCCTTAAAATAAGTATCATCATCTAATTGAATGATTTGTTTCTTACTCTTAGGATTAATCATTTTATGTACTTTTTCTATATTTGATAATATCTTCTCCTCAGTTATTACCATTCTAACATTTACTATGCCAGATCTAGACATGTAAATTCCCTCCTTCATCATACGTAAATTCCAAAAACTAAGTTTATTATACATCTTTCTTCATAATTCTACAATAATATTACCTTTAATTATTTATTTCATTTTCGTAATATTTTTGTAATATTCGTGTAATATTACTTCATTATTCCTGATATAGCTATCTTTTCAATTTCCTTATACATTGATTGAATATCTAAATTCTTTTCTGTTTTTAATTTATATATTAAACAAGAACTAGTAAGACTAAATATTTCGGAAGCAATAACTTCTGGATCTCTATCTATAATTTCTCCTTTTTCTATTCCTTCCCTAACAATTTTTTCTACTATATTTAAATATTCAAATACATATTGTCTACTTCTTTTATTTCTTTCTTCTTTACCCCACATTTGGCTAAGAATTATTGTAATTAGACTTTCATATTTTACTATTACTTTAATTTGTATTAAAATTATTGCCCTTATTTTATCTATATAGCTAGAAACTTTGTCTGTTTTTATTTGAATACTATTTTTTAAAAGTTTCATACCTTCTTCTACTAAGAAATTAAATATTTCTTCTTTGCTAGAAAAGTGATAATACAAAGTACCTTTTGCAACCCCTACTGTAGCAGTAATTTCTTCTATACTTGTAGCTTCATATCCTTTATCTGCAAATAATTGCATAGCTGTCTCAAATATTTTTCTTTTAGTCTTATTCATTAACATATCTCCTATTTCTTTTAAATTTTAAAATAAAGACATTCCTAATTTTAGTCCATCTACTTACTTTGACAACTAAATAAAATTTATTTGGATCTTTTTCTTCCATTGCTTTCTCCTTTGTATAACTTCTTTTTTAGTTTACTATAATTCTTTCTTTTTATCAATAGGCTTCTTCTAATTTTCCAATTAAATCTATCCCTTCATCGCCTATAATTTTGGCTGTAACTATTTTATTTTGCAAATTTTCTGCATTTTCTTTAATTTTTACCATTATATAGTTTGTAGTGTGACCTTTATAGTAACCATCTTCGAATTCTTCTATTAACACTTTTAAATTAGTATTTATATATTTTTTATTTTGATCTTTTTCATTTTTATCAGATAATTCTATTAATTTTCTACTTCTTTCTTCTTTTATATTTCCATCAACTTGATTTGGCATTTTTTCAGCTTTTGTTCCATGCCTTGGTGAATATTTAAATACATGCATTTTATAAAAATTAATACCTTTTAAAAACTCATAAGTAGTATTAAATTCTTCATCGGTTTCACCAGGGAATCCAACAATTATATCTGTAGTTAATGCAACGTTTGGATATGCTTTTCTTAACAATTCAGTTGCTTTTTTAAATTCTGCGGTAGTATAGTGCCTATTCATTCTTTTTAAAGTTTCGTCACAACCACTTTGTAATGACAAATGAAAATGATCACAAATTTTATTTAATTTGCTTAATCTATTAACAAAGTCTTCTGTAATTAATGTTGGTTCTAATGAACTTAAACGAATTCTTTCTATGCCATCTATCTTATTTATTTCTTCTAATAAATCTATTAAGCCAATATCTTCTTCCAAGTCTTTTCCGTATGATGCAACATGAATTCCTGTAACTACTACTTCCTTAATTCCTTTTTTAGCTAATTCTGCAACCTCTTCTTTTACATTTTCTATCTTCCTACTACGTATACGTCCTCTTGCATATGGAATTATGCAATATGTACAAAATTGATTGCATCCATCTTGAACTTTTATTGCAACCCTATTTTTATCTGTATAATTTACGCTTCCAAAATCTACAAATTCTTTTTGATGCATTACATCTGATATATGTTCTTGTGGCTGTTTATTAGCTAATGCCTCTTCTACATACTTAACTATTTCTGTCTTTTCACTTATACCTAATATTAAATCTATATCTTTTATTTCTTCTAATTTATCTGCTGCTACCTGTGCATAACAGCCTACTGCTACTACAATTGCATCTGGATTTAGCTGTTTTGTTCTTCTAATCATTTGTCTTGACTTTTTATCTGAAATGCTAGTTACTGTACAAGTATTTATTACATAAATATCTGCTTTTTCTGAAAAATCAACTAATTCATATCCTTTTTCTAAAAAAGCCTGAATCATTCCATTTGTTTCATATTGATTTACTTTACAACCTAATGTATAAAATGCTACTTTCATTTTTCTTCCTCTCTCTTACATTTAATCGCTATTATATCAGCAAAATCCATTTTTTTCAACAGTGAAATGGAAACAGGGAAATGGGGACGTTGTTTTTTTCCCTAATAAAAAAACAAGCTATTTTAATCCACTATAAAATAGCCTACGTTAAAATCCCGGATTTATCCGGGATTTTAACAACGTCCCCAAATCCCTATCAATCCCTATCTTCTATTTTCTTAATATTCTTAAAGCATTTAATACTGTAAGTAATGTAACACCTGTATCAGCTAGTACTGCAAGCCATATTGGTGCTGTTCCAAATAAGCCTACAATTAATACAACAAGTTTTGCAAGTAATGAAAATGTTATATTAAATTTTACTATCCTCATTGTTTTTTTAGCAATTCTTATTATTGTTGGCAAGCTTGCAATATCATTAGATATTAAAATTCCATCTGCTGTATTGTTTGCAATTTCTGAGCCTGTTCCCATACTCATTCCAAAATCTGCTGTTGCAATTACTGGACTATCATTTATTCCATCACCTAAAAATGTTACTTTATTCTTATCTGCTTGTAATTCTTTTACTTTATTTAATTTTTCTTGTGGTAATAATTCTGCATATACTTGTGATATTTTTAATTTGTCTGCAATATTTTTAGCAGCTTTTTTGTTGTCACCCGTTAATATTGCAACATCTTTTACTCCTGCCTCTTTTAAATTATCTAATATATTTTCCACATTTTCTCTTAATTCTTCTTTTAATGTTATATATCCTACAATTTGTTTATCCACTGCAAGTGTAATAGTATTATCAACATATTCTGCTGTATCTACATCGTATTTTTCCATTAGTTTTTTATTTCCGAATAAAATTTCTTTTCCGTTTATAACTCCATATAAGCCATGGCCAGAATATTCTATATAATCTTTTACTTCTAATTTCTCTATATCTTTTTTATAATTTGCAACTGCTGTTGCAATAGGATGATTAGATAAACTTTCTATACTATAAATATATTCTAACATTTCATTTTCTGGAATTTTTGTTGCTTCTAATTTATCTATAACCATTTTTCCTGTAGTTAATGTACCTGTTTTATCAAATGCAATTATATCTGTCTTAGATAAATTTTCTATGTGTTTTGTTCCTTTTATAATCATACCTTTTTTAGAAATTGCACCTATACAAGAGAAGAATGATAATGGTATAGAAATTACTAAACTACATGGACAAGATGCTACTAAGAAGAATAAAGCTATATCTATCCATTTGTCCATATCTGCACCTAATATTAATGGAACTATTACTAATAAAATTGCAATTACTATTACAATAGGTGTATATACTTTAGAGAATTTAGTAATAAACTTTTCTGTCTTTCCTTTATTATTTGTTGCTTCATATACTAAATCAATTATTTGTGAAGCCATAGAATCTTTATATTCTTTTTCTGCTTTAATATAAATTGCACTATTTAAGTTTATACTTCCAGAAACAACCTCATTATTTTCTTCTACTCTAACAGGTTTACTCTCACCTGTAATTGGTGATGTATCTATTTGAGATGTACCAGCTGTCACTATTCCGTCGACAGGAATCTTTTCGCCAGGTTTTACAAGTAATATGTCTCCTATTTTTACATTTTCCACTTTAACAACATTTACATTGTCACCTTCAACTAAATTAGCATTATTGGCTTTAATCTTAGTAATATCTTCTATATTTTTATTAGATTTTTCTTCTGCAAATTCTTCTAAAAATTCACCTAATTTGAATAATAATACTACTAAACAGCTTTCTGGATAATCACCTTTTATGAATGCTCCAATTATAGCTATTGTCATTAATGTACTCTCTTCAAAATTTAATTTAAATAAGTTTTTTATTCCTTCTATTAATAAATCATAGCCTGCAAGCAATACTGCTACTAAATATATCCAAATTTTATATTCTGCTAAAGCTGGAATAAATCCAATACCAAATAGAACTAATGAAAGTATATACAAAACTATTTTGCTTTTATTTTTTTCTTTTACTTCACATTCTTCATGATTATGACTACAACATGCCATGTTTTTCTTCCTCCTCTAAAATATGCTCTAATGCCATTTGTATAATAAGTTCTACATGCTCATCATCTAAGCTGTAAAAGATTTGCTTTCCTTCTCTTCTAAATTTTACTAATTTACTATTTCTTAAAAGCTGTAATTGATGAGAAACTTGTGATTGATTTAAACCTAATAATTCGCATAAATCACAAACACATAATTCTTCTTTTAATAAGCTACAAATTATTTTTAATCTAGTTTCATCTGAAAATAGTTTAAACATATTAGATAATTTTTGATATTCATCAGCTTTTGGCTCAAGTGATTTAACATTGTTTATTTTATTTAAATGTGGACAGTTTTCTAAACACACTAATTTTTCTTCTTCCATGCTTACCTCCTCTTATATCATATGAACAAGTATTCATATGATTACTTATTCATATGATAAATCAAAAAAAATAATCTGTCAAGATATAACAGATTATTTTTTAAAATTATTATTCATCTTTCTTTGTTTCTTCAGCTTTTGGAGCTTCTTCTGTTTTAACTTCTTCTACAGGTGTAGCTTCTGTTTCAACTGTTTTAGCTTCTTCTACTGGAGCCTCAACTTTTTCTTCTACTACTGGTTCTTCTTCTATAGTTGCTTTTACTGTAATTTCTTTATCTTCAATTCTTGCACCAATTTGTTCTTTAGTCTTAGCAGCTTTACCAACTCTGTCTCTTAAGTAGTATAATTTAGCTCTTCTTGCTTTACCTACTCTTACTAATTCTACTTTTTCTACTAATGGTGAATGAATTAAGAATGTTTTTTCTACACCAACACCAGAAGCTATTCTTCTAACTGTGAATGTAGCATTTAGTCCTCCACCTTGTTTTTTAATAATAATTCCTTCAAATACTTGGATTCTTTCTCTATTTCCTTCTTTTATTCTTTGGTGAACTCTTACAGTATTTCCAACCTTAAGAACTGGTATCTTCTCTTTTAGATGCTCATGCTCTATTGATTTAATGATATCCATTATTTACTTCCTCCTTCTTTTAAATTTTTATATTCACTTAACATTTTTTGTTCTTTATCAGATAATTTAATTTCTCTTAATAAATCTGGTCTTTTTAAATATGTATTTATTATTGACTGATTTCTTCGCCATTTTTTAATATTTTCATGATGTCCAGAAAGCAATACTTCTGGAACTCTTTTACCTAAAAATACTTCTGGTCTAGTATATTGTGGATATTCTAGTAATCCATTTGTAAAAGATTCTTCTTGTACAGAATCCTCTTTTAGAACTCCTTTTACATATCTACTAACACTATCTATCAAAACCATTGCAGGTAGTTCCCCACCAGTTAATACATAATCACCAATAGAAATTTCCTCATCTACAATTTCATCAATTACTCTTTGGTCAATACCTTCATAATGTCCACAAAGTAATATGATATTTTCTTCTTTTGCTAGATCTTGTACCATTTGTTGATTTAAAGTCTTTCCCTGTGGTGACATATATATAACTTTTGCATTTGGTTCTTTAACAGAACAATATGCATCATATACAACTGTTGGTTCCATAACCATTCCAGCACCACCACCATAAGGAGTATCATCTACTTTTTTATGCTTATTTTTAGAAAAATCTCTAATATTTATTAAATTAATATCTATTAGTCCTTTTTCCTTTCCTCTCCCAATAATACTTTCATCTAATGCAGAAAACATTTCTGGAAAAAGAGTTAAAACATTAAATTTCATTCTTCCTCCTATATCAAACCTGGAATAAGATTAATTATCATTTTCTTATTTTTTAAATCAACTTCTTTTACAACATCTGCTATAGCAGGAATTAATATTTGTTTTCCGAGATTGTCTTTTACTACATATACATCATTACTACCAGTTGGAAATACATCTTCTATTTTACCTAAATATTCATTTTTATCTGAATAAACATCAAGACCTATTAAATCTACAATATAATATGTATCTTCTCCTAAGTCTTCTTGACTTTCTTTTTCTGTCTTCAAATAAAAATTTCTATATTTTTCTGCTTCTTCTATAGAATCTATTCCTTCAAGTTTTAGTAAGACTTGATTTTTATTATATCTTACCTGTTCTATTTTAACTTTTTTAAGTTCATTTTTTAATTGTATATATACATACTTTAAATCTTCAAATTTGCTAATATCATCTGTAAAAGGATTTACTTTTACAACACCCTTTAAGCCATTTGTATTAACAATTTGTCCAATCTCTATATATTCCATATTAACCCCTTTTAGTTAATGAATTCAATTGTAACTTTTTTGTTTTCCTTTGATGCTACAGATTTCATTATAGCTCTTACTGCTCTTGCTACTCTACCTTGTTTTCCTATAACTTTACCCATATCATCTTCAGCAACTTTTACTTCGTATACAACTGATTTTTCACCATTTAATTCTTTTATAGATACTGCATCTGCATTATCTACTAAATTTTTTATCATTATTTCTAAAACTTCTTTCATTTGTTTATCCTCCTGTCATTAATCATTGTTTGCTAAGTCTATTAATTTTTTAACTGTATCTGTAGGTTTTGCTCCATTTTTAATCCATGTTGCAACAGCTTCTTTGTCTAAAACTATTGTTGATGGTTTTGTCATTGGGTCATATGTTCCTACTTTAGCTATAACTTTTCCATCTCTTGGACTTCTAGAGTCTGCTACTACTATATGATAAAAAGGTGCTTTTTTCTTTCCTTCTCTTTGTAGTCTTATTTTTACCATTTATTTCACCTCCTAAAAATCTAAGTAATCTATTATTAATTATTATTAATAATCTACATTTTAAAATCTTTTAAGTCATTCATATTTAAGTTTTTCATCATGTTCCTCATTCCTTTACCTGACTTAATTTTTTTCATCATTTTTTGTGTTGTTTCGAATGAAGTCATGAATCTATTAATTTCTTGTACTGATGTTCCACTACCATTTGCAATTCTTTTTCTTCTACTTGCATTTAAAAGTTTTGGATTTCTTCTTTCTCCAGTTGTCATTGAACAAATAATAGCTTCTATTTTATCAAATTCTTTATCATCTACTTTAATATTTTTTAGTTGATTCATTCCCGGAATCATTTTTAATAAAGATGAGAAAGAACCCATTTTCTTTACTTGTCTTAGTTGTGCTAAATAATCATTTAAATCGAAACTTTGCTTTCTTAATTGTTCTTCCATTTTCTTAGCTTCTTCTTCGCTAAATGATTCTTCAGCTTTTTCTATTATAGAAAGTACATCTCCCATTCCTAAAATTCTTGATGCCATTCTGTCTGGATGGAATGGTTCTATGTCACTTAATTTTTCTCCTGTTGCTATATATTTTATTGGTTTGCCTGTTACTTTTTTTACTGATAATGCTGCACCACCACGTGTATCACCATCTAACTTAGTTAAGATTATTCCATCTATTCCTACTTTTTCGTTAAATGTTGTTGCCACATTTACAGCATCTTGACCTGTCATACTATCTACTACTAATAAGATTTCTTGTGGTCTTACATTTTGTTTTATATTTTGTAATTCTTGCATTAAGTCTTCATCTATTTGAAGTCTACCTGCAGTATCTAGTATTATTACATCATTTAGTTTTTTTATTGCTTCGTCTATTGATCTTTTAGCTATATTTACTACATTTTTAGAAGTTTCATCACTAAATACTGGAATGTTTAATTGTTTACCAACAACTTGAAGTTGCTTTATAGCTGCTGGCCTATAAACATCACATGCAACTAATAGCGGTTTTTTACCTTGTTTTCTTAATACATTTGCAAGCTTACCTGCTGTTGTTGTTTTACCAGAACCTTGCAAACCTATTAACATTATTACTGTTGGAGCATTTGGTAAAAATGTAATTTTACTTTCTGTTCCTCCTAATAATTCTACTAATTCGTCTTTAACTATTTTTATTACTTGTTGGCCAGGTGTTAAAGATTTTAAAACATCTTGACCTAAAGCTTTTTCTTGAATTACAGCTATAAATTCTTTTACTATTTTATAGTTAACGTCTGCCTCAAGTAATGCAAGTTTAACTTCTCTTAGCATATCTTTTAAGTCAGCCTCTGTAACTCTTACTTTTCCTTTGAATTTATTTGTTATACTTTGTAATTTAGAAGATAATCCTTCGAAAGCCATTATTTTCTCCTTACTTTAAATTAATTTTTTCAAATCATTTTTTATTGATTCTAAAGTTTTCTTATCTTGTATATTTAAGCTATCTAATTTAGAAATAATACCATTTACTAGTTCTTCTTGTTTTTGCATTTTCTTCATAAGACCTAATTTATTTTCTAAATCATATAATTTTATTTCTCCACTTTTTATATTATCTCTTACTGCTTGCCTTGTAATATTATAGTTTTCTGCAATTTCTGATAAAGAAAAATCATTGTTATAATATTCATCTAATATCTCGAATTGTTTTTCTGTTAAAGTGTTTTTATAAATTTGAGATAATATACTTATTTCTATATTTTTTTCCATCATTACACCTTCTCTTTTTGTAATGCTATTATACTTTACACTATTTTAGTGTAAATGTCAAGAGCTTTACAGCAAAAAAATCGGGATTTAAGGAACGTCCCCAAAATCCCGATTTGGAAAAAACGTCCTCAAAACCCCAAAATTTCTAAAACAAATTCCTTATTAATAAACTTTCTTTATCTTTTATATGATTTATCACATACACACAGTCATCAAGTTGTGGTACAGCTTGGTTATATTCTTCTACATCTATATTTCCTTTAATTAATGTTAGTTGTCTTGCTACTTTTTCTAATTCGTTATGTTCTATATAACAAGATAACAGGTTTAATTTTGAATTCCATTCTTGTTCTACTTTTGTTATCTCATCATTTATTTTATTTACATCTTTATCTTCTTTTAACATTTCATTTCTTAAATTTCCTAAACTGTCATTTATACTAAAAAATACTTTTTTCGTATAATTATTACTTAGTAAATCCATACTAAATATTAAAATAACTACTAAAATGCACACAATAATCTCTTTATACATTTTTGTTTTTCCTTTCCTTTGCTTGGCAGAAAAATTGCCCTTCACCATCTATTGTCACTACTAAAGCATCTTTAGGTTTTATTTTAAATTTAGATATCTGCTTTTCTAACCATTTTTCATCTTTACCTAATTTTCTTAAATTTTCTTTCATAATTACCCCATCTATAACTAAATCATATGAAATTCCTTCATATTCAGGTTCTAAATTAAAGTCTTTTACTACCACATTTCGTTTTTCAGGTTTTGGAATAACTGTTATTTGACCACTGGTTTCTAATATCGCATATTCTACATCTCCAATATTAAAAATATTATTTGAGCGTAGTCTTTCTTCTAATTCATTTATGGTAAATCTTTCTCTTTTTAATATTTTTTCGTCAATTCTTCCTCTGTAAATTAAGATAGAAGGTTTGCCACATATTACTTCTCTAAATTTTAAACTTTTCATATTAAGAACTGAAATTAGTAAATGCATAACCAGTAAACCTAAAATAGGAATTAATCCATTTAATATAGGTGTTCCAACATCAGACATAGGAATAGAGGCTAAATCTGCAATCATAATAGAAATAGCAAGCTCAAATGGCTGTAATTGTCCTATTTCACGTTTTCCCATTAACCTCATAACTAATAAAACAAATATGTATATAATTATGGCTCTAAAAAAATTTGATAACATAATATCACCTACTTAGATTTTCAATTTTATTATGCCATTTTTTATTTTTTTTATACATTTTGAATAATTATTTAACTTGTGTAAATAATACTATTATGAAACCAATTTAAGGAGGTTTTATATTATGGCTGATAGTCAAATGAATGTAAAAGGAAATTCAACAACAAGTACCATGGGACAAATACTATGGAGATTAGTAACATCTGCTGTAGTTCTAGCTATAACTGCATTTTTCACTCCTGGTTTCTCTATTAATAATCTTTGGACATTAGCTATTGCTGCTATAGTTCTTTCTATTATGGACTATGTAATTACTAAATTTACTGGTTTACATGCTAGTAGCTTTGGTAGAGGTATTGTCGGTTTCGCACTTGCAGTCGCTACATTATATGCTACACAATTTTTCGTTGCAGGTTATACAATATCTTGGATGGCAGCAATAATTGGTGCTTTAATTTATGGAGTTGTAGATTATTTTATTCCAGGTACTCAAAGTGTATAATTCTAGAATAATTTAATTTTGTATATATTCTGGCAATTATATTTATAGCAAAAAAGAGCAAGGGATTTTCCTTGCTCTTTTTTCATATTAATCTATTTTTTCTACTATCTCTTTTTGGTTTTTGTATATAGAATGTTCTGGAACTACTCCTCTTACTGATGAAAGTGGATATATATTAGTATGTTTTCCTATTACAGTTCCAGGATTTAATACAGAACTACATCCAACTTCTACTTCATCACCTAACATTGCACCGAATTTTTTTAATCCTGTTTCTATTTGCTCTTTGTCATTTTTTACAATTACTAATTTTTTATCTGATTTAACATTAGAAGTAATTGAACCTGCTCCCATATGTGATTTATATCCTAATATTGAATCACCTACATAATTATAATGTGGAACTTGTACTTTATTAAACAGTATTACATTTTTTAATTCTGTTGAATTACCAACTACTGCACCTTCTCCAACAATAGCTTTTCCTCTAATAAATGCACAATGTCTTATTTCTGCATTTTTTCCGATTATCGCTGGGCCTGCTATATAAGCAGTTGGCGCTACTTTAGCACTTTTAGCAATCCAAATATTTTCTCCTTTTTCTTCATATTCATTTTTATCTAAAGTTTTACCTAAGCTTATAATAAATTCTTCTATTTTTGGTAAAACTTCCCATGGATATGTAACTCCCTCAAAAATATCTTTAGCTATAGTTTGCTCTAAATTAAATAAATTTTCTATTCTACATTCTTCCATTTTGTTTCCTCCAATAATCATTATATAACTTACTTGCTGTTGCTGGACTATCTACACCTTCTTTATTTTTTACTGGTGCAAAATCCTCTTCTCTTTTTCCTCTTACAATAGAAATTTGATTAAAAAATTCAAATGAATCAAATATAAAATATTCAAATTTATAAGCATTTGGTTCTTCGGGTTCTATCATTTTTCCATTTTCATCTATATAGCTGTATTTTTTATGTGCTTTATGATATTGCAAATTTTGTAAACTTATTTTTTCTAACGCTTTTAAACTAAATAAATTACACATTACATGTGATTCGCCAAATAGAATTTCACCGTTTTCATCTTTTGCTTCTATCATATCTTCTGGAAGCTCTGAATATTCAATAACTTTAACTTTTCCGTCTTGAATACATAATGATCCTATTCTTTCTCTTGGTGTATTTTTAAATATAGATCTTGTTGCAATTTGTGAATCCTCTTTAATAGCTACTCCCATTAATAATGTATCTACCATTTTTAATAAAACATTATCTATAGAACCTATGTATACCCATTCTATTCCTTTTTCTTTCATGTCATCTAGTACACCTTTCATATACATAGACTTAAATATACTTCCATTACCATCTGACGCTTTCTTTATATTGTAATTTTCATCTAACATTATTTGTCCGTCTTCTGTTATTAATGGCAATTCACCTTGTTCGAAGAAACCTACAAAATCTTTATTATATCCAAAATAATTATGTTCTTCCATAAAATTTATTATTTCTTTATTATTCTCATGGCTTGTCATAATATACCATGGAATTATAGTGTCATATTTTTTATTTGCTCTTTGTAATGTATCTACTATTATTTCAAATAAATACTTAGGCTCTGGTTCTACATCAATTTTAAAAGTTCCTTTTGCACCTTTATATCCTAATCTAGTTCCTTGACCTCCAGACATTGTTGCTACTGCAAATTTTTTATTTCTTACAATATCTGCTCCAATTTCTTCATAAGTTTCTCTTTCTTCTTTAGATATTTTATCTGGATTTAATGATTTTATTGGTTTTAGTTCGCCAATATCTACTTCAGCTTCTTCTTTAATATTGTTATACAATTCTTTTAATTGTGGAAAATTTATATCTTTTAATTGTTCAATTATTTTATTTTTTATTGTTTCATCTACATTTTCTAATATTTTTAAAGTTCTTGTTTGATTATATTTTTTTAAATTTTCTATTACATTTTCATCTTTCATACTAAACCTCCGATTCACTGCTTTATTTTATCATATGCTTTTTTATTTTGCAATGTTTATAAATTCACCTTCATTTTTTGCAATTTGTGGAATATCTTTGACAAACCTCTAATATATTTAACTAAAGTAACTTAGTACAAACATTTTCTATGAGGAGGTATTTTATAAATGGAAAATATTAATGTATACGAAGATATTGCAAAACGTACAGATGGTGATATCTATGTTGGTGTTGTTGGACCTGTTAGAACCGGTAAATCTACTTTTATAAAGAATTTTATGGATTTGTTAGTTATTCCTAATATCGAAAATGAATATAAAAAAGAACGTGCTACAGATGAATTACCACAAAGTGCCTCAGGAAGAACAATTATGACAACAGAACCCAAATTTGTTCCCAATGAAGCTGTCGAAATAACTATTGGAGATAATATTAAATTAAGAACTAGGTTGGTAGATTGTGTTGGTTATTTAGTAAATAATGCAATAGGGTATTTAGAAGATGATATGCCTAGAATGGTAAAAACTCCTTGGTCTGACAAAGAAATGCCTTTTGAGCAAGCTGCAGAAATAGGAACCAAAAAAGTAATAGAAGAACATTCTACAATAGGTATTGTAATGACTACAGATGGTAGTTTTACAGATATTCCTAGAGAGGATTATGTTAATGCAGAAGAACGTGTTGTAAATGAATTAAAATCTTTAAATAAACCCTTTGTCATTGTATTAAACTCTGAAAATCCTAATTCTGAATATACAAAGGAATTAGCCAGAAATCTAGAGTTAAAATATGAAACAACCGTAATTTGTATTAATTGTTCTGAACTAACTCTTGATGATATAAATAATATATTCTCTAAAGTTTTATATGAATTTCCTATTAATCAAATTAATATTAATTTTCCAAAGTGGATAGATATTCTAGATGAAAGCCATCCTTTAAAATGCACATTATTAACTGATTTAAAATCTGCATTTGAAAAGGTTAAAATTCTAAAACAAATTGACACCTGTATTCAAAACTTATCATCCTCTGAAGTTATACAAAAGGCTTGTGTAGATAAAATTGAACTTGGAACTGGAAGTGTCTATATATCCATTGTGCTTAAAGAAACTCTATTCTATAGTGTACTTACAGAAATTTCTGGTGTTTCAATTTCTAATGATGGTGATTTGTTTAAAACAATGGCTGAATTTTCGGAAGTAAAGAAAGAATATGATAAAATATCTTTTGCCTTAGAAGAAGTTAAAGCAAAAGGCTATGGAATTGTTACACCTTCAATTGATGAATTAATATTAGATGAACCTGAAATGGTCAAACAAGGCTCTAGATTTGGAGTAAAACTTAAAGCAAAAGCTCCTTCTATACATATGATAAGGGCTGACATAGAGACTGAGGTATCTCCAATAGTTGGTTCTGAAAAACAATCTGAAGAATTAGTAAATTATTTATTATCTGAATTTGAAAATGATCCTAAGAAGATCTGGGAATCTAATATATTTGGCAAGAGTTTACATGAACTTGTTAACGAAGGCTTGCAAAGTAAGTTAGCTCATATGCCAGAAGATGCTCAAATAAAATTACAAGAAACACTAGAAAGAATTGTAAATGAAGGTAGTGGTGGATTAATTTGTATAATATTATAAAAGCAGGCAATAAACCTGCTTTTATGCTATTTTTTCTATATCTATTCTCGCCCTTGGATAAGTTATATCCTCAATTGTAACAGCTTGTAGTTTTAACTTATCACTAGCATTTAATTTTAGTATAACAGTTCCAGTTAACGTAATTCTGTTTTCTGTATTTTGCCTTAAAATTGGCCCTTCATTAAAAGTGTTCTCTAATGCTGTATTATTTACAAGCAAGACGCAATTAAGATTGAATGTTCCTAAGTTTTCCGATGTTCCATATAGCTGATATGATATTTGGTATACTCCACTTTCATTTATATCTATCTCATCACTATCAACTGTATGTGACAGTGCGTTTCCGAGCACTATATCATTTTGGCTAAATTTTATAGTCGTTGTTCCTACTTCCGGATTATCTCCATTAACTGCTATTGCTGTTAATATATTTTTTTGTTCTGGCATCATTGCTAATGGTATAAAGATAATTATAAAAATACATAATATAAATATAGCTAACATACAACCACTTAATATATCTTCTTTATTTTCTTTGCAACAATACATAATAATTCCTCCATAATATATTTTATGAGGAATTTATTTATATGTGATTCACATAAAATATGGGCAAAAGATGTAATCTTTCACCCATATCTTACTTAAGCATGTCACATTTTACTCTGTTAAGTTTTTTTCCACTGTAACTTTTAGTGGTATTTTTATAGCACTCTCCCTAAAATCAAGGTAAGGCGTACCTATCTTAATTCCGGTTCCGTCAACTGCACCTAATCTTACCAGTTGATCATCTTCAAACTTAACAATAACAACATTGTTACCATTTTTAAGTACGAAAAAGTTTTCTAATCCAGTAAATTCTTCTGCTAATGGCTTTATATCATCTGCATCTACATTTATCATATTGACATCATCCGAAATCTCAACCATATAAAGTTCCTCACCCTTTCTGGCTAAGTATTCATATGGAGCTGGTAACCATCCTTTTTCTTTTATAGAGTCAAATTTATGAAGCACACATGCATTTCCTTCAGTAAGTAATATTATAGTATTACCCACTAGCTGTGGATAACACACATCTTCTGGCTCTTTGCTCAGCGAAAAATTCATTTCAGTTAGATGGCATTCGCCATTTTCCATTTTTACACCTACTAACCGATATTCTTCTATATTCTTTTCTACAACAAACAACTTAGCTTCTTTTAGCCAAGTTATTGCATGCGGGTTAGAGAAATCAATCTTAGAATCTGCATAATTATAAACTACATTTCTAAGACAATTATTTTTTAAGGTTAGTATGATATATGGAAGTTTTTCTATCTTATACAAGTTTGCAAAATCTGTGAACACTTCCAATTCTAGGTTTCTTGTCACTTCATACATTTTGTTCGTGCAGTTGTCATCTATTATGAAGATAAAATCTTCTTTCCAACTATTATACATCACCTCAAACCGAGGTTTATAGCTCTTTAATATGATTTTGTTGTTTCTTACAACGTAAATCATTTTTCTTTTTCTTGGTGATGCAAATAGCCGAATATTATACTCTTTTAATTTAGTATAATATTTACTTTGATTTGTTACATCTTTTACCCAGCCAAAGGTCACGCAAAGTAACTTGATTCTAAGTAACAATGTGGTAAAAAATTCTCTCATGCTTTTTCCTCCTGGCATTACGCCATATTTAGTTTGGTTTACTTGTTATCTTTTTTATTATAGCAAATTATACATATCACGTCAATTTATGTAAATTGATTAACAAAAAAATAAGAGGAACCTCTTTGTCCCTCTCCTATTTCTAAATATATTTTATTCGTAATCTACTTTACTTAACTCTGGATATATAAATACAGAACCTCCATCTGATACCTGGCCACTTGGAAAATGTGTTTTGTTAAAATTTGTTTCTCCTCGTAAGAAATATCTAGTTTTAGTTGAGGTAGGTACTCTTCCACTACCTATAATTGTTGGATCATCCCAAGTAACATCTATCGCATACCATTTATTATTAAGCATAACATAATTCCATGCATGTGCTTCTGTTTGACCAGCAGAATTAGTTCCAGTTCCTACTATTTCGACACAAGGTACACCTACAGCATCTAGTAAATATTTTAATGATTCTGCATACCCTTCGCAAACAACGTTTTGTTCTACTAACGCACCATATATATTTCTAGTATTTATTCTCGTCATTGAAGAATCATATTCTATATAATCTACTAAAAAATCATGTATTCTTTTTACTTTAGTGTATGGGTCATCATTTGCTACCTGACTTGCAATATCTGCTTTAATCATTTCCAATCTATTTAATGCAGAATCTACATCTGTTTTTGAAGCAAATCCCTCTACTAAATAGCTTCCTGCTTCTGATGGTTCTATTGAAACTTCATATTTTGTTCCAAAAATATTAGTAGTAGAATATATCATTAATACCATTTTAGTTACATCTATATAAAATACTTCTGGATAATCTAACCCAAATGCATCCAATGCTGCTTGATACGCTACATTCAATCTTTCTTTTCCATTTTCTTCGTTTAATAAGCTATTAAATTGTTCCCCAAAATCAATTTTAGCAGTACCGGTTTTTAAATTTTCTATATTATCTTCAACAGCAGAATATATTATTTTAGCATTTGAATCTAGTTGATCGTAATAGTATTTATATTTACCTGAAGATACTGTAGTACTAGTGTTTTGATTTGCTGATTGAACATCTAAAGAACTTGATAATAATGTGTTAGAACTACTTCCTGTTGGTTCTAATGGCTTAATTGTTTCATTACTAACTTCATTTGTTCCTGTAACCAATGCCAAAATATTATTTGTATCTATACCCATATATTGGATAAAAGCATATGCTATTCCACCAATTATTCCTAAAATTAAAACTATTAATATAAATGTTAAAATTCTATTTTTCATAAAAATCTCCTAATTTTTCTAGTATCTATTTAACCAAACACAAGATTTTCTACGCATTAGTAAATGCTAGAAAATCTAGAATTAGCCATAAATATCTACTACAAAAAATTCTCCTACTAGGAGAATTTTTCTAGTATCTATTTAATTATAACATTTAAATTATACAGTTGTATATAGTAATTTTTTCAAAATTGTACATATTTTTTTATTTATTGGAAATTACTAATTTAAATAATTATATACAGGAGTAAATTAATGAATTTTTCAAGATTAAAGCAATCTCTTACTAATTTAATAACATATAAAGGTCCACAAGATTCGTATGATTTTTCTGTAAATATATCTACCTCAAAAAATATAACTAACGAAGCTGATGAAAAAGTTTCTAGTAATTTAAAAGATAATAAGACTATTATTGACAGAAAATATAACACATTAATAAATAGTGATATTATAATTAGAAAATTCAAATTAAAATCTAATAATAAACCCTTTTCTGCTTTTATTATATACATTGATGGAATGTCTGATTCAAATTTAATTAATCAATTTATATTAAAACCGTTAATGTTAAGAAATAAAGCAAATACGTACAAAACCCAGAGTCTAAAAACTATTAATAAAGATAAAAGGGTTATTATACAAAGAGATTCTAATAACCTTGCAATAGAAATAGAAAATTCATTATTACCACAAAATTCTTTAGTAAAAGAAACAGAGTTTAATAATATTTTTTCTGCTATTAATATGGGAAATTGTGTCCTTTTTGTAGATACCTTAGATACTGCTTTTAATTTAGATGTAAAAGGATTTAAACAAAGAAGTGTAAGTTCTCCAAATAATGAAATAATTATTAAAGGTCCACAGGAGGCCTTTGTTGAATCAATTCGCGTAAATACTTCTATGTTACGTAGAGCAACAAATACTGAAAATTTAGTTATAGAAAACGTTTTAGTTGGGAAATTAAGTAAAACACCATGTACTATATGTTATTTAAAAAATATAGCGAATTCAGATTTAGTTGCAGAAGTTAGATATCGTTTAAATAATTTAGAAATAGATACCCTTCTTTCTACAGGTCAATTAGAACAATTAATATGTGAAGATAATAAATACAATATTCCACAAGTATTATCAACAGAAAGACCAGATAAAGCCGCAAAAAATTTATATGCAGGCAGAGTTGTAATTTTAGTAAATGGAAATCCATATTGTATTATTTTACCAGCAACCATAGTTGATTTCATATCTTCACCTGAAGATACAAATTTAAAGCCTATTTTTGCTAATTTTTTAAAAATCTTAAGATTTCTTGCTATGGGCATAACTTTGTTACTTCCTAGCATATATATTGCAATAGTTGATTTTCATCAAGAACTATTACCAACAGAATTATTATTCTCCTTATGGGCATCTAGAGAGAATGTACCTTTCCCTATAATTTTTGAATTATTAGTAATGGAAATTTCATTTGAATTAATTAGAGAAGCTGGTCTAAGAGTTCCTTCTCCAGTTGGTCCTACAATTGGAATAGTAGGTGCACTAGTTTTAGGGCAAGCCGCAGTAAGTGCTAGTATTGTTAGTCCTTTCCTTATAATAATTGTTGCAATTACAGGTATTGCCTCTTTCGCTATTCCAGACTTTTCTTTTGGATTTCACTTAAGGATTACTAGATTCTTATTTACGATAGCTGCATATATTGCAGGATTTTTAGGAATTGCAATCGGGTTATATGTTTATTTGTGTATTCTTTGTAGTATTAAATCATTTGGCGTTTCCTATCTAAATCCAAATGATAGTATTAACTTTAATAAAAAATCTAATAATTTCTTTGCTATGCCAACATGGATGCAAGAATTTAGACATAATTACATTCATCCTAAAAAAGAACGTGCACAAAACAATATAAGTATGAAATGGAGGCATCCTAATGAATAATATAAAATTAAGTAATTTAGAATCCGTTGGGTTAGTGCTTATAATTATTATAAATCATGTTATACTTAATTTTTCTAAAAGTATAATAGCTAATACAGGTTCTGCCTCTGCTCTTAATAATATATTTATTGGAATAATAGTTCTATTATTTGTTCAACTACTACTATTCCTATTTAAACATTTTTCTGGTCAAGATATTTTAGATGTTTCGCAGTATTTAGGCGGAAAAATATTAAAAGTAATTACTGGATTTCTTTTTATAACTTATTTTATAGTTTTTACAAGTATTCTACTTAGAAGTTTTTCGGAGAATTTAAAAATAATATATCTAGATAAACTTCCTATAATAGTAATTGTAATATTTTTTATTTTCGCAATTACCTTCGGAAATAAATTAGGCTTTAAGGTAATTTCTAAAGTTAATTTACTAATACTTCCTGTCATTCTTTTTTGCATAATTTTCGTTTTGCTTGCTAATTTTAAGAATTATGATTTTAATGGTCTATTTCCTATTTTAGGAAGTGGTATAAAATCAACTTTTATTACTGGTTTAAGTAATATGTTTGCATTTTCCAGTCTCTCTATACTTTATTTTTTACCTCCAATGGTAGAAGATTCAAATTCATTTAAAAAAATTGCGAGAATTTCAACAATTTTATCAATAGTATTATTCTTCTTTAGTATAGTATCTTTTTTAGCATTATTTCCTTTCATAAGAAACAGTGAAGAAATAATGGCATTATATCTAGCCACTAGATATATTGAATTTGGTAGGTTCTTCCAAAGACTTGATGCAATATTCTTATTAATTTGGACAGTTGCAGTTATAAGTTACCTATGCATAGCAACTAGCATATCTATAAACATATTTAAAAAGATTTCTAATATAGTAGATACTAATGGCATTCTTTATTGCTTTGCTGGAATAATTTTTCTTATAAGTCTAATACCTACTAATCTTTCACAATTAAATTTTATCGAAATTAATATATTTAAATATGTAGTATTTATATTATTATTTGCATATAACCCATTAGTTCTAATATTTGCCAATATAAAAAAGAGATTGAGGGGTGGAAAAAATGAAAAAGTTCCGTAGATTTTTACTTTATATTCTTGTATTCTATATTATTTCTATCCTTGTTTTTTCTCTTTCTGGATGCTATAGCATTCAAAGTATAGATGATTTAGCTTATGTTGTTGCACTAGGAATTGATTTAGGTGAAGATAATAATTTAGAACTTACAATACAACTCACGTTTCCTAATAGTTCTGACAGTAGCTCCACTTCTGGAGAAGCAGCTCCAACAATTATAAATAGCGTTGAATGTTCATCTATTAATAGTGGTATAAATTTACTAAATAGTTATATTAGTAAGGAAATTAACCTATCACATTGTAAAGTTGTAATATTTTCTGAAGCAATTGCCAACAGAGGAATTGGTTCAGAAATATATACTCTTTCTAATCAAGTAGAAATAAGACCTGATTGCAATATAATTATTTCTAAATCTTCTGCTAAGGAATATATTACAAATTCAAAACCAGAATTAGAAAATTTGGTAGCAAAATATTACGAATTAACACCTTATTCTAATGAATATACTGGACATATAGTAAATGCAACTATATCTACATTTTTTAATGCCTTAAGCGCTAATTACAGTGATCCTGTCGCAATCTTGGGAAATGGAAATAAACTAAATCTTACATCTTCTGATGAATCAATAAATCCAGAACAAGAATTTAATATTGTTGCTGGTCAAAATCCTTTAATAGAGTATGATAGAAAAAGCGAAAATTTAGGAGTTGCTGTATTTAAACAAGATAAACTAGTCGGAGAATTAACAGCATTTGAGAGTCTATTACATTTAATACTAACAAATCAATTTGAATCTAGCATTATTTCGATAAACAATCCTTATAAAGAAAATTCTTCTATAGATGTTGCTCTTTATTTTCACAAAGACACCAAAATAGATGCAAGGTTAGTTAATGGTTCTCCTTATGTAAAAAGTAACGTATATCTTAATGCGCGATTATTATCTGTAGATAATAATTCTGAAAGCCTTACACCTGAAAAAATCAATGACTTAGAAGTTTTAATAAATTCTTATTTAGAAAATGCCTTTCTGAATTATCAATACAAAACAGCTAAAATATACGAAGCAGATATAGATAATGTTGGTAAGAATCTAATTAAACATTTTAAAAATGATAAAGATTGGAGTGATTACAACTGGTCTGCAAATTATAAAAATACTTTTTTCGATATTGATGTAACAACAAATATTAAATCAAGCTTTTTATTATCAAGTTAGGAGTTTACTATGTTTTTTGTAATTTTTATTATTTCTATTATTATTTTTTGTAAAACTATTAATTATGCGATCTATGAAATAAAAGTAAATAGCAATAAATCTGCTGGTATTACTATTATAATTATGGCTTTTGTAGTTTTAATATTTTCACCTTTTATCACTTTATTTAGATAAATTTTAATTCATATATAGAAGAAAGTCTTTAGTCAAAAAACTAAAGACTTTCTTCTTGCTCTACTTCTGGAATTCTTTTAAACGATATTCTTTTTTCTTGTTTATTTGCATCTATTACTTCTATATTTATTTTATCTCCTATTTTAAAAGTTTCTTTTGTTCTTTCCCCTATTAAAATTTTATGGTCTGCATCATATTCGTAATATTCGTCACCTAAATTTTCGAATCTAATAAGTCCTTCTACAGTATTTTCTAATTCTACAAATACACCAAACTGTGTAACTCCAGAAATAATGCCTTCGTATTGTTCCCCAATTTTTTTACTCATGTATTCGGCTTTCTTAATATCTATGCTATCCCTTTCTACTTGTGTCGCAATTTTCTCCCTATCTGATGATTGTTTAGCATCATTTTCTGCTACTTTGTTATAAAACTCTACTTGCTTTTCTGACATTGTATAATTATTTTTTAAATATTTTGAAATAATTCTGTGTATAAATAAATCGGGATATCTTCTAATTGGTGAAGTAAAATGACAATAATATTTACTTGCTATTCCAAAATGTCCTTTGTTCTCTGAATCATATACAGCAACTTTTAAAGTTCTTAAAATCATATTAGAAACTATTTTTTCCTCTGGCTTTCCTTCTACTTCCTTTAGTATTTTAGAAAATTCTGCTGGATAAATTTTGCCTTCTTTAACATGTATTTTATACCCAAAATTAAATAATAATTTATTTAATTCGTTTACCTTTTCTATATCTGGTTCTTCGTGTACACGATATATAAATGGTGCTTTAAGCCAATAAAATTTTTCTGCAATTGTTTCATTGGCTGCTAGCATAAATTGCTCTATTATTTCATTTGCAAAAGTTGTTTCATATTTGCATACATCTATTGCATAACCATCTTGATCTAAGATAATTTTACTTTCCGGTATATCTAAGTTTAAGTAACCTTTTGTTATTCTCTTTTCTTTTAATATTTTCGCCAATTCTTCCATAAGTTTAAAGTCTGCTATATAGTCTTTATATTTGGTTACTATCTCTTCATTTGAATTATCTAATATTGCTTGTACATCTTTATATGACATTCTTCTTGTAACATTTATAATTCCTTTATATACTTCACTAGAAATTATCTTACCTTTATTGTCTATCTCCATGCTTACAGATAATGTATATCTATCTTGTCCTTCATTTAAACTACAAATTCCATTTGAAAGTTCTCTTGGAAGCATTGGAATAACTCTATTTAACATATATATACTTGTTCCTCTTAATAGTGCTTCCTTGTCTAGTAATGTATTTTCTTGTACATAATGGCTTACATCAGCTATATGAACATCTAACTTATAATTTCCATTCTCTAATTTTTGAACACAAACAGCATCATCTAAATCTTTTGCATCTTCGCCATCTATTGTAAAAATATCATATTTACCACGAAGGTCTACTCTACCTGCTATATCATTAGGATTAATCTTATCTCCAAATTTTTGTGCTTCTTTTACTACATCTTTTGGAAACCTGTATGGCAAATCATAATCTTTAATTAAAGAAAGCATATCGATACCTGCTTCATTTACATTTCCTATAACCTCTAATATTTTTCCTTCTGCCTTCTTGCCTTTTTGTGGATATTTAGTAATTTGTACAAGAACTTTATGATTATTTCTAGCCTTTCCAAAATTCTTTTTAGAAATAAATATATCTCTACATAACTTTTTATCATCTGGTATTACAAAACCAAAATTTTTATTTTTTTGAAATGTTCCTACTAAAGTATCTTTTTTGTGTTCTATAACTTTTAATATTATTCCCTCTTGTCTTGCTCCATTTGATTTTTTCTTTAATTTTACTAAAACTCTGTCACCACTAAATGCATCTTTAGAATCTTCTTTAGCAATATAAATATCATCTTCTTGGTCTTCTACGATAACAAAACCAAAACCTCTTTCATGTCTTCTAAAAATTCCTTCTATAAATCTATTTTCTTCTTGCATTTATCTCTTCCTTTCGAAATATGGGCTCGGGGACATCTGGATTTTGAGACATCCGGGATTTGGGGACATCCGGAATTTTGGGACGGTCCTTTTTTCCCTGTTTTTATTATTATCTCGTGATTATTAAATTTTTATTACTTGTCCTCTAGCATTATTTTATTTATATTAGTATTATATTTCTAATACAAAAAAAGCAGACATATGCTGCTTTTTTACCTCAAATTATTTTATTAACATAAATACAATTCCTAATATAATTGTTAAAATTACAAATATTACTCCTAATATAATTGTCCATCTTTTTTGCTTTCCTGCTTTTGTTCTACCTTTATTCTTGTCATAAAAATTGTTTGTTGCAGTATCTGTAATCGCTCCAGATGCTCCATTATCTTCTTTTTCTTGAACCAATGTTAATATAATAATTGCTGCAGCAACTATAATATATATTACTATTAATGCATATTTTAATATTTCCATCTTGTAAATTCCTCCCAAGTTTTCAAACTTTTCTTATTTTAACATATATATTTTATAAAATCAAATATTTTAATCATTTTTATCTTTTTTGAATTTCTTCCATATAATGTTAGGTTTTCTTTCTTTTTCTGGTATTCTATCTGTAACAATATCTTTTATTAATGTTTTCTTTAAAGTTTCTTCATTTACATCAGCTATTAATTTACCATCTTTAGCAATTGATATTTTACCTGTTTCTTCTGAAACTATAACTGCTATTGCATCCGATTCTTTTGATATTCCAATTCCTGCTCTATGTCTTGTTCCTAATTCTTTTGCTATGTCTTGCCCACTTGCTAATGGTAACATACATGCTGCTGCTTTTATTTTATTATTACTAATAACAACAGCCCCATCATGAAGCGGAGTTTTTGGCACGAATATATTAGTTAAAAGTTGTGGAGATACATCTGCATCAATTAAAATACCTGTATCTATAATATCTTTTATTCCAATATCTCTTTCTATTACTATTAGTGCTCCTATTTGTCTTTTTGACATTTCTTCTGCTGCTATTACTATTTTATATATATCTTCTTTGTTTTTTGTTTCTATATCTTCTGTAAATCCCAGATATTTCTTTAACTTATTAGTTCCTAATTGTTCCAATGCTCTTCTTATCTCTGGTTGGAAAATAATTATTAGAGCTAATACTCCCCAACTTACTACTTTGTCTAAAATTGCATGTAATATTGTAAGTTTAAATACTCCACTAAGCCATGTTACTACTAATAATAAGACTATTCCCTTTAAAACTTGCCATGCTCTAGAGTCTTTTGTAAGTCTTAATATTTTATATGCTAAAAATATAACTATTGCTATATCTATTAAAAACAATACTAAATCTATTGGATGTTCCCACATTTGCATAATCCTAGCCAAAATATTAGTTTCGTAAAAGTCTGAGATTCCTGTAATTATATCATCTTTCATTATTTACTCCCTATTACATACCAATTAAATAGTATACTAATGTTCCTCCTACACTAACTACCATTAAAGCCGCTAAAATGCCTGCTATAATTTTTACAAAAATATTACTTCCTGAATGTTTTTTCTCTTTTTTAGACATTTTATTTCCTCCTTGTATATACATAATACGAATATAGTTTACCACATTTTATTTTTTTTGTAAACCTAAAAATTTTGTCAAAAAATTAAAATATATTATTTATTATTTTATACGAAAATAGGGATTTGAGGACCGTCCCCAAATCCCTTAATCCATATTTCGCTACTCTTCTTCATTTATGTACTTCTTGGTAAGCTTAAATTGAATTATTACTCCAAATACAAATAATATTGCATCTATTAAAGTAATTATCATAAATGTTTCTTTTTGTACATTTTTTACTTGTTCTACATAATTATTTTGACTTTCTATCATAGTGCTTTTTTCTTCGTCATCTATATCTTCACTATTTTGTATTTGTTCTTCTGCTGTAGCTCTTGTATCTTCTAGTCCTATTATTGTTACTGCATAATTTAATGTATTAAATAAAGAAACAACTATTAATACTAATGCATAAAAAATTATGATATTTCTTTTAAATTTAAATAAATTCTTATCATCCATTTTCCTTGTCTTAAAAACATCGCTTGTAGCAAGCTTTGTTGGAAAAAATATTAATATTCCCATTGTAACAATAGAAAATATTGATAATACTAACATATTAACTTTTCCTAACATAAAATATGCAATAACTGCTAAAATTATAGATATTACAATATAGTATAATATAAATCTCCAAATAAACGCCCAAGTCATTTTTCCAGAAGTTTTTAATTCTTTTTCCATTGTTTATCCTCCGTAAAATTCATAAAATTTATATTGATATTATATTCTGTTTACTAATCCATGTCAATTTCTATCTTTATATTATACTTCTAAACAAAACTTATTTTTCTTTATCTAACAAATCTTTAATTGTATGCCATGCTAAAACCGCACATTTAACTCTTGCAGGCATATTAGAAACATTTTTAAATGCTATTGCATCTTCTAACTTTTCAAGTTCGCTATCTTCTTTTATTTCTCTTTTAATCATTCCAATAAAAGTATCTATAATCTCTAATGCCTCTTCTTTTGTTTTACCAATTAAAGTATCTATCATAATAGAAGTAGAAGCTTGTGATATAGCACAACCATGTCCAGTAAATGCTAAATCCTCTATTACATCGCCATTCATTTTTATTTCTAATTCTATTTCATCACCACAACTTGGGTTATGACCCATTTCGCATTTATCTGGATGAGCTAATTTTCTTTTATTATGTGATGCCATACTATGTTCCATAATTAAATCTGTATAAACTGAATCTAAATTATCCATTGATTCTTTCCTTTCTATAATTTTAAAATATATCAAAAATTTTATATTCGAATTTTAACGACGCCAAAACAAAATTATTTTTTTACTTTTCTCCATTTTTTAAACATATCATTAGCCTTATTAAGTGCCATTATTAATTTATCTATATCTTCTTTAGTATTATAAATATACATACTTGCTCTACATGTTGCAGGAAGATTTAAAAATCTAATTAATGGTTGTGCACAATGATCTCCTGCACGTACGCAAACATTGCAAGAGCTTAAGATTGTTGCTGTATCATGTGGATGAACATCTTTTATATTAAATGATAATACACCTATTTGATTTTCATTCGTCTTTGGTGCATATAATTCTACAAAATCTAATTTGTTCATTTCAGCTTTTGCATATTCTAAAAGTTCATTTTCTATTTTTTCTACATTGTCCATTCCTATATTTTCTAAATAATCTATAGCACTTGCTAGTCCAACTGCTCCACCAATATTTTGTGTTCCTGCTTCGAATTTTGATGGTGGCTTTGCAAATGTTGTTTCTTGTTCATAAACATATTCTATCATGTCTCCTCCCATAAGGAAAGGCGTCATTTTATCTAACAATTCATATTTCCCATAAAGTACGCCTATTCCCATTGGTGACATTAATTTATGTCCTGAAAATACAAAGAAATCAGCATCCATTTTCTGAACATCAATTTTAATATGTGGCACGCTTTGCGCTCCATCTACAATTACAACTGCACCAACATCATGTGCTCTTTTTATTATTTTTTCTAGTGGTGTTTTTATGCCTAAAACATTAGAGATTTCTGTTATACTTACAATCTTTGTTTTATCTGTTATTTTTTTGTTTATTTCTTCATCTGTTATCTCATAATTTTCATTAATATACATATATTCCAATTTAGCGTTTTTTATTTTTGTAACTTTTTGCCAAGGTACTAAATTAGAATGATGCTCCATAATAGAAATAACTACTGTATCTCCTTCTTGTAGATTTTCTAATCCATAAGAATTTGCAATTAAGTTTAAGCTTTCTGTTGCATTTTTAGTAAAGACTATTTCTTCTGGTCTTTTCGCATTTATAAATTTTGCAACTTTTGCTCTTGCTTTATCATATTCTGCTGTAGAATCTATGCTTAAATCATATGTCCCCCTATGTGGATTTGCATTATTCTTATTATAATATTCTTCTACTGCTTTTAATACCTGATAAGGTCTTTGTGATGTTGCACCACTATCTAAATATGCAATATCTCTATTTTCGAATATTTTAAAATCTTTTCTAATTGTTTCAGGATTCATTAATCTAGCCTCCTATCAACCTCTTCCAAAATTAAATTTTGTACTGCCTCTTCTTTAATTCCTTGTATTACAGAATTAAACCTTGCTTTAACAATCATTTTCTTTGCCTCTTTTTCACTTATTCCTCTTGTCATAATATAGAATAATTCGTTATCATCTACTTTGCCTGTTGCTGTACTATGTTCTCCTTCTACATCATCTTCTGTACATAAAAGCATTGGTAATGCTTTAGAATATGATGTATCAGAAAGTAGTGTACAATACTCATTTTCTTTTCCTTTTGCTTTTTTAGAACCTGTTTTAAAATCTATTGTACCTTTAAAATTCTTTCTTGCCTTATCTTTTAAAGCTCCATTTACTTCTATATCTACATTTGTTTTTTCACCATATAGTTCTGTAATATAATTTAAATCTATTTTTTGTTCTTCTTTTCCTAAATAGATTGAATGTAGTTTATTAACTGATTTATAACCAGCCAATTTTGCATAGTAATTTACTACATTATATTTTCCACCAAACTCTACCATAGAAAATAATGTTTTGCTTTCATCTTCTATGTTAGAATTTACAGAATAAAAATTGCTTATTTTTGTATTTAATAAATTTACAATTGTTACATGAATATCTGCATTTGCTCCGATTTGTGCACTACAAATTCCATTATGATATCCATTGATTTCATCTACTGATTTATATATAACAATTATATTTGCTTTTGTATTATCTTTTGCGTTTATATTAATATTATCAACTAAAACATTATTAGATTTGTCTAAATTATATTCTATTATAATTGGCTCTTTTAATTTTTTATCTATATCTATTTTTAAATCTACATTTGATTGCTCATTTGATTGATTTAAAAAATATTCACCTAACCCGAATTTTAACTTTACTTCTTCCTTGTGATTTAATACACAATTTTCATTATCTGTTATTTTTATATTTTTAAATTCCTTAATAACCGGTTCTTCGAAATCTTTTATTTCTATATTGTTTATTCCATAATTTTTAGATGTTCTAACTGGAGTTTCGTTTAATACTATATTTCTCATTATCCTATACTCCCTTCTAATTCTAGATTTATTAAGTTATTCATTTCTACTGCATATTCTAAAGGAAGTTCTTTAGAAATAGGATATGCAAATCCTCTAACTATCATTGCTTTTGCTTCTTCTTCTGAAATTCCTCTTGACATTAAATAAAATATTTCTTCATCACTTATTTTTCCGATTTTTGCTTCGTGTGAAAATTCTACTTCTTCTGTTCTTATATCACTTACTGGAATTGTATCAGATTTAGATTTATTATCTAACATTAGCGATTCACAAGATACAGATAATTTAGAATTTTTAGCAGCTGGCATAACTCTTTCTAAGCTTCTAAATGTTGCAATTCCGCCATCTTTAGATATTGATTTAGAGTTAATTACTGATGAAGTATTTGGTGCATTATGCACAACTTTTAAACCTGTATCTAGGTTTTGTCCATGTCCTGCAAAAGAAATTCCTGTATATTCCATTTTAGAATTTGCTCCATTTAAAACAGCCATTGGATATAACATAGAAACTTTTGAACCAAATGAACCTGTTACCCATTCTATTTTTCCGCCTTCTTCTACTAAAGCTCTTTTAGTATTTAAGTTCATCATATTTTTAGACCAGTTTTCTATTGTTGAATATCTTAAATGTGCATTTTTCTTTACAAATAATTCTACACAACCCACATGTAAATTTACTTTGTTATATTTTGGAGCAGAACATCCTTCTATAAAATGTAAGCTTGCTCCTTCATCTACAATTATTAGAGTATGTTCAAATTGTCCAGATTCTGGTGAGTTTAATCTAAAATATGATTGTAAAGGAATCTCTACCTGTACCCCTTTTGGTACATATACAAATGATCCTCCTGACCAAACTGCCCCATGTAATGCAACAAATTTATGATCTGATACTGGTACACATTTCATAAAATGTTCTTTTACTATATCAGGATAATCCCTTACAGCTGTTTCCATGTCTGTATATATAACACCTTGTTTTACTAAATCTTCTTTTATACTGTGATATACAACTTCTGAATCATATTGTGCACCAACACCTGCTAAAGATTCCTTTTCTGCTTCTGGAATTCCTAAAGCATCAAATGTATTTTTGATATCTTCTGGGACATCTTCCCAACTGCTTTTCATATCTGTTTTTGGTCTTACATATGTTGCAATTTCGTCCATATTTAATTCGTCTAGATTTGGTCCCCATGTTGGAAGTGCTAGTTTGTTGTATGTCTCTAATGCTTTTAATCTAAACTCTCTCATCCAAGGTGCATCATTTTTTTGTTTTGAGATTTCTTCTACTATTTCTTTAGTTATTCCTTTTTTAGATTTATAACTATATTCGTCTTTATTTTTTATGTCATATATGTTTCTAGAAATATCTTCTATTTGTGTTTTCTTTTCTGCCAACTCTTTCACCTCTATTTCTTGTATTCTTCATATCCTTTTGCTTCTATTTCGTTTGCTAAATCTCCTGTACTTGTTTTTATTATTTTTCCGTCTACTAAAACATGTACATAATCTACGTGTAATCCTTGTAAAATCTTTGTTCCATGAGTTATTATTAATACTCCATTATTTTCATTGCTATACATTTTTATTCCTTTAGAAACTGTTTTTATAGCATCTACATCTAGTCCTGAATCTGTTTCATCTAAGATTGCAAGTTTTGGATTTAATGTAAGCATTTGTAATATCTCATTTTTCTTTTTCTCTCCACCAGAAAAACCAACATTTAAATTTCTGTTAGCATATTCTGGTTTCATTTTTAATTCTTCCATATTTTTTTCTAATTCTTTTTTGAATTCAAATATTTTAACTGGCTTTCCTGTTGTTGCAATTTTTGCATATTTTAAGAAGTTTGTTACACTAACTCCTGGAATTTCTTTTGGTGATTGGAATGACATAAATATTCCTTTTCTCGCTCTTTCATCCGTTTTTAGTCCATTTATGTTTTCACCGTCTAATATAATATCTCCTTCTGTTTGTGTATATTCTGGATTTGCTAATATTACATTAGATAGTGTAGATTTACCAGCACCATTTGGTCCCATAATTACATGTACTTCACCTTTATTTATTTTTAGGTCTAATCCTTTTATTATTTCTTTATCTCCTGCTTTTGCATGTAAATTTTTTATTTCTAATAATGTTTCGCTCATTTTAATAACTCCTTTATATTTATTCTTCTTATTAATAATTTTTTATACTATTCGTTTTTGTTAGCTTACGCTAACTTTTATACATTTAATATGTGCAACTTTTAAATTGCACATACATATTGTATTATATTTGCCATTGTTTGTCAATGCTAACAATCTAATTTTTTCCGCAATATTATTACATTTTCCACCTTTTTACCACAGTCATAGGAACTTCATAATCTTCTACTAAATCCGATATTTCTTTTGAGATTCCATTCATAAGCCAATCTAATAAAATTTCTTTTTTTACAGGCATTTCGCTTTCTATTTCCAAAATAATCATATCAATTAAAGCTCTTGCAGTCATTTCCACTAGAAATTCTAATTGTTTTGTAAGCTCAGTTGCAGTTTTGTGTTTTATAAGCTTTTTTAAATAAAATCTTGTTTTATTTAAAATTAACGTTTCAAATGCTTTACTAGAATCATCTTTTATAGCATGCATATAAAAATTCTTTTTCTCTGCTAAAATATCTATAATATATTTTAACCAACTTTTTATGCTAAATTTTTCTTCGCCAGTATAAATTACAGAACCACAGTCTTCTTCATATATCCAATTAATTAAATCCTTTTTATCTAAAAAATACCTATAAAAAACTTGTCTTGATATATCACAATTTACAGTTATATCAGTAATCGTAATTTTATCTATAGGCTTCTTTTCGACTAAATTCATTAGTGAACTTGCAATTTTTTTCTTCGTTTTATCACGAACTCTCACGTCCTCACCCCACATATTTTTTTACGAACATTCAGGATATGTAAAAATTTTGTCGGAATTTAAATTTTGTATATTTACTATCTCATTTTTTACCTATATGATTATACCATATATAACAAATCTTTTAAACATAACAGGGGGTAAAAAATGAACACAGTAAAAACAAAAGAGCCAAAAACAATAGTTCCAAAAACAAATACAACAGATAAAACAATTTTATCAATTATTAGAAATGAAAATAAAGAATTAAAAGAAGAAAATTCTAATAAAAATACAATGTTAGCTTCAACACAACGTGACTATATTGCTGGTGAAGTTTCTAGAGATTTAACACAAAGAATTTTGTTACCAAAGAAAATAGTTGATGCTCATAAAGAAGGAATTTTACACTTTCACGACATGGATTATTTCATACAGCCAATACATAATTGTTGTTTAGTTAATATAAAAGATATGTTAGAAAATGGTACTGTTATGAATGGTAAATTAATAGAAGAACCAAAAAGCTTTAGAGTAGCTTGTATTATAATGACCCAAATAATTGCAGTTGTCGCAAGTAATCAATATGGTGGTCAATCTCTTGATATGAGCCATTTAGGAAAATATTTAAGAAAATCACACGATAAATTAAAAGAAAAATATAAAGTTGCATTTGGAGATACATTATCAGATAAAGAAATAGAAAAGATTGTTAGAATTGGTGTAGAAGAAGAATTAAGATCTGGTGTTCAAACAATTCAATATCAAATAAATACATTAATGACTACAAATGGACAAACCCCTTTTGTAACACTATTCTTAAATCTAAAAAAAGATGACCCTTATATAGAAGAAAATGCCATGATAATAGAAGAAATTCTAAACCAAAGAATTCAAGGAGTAAAAAATGAAGTTGGTGTTTATGTTACACCTGCATTTCCTAAACTTGTCTATGTCTTAGATGAACATAACTGCTTAAAAGGTGGAAAATATGATTATCTTACGAAACTTGCTGTAAAATGCTCTGCAAAAAGAATGTACCCAGACTATATTTCTGCTAAGAAAATGAGAGAAAACTATGAAGGCAATGTATTTAGTCCAATGGGTTGCAGAAGTTTCTTAGCTCCTTGGAAAGATGAAAACGGAAATTATAAATTTGAAGGAAGATTTAATCAAGGTGTTGTAAGTATCAACTTACCTCAAATAGGAATTATTGCAAATGGCAATGAAGATAAGTTCTGGAAATTGTTTGATGAAAGATTAGATTTATGTTATGAAGCATTAATGTGCAGACATCATGCATTAGAAGGTACTTTATCTGACATTAGTCCTATTCATTGGCAATATGGTGCAATAGCAAGACTTAAAAAAGGTGAAAAAATTGATAAACTATTACATGGTGGTTATTCTTCAATTTCTCTAGGATATATTGGATTATATGAGCTTACAAAATTAATGAAAGGTGTATCACATACTGATCCTATTGGAAAAGAATTTGCATTAAGAGTTATGAATCATTTAAAATCTAAAGTTTCAGAATGGAAACAAAAAACAGGAATTGGTTTTGCTTTATATGGAACCCCTGCAGAAAGTTTATGTTATAGATTTGCTAGAATTGATAAAGAAAAGTTTGGAGATATTAAAGATATTACAGATAAGGGTTATTATACAAATTCATACCATGTAGATGTTAGAGAGAAAATTGATGCTTTCTCTAAATTAAAATTTGAAAGTGAATTCCAACCAATTTCTAGTGGTGGTGCGATATCTTATGTTGAAGTACCAAATATGCAAAATAATTTAAAGGCTTTAGAAGAAGTTGTTAAATTTATATATGATAATATTCAATATGCAGAATTTAATACAAAATCTGACTATTGCCAGGTATGTGGATTTGATGGAGAAATAATTATAAATGATGATAACGAATGGGAATGCCCAAATTGTGGTAATAAAGACCAAAGTAAAATGAATGTAACAAGAAGAACTTGTGGTTATTTAGGCGAAAACTTCTGGAATGTCGGTAAGACAAAAGAAATTAAAGCAAGAGTAACACATTTATAGGGATTTTGGTAGGGATTTGGGGACAGTCTTTTTTCCCTGTCTAATAAATTACCAATACTCATTTTATTAGAACAACAAAAATCGGGATTTGAGAAACGTCCCCAAATCCCTGCAAGGAACATCCCAAACTCCCGATTTTATAATGGTTTAAATTTTTTTGTTTCTCTATATTTACCATATTCCTTTGGAATATAATTGTCACTCCAATAATGTTTTTCTCCAATTTGTTGTTCTTTCTTATTATGTTTTTTATAGCTATCATAATTTGCTCGTTTTCTTATGTTTTGCTCATATTGAATTTTCTTCTTCTCTACTTTGTTTTTTACCTTAATTTTATTTTTACGTTCTAATTTAGGAGCCTTAACATTTTTTAACATTTGCAAATATTCATTCAATCTTTCTGTAAACTTTTTTTCTTCCTCTTCTCTGTGTAAATACTCTATATGAGGTACTCTTTTTACTGATTCCTGCTTTGTTTTTATTTCTGCTTTTTTATTGTAATTATTATATTGTCTTTGCTTTACAGGTTCTGTTTTCGTTTTTTCATTCTTTTTATCCTCTTTTACATATTCTACTCTTGCATATGTTTTCTTTTTGTTTTGTTCTTTAAGTCTTTTCTGCAATTGTTTATGCTCTTTATCTCTATTTTTTAATTTTCTTATATATTCGCTATCTTTATTCCCAATCAATTTATTTATATAACCATTCGAATATTCTCCTAATGATTCTATATATAATTTAGTTATTTTTTCTGGTTTCATTTTAGCAATATTTCGTTTTGCGTAAAATCTAAAAGTTAAAACATACATTCCTAGCTCGTTAAGTTCTACTCTCACTTCTACTGGTTTATTAGAAATTCTACTAAAATCTCTTTTTATTTGTTCTATTTTTCTTTTTATAGCTTCACCAGAATATATTTTAGAATCAAAACAGTATTCTACAGTTTTTGCTTCCATACTCAAATTACATCAACATCCTTTTTCATTCATTTATGTTAACATATTTTGAGCTAAATTTCAAGGATTTTACCTTATAAAATTAGTTTTAACAGTTGTGTTTACTGGTTGATTAATATTATTTTGCTTTCCAATCTCTATACATTTTAAAATCCATGCCATATTTTTTCCTAAATTATACATTGTTTGCATACCTTCTAAATCTTGTACAACTTCTTCTTTATTATTTCCATGTACATTGTTCCAGTATGTAGAAGAAACTATTGGCATTTGACTAATTGTAAAATATTTGTTAAGTACATCAAAAGAAGCAACTGTTCCACCTCTTCTAGCACTTATAATACTTGCACCTGGCTTAAATTCAAAAGCTTTTTTGCCTGCATAGAAGGCTCTATCTAAAACAGATAAAATTCTTCCTGATGGATGTGCATAATAAACTGGTGTACCAAATACAAAACCATCACTTTCTTCAGCTTTTTCTATTATTGTATTTACGATATCATCATTAAATACACATCTAGCATTTCCATTTTTAGCACACATTCCACATCCAATACAATCTCTTACAGGAGTTCCACCTAAATTTATAATTTCAGTTTCTATTCCTTCTTCATTTAAGCTTTCTGCCACCTTACTTAATGCAGTATATGTACATTCTTTTCTTGAACTTCCATTAATTAATAATACTTTCATGTATAATCTCATTCCTTTCTTATATATTAATTATAATTTATCTAGTTCTTATTTAACATTTACTTATAATATATTTAAAAATACAATTATTTATGCTTTCATTTTCTGGATGAAATTGCACTCCAAATATCCTATCATTATATTCTATAACTTCTATAGTACCATCTTCTACCCTTCCTACTACTTTTAATGGTTCTTCTACTTGTGGAATTCTATATCTATGAATACTTGGCATATTTAACACTTCTTCTTTATATAAATTATATAATATACTGTTTTTATCCAATATTACCTTATGCTTTATATCTTCTATATTATCTCTTGTTAAGTCTGCATTTCTATGTCCTTCTACAGGCTCTGTAAAATCATATTTATTTTTTCTTAAATCTTCAAATAACTCTATAATACTGCCTTCATAATTTCGTTCTTTCTTTTCTTTGCATAGCAAAAAATATATAGCTAAAGTTTGCATTCCCATACAAATTCCTAATAATGGCTTATTATTTTTTACTGCATAATCGACTACTTGTAGATGGTATGGATGTATTTTTCCACCACCTGACAATATGAATGCATCATATAAACTTAAGGTTTCTTCATCAACATATGCACTACAAGGTAATACCCCACTAACAATTGCTCCAGCTTCATTTATTCTTTCTATATAATTATTTATAAAATAATATTTATCTTCATATACCAAGTCTGTCTTAAATAAATTATTAGATGCTGGTACAAGTCCTATTATTTTTTTCATTTTATTCACCCTTTCTGTTCTTCTTTTTTTGCAATTATCCAAAATACATGCCAATGTTTAATTTGATGCATTGCAGATTCTCCATCTCTTTCAATCTCATTTAATTTTAATATTTTAAAATCTTTTAATAAATCTTCTATTTCTTCCTTTTCATAAAACTGAATTTTATCATTTCCAAACCATGAATCATTCTTTCCGAAGAAATTACATAAGAAATATCCATTTTCATTTAAAGAATCTTTTATTTTATCTAGCAACTTACCTAATGCTTCTTTATTACAAAAAGGTAAAACCTCATATGAAATAATTAAATCTGTTTTTGGTAAATGCACCTCAGAAAATTTAGCCTGCACAAAATTTAATCTTGCTTTTTCTTCTTCTGTTAAATCTTTATACAAAAATTTCGTTACATCAATTCTATCGATAGCAGTTACAGCTATATCGTTTTGTACTAAAAATTTAGTATCTCGCCCTGCGCCACACCCTAAATCAATTGCTGTTTTTATACTTGGATTATTCTTAATAAAATTTACCAAAATCTTATGTGGCTCTAGTTTACTATTGTTTTCAAAAAAGTTCATCTTATTTCCAAATCCCCCCATTAATAAAACATGTTAGTGCCATTAAAAATGCTTGCTCTGCTAAATCTATCCTAGTTACTTGTCCATGGCTTAGTTGAAATATTCCACCTTGTGGAGCTTTAAGCTCTTTACTTTCGAAAAGTTTTGCAAGCACATAGCTTAATTCTTTTTTCCTTATTTCATCTATGTATCTATCTGGAATTGGATATGCAGGACCAAACCCAACAGCTCCTTCTTCAGCTTTATTTTCGATATATACTGTTGTTAAATTTAACCATGTTCCAAACTTATCTGTTATTCCAGATTCCATTGCTACAAAAAAATCTGCTTCTATCATATTTTCTTCTGCATATTTTTTTAAGTTCTTTACTCTGTTTTTTGCACCTTGTAATATTTCATCATTTACTGGCTGGTCAGCAACCTCTGATTCTACACTTATTCCCTCTATTGTAACATCTTTAAAGTACTTTTCGAATGCCCTTTTGGCACCTTCTATTTTTCCTTTATTTTTCGTTCCAATCAATATTTTCATATTTTATCACCTTATCTTAACAAGTCTTCTAAAACTATAGATTTTGATATATCTAGTTCCCTTTTCATATAATCATAATATTTTTTTAGTTGTTCATTTTCCTCTACTATTTCTCCTGTTTGTATATTAAACCATAATTCATCATAGTAAAAGTCAGCTGTAACGATTCTTTCGTTATTTAAACATATAAAATCTTTTTTAGCTAACATATTTGTTCCTAAAGATACTCCTGAATCTAAGTTACATAGATATGCAAGTGTTGGTTTTATGTCTAATTTACTAACAGGTTTATCTATTCTTAAATTGCTAATTCCTGGAATTCTCATCCCCGCTAACACTCTAATATAATTTAATTTTATATCTACATCTGTAACATTTCCATCTAATTCACTTAAAAACTCTATCATTTCGTTATTATACATATCTAGTCCATTGTGGTCGCCATATAAAATTATTACAGTATCATCATATAAATCAGCTTTTTTTAGTTCATCTATAAATATACCAAATGCATAATCTGCGTAATTGGCTGATTCTAAATAATTTCCAAAGAAAGTATCTTTATATTTTCCAACATCTATGCTAACTTTACTTCTATCTTGCAATCCATCCAATGTAAAACCAGTATGTGATGAAGCTGCAACAATATATGATATAAATGGTGCATCATAATTTGATAATTTTTCTACAGCTTGTCTGTATAATAATTCATCTGACAAATAGCCCATTACATCTTCCGAAGTATCTGCAAAAGCATCTTTTAATTCTACATGATCAACTTCCATATTGTTATATACATTAGTTCTATTCCAAAAATATCCATAGTTTCCATGCATATATGAAGTTGTATAATTCTTTTGATGAAACATTTTGAAGATATCATCATATGTATTTTTATAATATCTACTATATGCCATTCCATTCTCTACCGGATATAATGATGTAATAGTAGAAAATTCTGAATCTGCAGTTGTAGAATAGCTTTGCATATACATATTAGAAAGTCTTATATTTTCGTTTATAAATTTGTTTAGGTTTGGTGTTATTTCTTTATCATTTATAGTTTTATTTAAGACAAATTCTTGCATAGATTCTAATTGAAGAACTATTACATTTTTTCCTTCCATTGAACCTGCAATATCTAGATAGCTTTCTTCATATTCTTGGTTATATTCTTCTTTTAAAGAATTATATGCATCCATTACTTCTGTCTTATTTCTATATTTTGCCTGTTTTGAGCCATCAATAGCATTTAATATATCTGATATATGATATCCATAAATTGTTGCCTTCTTTATTTGTGTATCCCTATTATATGGGTCTTCTAAAGCTTTTTCATTTCCCGCTATTGCTGATGTAATAAATACATATATCGCAAATAATCCAATTAATGTTCTACTAACAATATATTGTAGTTTGCTTTTTTCCCCTTTTTCTATTTTTACAAATTTTGATACAAATAAAATCACAAGAAGTAATATATCTATAAAATAAAGTATCTGGTGTAATTTTAATAACATTGGTAATGTTGACATTATTTCTTCGCCATATTGTAGATTAGTTATTTGTAATACTGATAGTACATTACTTGAATAAGTGTAATAAATATTGTCTGCAAATAAAATTATGCTTATTACTGTATCTAGAACTATTCCCCCTATATTTCTTCCTTTTTTAGGTAATAAAGCTAATATTCCAAATAAAGATAAAATATATATTATACTACTTTGTATTGTTTTTATATCAATTTTTTCATTTATACATACTGTACTTTTATAAAATAATATAGTTTTTAATATTATAAAAATTGCAAGTATGATAATGAAAAAACTAGAATTTATAAGCTTATTTAATATTTCTTTTGTTTTTTCTTTCACATTTTTCTCCTTTTTCGACAATTATCTTATTAAATATATCATATTTTTTTATAGTTTTCTAGCTTTATTAAATTATTAAATCTTTTTGCTGATTCTTCTGAATATGCTCTAACTAAGCATATATCTTGAATAATTAACATAATTATGGTATAATAAAAAGTGACTAAAAAACTGTTGCTTTGTATCGTATCAATTGATACTTTGCAACTCGATAAGAAAAGGAGAAATATTATGACAAACAAAATGATGAAGAATGCAACTGTTAACCCAGGAACAACTAAGGCAAGACCTGCTTCTGTGCTTCCCAAAATTACTTACAAGCCAACACCGATAGATCGGTTAAAATCTTGGTGGAAGGAACATTTTGGAACAGAGCAAGCACGGAAAGCAACTGCAAAAGCAGTTTGTCGTAGCATCGATCATGCTATATCCAGCTTTTCAAGGGCAATGACGTTTAACCTAGTATTGGCTCTGTTGGCAATGCTAGTTGTTGAATTCTGTCCTGAAATTTCTGGAAAATGCCCTGTCTTTTTCCAGCTCTGTGAAGGAATTCTCGTATTTTATGAATACTTACTGAGAGTAGCATTTACTCTACTTAAAGCTTTTATTCAGTTTTTTACACTGAACTGGGCTGGTGCAGCAGATAGCCTCTCAGCAATGTTCGCAGAAGCTGGAAGACTTCTTACTGAATTATTCCAGTGGATCCAAACAATTACATTCTAACTTCTGTAATGCACTATTGCATTACTCTAAACTCATCTCTTTTAAATCTTTATCCCCCGCCACGCTGTGACGGGGCATTTCTTTTTGCAAACTACAAGAAAAGGGATTTAAGGACTGTCCCAAAATCCCGATGGAACGACCCCAAAATCCCTAAAGTTTATTCTACACTCTTTAAACTACTAATCATATCTATTTTCTTTAATGCAAAATAGGTAATTACATTTACTATAATCGTAAAAGCAACTGTAATTAAAATAGCATATAAATAACTTAATGGATGTATAACTTTTGCAAATCTAAGCATATTTATCTCACAAGTACCAATTATAAAGTAATTTAAGAAATAGCCTCCAATTAATCCTAGTGCAATTCCTATTATTGTTAATAATATGGTTTCTCTTGTTACATAAGTATATACTTCTTTATCATAAAAACCTAATACCTTAATTGTCGCAAGTTCTTTTTGTCTTTCACTTATATTTATATTAGATAAATTATATAATACTACAAATGCAAGCAATCCAGCTGAAACAATTAATATTACAACAACATAATTTAATGAGCTAATTGTATCGTCCAAAGTTTTCTCTGCGTTTGAATTTAACGAAACTGTAGATACCTTACCACCATCTAATAATTTTTTAGAAATCTCTTCTTGTGCTTCTTCTGATAAATTTTCAGCCTTTACAAGTAATACATTGGTACTATATTTTTCTCCATATAACTCTTCATACATATCTTTTGTCATATATATATAATGAGCAATATAATTTTCTGTTATACCAGATACTTTAACTTCTTTATTTTCTTCCGAAGTTCCTTCTAAAGTTATTGTATCTCCAACTTTTACATCTAATAGTTGTGCCAATTTATCTGTTAAAATAACTCCATCTGATGATAGGTTAGCTTCTTCTTTTTTATTATCAACATCATTTATTGTAATAACATTTTTCAAATCATCTACATTTTTAGGTACTACTACTTGCAAGTCTTCTGAATATTCATTATGATTTGCAGTATCAGCTACCATATATGTTTCTACAACATTATTAACATTTTCAGTATTTTGTAATTCTGTAATAACACTTTGTCTTTCGTCATCAGTTAAACTACTCTTCATACTAACCTGAAAATCATATAAAAATACTTTTTCATATTGATTTGGTAATATAGTGGATATAGAATCTTTTATTCCAAACCCAGTTAATATTAAAGAAGTACAACCAAAGATACCTATAATTGTCATTAAAAATCTCTTTTTATATCTAAATATATTTCTAATCGTAACTTTTTGTGAAAAGTTTAATCTTTTCCAAATGAATTTTACTCGCTCTAATAAAACTCTTTTTCCAAGTTTTGGAGCCTTTGGTCTTAATAGATTTGCTGGTTTTTCTTTTAAATCCCTTGCTGCTGCATAAATTGTAGCACCAACAATACAAATATATATAAGTGCTAAACCTGATGATGAGTGTTCAGAATTTAGTCCTACTACAAACTCTGGAATTGTATACATCATACTGTACATCATCCAGATAATTCTTGGTATTAATTGCAAACCTATAATTATACCAATTACTCCACCAATAATACAAGCTAAACTAGAATAAAGTATGTATTTAAACATTATTTGTGCTTTGTTATATCCTAAAGATTTTAGTGTTCCTAGTTCTGTTCTATCTTCTTCTACCATTCTTGTCATAGAAGTTAATGACACCAATATTGCTATTGCAAAAAATACAATTGGAAATACGATACTTAAGCTATCTACACTTTGCGTGTCTTGTATAAAACTTACATATCCACTATTTTGATTTCTATCTAATATGTACCATTCAGCACTTTCTATCTCGTTACCCTTTTCTTTTGCATCAATTAATTCTGTTTCTGCATCTGAAATTTTAGTATTAAACTCTTCTTTTTGAGTAATTAATTCTGCCTCTGCTGTTTGTATTTCTTGTTTTGAAGTTTCTAGTTCAGCTTTTGCATTACTTAACTGTGTTTCTGTCTTCTTTTTGGTACTTGCTAAAGTTTTTTCTTGTTTACTTACTTCTGCTTTTGCTGATTTTATTTTGGCTTGAGCATCACTTATTGCGTTAGTTGCAGAATTTATCTGGTTTTCTATTTCTGTAATTCCAGCTTGCAACTGCATTTTATTTGTTTCTAATTCTTGTTTTTGAGTTTCTAAAGCTTGCTTTTTAGCTGTCAATGTAGCTTTTTCTTCTTCACTCAAACTACTATCGTTTAATTTATTTACTACATCATTATATGCTTGTGTTACTTGTTCTAACGATTGATTTACCAACTGTAATGTTGATGTTAACTCTGTTTTTTTAGTATTTGCTTCGTCTATTTGAGTTTGAGCATTTTGTTTTTGTTCTTCTAGTGTTTTCTCATTTTTTTCTATTTCGGCTTTTGCACTCTGAATCTTCTTTTCTGCATTTGCAAATTCTTTATTGGCTTTTTCTTCGTTTGATTTTATCTCACTCTCACCAGTTGTTATTTGCTTTTTGCCATCTTCTATTTTAGCCTCTGCATCAGCTAGCTGTTTTTCTCCATCAGCCTTTTGAGTATTAAAATCGTTTTCTGCCTCTTGAATTTCTTCATTTGCTTCATCTATAAGCTCATTATATCTTGCTGTTTCTCTTTCTTCTTTAATTCCTTCTATTTTATCTTTTGTTTCTTCTACATAATTCTCGTATTTAGTAGAACTAGTTGTATATTTTTCTGCATCCTTTACCGTTACATATATCTCGGTATATACATCTGATTCTATATTATCTCTTGAAACATAAATAAAATTATTTATTGTTCCAGAGCCTAAACTTGTTGTTCCTCTTTCTCTTGATATGTATAAAGGACTTTCTGCGGTTCCTACTATTTTTAAATTTAATTCTTTAAGAATCTCATTTTCCTCGTTTGCTTCTAATGTTATAGTATCACCAATTTTTTTATTTGCTGCATTTAGGAATGACTGTTCTACTAAACATTCATTAGCATTTTCAGGCATATTTCCTTCAATTAATCTTGGTTTATTAATATCTTCTATTGTTAATATTTTAGATACTAATTCTTTATTATTTACTTTTACTAAAATATCTTCTGAATATGTACCATAAACATTTTCTACATTCTCTATATTTTTTATAGCGTCTATATCACTATTTGTAAGCCCTAATGTAGACATTATTTGTATATCATATACATTCTGCTCTTTATAGTACTTGTCTATGGTATCTACCATGTCTGGAGATGTAGCTCTTAAGCCTGCAAAAAAGCCTACTCCTAATAGTGCTATAAGCAAAATAGAAATAAATCTTTTGTATGATGTTTTTATTTCTTTAAAACTATTTTTAAGTAGTGCTTTTTTCATATCTCCACCTCCTTACTACCATTCTATCTCCTCGATTGGTGTTGGATTCTCATTTATTATCATATCTTCTGCGGTTCCATTTTTAAATTTTATAACTTTATCTGCCATTGGAGCTATTGCCCCATTATGGGTAATTATTATAACAGTCATTTTTTCTATTCTGGACATATCTTGCAATAATTTTAAAATTTGTTTACCTGTTTTATAATCTAAGGCTCCTGTTGGTTCATCACAAAGCAACAACTTTGGATTTTTTGCTATAGCTCTTGCGATAGCCACTCTTTGTTGCTCTCCTCCAGATAGTTGTGATGGAAAATTGTTTTTTCTATCTGCTAGTCCTACCTTTTCCATTACTTGTTCTGGATTTAAAGATTTCTTACATATTTGTGTTGCAAGTTCTACATTTTCTATTGCAGTTAAATTTTGAACTAAATTATAAAATTGAAATACAAAACCTATATCTTCTCTTCTATATTTTATTAAATCCCTATTTTTTAATCTGGAGATTTCTTTATTATCTACTATAACTCTTCCAGATGTAGCATTATCCATACCACCTAATATGTTTAAAGCTGTAGTTTTGCCTGCTCCACTTGGACCTACTATTACAACTAATTCTCCCTTTTCTATGCTTAAATTGGCATTACTTAAGGCGTGTATTATAACTTCTCCCATTTTATAATCTTTACATACATTTTTAAATTCGATATATGACATAATAATCACTCCTTTGTTAAGTAATTATATAAAGCTTGACATCCTTTTAGTACTTCTTCATAAGTTTTGGTAAAATTTCCTGTGTACCAAGGATCTGCTATATCTTTTTTCTCATTTGTAAAATCCAATAATTTATATACTTTATTTGCTGTATCTTTACCTACAATTGCTTTTATCCTTACAATATTACTATTCTCCATCCCAATTATATAATCATATTTATCATAATCTTCTTTTTTTAGCTGTTTAGCTCTATGTTTTTGAAATGGTATATTATGTTCAAGTAACTTTTCTTTAGTCCCATAATGCATATCGTTTCCAATTTCTTCTGTACTAGTTGCAGCAGAAGAAATGTAGAAGTTTTTTTCTTGTCCGTTTTTTGCTACTATGTCTTTAAAAATATATTCTGCCATTGGTGATCTACATATATTTCCAAGACATACAAATAATACTTTTTGCATATTAAAGTCCTTCCCTTTCTCGGTTTGTTCGAATGTACATGTAAAAATGAAAGTAATTTTCTTTCAAAATATTCCTTCTATATATAAATTGTATCATACTTTTATGTCCATTTGGTAAATTTCACAAATTTTTCCAATATTACTTTTTTTATATTTTTTTATTACATTTTTGTAACAAAAATGTTGACAATTTTTAATATTTGCTCTATAATGAATTTATATTATGAAAAATACTAAAGATTTTTGACATAGATACTATAGATAAAAAGGAGAGAAATACAATGGAAAATTATAATAAAACTGATTGTTTAGCTTTAACAATCAGAAAAGAACATAGGTTAATAGTTATTAACAAAGCAGTTAAGAAAACTATAACAATTTCTGTTAAAACTATATTGGCAGCAATATGTTTAACTTTATTAAATGTCTTTGTTTAATTATATATTCAATACAACGGGATTTGGGGACGTTCCTCAAGTCCCGATTTTTTAAAGGGATTTAGGGACGTTGTTCAAATCCCTGCTATTTCTATTTTAATTAAAAACAGTTATACATACAAAAAAGCGCCTCTTTCATATAAGAAGCACTTTTTCTTAATTTTCACTAGCATTTATAATTATTTGCTCGTTTGCTACAATAATATTTAAAATATTTTTTCCTTCATCTGGCTTTAATCTTTTTTGATTGTCATTAAAATATTTCTTTATATCTCTAGTCATGTTATTGCCAATTTGTGTTAATGACATTTCTTCTGCATTTTCTTGTTTTTCTGCTTTTTCTATTACTTTATCCTTAATGTTTATATCAACCTTAACTATTTCCTTATCATCTACTTTATAGTATAGATTTACTATTCCTGTTTCTAAATTTTCTAATTTATAATGAGCTTTTACTAATTGTATATTTTTCATATCTAAATGCTCTATTACCTCATTATTTAAATCATTTAATATTAAGATGTCTGATGATAATTTCTTTTCTGCATTACTAATTCTTATTTCTCCATTTGAATCAGTTGAGTTTATCTTTGTAACTATAAAATATCCTGCAATTATTATTGCTATTATTATAATTACAGCTAAGACTTTTCTTTTATCAATTACTCTATTCCTTTTATTTGGAGATTTTTTGTGTGAACTAGTTTTTTTGGTTGGTTCGCTTTTATATCTTTTTGCCAAAATATTTTCCCCCTTAAAAGTATTCTGTTTCATATCTTTATATTGATATATAAAAGGTAGAAAGTACTTTCTACCTTTTATACTTTTGTGATTATCTTTCAACTTTTACTGATATAGTAGCTACATTTGAAGCATTTCCTGAACTATCTTTTGCTGTATATGCTATTCTATATTCTCCTACTTTTGATGTATCTACTTTTGATGGTGATGGGTATACTAATTTACCATTTTCATCATAAAAATGAATTGTAATTTCATAATCGTCAGCATCTATATAAGCATTATCAGTTAATGTTGCTCCTAATTCTGTATATGTGTCACCAACTTTTAGTGTTTGGCTCTTTCCATTTGCTGTAATTACTGGAGCTGTTGTATCTTTAACAATAACTGTTCTTACTGTAATCTTTGTATTTCCTGACTTATCTGTATATTCATAACCAATTTTATATTCCCCTGGTTGTTTAACATCTACTTCAGTTAAATGTGACTTTTTAAGTTCTCCATTTACATAATAATTTATATTTGTATATTTAAAGTTTTCTATAGTAGGGTCTGAATTATCTGTTACTTTTGCACCTTCATCTTTATAAGGTGTTCCTGCTTCTATTGTTATATTTTCTTCACCATTTAATGTAACTGTTGGCATTGTTGTATCTTTAATGTATAAATATCTTGTTGCTTGTTTTGTATTACCTGCTTTATCTGTATAAATATAGGCTATTTTATAAAGTCCTGTTTTTCTAGTATCAATTTCTGTCAATCTTGACTCAGTTACTTTGTCTGAATTAGGATCTGCATAATAGTTTGCATAAGTGAATTGGTAGTTGCTAGAAATAAAGCCGTCAATATTGTCTGTTACAGTTGCACCTGCATCTACATATTCACTTCCTGCTTCTATAGTAATAGGTTCTTCAGTACCATTTAACTTAATTGTTGCTGGCGTTTTATCAAAAAATACTCTATTTCCATTAGATGGTTTTGTTTCATCTGTCATTTTATTTCCAAATAAATCTACTAAATCAGAAATTTTAAATGTAATTTCTCCATCTACAAAAGCTGTATCTTCTGGAATTTCATAAATTAGAACATAACTATATCTATCATTTTTTTCATCATAATTAGCTTTTACTAGATTTCCATCCATTGGATATTCTACACCATTATTTATTAATGTAAATGATGGATTATGTGCTAATTCTTCTTTAACACCTATACTTACCCAAAGTTTATCTCCTATTTTTGCATAAAATTCATGTTTTGTACTATCATCACCATTAACCATGATGTTTGAATACTCTCTTGTTGGAGCTACTGCATCATAGTTAAATGTATATTCAGCTGTATTTCCAGCTTCATCGCTAGCAACAACAGTATTTACACCTTCTTTTAAGTATGATTTTAATGCTTCATAAGAAATTTCTCCGTTTGTAAGAATTAATGTTTCACCATTAATTTCATAAGAAGCTACACCATTATCGTCTGTAACTTTAAAACCTATTCTACTATAATTACCTTCTGAACCAGAAATCGAATCTTCTGTTGGCTCTATAGTTGGTTTTGTATTATCTATTATTACATTTGTATATTTACCATCATTTATATCAGCATTTGTTAAAGGTTCTCCTTCATTTCCTGCAACATCTTTGTATCCATAAACTTTAAACGCTACTTCACCTTCTGGTGTATTTTGGTCTATCTTAACATCTGCCATATAATAATAAATGTTTGATTCTTCAATTGAACTATCTGGACGATATGTTACATCATATACTTTTCCAAACATTTCAACTTTTGGTTCTACTGCTAATTTTTCTGGGAAAGATACTAATACACGAATGCTGTCTCCAGCTTTTGCATATCTTTGATCTCTTGTATCACCATTATCTATATTACGAGCAATTCCTAAATTTAATTTTTCAGGAGCTGTTGTATCAAAAAATACTTTATGTCCATTAGTTGGACCTTTTACGTCTTCTCTCTTATTTCCAGCTTTATCTTCTATATTAGAAACTTTTAATTCAATTTCTCCGTCTACAAAAGTTGTATCTTCTGGAATTTCATAAATTACTGTGTAATCCCATGCTTTTGCAGGATTTTGTTTTACTATTACTTGTGAATCTTCCATTACATATTCTTTTCCATTATTAATTAATGTAAATGTTGGATTATGTCCTAGTTCTTCATTTGCTGTATAGCACATATAAATTGAATCACCAGGTCTTACATAATATTCTCTTTGCTCGTTAGATTCACCTAATTTTAAAATATTATTTGCTAATGTCTTTGGAGCTGTTCTATCGAAAATTACGTAGTAATTATCATTACCAGTTGTTGTAACTTCATCTCCTGTATTTCCTGCTAAATCAACTAATCCTTTAACTGTTACTGGGATTTTTTCTCCTTCTACTAAATTCATATCTTCTGTTATATCTACATATACTACATATTTATTAAATTGAGGTTCTTGTACTGGCACTTCTATTTCTTTTCCACCAATTACAATTATTGGATTTTTATCTAATAATTCTGTTGTATTTACTGTTATTGCTATTCCTTTATTTTGTCTTGGATTTTGTGTTAATCCTGAATAGTTTTGATTTCCTGTTGGATTATAGAAGTTTTGTACTCTTAATTCTCTTAATGCTGGTGCTGTTTTATCAAATGTTACAGATGTATTATTTGTAGTTGTAGTAATAACATCTCCAACATTTCCAGCTAAATCTTCAAATCCTGATATTTCAAAAGACATTTTTCCTTCATTTATTTCATTTGCTATATCTTCTGTCATTGTAAGCCATGCAACATATAGTGTTCCAGCTTCATTTTGGTCATTTATTATTGTTTCTTTGTCTGTATCCATACCATTTATTTTGATAACTGGATATTTAGATAATTCTTCTTTAATTCTAACTTTTACCCAAACTTGATCTCCAACTTTAGCATATTGATTATTTTTATTTGTAGTTGTGAATTCTACAAAATCAGCTGTTGGTGCTGTTTTATCATATTCTACACCTTGATCTATTCCTGGATATTTTAAATCTGCATTTGTTAATGTTTTTCCAACATTTCCTGCTGCATCTTCATATCCATAAACTTCAAATTTGATTTCACCTTCTGGTAAATTCATATCTTCTGTTATTGTAAATTGTCCTGAATAAGCATTTGTATTCATTGATTCTGAAGTTAGATATGCATCTATCATATTTACTTCTTTAACAACTTTATTGTCTGCTCCTAAAACTCTTATTTTTGGCATTACTGCTAATTTCTCGTTATCAAATTGTACAAGAATTCTTACATAATCACCTGTTTTAGCATGATATATGTCTCCTTCTTTTGCATCATAATGAGATCCATTAACTATTCCTAATGCTGTATATTCTGGAGCCACTGTATCAAATACTACATATGGATATTCTTTACTTGTTGTTTGTTCTTGTGTTATATCTTTTCCAACATTTCCTGCAACATCTTCGTATCCATAGATTCTAAATTGTATTTTACCTTGTGGTAATTGCAATTCGTCTGTTGTATCAAATTCAACAAAATAGAATTGTGCAGCTTCACTCCAAGCTAAATCCATTGTTGTTACTTTTCCATTTTCTCCATAAATATCAACTTTTGGATTAACTCCTAACATTTCTGTAAATGTTACATATAATCTTATATGTTCATCTCTTGTTGCAAGTGTAATATCTCCACCATAATTATCATTTGTCCAATTGAATATACCCATTGCAGCAAGTTCTGGAGCTACTGTGTCGTAAACAACTCCTGGGTAAGCTTCTTCATTTATTTCTGTTACTACTTCTCCAACATTTCCTGCTGCATCAGCATATCCAGAAATTCTAACTTGAATTGGTCCTTCTGGTAAATTCATTTCATCTGTTAAAGTAAAGTCTGCCATATACATATAATAGTTGTTTTCTGGTTTAGAAGTTTGTTCTCTGTATGTACAGCTAACTTCTGTAACAGTTCCATCTTCTCCAATTACTTCAACTGTTGGTTCTACTGCTAATTTTTCCTCAAATGCTACTCTTAATCTAATTCTATCTCCAGTTGTAGCAACTGTAGTGTCTTTACCTTCATTATAATGTGTATCGTTTAACATTCCTACTGTTTTTACTACTGGTGCATTATTATCATATGTTACTTGACCATATTCTGATGTAAAAGTAACATCTTCATTATCTAATATTGCTTCATTTCCTGCTAAGTCAAAAGCATTTGTTACTGTAAATGGTACTTCTGTTCCATCTGCTAATCCTAAGATATTATTATCAATTACAATATCTGCAACAAATGTACGTTTTCCATCTACTGTACTTCTATATTCAAAGTTAGCAGTTTGAACATTTTTTCCTGTTCCAATTGTTAAAATTGGAGCTTTAGACATATCCATATCTTCGTTAAAGTTTGCTTCTACTCTTAATGTTTCTCCATCTTTAATCCATGTACGACGATTTGCATCGCTTACATTTAAGATATATAGTGGATGTCCTGCATCTTTATTTCCTGAATATGGGGCTGTTCTATCATATATTACTTTTGAATATTCATCACGATTAATTTTTGTTTGCTCTAATTTTTCTCCAACATTTCCTGCTATATCAGCATATCCATATACTTCGAATGGTATTTCACCTTCTGGCATAGTTTCATCTAATGTGAAATCTACCATATAGTAGTAAATGTTTTGTTCTGGATTTGAGCTTGCTGGACGATATGTTGCTGTATATTCTTTTCCAAATACTTTAACTGTTGGTTCAACTGCTAATTTCTCTGGGAAAGAAATTAAAATACGAACTTCGTCTCCTTCTTTTGCCCATGTTAAATCTTCTACTTTATTTACATAGCGTGTTTTATTTAATATTCCTAATTTTGAATATACTGGAGCAATTGAATCATATGTAAATGTATATGTAGATTCATTTCCAGCAATATCTCTTACAGTAATAGTATTTGTTCCTTGTACTAAAAATTCTCTGATATTAGCAAAGTTTGCATCTGACCATGCACTTGGTGTCATACCTGTAATTAAAGTATCATTTACTTCATATTCTACAACTTTAAAATTATCACTTAATTTAAAGCTTACTTTACTATATACATCTTGTTCGTTATTACCTACATAGTTTTCTTTTTCCTCCATGTATCCTTCTGTTCCTTTTACATGGATTTCTGGTGCTGTACCATCATAAAATACTCTATGACCATTTGTTGGTCCATTTTCATCTGGGATTGAATTTCCAGCTACATCTTCTATATTAGATACTCTTAAAGTAATTTCTCCATCTACAAAAGTTGTATCTTCTGGAATTAAGTATCTTACTGAATAATCCCATCTGTTTTCTGCACTTTGTCTTACTGTTACTAGTGAATCTTCCATTACATATTCTGTTCCATTATTGATTAATGTAAATGTTGGATTATGTGCTAATTCTTCATTAACAGCTATATACATGTAAATAGTATCTCCACGTTTTACATAATATTCTCTCAAGTCATTTGATTCACCATCTTTTAAGATGTTTGTTGCTAATCTAACAGGTGCTGTTACATCTGTTACATCTGCATCAAGATTTGCTAATAATTCTCCACCATAAACAGTCATATTGCTCCAAGCTAAAGTTAAAGCTTGTGTTGGAATTGTTTCTGTTGTTGTAGTTGTTGCTACTTGAGTACTACCATCTGTTGTTGTAGTTGTTTGTTGTACTGGTGCTGTTGGTGTTGTTGCTGTTGTTCCAGAATTAGTAGTTGCACCATCATTATTAGCTACTGTTGTTTGCTCTTCTGATTGTTCTTCTTGTTGTGGTTCTTCGCTTTGTGTTGCAGTTCCTTGGTCATTATTATCACCATTATTTTCAGGGACTGCATCTTGTGTTTGTTCACTATTACTATTGTTTTCACCTATAGCAGTAGCTTCTGTTTCACCTTGGTCTTTTAAGAAAACTACTACCATTGAAATTGCTGCAACTACTAATATTGCAATTATAACTATGGCAACTATAGCTTTCTTACTTAAACTTTTCCCTTCCATAAATTATCCCCCTATAATTTATTTTTTTACTTCTTCCGCCTTAATAATAAGTCTGGCTTTGTTTCCGTTTTCGCAAGTTATTAAGGTGACTTCTCTAATTTCTTCTTCATTTGTTTCTAAGATGCTAACATCATTTGGGTCTGTTACAAAAATAGAATTTATTTCGTACTCAACAGTATTTTTTTGTAAATCGGTTAAATAGATTTTATCTCCAACTACAAGTTCATCGTTTTTTCCAAACATTGTTCCATCATAATTATTATGACCAGCTAGAGCTAAATTTCCTATTTCGTTAACATTTCCACCACTAAAACGGGTTATTGACGTTCTCATGTTTTCTTTTGTAGTTATGTCTAGAATTGGGTATTCTAGATCAATTTTGGGTATATTAATAATTCCTATAATAGAATTATTACCAAATTTAATAGGTTCTGTTGTCCTTTCATGTTGTTTAATTTCTTCTACTATTTGTGCATTATTTTCTTCATTAATTTGATTTCCAATATATTTTTTCGCTATAAGTGCAATTACAATAATCGCAAAAATAATAACTATAAAAAGTAATATTTTATAAAATACTAACTTTCTATTTTTCATTTTTCTTAGATAAACTTCTTATTCTAATTGCTATTATTACTATTGCTACTACTGCAACTCCTAATAGAATAAATAATATTGGATTATCGAATGTAACTGGTAGCTCACTTCTTGTTTCTGTTTTTACAACTTCTTTTACTTCATCCTCTGAAGTTTCTTTCTTTGAAGTTAAAACTTGTGCATCATATGTTGTAGTTCCATTTAATTCTTTCTTTAATAAAACTACATATTGTGTACCGTTTTCTGCATCAACAGGTTGAGCTATTGTAGCATTTGTTACTTCTTTCCATTCTGTATTTGTTATAATATTATTCCATAAATTAGTATATTCTTGTGATAATTTAATTGATTCAAATATATCCATATCACTGTTTATTTTGTTCATAACATTAACTAATTCTTGGCAATTTGCATTTTCGCCATTTAATAGAACAACATCATAACTATATTTTGCATTTGCATCATCAGTAATTTTTAATGTTCCTTGTGTTACTGTTCTTATTACATTTTCTTCTCTTGTTTCTTCTGTTATAGTTTGAGTTGCATCAACTTTAATTCTATTTGTTAAAGTTTTCATTTCATTAATTTCTGCTTCAGTTGATACTTCTGATATATTTATAGGTTCTGCTTTCTTTATAATTTCGTCATCTATTTTTACCCATAAATATGATCCAACTTGATCCTTTGAAACTTTTATTACTTTATTTCCTTTTGTATCTTCTGCTGTATACCAATTTAAATTATTTTCTTCAACATCTGCACTAGTTGTTATTGCATAAGAATATTCATCATTTAAGTGACCATTTAAATAGATTAAATAATCTCCATTGGCATTTTCTAGCACTGCCATATCTTCGGCTGTAGCATTTACAGTGGCGTTTAAACTTAAAATAAGAGTAACTGCCATTACAATTAATAAAATTTTAGAACTTAACTTTTTCATTCTATTCTCCCCTTTCCGCTACGGAAACATTATATTACACTTCTTTACAAAAGCAAACAGTTTTACCATTTTTTGTCCATATTTTGAACACATTTTTCTTGTATCCGTAGACTTTTGATTGTTTTTATGTGCTACTGTTCTATTTGTATTTATTGATTACCTAATACTATATATATGAACCTTTATAAAAAACAATCTGACTATTTCTACGGATGGACTAGATTAATCATTTTCACAAAAATAAAAAACACGCCTCTGTTTAAGTATAATTAATATACTTAACATGGCGTATTCGTTTATAAGAAAAGTAGATTTACTATATGTAACTAAACCTTGTTGCTCCAGAAAAATCGATAGATTTTCCAAAGCAATAAAAAAATATTAAATCTCTATTTTTATTATCGGAACTTCTAGTTCCTCTTTTGTTAATCCGCAATGTGTTGATACCTTATTATCAACTTTTCCATTTGCTAGTGTTAACTGGTTTTCTAGCAAAATTCTAGTACCACTTGTTGATATAGCTACATAGTCACCCACAAAATCATCAATTTTTTTATGTTGTTCTCCTTCTCCTAATAATTTTGAATTTAAGAATTCTTCCTTAGTATATAAAATGAACTTATCCTTAAATTTATTCTTAAAAAATTCTTCAAATTCTTGTTTACGATTTTCTTTTACGAAAAATCCTACCATTCTTCCTTCAAAAGTTGGTGGCATCTGTAAACAGTCATAAATTTCTGGTATATCTAATATACTAATAGTTTCTTCTATATCTTTATGTCCATGGTCTGCTGATATTAATACTAATGTATTTGTATCTTTTATTTTTTCAATTAAGTTAGTTAATTCATTTTGGGCATTTTCTAGAAAGTCTTTTACTTCTTTTGATGTGCAACCATATTTATGAATTAACCCATCTGGATTGTCGCTATATACTAATACAAATTTTTTATCTTTATTTTTACATAACATTTCTAATGCTTCTGATATTTCATCCATTTCTTTTGCATTAATAGTTGTTTTAGCTTTTTGATCACAATATGCTGGTGAAACTTCGTATACTTTAATGGCCTCATTTTTCTCTTTTATTTGATCATAAATAGTTTTATAACCAATAATATCGGCTCTTGTTAAGTTAGGCACATTTATTTTTTCTCCAGTATAAGAATCAACCCATGGCAACAAGTTAATGTTTCTTCCAAATTCTTTAAAATACTGTGACCATGCTATCCAAGCGGTTTCAATTGGAGGTTTGCCTGAATAATATGTAGTCATGGCTGCAGCTGTAGTTGTTGGATACACAGATGTTATTGTCTTTATTCTGTTTTTCCTAAACAAGTCATTTTCGTTTAATTCATTTAATATATTTTCTCCCATACCATCTAATATTAGCAAAACCACATTATTATAATCTTTGTTTAACATTTCATCAATTTCTGGTAAACTATTATATTTACTTTTTACGTTATAATATTTTAAAATTGACGTTATTAAATTTAATATACTATTATTATAGTCTGGCTGTATCATAAATTTTCTCCTTTTATATCCAATCTTCTACATATAAATTTTGGATATTTTAATCTCATATTTCTAATTTTTCTTTTGCGTTTTTTACTAATTCTTCATGGACAATTCCATTACTTATAAGTGCTCCATTTATTGGTTCGTCATATCTTTGCTCATTTCCAAATAAATCTGTTACTTTTCCTCCGGCTTCCTCTACAATTACTTTTACTGCTGCAATATCACAATTTTTCCCTTTTGTTCCTGGGAATATGCAACAAGTAAAATCTCCTGTCGCTACACACATACATGCTCTTATAATACTTCCAACACCTATAAAATATGTTTTTCTGTATAGTTCATTTAACATTGGTATAACATTATATCCAGCTGCTGGCCACATATCAAAATGACTTATACTTTTTTCATCTTCTAATTTATAAGCATTTACAGTAATTTTTTCGTCATTACAATATGCACCTTGTCCTTTTATTGCTGAATATAATTTATCTAAAAATGGATCATATACTACACCCACTTCTGGTACTCCATCTACTACTAATGCCAAAGAAAATACAGCAACTGGAATATGTCTTGCATACATAGCTGTTCCATCCACAGGATCACATACCCATACATACTTACTTTTTCCAAATTTTTCTTCTTCTCCATCTATAGAATGAGCCGGAAACTTTTCTTTTACTTTCTCTATCAAAATATGGTTAATTTCTTTGTCAGCTAAGGTTACAATTGTTTTATCACCTTTATAACTTGCTCCGTTATCTTGGTAAAAATACTTTTTCATTATCTTACCAGCTTCGATGCACATCTCTTTTGCAAAATTTAAATACTCATTACTTTCCATAACAGCCTCCTTACATATCTTTACATACATCTACCCATTTTTCATAATTTGAAGTTTTTTCTAATTCATCAATTGTTAATTTTACTGCACTATTACTACTTCCACATGCAGGATAAATGACATCAAATCTTTTTAATGATTCATCTAAGTAAACTTTTACATTTTCTTTTACGCCAAAAGGACAAACTCCTCCTGGTTTATGTCCAGTATAATTTTCGACATCATTATATGGTATCATTTTAGCTTTTGTATTAAATTCTGCTTTATATTTAGCATTATCTATCTTTTTATCTCCTGCAACTACAATTAAAATTGCTTCATCATTCACTAAAAATGATAAAGTCTTTGCTATTTCTTTTTCTTCACATTTTAAAGCTTTTGCAGCTTCTTCTACGGTTGCAGAAGAAGTATTAAATTCCATTATATTATTTTCTAAATTATATTTTTTTAAGTATTCCTTTGCTTTTTCTAATGACATATTCGTATCTCCTTACTTCTTACTGTCCATATGTTCTTTTACTATATCCCTATATGGCTTTTCCTTTTCTTTTAATTTATTGCAATTCATTCTTTCTACAAAATTATCTAATTCCATCCTTAGTTTTTCTTTTTCTGCTTCTGTATTTGCTAAAATTTCTAATTCTATAAAATTACCTACGTCATCTATTTTATCTATCATAATATTATATTCAAAACCGTTAATATTCTTTGAATATACTTGTCTATATTTCTTAAACGAAACATATTCGATATATCCAAGTTGATTTATAACATATTTCGTATCTTCATAATCTTTTGGGTCTAATCTTAAATTCACTTCTTTCTTTCCATATTTTTCTGTGCTATTATCTGTTTTTGGCTTATATGTAAGCTCTAAGAAATCTTCATTTGTCTTCCTTGTTCTTAGACAAGTCCTGCTTTTAACAAATTCTAAATTCTTATCTGTAAAATATGTGTCCTCTTCTACACTATCTTCTACAAGTTTAAAATTTTGCTCTTTTATTTTCTCTAATATATCCTCATAATTTTCTCCTAGATGATAGCTTGCTTCTAATTCTATTCTACTCGCCATCTTGACCCTCCTTACTTTTATTTTTTGTATATTATCATATTTACTATTTTTTATCAAACAAAAAAGCGAATCCAAGATTTTCTAACCATTAGTAAATGCTAGAAAATCTAACATTCGCTATAATTGTCTAGTACAGAAAGTTCTCCTACTAGGAGAACTTTCCTACTATACAAAAAAGATGCAGGATTTTTTATTTTCCTACATCTTTTTTTCTTTAAATATTTTTCTAAATATAAATCTTACAAATGGTCCTGCATAAAATATTTGCCAACATAAAGCCATAGGGAAATTTAACACTGCTATTTGAAGCCATTTAGCAATTATATTTTCCATTCCTTCATAATTAAAGAATATACTTCCAAAAAAGCTCATTATTGGACACATAAAACATACTATTACTGTTGATATTCCCATTGTTATTAAAATTGGTGGCGTTTTCTTTGGGTCTAATAATTTTAATGCTATTTTTTGAGCTAATTTACCTATTAAGAAAAACTCTAATATAAAGGCAATTACTCCCATTAATGGCAATTCTTTCAGCGCCATTAAAAATACTTCGTTTGATAAACCTCCCATATTTGTTGAAATGTTATAGCAAACCATTGCATAAACCATTACTATAACCATTATTACTGTAAATACTGCATCTTGAAATTTGTTCTTTGGCATAAAATTTTCTCCTTTCATTATTTATTTTTAGACGCAAAAACAACACATATTTCTATGTGTTGTTCGTTAATCATTATATTAAATAATGTACGTTTCCAATTTTATACCTATAATATATGTTATTTTCTCTTTAATTTATTTCTCGACTTTTTCCGACAAATAAATCAGCCAAGGAATATTATACATTGTTTTTTTATATGTTGTCAAGTATTGGTTACTCCATATATTTTTTATACATTTCATCTGCTACTTTAAAAAATCTCTCTTTATCTTCTATCAAGTCTTGTAATTTTTTTAATTCTTTTTCTCTATATTCATTTTCTATATAATCTTTTTTTGCAGCATATCCTTCTTTTCCAAATTTAGTTACTGCGTGCTCCCACGCTCTTTTAATATGTTCTTCTTTTCCTATATTCCCATAATGTTCTTCTCCATATTTAAATGTTCTTCTAAAAAATATTTCTATCGTAACAGTTTTATCAGCTGATGCTAATATCTTTCCATATATATTTCTTGGTTCTCCTGTTTTAGATGCTCTATGGTCTTCTATAGCTTCTTTTATTAATTGCAATTCTGCTGTGTTAAAAAATCTATTTAAATTTTTGTCTTCTTTCATTATTTTTGCAGAAACTTTTTCATGGTTTTCTCTATCTATATGGTCACCAATGTCGTGATAAGCTACTGCTGTATATAAGATATCTAGATTTACATTGTACTTTTTTCCTAATATTAAAGCATTTCTCATTACTTCTTTTATATGCCTTAAATCATGCGATTCTCCATTTTTATTGTATTCTGGAAATATTTTCTCTTCAATATATTCTTTTAATTCGGGACTAATTTCAGATTTTTTTATTAAAAGATGATAATGATAGGAACTACTAGTTTTTCCTTTTTCTTCATAAAAATCTTCGATATGTTCTACTAATTCTATTATATTATCTTTAAATAGCTCTTGTATCAAATCATAATCTGCATAAAAATGAGGTATTCCATTTTCTGGTCCATCTTCTACTCTTATTTTGGTATTTTCATCAACTATCGGAAAATCTTTATTATTAAAAGCTGGTGAGCTTTTAGAGCCTAAAGTTAAATAACATTCTCCATCTTCTCTTAACACTCTATTTATTTCTTTAAGTATTCTTTCTACACCTTTAGTATCTGTATGTGATATAACATTTCTGCATAATATACAATCAAAAGAATTATCTTCATATGGCAGATTTAGCATATCTCCAATTTTATAATCTACATTTAAATTTAATTCCTCTGCCCACTTTTTTGTAGCATTTACAGCTTCCTCGCTTAAGTCAAAAGCATATGTATTAAATCCATTTTGTGCAAATAAAATTGTATGTCTTCCAATTCCACATCCTAAATCTAAAAAATCTTTTTTCATTTGTTTTTTCCATCTGTTTTGCAAGTAATATGATTCAATACTTGGCTCTTTCCAAATATCAAGTTTGCTCGCTTTGCTCCAGTTCCATGCTTTAGATTCTACCATTACAATATACCTCCTTTATTTCTTGAATTTTATCATATTGGATTTTCATATTCAATTAGCTTTAAACTTTTAAGCTAAAAATAACTGTGGAAATGGCCACAGCTATTTTTTTAACAATCTTAAACTATTTAATACTACTGTTAAACTACTTAATGTCATCGCTAAACTTGCAATCATTGGGTTTAATGCAATTGGTAATAGTCCTGTTGCAAGTGGTATCATACATACATTATAGAATAATGCCCAAAATAAATTTTCTTTAATTATTCTTATTGTACGTTTTCCAAGAGCAAATATTTTTACTATATTATCCATATTTTCGTTTAGCAATATAACATCTGCAGAATCTGCACTAATATCTGTTCCGTTTTCTACACTTATTCCAACTGTTGCAGCTTTTAAACTCGGACTATCATTAATTCCGTCCCCAACCATTGCTACATTATTATTCTTATTCAATTCTTTTATCTTAGCTAGTTTTTGCTCTGGATTTACATTGCTTATAATATTTTCTATACCTATTTGTTTTGCGATAGCTCTGGCTGTTTTTTCATTATCTCCAGTAAGCATTATGTTTTTCTTATCTAATTTTTCTAAGTTTTTAATTGTATCTGTAATATCTTTCTTTATTGTATCTGCTAACCCGATAATTAAAATAGTTTCTTTTTCATCAAATAAATATACTATGCTTTCACCTTTACTTGCAAATATTGCTTCATTATCTCTTAGTTTATTTTCTACATTCATTTTTTCTACATATTTGTAATTGCCTGCATAATATTGCTTTCCATTTATAATTCCTTTAACACCAAGTCCTGGAACTTCTTCAAAATCTTGAACTTCGAAAATATCCTTTTCATTATTATAAATACTTTTGGCTAATGGATGATTCGAATTTTTTTCTAAACTTTTCAATATTTTTAAAGTAACTTCATTATATACTCCATCTGCTATACTCATTTTTCCTGTTGTTAATGTTCCTGTCTTATCAAATACAATTGTGTCTACTTTGTTTATTGCTTCTAAGGTTTCGCTAGACTTTACTAATATTCCTCTTCTACTACAATTTCCAATTGCAACTACCATAGCAAGTGGTGTTGCTAATCCTAGTGCACATGGGCATGCAACAACTAAAACACTTACTAATGCCAAAATTGATTGGTTAATATCTTTTGTTATTACAAAATTTAAAATAAATGATATTAATGCAATTATAAATATTGCTGGAACAAAATATCCACTTATTTTATCTGCAATTCTTGCGATTGGAGCTTTTGTATTTGTAGCTTCTACCACCATTTTTACTATATTAGAAATGCTAGAATCTCTACCTATTTTCTCTGCTTTATATTCTATATATCCATCATAATTTATACTTCCTGCAATTACAGTATCTCCTACTTTTTTGCTAACAGGCTTACTTTCCCCTGTTATAAATGATTCGTCTGTATGTGTTTTGCCATTTATAACAGTTCCATCAACCGCAATCTTTTCACCAGGCTTACTTATAACAGTATCACCTTTTTGTATTTCATTTATAGTAACCTGTAATTCTTTTCCGTCTTTTAAAATTGTTCCATTTTTAGGAGTTATTGTTACAAGGTTTTTAATTGTATCAACTGCTTTATCTTTATTTTTCTTATCTATGTATCTACCAATTTTTACAAAAAGAATGATTATTGCTGATGATTCAAAATATAAATGGTGTACCAGTGAGGTATTTCCCATAAATACTTGAATTGTATTCCACAAGCTATACACAAAATTAACAATTACACCAACACCAACTAAAGAATCCATGTTAGGCATTTTATGAACAATATTTTTTATTCCGTTTTTTATAATATCAAATCCATAAAATATAAATAGTAGTGATAAAATCATTAATGTTATCGCATAAACTCGTGGGCTTTCCATCATATTTAATATTTTAGGAGTTGGTAAATTAATCATCTGTCCCATTGATATATACATTAAAATAATTCCTAATATAGAAAATATTATTAGCTTTGTAAGTTCATTACTTTTCTTTTCTTCTTTTTTCTCTCCTAAACTTTTAAAACCGGCTTCTTTAACAAATCTATTTAAATCTTTAATACTTAAATTATCTTCATACTCTATTAAAGCTGTCGCCATAACCAAATTTACAGAAGCACTAATTACTCCTTCTTGCTTGTTTAAATATTTTTCCAAACCATTTGAACAAGCACTACAAGTCATTCCTTCTATATTTAAAACAACTTTTTTCATACTTCACTCCTTTGGAATTTTGTCGGGATTTGGGGACGTTGCTAAAATCCCGATAAAAAATTTATAAAGATATTTAGTTCGGGATTTTAACACCGTCCCTATTTCCCTTTTCCTTATTTCCTATTTTACTTTAAATCCTAAATTTTCTATTTTTTCTTTAACTACATCCATATCTATTTCTTTTTTACTTTCTATTTTTACTGTTCCGTCTTCATGATTTGCTTTTATATTCTTTATAGCTTTAACTTCTCCTAATGCATTTTCTATTCTTTTTTCGCATCCTCCACACATCATACCTTCTACATTTAAAATAATCTCATTCATTTTTATTCCTCCTTATATCTTTTTATAATTTATAAATATACATTTTTTATTATTGTACTATTTATTAAATCTTTTGAATAAACTCATAAGTTCATCTATTACTTCTGTATCATTTTTCTCTATGCTATCTGTAATGCATGAGTATAAGTGATTTTCTAATATATGCATAGATAAACTTTTTATTGAGCTTTCTATTGCAGATAACTGAATTAATATATCATTACAATATCTGTCTTCTGCTACCATATTCTTTATGCCTTTAACTTGCCCCTCTATCCTATTTAATCTATTATTTATTATTTTCTTTTCATCTTCACTTCTTACTGTTTTTTTGTTGTTACAACATTCTTTATTCATTTGATCACCTCTTGATATATAATATACCCTGCATAGGTATTTAGTCAATATAGGGGTATATCACTTTAATCGTTTATATATCAACGTTTAATTGTATATAAAAAAAGAAGGGAATATTTTCCCCGAAAAGAAAATATCCCCATTTTTAGTAACTTAGTCAGGAATTATCCCTCCATCGATCCATAATTGGTACAATTCATTACCCTTGTACCAATATTTCCCTAAAAGAGCTGCCGCTGCATATTCCTCACTGCCATTAATAGACAGTTTATTTAAACATTTTTCGAATGCAGGAAATGCAACGTCATGCAATGATGGAGATTCTTTCAACAACCGTTCCATCTCATCTGCCCACATTGTAGCAAATTCCTTTGAAATGTCGTTTTCGAGTTCCTCCCATTTTTTAGTTTTACCTTCGCACACTTTCATTGTTCTTTCTCCTTTATTTTTGCTATGGTCTACGAGTTATCTTTTTTATTTTAGCATAAATTTACATAATAGTCTATAAATTTTTTTAATTATACTATAAGAAAATTGTATATATTAGGTTAATTGAAAAATTTTTTTACTTTTTTATGTAAATATGATATAATATATAGACACTAAACAGCAGAAGAAAGGAGGACAATTTATGTCCAACGGTCAAAAAAACGAGCGAAATAATATCTGGTTTCCAGATATTGCTCCAATTCTCTATCGGGGAGTCGGTAGTCTAGTACAGGTTCAACGCCTATATCTAGATGAAGTTATGCTTGAGGCAGATAAGCTTCGTGGAAATGAATTCGTCCCAAATTATTTGGACATGTATCACACGAAACTTGAAAACTACTTGAACCGCTATTATAATTACGGTTCATTGGCTGAACTTGAAAAGGAGATTATTGAATTAAAGAAATTTTTAGCAAGTCTAAAGATTCCTTGTTCCATTTCTGGTCGACTAAAAAACTATGTCGCTTTTTTAGAGAAAGTGCGAACATTCATCTATGATGGTCTTGATCCATACTCTATCAACGACGAGTTGGGCTTTAGGATAGTAATAGGAACAAGCCGATATGATGATGAAAAATCGATTGCTCAACTCTACGAAGTAGCTAACAAGGTAATCGCCTTCTTCGTTATTAGGAAAGGTTACCAATTAATAAAGCCATCTCCAGCGAATGGTCTTGGCTTTAATAAGGAACTATTTCCAAATGTGTTTGTCCCTCAAAAGGGGCTCATTTACCCAGAGTATGCAAAATATGTCAAAGACTATTTTGTTGCTCCTAAAAAGAATGGCTATCAAGCTCTTCACATGGTGTTTGTAACAAAGAGTGGCTTAACAATCGAAGTCCAATTAAGAACATTTGCTAGCCACTTCCACGCAGAATATGTTGCAACACATCTTTCACACAAAGATGAAAGATATGGAGCAGACACCAGCAAAGAACTTACACCAGAAGAAAAGGAAGCAGATTCTAGAAGGCAAACTGCTATAAAAGTGACCTTTGACCCAGAAAAGGTCAAACTAGACTCATACTTCTCCAAAAATGGGGAAACCTTGGACCTAATCGGTCTGCAAGAAACAATACGGGATCCATTTAACAACTTCTACGTTGCTTAAGTGGCTCTCACAAAAAGCTCCTCTACACAAGAAATAAATTTCTTTCTGTGTAGAGGAGCTTTATTTTATTTGTTCTTTCCTGTTAATGGCGCATATATCCATTGTAGAAAAAACAATTCATATGGATTTCCGCCTTTACGACTACTTATATGCTTTATTTTTTTATTGTTACTAAGTTTTGCTTCTATCTCTTCAATCGCTTTTTTATTTGAATTTACTTCGTAATAAGCTGGAAATATATTATTTTCTTCATATCCTTCTAATAAATTTTGTCTGTCTGCAAAGTGTTGCTTCATATCATTTAGCGCATCTTCTTTTGATTTATATATAATTTCTGCATTTTTGTCAGTTTCTTTTATTATATTTTCTATCTCTACTCGCTCTTCATCTGTTATAGAATCTTCTAAGAATATTGTCATTTCACTTATATATTTATCATAATTAATGAATACAGCAATATTCAAGATAATTAAAATAATTAATATAATTGAAATTGCTATAATAATCTTAGTTTTCTTTTTCATCTTCTTTTTTATCTTTTTTAAATAATCTATTTCATTTTGAGTAGTAGTAGGATTCTCTTCTTCGTTATTCATTTCTAAATATATTTTTGCACAATTTTCGCATTTTTTTAAATGTTTTTCTACAAATTCTTTTGAACCTTGTTTTAAACATCCATCTTTATAACTAAATAATAAATCCTGAACGATATCACATTCTTTTTTCATCTTTATCTCCAATCCTCTCTTACTATAATTTACTAAAAGTACACATATTATTTTTAGGATTTATCCTCCTTTATTTTTTGCTTTCCTCTAAAATATGTAACTCTTACCCAATTTGGTGTTTTATTCATTACTTCTGCTATTTCTTCATTTTTTAGCCCACCTAATAATTTTAAATACATTACATTTCTAGTCTCTTCATTTAACTTTTGAATCTTTTTTAATAAATCTAGCTTATCCTCTTGTAAAAATATATTTTCTTCTAGTGAATTTTCTGTTATTAATTCATTTTCTACATCTTCTAAAGATATGTTTTTTTGCTTTTCTTTTTTTCTTATATCTTTATATAAAATAAATTTTGCGATTTGACACAGCCATGTAGAAATTTTACTTTCCCCTCTAAATTTATCTATGTTTTTAACAGCTACTAAAAAAGTTTCTTGTACTATATCTTCACTTAATTCTTTATTTTTGGTTAAGCAGAATATGTATTTATATACTATTTGAGCATAATTATTATAAATCTCTTCTATATCCTGCATAATTTCCCCCTTTCATTTTATTAGTGTTAAAAACTTTATTTTTGTTACATATTTTTTAATTTTTTCTTCTTTTAATTATATCGTCCTCTGCTAGTTTGCCTATTAATAAAGATGAATTTACATCATGTAATTTATTATTTTGTGCTACAATTTTTTCATCATAATTTGCATAGCAATATTTGCAAAAATGCTTACACGTATTATATGCGCCTATATCAGCCATTTCTACGCAATTACACTTTCCACCGCTACGTGCTTTCCATTTTTTGAATTTAGTTTTTCCAGTTAGTCTTTCTGCTAATTCTTTTCCTAGACAATCTGCTTGTATAAAGCCATATTCCACTAAATTTCTTTCTTCAAAACAGGTTTGTACTGTCATTCCATTATTTTTAGCACTTTTACTAAAACTCTTTCCTATTGCTTCATAATCACTTTCTTTAAATTCTTTTAATCTTAAAAATTTATAATTATTTCTAACATTTTTATAATCATCTATAAATGAAACGATAAAATGCTTTATATATCCATTTAATAACTCGCATAAGTGATTAAATGCTTTTATATGATATTCTATAGTGTATTTATCACTTATAAATATTGGATCATATCTTATATATATGTTATCTATTCCAACTATCTTCGAAATTTGCTTGATTGCTTCTACTATTTTTCTTTTAGCTGGAACCCCCGGTTCAATATCACTTTTATATGGAGTTAAAGTAACATGAAATAATATTGGCTTTTCTATTTCTTTTAAATATGGAATCATTGGCATTGGATTTTTTGTACAAAACATAATTGCATCAACATCTTCCACATATATTCTACTAACTTGCTGGTTATAAAAAGGATTCCTCACATCGAAAAAGCCTTCCCTATATCTGTTCATAAACCAGTCTGTGTAAAAAGCTACTATATCGGTTCTTCCACTTACATTTAAAATCATTTTCTACCTCTTTACTAAAATATATATTCATATAATAATACAATCTATAAGGCAATTTAGCAACTATTTAATTCAAATCCAAAAACTCCCATTATTACCTTTTACAGTAATAACGAGAGTTACATAATATTTGAACTTTAAGCTCCGTCCCTAAAGTTCACTAAAGTTCAAGCTTTCCTTTTCCACCTTTAAGTCCGCCATTTGCATATCCTTCTAATACATTTGTGTCAAAAGAAAATACCATATTATTTTCTTCACGATTTCTTTTTAATGCTAATTCTATTTCTTTATCTAATAACTCTGGATATTCCATACCTGCTGCTCTCCATAGATGGAAAGATAAACAACCAGGAATAGTATTTACCTCGTTTACATATACATTATCTGTATCTTCATCAATTAAAAAATCTATACGAATTACACCTGTGCAACCTAATATTTTAAATGTTTCTTTTGCTAAAGTTTGAATATTTTCTTTTAATTCTTCACTTATATTTGCTGGTAATTTTAAAACTCCTGCATTCATAGATTGCTTAGCTCCGCCTGTCTTTTTACCTCCAGAAATATATTTATCTTCATATGATAAAATATCTGCTGTTTTGTCTAGTTCTTCACACTCTGAGGCATTACATTCTTCGTAATCACCTAGAACTGAGCAATTTACTTCTTTTAAATTCTTTATAGCTTTTTCTATTAAAATCTTTCTTGCATATGTAAAAGCATCTTCTATTGCCTCTTCTAATTCTTCTCTATTTTTAGCAACAACTATTCCAATACTTGAGCCTAAATTGATTGGTTTAACGATTACTGGATATTCTATATTTTCCTCAACACTTTTTATTATATCTTCTACTTCTTCATTTTTATAATAACATTTACAGTCTAAAACAGGAATATTGTTTTCTTTTAAAATTGTTTTAGATACATATTTATCCATTCCAACTGCTGATGATGTAACATCACATCCAACATATGGTAAATTAAACATTTTTAAATATCCTTGAAGTGTACCATCTTCTACATTTGTACCATGAACAATAGGAAATGCAACATCTATATAGTCATAAACTTCATTTTCGTAAAATTTCTTATTTGTTCTTAATAAAACTGTTTTATTATCTTTTAAAGAAAGTGTTACTTGTGTACTTATTCTTTTTAAATTATCTATATTTGTATATTGTTTTATATCATCAACAAAATCTCCACAATACATTTTATTATCTTTTGCAATATATATTGGTACAATATCATATTTTTCCTTATTCATATTTTCTATTGCTTGAAGTGCAGTTATTATAGATACTTCATGTTCAACACTCTTTCCCCCAAAGAAAACACCTAATTTAATTTTCATAAAAATTACCTACCTTCCTTTAATCTCTTTATGAATATTTCGTTTAGCTTAAGATATTTATAAATTATAATTATCTGGTAAATCATTTTCCAATAAAACTGTTACTTCTTTTTTTAAATTCCAACTTATAATTTGACTAACAGCTTCTTGTGGCAAATTCACCTTAAATACTTTTTGTTCATCATAATTTTTTTCTTTTATTCCTTTAAGCATGGCTTCGTAATTATCTGTTCCAACTAAGAAAATATAATCACAAACATCTGCCATATACTTTCCAAATTCATAATTATATTTTTCTTGGTCTTTTCCTAGTTCTATAAGACCTGGTGTAACTATTATTTTTATTCCTTTAAATTCACCTAGTGTATCAACTGCTGATTTTGAACTTATTGGATTTGCATTATACGAATCATCTATTATCGTAATATTACCTTTTGGCAATAGTTCTAACCTATGTTTTACATTTTGTATTTCTCTTACTTTTACTGCAATTTTTTTCATTGGAACTTTTAAATAATCTGCTACAGCTATTGCACCCGTAATGTTTACAATGTTATGTCTTCCTATTAGTTTAGTTTTTAATTCTTTTTCTTCGTTAGCTTCTTTATCTAAAATTTTAAATTTTAGCCCTTTATAAGAAGATTCTAAATCATATGAATTATAATCCAAGTTCTTATCATTTACTCCATATGTTATCTTGTTCATATCTAATTCTTTATTCTTTATATATTCATTATCATAATTTAAAAATATAGTTCCATTATTTTGTTTTACACTGTCTGCCAATTCAAATTTAGTTTTTATTATATTTTCTATGCTTTTAAAACTTTCTAAATGTTGTGGACCTATAGAGGTAATTACTCCTAGTTTTGGATTTACAATATCACATATTTCTTTAATATCACCAACATTTGTTGCTCCCATCTCACACAAAAATATTTGATGAGTTGGCTTTAATTTCTCTCTTATAGTTTTTACAACTCCCATTGTTGTATTATAGTTTTTTGGAGTTTTTAAAACATCATATTTTTCTGATAATAAACTATACAAAAAATTTTTCATACTAGTTTTTCCATAACTTCCTGTTATTCCTATAACTAGTAAATTTGGCATTTCGTTTAATATTCTTTTTGCATCGTTTATGTATCTCTTTCTTCCTAACATTTCTATAGGGTGATTTACTAAATTTGATAATATTATTAGCATATTTGCAAATACATTTATAATTATTAATTTAGTTATTATATAATTTCGTATTCCTCCAACGAATAAAATTAATAGTGATATTAGCATATCTGTAAATATTAATCTTTTTACTCTACCAGTATATTTTAATGATATTTTTGAATTTCTTTTTGGAATATTATATATTATTGAAATTCCTAAAATAATTATTATAGCTATATTTAATATGGTATTATTAAAATATATTAATATTGTTGGTATTACTAAAATTAGTTGTAATAATAATTTCTTTATATTTTTTCTCATCCATTTAAAATGTTTTAAGAAGAAATATGAATTTAGTTGTAACATATGTGTGTTAAATATTAGCAATAATATATAATTTATAATAAGTTCTATTATAATTATTATCTTCATAAATATCCTCCAAATTTATTTTCCCATAAAATTTTTAATTATATTATTTATTTGTACAGGTCTTTCTAAAAACACATAATGAGAACACCCCTTAAAAGGTACTAATCCTGCATTTGGTATTTCTTTTTCCATGATTTTAGCATCATCAAATGGTGTTTCTGTGTCATTTTCTCCCCATAATAGTAATGTTGGAACATTTACTTTTGGTAGTCTATCTTTTAAATCTTCATTTACTAATTTTACTAATGTACTTCTCATAACAGTTGTTGCATTACGATAATCCACTGATCCCATTTTTTTCTTTAAATTTTCTAGCGCATTTGGTGCAATTTTTTTTGCAATTCCCGTATTTAATATTTTTTTACCCAATTTTACTATAGACATTTTTGCCTTTTGTTTTGCTGTTTTTTTATGAACTATTCCTGCACTTCCTATTAAAATTAACCTTTTTACTTTAAATTCTAAATTCCCTTCACTTAGCATTTTTATTGCAATTCTTCCACCATTTGAATGTCCTATTAATGTTATATTATCTATTTTATTTATTTTAATAAATTCTTTTACTAATTCTATAAAATTATCTGTATTCCACGCTTCTTTTGGCTCTTCTGATTTTCCAAACCCTGGCATATCAAAATAATATACTTTTGCATATTTAGAAATATTGTCTATTAAATTTTTATATACATTATAATTTGTTCCCCAACCAGGTAAAATTAAGACATTGTCACCTTCACCTTGCTCTATGCAATTAATATTTAATCCTAAAATATTTATATTAATCAGCTCCTTATTATTTTTTACTATTCTATATTTTATTTTATGCTAATATCAACTCATACTTTTTCACGTATTTTGTTTTATTTCACGTTTATTTCACGCTTCTATATTGACTTTTATATATTATGTAAATATAATGTTTATATATTTATTGGAGGTTATATATGAAAAAGAATTTTATTCGTTTAAATATAAATGATAATTATTTATCTTTTGGTAATTTTTTTAGAATTTTAAAAGAAGAAAGCAATAATTCGGCAAGCTTTTGGCAAGCAGATTTATTCTCTATAATTTTTAATACAGATTCAATTGCAGATAGTACTGTTAATAATTATTGTACAGGTTTTAGGGCTATTAATTCTACTTATAAAAATTATATTAAAAATTTAAAAAGTAAATATATACAAAATCCTAACGCCTTACTCCATATTTTTTCGGAAATATTAAAATTAATAGATATTAATGTTCCATCAAAAATTACAATTAATATTTTTAATACAAATGAAAAAATGCGTCATATTTGTACACGACTATATTCTATTAGTAAAAATGACTCGGATATTACAACTAATCTTTCTAATCGATTACATTCAAATTTGGCTAATAACGATTTATATAATTTTATAGCAGAAGTTTTATTTTATACTGTTTTAGATAAAAAACAACCTATTTATATTGACGAAAATTTAAATAATATAATTGAAAAGAAAATATATGATACAAATATTTCTGTAAATGATATTGAAGATTTTATTAATATCCAATTAACTTCTGGCATTTGGTCTATTAGAGGCATTTATGAATTAGCAAGGCATGGCAATCCTTTTGCGTGTTTTGAGATGGCTTCTATGGAATGTTATGGAATTATAACAGGAATTGCTAGATATGAAAAAGCTTATGATTACTATCAAGTCGCTGCAAAGGCTAATCATCCCATAGCTAATTGGGCTATTGGTTATTTATATTATGAAGGGCATATTGGTACTAAATCTAAACATGATATGTATTTAGCTTTAAAATATTTTAACAAAGCTAGGAAACTAAATTGTGCTAATGCTTACACTAGCATTGGTAATATACTACTTTTGGGTAATATACCTCATATTTCTAAGAACGAAGAAAAAGCAATTGAAATGTTTAAAATTGCAGCAGATATGGGACATGTATATGCGTTTAATAATCTTGGTAAAATTTACGAGGCTCGAAATGACTTAAAACTCGCTTTTGATTATTATATGAAATCTGCTAATTTAGGTGATAGTTGGGCTCAGAATAGAGTTGGAGAATTTTATAGGCTAGGAAAAATAGGAAATATAAATTTACAAAAAGCTTTTGATTATTACACTTTGTCTAGCGAATCACCAAAATTTACTTTGTGTAATTGGGCTAAATATAATTTAGCAAAATTTTTTTATAAAGATGGTTGTTTAGAAATTGGAATTCATAAAGATTTAACTAAAGCAATTTCTTTATTTGAAGAATCTTCTGATGAGCTTACTGAATCTTTAGAGGAATTAATTTATATTTATTATGATTTATATTTAAAAAATAATAATTCAGAAAATTATTTAAAGAAATTAAATTATTATATTAATCTAATCGAAAAACATAATGATTATAATGATAAAATTGCCAATTGTATAAATAATAAATTAAAAGATTTGAAAAACGAACATTTAAAGATAGAATTACCTTAATCTTTTATATAAACTAATACATGGCTCTCCTACTTTTACGTAGGAAAGCCATGTACGAAACATGAGATTACTTAATTACTAAGATATTCTCCTTTGTAGCTCCAAAGAAGAAATATTCTTCGCTGTTTGGGAAGTACACAAATTTTATAATATTCATGTTGCTCCAATTGTTATGCCAATTTTTTATAGCAAGGCTCTTTTCCCTACTATAGGTTATCTCCATCGGCTCTCCGCTTTTTAACTTAAAAGCAGCCATAGTATATCCTTCGTACGGAAAATTACTGGTTCCATATATCTGAAGCTCTTTAATTTTCTGTACTACTTCGTCAGATAACCAAATTTGTGTACCTTCGCACTTGTTGTCCCGAATGCAATTAACAATTACTTTCCTAATTGTTTCTACTACATCCCTTTCTGCTACAATTTCTCTCATATTTCTTTCTTCCTCCTATTATGCTTTGCACTTAATGTGCGATGTGATAAATCTACGAGTTTCTCAAACTTTATTATAGCACATTTACTTATAAAAAGCAAAAATAGTACGTAATCCTCTTTTTGACAAATTAATATTGTTCATGTTATTTTCTTATGATATATTAAATAAAATTAACAAAGGAGGAAATATTATGTTAGATTTATTTTTAATAATAATTTTAATAATAAGTATAGCTAAACCAGATATTTTATTAGCAAAAAATGTTAAAGAAAAAGCTTCAGATGAACAAAAACAAATTCTTGTAAAAAATTATAGAAAAATTTACGCTATTTTAATAGCTCTTTTCGAGTCTTTAGCTATAATGCGTTATAGCTCAATTATTGGTGGAGTTTTAGCTATTATCTTTATAATATTATTTTTTACAATTTCTTGGCCTGCTACAAAACAGAATAAGCAGATACTAAAAGAATTAGAAATATAATTAAATCTCCTATTTTATAATAGGAGGTTTAATATTTTTTCTGAATATACTTTTTTATTGAGCGCATTTTTTACAAGGTGTTAATCCAGCTGATAAAGCCGCGTCTAAAGTTGTTGAATACGAATTTTTCCCTCCACAATCTGGATCATAATGATATCTTTTCCCAGTTGGAGTTCTGTATACTGTTTTTCCATTTGAATTATTCGACGTACTTTTTGAATTTTTCTTCTTTGTCGTTGTAGTAGTTTTAGAAGTTGATGTATCTTCTTTCTTTGTGCTTGCACTTTCTGCAGCTACTTGTTTTTGTTTCTGCTCTTCTGCTTCCTCCTTTGCTTGTTCTTCTGCTTTTATTCTTTCTTGCTCTATTCTGTTATTATCAATTATTTTTACTGTTACTCTATTACTTTCTAGTCCATTATTTGTTTTAACAAAAATTTCACAATTTCCTTCTGCAATCGGATTTATCTTCAATGTAATTTTATTTTTAATTATGTCTGTATCTGTTCTTTCTATAGTTGCTACTTTATCATTTGATGAACAATACTCTAAACTGTCAATATTAGCATTTTCTGGTTCTATTTCTAAAGTAATATTCTTTGATTCATTTATATCTAATTCTATTTCAGCTTCATTAAATTTTAAATTTGTTATATCGATATTTTTAGTCTCTTGCACTATATTTGTACTTATACTTGTATTTGTATCTACATCGGCAATTATATTAGTATACGTCACATTTGGTACATCCGGCATACTCATTCCATATATAATTATTAATATGATTGGTAAAATAATTTGTATATGCTTAATTTGGTTTAATTTTGTTTTTTTATATAGTACTGGTAATAAAGATATTCCAAATAACATCATAAAAAATCCTGCCAAAATATTATTAATTAACATTCCACTAAATCCTGTTAATATAAAAAACACTCCACAAATATACCTTAATACATTAGATATCCTTTTTCCTGTTTTATTTTTTTCTTCCATTTATACTCTCCCCTTTTATTTCATCTAAAAAAAGAGTAGTTTTTAAACTACTCTTTTTTGGTGCAGATGGCCGGAATCGAACCGGCACGAGGTTTAACCCTCGCAGGATTTTAAGTCCTGTGCGTCTGCCAGTTCCGCCACATCTGCATGAATGTCTTGCAACTGACAATGCTTATTATAATACCTTTATATATAATTTGTCAATACAATTTTTCATTTTTTTTAATTTTTTATTTTGTATCTGTAACTTCCTCTTTTACATTACTCTTATCATTTTCTATCCATCTCATAACTTTTATATCTTTATATGCTTCTAAAACATTTTGATATTTATTTGTTTCTTCTTCCCAAATAGAAGCAGGTACTTTATCAAAAGCACTAAATATCTTTTCAGCTTCTTTTAAGAACATTATTTGTTGAGGAGTAGTCATTTTTTCATATTTCTTTGCAATTTTGTCTAATTTATCTAATTCTTGGTTTGCCTCTATAAATGACCAGAAGTCTTTTACTGTTAAACCTGCCATCTTTATTTGCATAACAGCAAATACAACTAAACCAAAGATTATCAGTACTAGCATATATATTATAAATAATAATACAGCCATAAACACACCTTCTTAAATTTTAAGTCCATTTAATTATACCATAACTGTTTTTTATTTGTAAACAAGAAAAGTAGCTTAGCTATATTTGAAAATTCCTTTACAATAACACAAATATAAGCAGCAGAATCTTGTTATATATTTAAAAATCTTCGATTTTTCTTATAAAGTAAAAAAGCGAACACAAGATGTATAATATAAACACCCCATATTCGCTTAATCATACAAATTATTAAAAAATATTATTTAGAAAAATATCTTTTTAATAATCCGTCAAATCCTCTTCCATGACGAGCTTCATCTTTAGCCATTTCATGAACTGTATCATGTATAGCATCATATCCTAGTTCTTTAGCTCTTGTAGCTAATTCTTTTTTACCCATGCAAGCTCCTTGTTCTGCAGCTGCTCTTAATTCTAGGTTTTTCTTAGTATCTGCATAAACAACTTCTCCTAGTAATTCTGCAAATTTAGCAGCATGGTCAGCTTCTTCTAATGCATATCTTTTAAAAGCTTCTGCTATTTCTGGGTATCCATCTCTGTCAGCTTGACGACTCATAGCTATGTACATACCAACTTCTGTACATTCTCCCATGAAGTTGTCTTTTAATCCTTTAACAACTTCTTCATCTAAACCTTGAGCTACACCGATTTTGTGTTCATCTGCATAATCTTTAGCTCCACTCATATCTTTTAATTCGAATTTGTCTTTGCTAGCTCCACATTGTGGGCATTTTTCTGGAGCTTCATCTCCAATGTGTACATATCCACATACTTTACATACATAAGCTTTCATTTTTATTCCTCCTATAATATAAATTTTTTATTATGTAAGAAAAATCGTTTGATTTTTCTAGAACAACAAAGTTAGGTTATCTAAAGCTATAGAATTTGCATATATGTATTTTATATTTCCTTATTTTTGCATTTTTCACATGTTCCTTTTAAAAGAATTTTAGAACTTGTTACTTCTGCATTAATCATCTTAGCAAATTCTTTTAGTTTTTCATTAAGTTTGTCATTATCACACTCATCTAAAAAGATATCTTGTATTTCGTTACATTCTAAACATTGAAAATGCAAATGAGGCATAAGATTACCATCAAACCTATCTGATTCCCCCTGTTTAGTTTCTATTTTTAATATTTGACCACTTTCATATAATGCTGCTAAATTCCTATATACTGTTGCAATACCTATAGTTGGCATAATCTTTATTATATCATTATATAGCATTTCTGCTGTTGGATGGTCTTTTCTTTCTTTTAAAACGTTTAAGATTAACTCTCTTTGCTTACTATATCTTTCCATAACATCTCCTTAAGTGATAACCATTATCATTATGGCATAACAACAAATAATTGTCAACACTTTTTTTAATAAATTTATATATGTTTTTTGTAATATTTAGTTTTTTTTTGTAGTATTTTATGATAGAATACTGCTAGAAAATTTATTTAATTTATAATCAAACTAGAAAGGAATGAACTTAATTATGAATTTTAAGAAATGTTTACGTTGCGGATGCTTTTTTTCATCAATAGATGATATTTGCCCAAATTGTGCACCTAAAGATAATTTTGAAATGTCAAAATTAAAAAATTTTTTAACTAATCAAGTAGAAGATGCTTCAGTTGCAGATATAAGTAAAGGTACTGGAATTGACGAATCAAATATAAATAGATTTATGAATAATAAAGACTTTATTAAAGCTGTAAAAAAAGAAAAAAATAATATAGATATCAATTTATAAGGGGGACGTTTTATGTCTAATATTTTTGAGGAATTAACCCAAAGAGGTTATACAGAACAATTAACACATCCAGAAGAAATTAAAAATTTATTAGATAATGAATCAATATCATTTTATATAGGATTTGATCCAACTGCAGATAGTTTACATGTAGGACATTTTATTTCTTTGATGGTTGCATCACATATGCAAAAAGCAGGACATAGACCTATTATTTTAATTGGTGGTGGTACTGCTACAATAGGTGACCCTTCTGGCAAAACAGATATGAGAAGAATGATGTCTAGAGAAGAAATAGATCATAATGTTGAATGTTTTAAAAAGCAAATTGCTAAATTTTTATCTTTCGAAGGTGAAAATGCTGCAATAATAGTAAACAACGCAGATTGGTTACTAGATTTAAAATTTATTAACTTTGCAAGAGAAATCGGTTCATTATTTTCTATTAACAAAATGCTTGCTGCAGAATGTTATAAGCAAAGAATGGAAAGGGGTTTAACATTCTTCGAACTTAGCTATATGTTAATGCAATCATATGACTTTTTATATTTACATGATAAATATGGTTGTAAATTACAAATGGGTGGAAATGACCAATGGTCAAACATTTTAGGTGGTGTTGACTTAATAAGAAGAATTGGTCATTCTGATTCATATGGTCTTACATTTAAACTTCTTACAACAAAAGAAGGTAAAAAAATGGGAAAAACAGAAAAAGGTGCATTATGGTTAGATGCTACAAAAACATCACCATATGATTTCTATCAATATTGGAGAAATATTGATGATGCCGATGTAAAAACTGTTTTAAGTTTACTTACTTTCTTACCTATGGAAAAAGTCGAAGAACTTTCTAATTTGAAAGATGAAAAAATAAATGAAGCTAAAAAAGTAGCTGCATACGAAATAACAAAATTAATTCATGGCGAAGAAGAAGCAAAAAAAGCAGAAGAAGCTTCTAATGCTTTATTTGGTGGACAAGGTAGTTTAGACAATATGCCAACTGCTACAGTTGCAAGTAATATTTCTATATTAGATGCAATAATTCAAGTTGGATTTGCACCATCAAAAGGTCAAGCACGTCAATTAATTACACAGGGCGGTATATCTTTAAATGATACAAAAATATCTGATACAAATTATATACTTTCAGATACAGATTTTAAAGATGGATTTGCAATTCTAAAAAAAGGAAAGAAATCTTATTACAAATTACAAAAATAATCACATAACCACCAGTGATTTTTTCCGGCTAAAGCTTTACTGCCATTCAGACTATCTGAAGATTTTCGTAAAGTAAAATACAGGATAAAGCATTTTATCCTGTATTTTTTTATCTTATATAATTAAAAATGGGATTTTAGGAACGTCCCCAAATCCCCCCTATAGACCTCCCAAAATCCCTATATTATTAGTTTTTCTTTCTATTATATTCTATTAATCTCTTTTCATTTTTATAAGTAATAACTGTTAATGTTAATACTGCTAATATAATTCCTAATGGTAATGTGTAATAACTAATAGGTATTCTTGCAATCGCTAAAATGCTTAAATATAATGCTTCTATTACTATTGGCCAAATTATTAATTTTGCCACAACTTTTACTACTCCTAATTTTCTAAATCTTATTGCTTCATAAGCAATAATTAGAGCTGCTGAAATTACTATAGGCCAAACATAATTTGCCATTAAGTCTCTTCCCCTATAATGAGGTATCTCTACTACTGTTAAATCATCTTTTGTTAAAGAGGTTTCATATTTTTCATTTATTTTTGTTACTAAGTTATTTAATTGTTCATCATTACTTTCTCTTACTGTAATTGCTACAGAATCATTAAAAAATTCTATTTTTTGTATTAATACATCATTTGTTCCAAACACTTCTTTAGCAATAGACTCTACATCAGATTTTGTATAATCTTTACCAATATAAACTTCGATTCTATTAGAATCATCATATGCTAAACTAAATTTAAACTTTGCTGTACATCCAACAACTATACCTGCAATTATTATAATTGCCATAATAATATATAGTATTTTATTTTTCATCTTAGTTTTTTTGCGTTCCATCTTTTCACCCTCTCATATTATTTTTCTTCTGCTTTTATAATTAAATTTTTGGTTACAAGTAAATTATATATAACTGATGCTGTAATTCCCCAGAAAACAACCATTCCAAAACTATATATTGGAATAAATGAGTTAAAAGCAAATACGATAGCAATAATATATGCTGGTACAGACATCATACAGAATTTTACTAGTACACTTTTCATTACTTTATCATTATCTTTCTTACCTTTTATTGCTTTTAATAACATGTAAAGTAATATATAATTTAATAATTGTATTAATGCTAATCCTATAATTCCACCAATTCCTACTTCTACATTTGTAAGTCTTAAAATTAATAATATAACTGCAATAAATCCAACATTAGATATTGTTGCAAGTATTCCATTTACTCTAAATTTAATTATTAAGAAGATAAATAATACTACTGCAATAGCTCCTAATACTATAATTACATTTTTTAATAAATCTACTGTTATCGGAGATTCTATATATTTATTGCTTTCCAATGAATATGTAATTGGCATTACACCATTTTTTATTAATGAAGCCATTGTTTGAGCTTGTGTTATATATGTATCTAATTTGTTGTTTTCATCATCTGTATTTAATGCACTTCCTGTTCCTATTAATAAGTCTAATGTTCCTGTTGTATTTTCCTCAGAAAATTGTTGTCCTGGTGCAATTGTAGTTCCATCTATTACCATATCTATTTTCTTAGATGATGCTTCAGCTGTGTCTGTTGTTCCATCAGTTGTTGTATTTGTAGCTTCATTCGCTGTTTCTGCAGCATTTAAGTCTTCCTCTGTTATTTCATTAGATACTGTATTATTAGAAACTGTATTTGTTGTATCTTCTGATACTGCATTACTATTATATGTTCTTGATATTTCTTGTAATTTTTCTTTTCCTTGTTTATTAAATTCTATTTCTAAATACACATTAACTCCTGATTGTGTATTATTATACAAAACCTTAGCATCTTTTACATCATCATTATTTAATAATATTTCTTCTGTTTCTGAATCTTTTAATTCAAATTTTCCTACTTCTGATAATGTTGATATTATATCATCTGTTGAATCATCTTCTTTTAGTTCTACAACTATATTCCCATTGTCTTTATCTTGTCTTACTTTATAATCTGTAACCCCAGATGTTTTTAATCTATTTATTAATATTTGTTTTGATTTTTCATAATTTTCTGCAGTTAAATTTTCTGCCTTATTTGTTTCCTCTGATGATTTTGTATAACCATTTTTTGTAATAACATCTTCTGTATAACCTTGGTTTGAAAGCTCTTCTTCTGTTCCTGATGCAATCTTAGCTCCTGTTGAATCTGTCAACGTTATTGTTTCGTCTTGTTCAACATTTAATTGAATTATTCTATTTCCTTCTATATCTGAACCTAATATGAAGTCTGGAATAACATCTGACATTTCGTTTTTATCTTTTACATATATGCCCACAAAAGATATTAAAGATAACAAAATTATAATAAATACTATTAATGTTATTCTTAAACCTTTCAATTTGTTTATTTCTTTTGCTTTTTGCTCTTTTTTTAGTTTTTCCTCTTTGTTCACTTTTTCTCCTCCTTAGTTAAAAACATTGAATATAGTCTTGTTAAATTCTATCTTAAATCATAAAAAAATTCAACTACTTTTTCCTAAATAGTTGAATTTTATAATTAGCAAACTTTTTATATTGTTTCCGTAGATAAAACTAATATTTTCTTAACCGTTTCTTATCTTATTTTTTCCTATTAAGATTAACTCCTATTATTCCTCCTATTCCCCCAGCAATAACACCTAAAATGATTAATAGAATAGTTTTACTAGAAAAATTAATATTTCCTGAAAATATTAAAGAAATTAATAAATAAATAAGCATATATAATACACCTATTATTAACCCATTTACTATTCCTTTCTTTTCTAGCTTAATAGTTGCAATTGAACTTCCTATTAAAATTGCTAATGTATTTACTGCTATTACTAATGTTGGTATATTATTATCCGAAATAGTAGAATATGTCATTATTAGTGATAATATTATTAATCCAAAGATATTTATTATAAAAGCTATTATTTCACCTTTTAATATAGCAATTCCATTCTTTTTTAATATTCCTTCTTCCATAATTTAAGCCTCCCTAATAAATTCTATTTAGGAAGGCTATTAATTATTACTTTAATTTCTTACTAATTCATTTGTATCAGATATTCCATTATTAATGTTTATATTGTTATTTAAATTTGAATCATTAACATCTGTATTAACTTTCTTAATTCCATTTGCCTTAAATACTTCATCTAAGTTTCCTTGTTGTCCATTCATTTCTAGATAATAAATATCTTTTCCATTTTCTGTTCTATAGAAAATATTATCTAACAAGAATCCAACTAATTGTTCTCCTAATGGGTTATATACTGCATATTTCTTATTTGTATCACTTTCACTTATTTCTTTTCCTACTATAATTCCTTCGTAGTCTTCTAGTAGTACTGCATTGTTTGCTGACTTTGTTTGTGTTGAAGTTACTATACAACCGATACTGTCATATTCTACTGGTAATATAACTTCTCCATTTATGTTATATAATCCCCATTTTTCATCTCTTTCTACAGGTATAATAGAATCATAGAATAAATATTGATTTCCATCTTGTACACTTGGATATTGATTTTTATCTACACCAATTTGATCAAATTCAGCATATAGTATTTGTCTTTCGCTCTTGTTTATTACACCATATTTATCATTGCTTTCTACTATATAAAGTCCTGTATCTTTATCTAATAATTTTATCGAATCATAATTCATAGAGATTTTACTTTGTCCTAATTCACTTATAATTCCATATTTGTCATTATTTTCTACTAAAAATTCTTCTGTTGTTTCTAACCATTGTACACTTGTATAACGTGGACCTGCAATTTCTGTTCCATCCGGTCTAATTATTCCTGTTAATCCATTTTCTTTTTGAGCAACAATCATATCAGATGCTAATGCCTTTTTATTAACGAAGTTTGAATCTACTGCATTATATCCTAAACTTGCAATTTTTGTTTGATATTGTTCATATAAGTACTCTGTTCCTGCTAAAGTAATTTTATTTGTTGCTTGGTTATAATTTACTTTTGCATTTAATAATGGTTGTAAGTCTTCTACATATGCATATAGTTGTCCATTTGCATATTTTATCTTTTCTGATAGATACATATAACCATACTCGTTATCATTAGTATCTTCTTTTAATAAGACTTTATTTATTTTATTTTGGTTAGCATGGAATTCTACTGCTTCATCATTACATTGAACAACTCCTGAATTATTGTCTTCGGAATTTTTACCATATTCACCATGTAAATATGTATATCCTGTTACATGTGGTGCCACATCTGAAATAGATACAAATACTTTACCTGTTTGCTCATCTGTTATAATCGTTGTATCTTTTACTGAAACTCCTACTCCATCAACTGTAATTCCCCATTGTAAACTTTGAAAATACATCATTGCTACAACAATTCCAATTATTAAAAGAATTGCTACGACTATACATGAAATAATTATTATTCCTTTTTTCTTTACTTTCTTTTTTTCTTCTTTGAACAATTCCTCATTATCAAATAAATCCATAACTTTCCCCCTATTTAACTATTCTTTTGTATCATATCCGTACTTTTTATAAAACTCTTTTCTAAAGTTTCCTAAATTATCATTCTCTATTTCCATTCTAACTCTTTCCATAAGTTTAGTCAAGAAATATAAATTATGAATTGAAAGTAATCTAACTCCTAAAATTTCCTTTGCTTTTATTAAGTGTCTAATATATGCTCTTGTATAATTTTTACAAGCATAACAATCACATTCACTATCTATTGGACCCCAATCTTTTTCGTAAGTTGCATTTCTTATTACAACTTTTCCATTCCATGTCATTGCAGTTCCATTTCTTGCAATTCTTGTTGGTAAAACGCAATCACACATATCTATTCCAGCCATTGCTGCTTCTATTAAATAATCAGGACTTCCTACTCCCATTAAATATCTTGGTTTGTTTTCTGGCATAAGTGGTGCTGTAAAACGTAATATGTCTAAGAATTCTTCTTTAGGTTCTCCAACACTTATTCCTCCTATTGCATATCCAGGTAAATCTAATTTTGCTAAATCTCTTGCAGATTTTTCTCTTAAATCTTTATAAAATCCACCTTGTATAATTCCAAACAAAGCTTGGTCCTCTGGTCTTGCATGTGCTGCTTTACATCTCTCTGCCCATCTTGTAGTTCTTTCCATAGATTTTTTTGTATAATCATATGTTGATGGATATGGACAGCATTCATCAAAAGCCATCATGATATCTGATCCTAAAATATTTTCTGTATGCATAACACTTTCTGGTGTAAATTTAATTTTTCTTCCATCTAAATGAGACCTAAATTCTACACCTTCCTCTGTTATTTTTCTAAGTCCACTTAAACTGAATACTTGGAATCCTCCACTATCTGTTAGTATTGCTCTATCCCAGTTCATAAACTTGTGAAGTCCACCTGCTTCTTGTATTACTTCTTCCCCAGGTCTTAAATATAAATGATATGTATTTGATAAAATTATTTTTGCATCTATTTCATTTTTCAATTCATCAGGTGTCATACTTTTTACAGTTGCTTGTGTTCCTACTGGCATAAATACTGGTGTCTGTATATCACCATGAGGAGTGTGTATTACACCTCTTCTTGCTCCAGTTTGTTTACATTTATGTATTAACTCATATGTTACTGCTGGTTTCATATTTCCTCCTTCTTATTTACATATTTACAAATTTCGCTTTCAGTGACCTCTTCTTTTTTACAATTAAACTCTTTGGCTATATCTTCAAACATGGTATCTATCTTATCTGCACTAGCTAAATCCTTTGGTCTACCATTTTGTCTATACCAATTATAATCATCTATTATAGAACGACAAGGATATCCATCGATATTATATATTTTTTCGTTTTGTAAATCTTTAACTAGAACAGCCTCAGTTTTTTCGTTTACAGTATAATGGTTCGGAAATGGTTTACCACTTATATGTACATTAAACCTCTTACTTAACTTATCAAATGAATTTTGTGTTACATATAAATCCACATCATCTGTTTCTTCTTTTAAATTATGCATTAATAAGCTTCCACCACTTATTATACAATATTCTTTCTTATCTAAGTCTAGGCTGTCTAGATATTCTTCAAATTCTTTTTTATTCATTATTTAACACCCCTTTATCTTCGATTCCTAGAAGTTGTCTAACATATAATCTTTTTGGATTATCTAGCTTGTCCAATTCTTCTACTGCTCTACCCAGTTTTAAAAAATGTAATTTTTTAAATTCCTTTTCTCCATCCGTTTCTTCTAAAAATTGATAATACTTATTAAAATGTTCTTCTAATTGATTTTTTGAATATATTGAATATGCTTTTAATATTACACAGTATGAATGCCTTTTTCCTTCGGGCTTTTCTATATATTCGAAATTGTAACTTTCTATTTGTTCTTTATCATCTAAGTCTAAATTTAATTCTTCTTTTAATTCCCTTTTTGCTGTTTTTATTAAATCAAATTCACCGTTTACTATATCATATTTTTCGTCTATTCCACCACCAGAAACTTGCATCATTCTAGGATAGGAAGTTGTATCATCTAGTTCTCCTATAACAGCATATCCATCTTTAGTAACAATATATGTTCCTCCTGCAAGATTGTGGCAAGCATATTTTTCTTCTATACCATGCCTTTCATCATATAAGTAATGTGCATAGTCTGTTTTTTCTATTGTTAGAAGTATATTATCCTTATTTTCTTCCATTTTTGTTACATTCCAAACTTCCCCATTAAATAAGTTTGGATTTACTTTTACTTGTTTCTTCCAAAATTCATCTATTTTATCTCGCAAACTTTGTGGCAAATTCATTCTTTTATGAATAGTTTTTGTTTTTACTTGCTTTTTTGTATGTATAACCATAATTTTCTCCTATCTTACAAAATAAGCATTGCATCTCCAAAACTGAAAAATCTATATCTTTCTTTTACTGCTTCATTGTATGCTTTCATAATATAATCTCTACCAGCTAATGCAGATACTAACATTATTAATGTTGATTCTGGTAGATGGAAATTCGTTACTAAGCCATCTAAGCATTTATATTTATAACCAGGATAAATGAATATCTGTGTATCTCCTTCTGTAGGTTTTACCATTCCATTTTCGTCTGCTATTGTTTCTAATACTCTACAAGAAGTAGTTCCTACGGCTATAACTCTTTTTCCATTTTTCTTAGCATTATTTATTTTATCAGCATCTTCTTGTTTTATATAAAAATGTTCTGAATGCATGTGGTGTTCTTCTACATTCTCTACTTTTACTGGTCTAAAAGTTCCGATTCCTACATGTAATGTTACATTTGCGACATCAATTCCTTTTGCTTTTATTTTTTCAAAAAGTTCAGGAGTAAAATGTAAGCCTGCTGTTGGGGCTGCTGCTGAACCTTCATATTTTGCATAAACAGTTTGATATCTATCATTATCTTTTAAAGATTCATGAATATATGGTGGAAGTGGCATTAACCCAATTTTATCTAGAATTTCATTAAATATTCCTTCATATTTAAATTCTACTTTTCTTGTTCCACCTTCCATTACGTCTAGTACTTTTGCTTTTAATATTCCATCTCCAAATTCTACTTCTGTACCAGGTTTTAATTTATGACCAGGTCTTACAATACATTCCCATATATCTCCTTCTATCCTATTTAATAGAAGAAATTCTATTTTTGCTCCTGTTGCCTTTTTACCATACAATCTTGCTGGTATAACTTTTGTATTATTTCTTACTAAACAATCTCCTGGTTCTAAGTAATCTATTATATCTTTAAAAGTTTTATGTTCTATCGTTTGTTTCTCTCTGTTCAAGACCATTAATCTTGACTCATCTCTTTTTTCTATAGGTGTTTGTGCTATTAATTCTTCTGGTAAGTCATAATAAAAATCTGAAACGTTCACTTTAAAAATCTCCTATCTATATATTGTAAATTGAGTTTTCTGTATAATAGAAAATTCAACAAAATTCCAAACTTATTATACTATATTTTTTATGTATACTCAAGGTTTAAAAAACTATTTTTTCTTTTAATTCTTGTTTTGTTAATTCTAAATCTTTACTATTTTCTATTTTTAAACAATGTATATTAGGATATTTCTTTGCTATTTCATCAGACATCTCTAAATATGTTCTTTGTTGCATTATACTTTTTTCAATGTCAAATTTCGCATATTTAACAACTGCTTTATTTTCTCTTTGTAATCTTTTTACATATAAGTTTTCATCTTCTAAATATAATGTTATATAAAATATTTCAAAATCCAAATTTGCAAATTTGTCTAATAATTCATTATATATATCTGTAAAAGAATATTCTTTATATCCTAGCCTACAGTAATTTTCTTCTGTAAAAAATGTTCTATCAAACACTAAATTAATACTTTGGTTTTCTAGATTTTTCAAGTAGTTTAATAAATCTATATACATAGTTTCTGCTTTTTTCTTTCCTGCTGGCGAACTATCTGCAGTTCCTGATAATCTATATAAATTTGTATATGGAATTGCATATCTTAAATAATCTGTTATTGTTGTTTTACCTGCTCCTTGTGGTCCTTCTACTACTATTAATTTTGAATTTGACATTTTTTATTCCCCCTATTACAAACTAAAAATATTATATAAAAATAGCATTTTTTTTACAATAAATTTACGTGATTTTTATGAACTTTAGGGACGGAGCTTAAAGTTCATTCTCCTTTGAACTCATTTATGTTACTAGCTTTCAGGTCGTAACTTATTTTTTATAATGTATAATTTCTACTTATTTTAATAAAATATTAACATGGAGGTTTTGAGAAATGTCAAAATTTAAAATTTATTTTAAGGCTATTCTTATTCCGGTTCTTGTTGGTGGTATCGTTGGGTTTCTTATTTCTGGTAGTATCGATTATAATTTTTTAGAAAAACCATTTTTATCACCACCTAGTATGACTTTTCCAATCGTATGGACAATTTTATATATCCTGATGGGAATTTCATATGGAATATTGGCAAGTAATTCATTGGTAGATTCAAAAATAAACTCTATCTACTATTTACAATTATTTTTTAATGCTCTTTGGCCTATAGCTTTCTTCTTATTAAAATGGAGATTATTTGCGTTTATCTGGATTATAATTCTTGTAATTTTAATTATTATTATGATAGCTAGATTTTATGAAAAGCATAAAACTGCTGCATGGTTACAGCTTCCATACTTATTATGGACATTATTTGCAACATATTTAAATTTAGGAGTTTATTTACTTAATCGCTAATTTTTTACTATTAAAATTTTTAATTTCAACAAACTTAATAAAGAAGTAGAAATTTTAAGTATATTCTTAATTTTCTACTTCTTTATATATTTATCATGATTTTTTTTATAAAGTTTTTAAAACTTTTCTCTTACTTTTTATTTATGTCTACCCAGTGAACTTTAAGCTCTGGACAGCGGAATAAAATTACCACACCCATTTAAAAGTGTCCCCATTTGTTGTAAAATATAAATTAAAGGAGGATGCTTATGGAAAGGAAACATAAACA